>NZ_JBFUDG010000002.1:0-744194 GCF_056404835.1 Allobosea sp. P2_B12 | reverse complement strand
GGTGCGCGGCCCGCGGCTGTTCTGATGGCCAAGGACCGCGCCGGCACCACGGGCGTCATGGTCGGGCTTGACCCGACCATCTCGGACACCAGTTGCTTCTGGTCAGGAGATTCTCGGGTCTACGCTGCGCTTCGCCCGAGAATGACGCTCTCACCGCACCACGCGGAGCGCGCCCCATGCCCCTGATCGAAGCCCGCGAACTCTCCCGCGTCTATGACCTCGACTCCGGCCGCGTCACGGCGCTGGACCGGGTCTCGCTCGACATCGAGGCGGGCGAACTTGTCGCGGTAATGGGGCCGTCGGGCTCGGGCAAATCGACCTTCATGAACCTGATCGGCTGCCTCGACCGGCCGACGGGCGGTCATTACCGGCTCGACGGGGTCGCGGTCGAAACGCTGGGCAGTGACGGTCTGGCGGAACTCCGCAACCGCAAGCTCGGCTTCGTCTTCCAGCAGTTCAACCTGCTGCCGCGCGTCGATGCCTGCGCCAATGTCGAATTGCCGATGGTCTATGCCGGAGCCGACCGCAAGGCGCGGCGCGAACGGGCGCTGGCGGCGCTGGGTCGCGTCGGCCTCGCCGAGCGCGCCCATCACCGCCCGATGCAGCTGTCCGGCGGCCAGCAGCAGCGCGTCGCCATAGCGCGTGCGCTGGTTAACGAGCCGCGCCTGCTGCTGGCCGACGAGCCCACCGGCGCGCTCGACAGCCGCACCGCGCTGGAGATCCTGGCACTCTTCCAGGACCTCAACCGCGAGGGCGTCACCGTCGTCCTCGTCACCCATGACGCCGAAGTGGCGCGCCATGCCCGCCGCGTCATCCGCTTCCGCGACGGCCACCTCCTCAGCGACCAGCGCCAGCAGCCGGCCGATGCCCGCGCGGCGCTGGCCGCACTCGACGCGGCCCCGCCGGTCTATCCGGAGACGGAGTTCCACGCTGACACCGCGCGCCGGGTAGAGGCCCTGCCATGAGCATCTTCGAAGCCATCCGCTCGGCCCTGACCGCGATCGGTGCCAACGCGCTGCGCTCGGCCCTGACCATGCTCGGTATCATCATCGGCGTCGCCGCCGTGATCGCGATGGTGGCGATCGGCTCGGGTGCGCGCGAACGCGTCACCTCGCAGATCAAGTCGCTCGGCGCCAATCTCGCCATCATCCAGTCCGGCAACGTCACGCAAGGCGGCGCGCGGCTCGGCGCCGGCGCCTCTTCGACGCTGACCGACGAGGATGCGGGCGCGATCCTGAAGGAGGTCGAGGATGTGCTGGCGGCAGCGCCCGTGATCTTCACCCGCGCCCAGGCCGTCTATGCCGGCGCCAACTGGTCGACGCAGATCACGGCGACCGATCTCGATTTCTTCGCGGCGCGCGAATGGGATGTCGCGGAAGGCCGCCTGTTCGAGCCGGAAGAGCTTCGCAAGGGCGAGATCGTCGCGATCATCGGCCAGACCGTGGCGAAGAACCTGTTCGGCGAGCAGAACCCGCTCGACCAGCAGTTCCGCATCCGCAACGTGCCCTTCAAGGTCATCGGCGTGATGGCGCCCAAGGGCCAGTCCGCGCTCGGCCAGGACCAGGATGACGTCATCTTTGTGCCGCTCGATACCGGCCGGCGCCGCATCATCGGCCGCAACTATGCCCGTGACCGCTCGGTCCAGACGATCATGGTCAAGTTCGCCAATGAGGGCGCGATCGCGCCCGGCATCGAGCAGACCGGCGCGCTTCTGCGCCAGCGCCACCGGCTGATGGCCGATCAGGACGACGACTTCATTGTTCGCAACCTGACCGAGATCGCCAACACGGCGACGCAAGCCGCGACCACCCTGTCCTGGCTGCTGGCGGCGGTGGCCGGCGTCTCGCTTCTCGTCGGCGGCATCGGCATCATGAACATCATGCTGGTCTCGGTGACCGAGCGCACCCGCGAGATCGGCTTGCGGCTTGCGGTCGGCGCCAGGCAGCGCGACGTGCTGGCGCAGTTCCTGATCGAGGCGACGACGCTCGCCACCATCGGCGGCGCGGTCGGCATCGCGCTCGGCATCGGCTCGGCCCTGACCATCGCCAACATCGCCGGCTGGCCGTCCGTGGTCTCGATCGAGACGATCCTCGTCGCGGTGGGTGTCTCCGGCATGATCGGCGTCTTCTTCGGCTTTTACCCTGCAAGGCAGGCCGCGCGGCTCGACCCGATCGAGGCGCTGCGGCGGGAATAGCGTCTTATGCGGCCTCGGCCTCGGCCGCGGCTCTGGCCTTGAGCCTGGCGCCGACCTCGGCGATCGCCATGATCGCCGGCACATAATCCCGGCCGAGATCGCTGAGGCTGTATTCGGCCGAGGGCGGCGAGGTCGGCGCCACGCGGCGCGTCACCACGCCCCTGCTCTCCAGCGCCTTGAGGCGCGCGCTCAACATCTTGGCGGAAATGGTCGGGATGTCGCGCCTGAGCTCGCCGAAGCGGCGCGGCCCACCTGAAAGGAACCAGACGATGTTGGGGGTCCAGGCCCCGCCGAGCACCTGCATGCAGGTGCCGATATCGCAGGTCAATGGCGGCTTGGGCGACCGGTTCCTTCGCAATTTCAAAGCCATGCCACGTTTCCTCCGGTTACCGTCAGGATACCGGAAAATGGGGTTACCACAAGTTACGATGTATACAGATGTTACCGAGCGGGGCTAGCCGTGCCTCATCCCAACGCCCGGAGCCCCTGCCATGAAGCTTTACTTCGCCCCTGGAGCCTGCTCGCTTTCGCCGCATATCGCCCTGCGCGAAGCCGGTCTGCCCTTCACTCTCGAACAGGTCGATCTCGCGACCGGCCGGACCGCGACCGGCGCCGACTATGGCGCGATCAACCCGAAGGGCTATGTCCCGGCACTCGCGCTCGACGATGGTGCAGTCCTGACCGAGGGCGCCGCGATCGTCCAGTACATCGCCGACCTGGCAGCCGATTCTGGACTTGCGCCGAAGCCGGCGACGCTGCAGCGGGCGCGCCTGCAGGAAATGCTGAACTACATCGCCAGCGAGGTGCACAAGGCGTTCTCGCCGTTGTTCCGCCCCGCCACCAGCGCGGATGGCCGCAGCGAGGCGCGCGCAATCATCGCCCAACGCCTCGGCCATATCGAGAAGACGCTCGCGGACGGGCGCGCCTACCTGCTCGGAGAGCACTACAGCGTCGCCGACATCTACCTCTTCGTCGTCGTGAACTGGGCCAAGGCCAAAGATATCCCGCTCGCGCCCTGGCCAAGGCTGCAGGCACTGCTGGAGCGCGTCGGCCGACGCGAGGCCGTCCGGCAGGCGATGCAGGCCGAAGGCCTAGCGGCGTAGCGGCGATGGACCCGCGCTTCACCGAGATCGTCGACACCCTCGGACTCTATTTCGATGGCCTGTACGACAGCAACGCAGGTCAACTCGGCCGCGTCTTCCACGAGCAGGCGGTCTATGCCTGCGCCAGCGAGGGCGGGCTCACGCATCTGACCATGGAAGCCTATCTGCCCATGGTCGCGAACCGCGCCTCGCCGGCAAGCCGCGGCGAGGGGCGGCGCGACCGCATCCTGTCGATCGAATTCGCCGGTCCGGTCACGGCGCTGGCACGGGTCGAATGCGCGATCGGCGAAAAGCGCTTCACCGACCTGCTGAGTTTCGTCAGGCTCGACGGGCAGTGGCGCATCATCGCCAAGGTCTTCCATTTTGACATCGCTGCGTCATCGTGACGTTCGCGGCCTCAGGAGTTGCCGATGCCCTATGTCAACATCAAGATCACGCGCGAGGGCGCTACCCCCGAGCAGAAAGCCGCGCTGATCGCCGGCGCGACCGATCTTCTCGCCAAGGTTCTCAACAAGAATCCTGCGACGACCTTCGTCGTCATTGATGAGGTCGCGCTCGAAGATTGGGGCGTCGGAGGCTTACCGGTTGAAGCCTATCGCAAGCAGGCCCTCGGTCGTCTCGGTCGAGACGGCTGATCGCGATCGGCGTTTCCGGGATGATCGGCATCTTCTTCGGCTTCTACCCCGCAAGGCAGGCCGCGCGGCTCGACCCGATCGAGGCGCTGCGGAGAGAATGACCGCGGCATTCCGAACCTCGCTTGCAAGGGTCGCTTAACCCGCGGTGGCTAGCATCGGCCGCAACGCGAAATTGTCGATCCCGGGGGGGAAATCTGTTGAACCAAATGCCAAGCCCCGCCCTCACCGCCGGCCGCCTCTACGAGCAGGCGACATCCGGCGCGATCGGCGCTTGGGCCTGCGATCTGAGCAATCAGACGCTGTCCTGGACGGACGAGGTCTATGATCTCTTTGGCATGACACGCGGCGCGAAGCTGGAACGCGCCGCCACGCTCGACGTCTATCAGAGCCAGAGCCGCCGCGAGATGGAGCAGCGGCGCGCCGCCGCAATCGCGACGGGCAAGGGCTTCTCTCTCGACTGCCAGATCCGCACGACCGGGCAGAGCCGCTGGATGCGCCTGCGTGTCGGCGTCGGCTACGAACTGGGACGGGCTACCCGCATCTTCGGCTCGAAGCAGGACATCACCGCCGAAAAGAAGATGTGGGATGGGCTCGTTACGCTGGTAGGCAACGATCCGCTCACGGGACTGGCCAACCGCCGCGCCTTCGAGGAGGCGTCCCGCGAACTCAGCCGTCATGCCGACGGACTGCATGGATTTGCCGTGGCCGTGCTGTCTGTCGATGATTTCGAGACGATCCGGGAGGTTCATAACCACGCCGGCGCGACCGAATGCCTGCGCTGCATCGGCGAGCGGCTGGCTCGGCTTTTCCCGGATGCCGTCCTGGTTTCGCGCATCGGCGGCTGCGAATTCGCGCTGCTGCTGCGCGTCCCCGGCGGCAATGCCGCCTTGGCGGCGACCCTGGAAGGCGCGCACAGGCTGCTTGCCCGCCCGATCCCGCGCGGTGCGCAGGCCATCGGGATCGGCATCTCCGTCGGGGCGGCCATCCTGAAACCCGGCCACCGGCACGAACCGAAGAAGCTCTTCGCCGAGGCGGATGCCGCGCTCTATGTCGCGAAAGCCGCGGGCGCAAACCGTGTCCGCGTATTCGACGGCATGGTCGCGCAACCCGCAGCTCAGACGCAATGCCAGCAGGCTGCATCCTTGCGCGCCGGCTGAACCGGCGCGCAAGGCGCCTCAGACGATTCTGATCGACAGATCCGGCAAATTGTCGATCTTGCACAGGATCACGTCGCCCTTGACCACAGGGCCGACATTCTCCGGCGTGCCGGAATAGATGATGTCGCCGGCCTTGAGCTCGAAGGCCTCCGAGAGCTTCGAGATCTGCTCGGCCACCGACCAGATCATGTGGGTCAGGTTCGAGTTCTGCTTCACCGTCCCGTTCACGGACAACGAGATCGTACCCTTGGTGAAGTGCTCGACAGTCCCGACCGGATGGATCGGCCCGATCGGCGCGGAGCGGTCGAAGCTCTTGCCGATCTCCCATGGCTTCTTCTCGTCGCCCAGCGCGCGCTGCAGATCCCGCCGGGTCATGTCGAGGCCGAGCGCATAGCCGAAGACATGGTCGAGAGCCTTGTCCATCGGAATGTTGCGGCCTCCCGACTTCAAGGCTGCGACGAGTTCGACTTCATAGTGATAGTTCTTCGTCAGCGAAGGATAGGGATGGTCGCCGACCTCGCCCGCCTTCACGAACTGGATCGCATCGGTCGGCTTCTGGAAGAAGAAGGGCGGCTCACGGGTGGGGTCGGAGCCCATCTCGCGGGCGTGGGCAGCATAGTTGCGACCAATGCAATAGATTCGGCGAACCGGAAATACCTCCTGCGAGCCGACGATCGGGATCGTGGTCCGGGCGACGTCGAAGGGCGTCTTGGCTGAGGCAACTGGCTGGCCCTGCGAGGCGGTTGCAGCCAAGGTGGCGGCAGCTCCGCCGGAGCCCAATACGACGCGACGTGTAAGGGTCATGCGCTTTCTCCCTGAGTTGCCGACCTTCTGTCGAGGTCGTGTTCAGTCCGCCCGGCGGATCGATCTCCGCCAGGCCGGATCAGGGAGCCAGACAACAACGCCCCGGTCGAACAGGCAAGGGCCGCGATCCCTCCTGGGGATCGCGGCCCTGCAAGCCGGCTCAAGCTAGAGAGGCGATGCGAAGGGCTCAGCCCTTCACGCTCGCGACCACCTCGGCAACGTTCTTGCCGAAGGCCTGCGCGGTCTTGAGGTCGCCCGGGATCATCTCGTCGACACCGGCATCGGACGGCGAGGCCGTGATCAGCCCAAGATAGCCGCCCAGATTATTGAGGTCGTCGCGGGTGTGGGCCTTGGCATTGGAGGGGTGCATGCCGGTGCCGGTCCAGAGCATCTTGTGCTGCGCGGCGAGCGTCGAGAGATAGGCCAGCGTCGAGAACTTGTCGCCGTTCAGCGTCGCCGAATTGGTGAAGCCGGCAGCGACCTTGCCCTTCCAGTCCATCGTGTACCAGGGCTTGCTCGAGGCATCGGCGAACTTTTTGAACTGCCAGGAGACCATGCCCATATAGGTCGGCGAGCCGAAGACGATGCCGTCGGCGGCCTTGAGCGTCTCCCAGCCGGCATCGGGAATATTGCCCTCTGCATCGATCGTGACGAGATCGACGCTGGCGCCGGTCGCGGCCGCGCCGGCCTGCACGCTCTCGGCGACCTTCTTGGTGTGGCCGTAGCCGGAATGGAACACGATGGCGATCTTGGTCATGGTCGAAGCCTTTTTGTCGGGATGAAACCGTTTGATGCCGCAAAGATGTTGCAACGCCGCGACGTCCACAATGGCTGAGACATTGCGAATGCGCAGGATCGGTCTGGCGCCGGGGCAATGATCACGGTGCCCACACGCAGCGCCCGCCCGGGCGGCTCCACAGTCACACGCCTGTCGCAGCGGAAGTCTTAGAACCACATCGATCAATTGCTAGCCAACTGCAGCCTAAACCCGGCTCCGGCATCGTTTCGGACTCGCGGACGGCTGCCCTGACCACAAGCTTAGTCGGGCGCCCGCAGCGTCCGTTTGGCGGAGAGCCCAGATGCAGATCGACATCTTCACGCAGGTCATCGTGCCGGTCATCGGCGGTTTGGGCATATTCATGCTCGGGCTCGAATTCATGAGCAACGGCATCCAGAACCTCGCCGTCAACAAGATGCGCGCGCTGCTGGCCAAGATCGCCGGCACCCCGGTCAAGGGCGTGCTCGCCGGCACCTTCATCACCGGCGTCATCCAGTCCTCGACCGCGATGACCGTCATGGTCGTCGGCCTCGTCAATGCCGGCGTCATCGGCCTCAGGCCCGCGATCTCGGTCATCATGGGCGCCAATATCGGCACGACGCTTGGCAACGGCCTGATCGCGCTGCCGCTTGGCCCGCTGGGCCTGTTCCTCGCCGGCATTTTCGCCCTGATCCACATCTTCGCCAAGACCGACAAGGTGAAGAACATCTCGCTGGCCTGCATGGGCTTCGCGCTGATCTTCTACGGCCTGAACCTGATGACCGGCGGCTTGCGCCCTCTGCGCGCCATGCCGGAAGTCATGGGCGTGATCTCGTCGCTGCGCGCCGACAACTATCTCGGCCTGCTCTACTGCGTGCTGATCGCGGCGGGCATCACCGCGATGATCCACTCCTCCTCGGCCACGATCGGCATCGTCATGGGTCTCGGCGCCGCCGGCATCCTCGACTGGAAGACCGCCGTCGCCTTCTCGCTCGGCGCCGATCTCGGCACCACCATCACCTCCTGGATGGCCTCGCTCAACCTGACCAAGAACGCCAAGCGGGCGGCCTATTTCCACATCTCCTTCAACATCATCGGCGTCGCCATCACGATACCCCTGTTCTTCGTCTCGATGGATATCCTGACCTGGGCGATGCAGTGGTTCGGCGGCGATCCGGGCGTGCCCGTCATCGTCGGCGGCAAGGAAACCTTCCCGCTCATCCCGGTCGCGATCGGCCTGTACTCGACCTTCTTCAACATCTTCAACACCGCCATCCTGTTCCCCTTCCTGGGGGTCTTCGAGCGGGTCCTGATGAAGGTCGGCGCCACCGCCACGAACGAGGAGGAGGATTACACCCAGCCGATGTATCTCTCGGCTGCCGCCGCGAGCGACCCGGTCACCGCGGTTCCCGCCGTGCAGCGCGAGACCGGCCGCTATCTCGAGGCCGCCCGCAAGTTCCTCGACATCGCCAAGGCCTCGCCCGACGCGCCCCAGAAGATCGAGGAGCACTATTCCGCGATCGACATCCTCAACCGCGAGATCCGCTCTTACACTTCGGGCATGTTCAAGGCCGACATGCCCTATGCCCGCGCTGATCTCGTCGCCAGCCTGATCGAGGAAGAGGACCAGACCGCCAGCCTCGGCGAGGCGCTCTACCAGATCGCACGCCGGATCGAACGCCAGCCCTTCGGCACCGTCGGCCGGGGCCTCATCGACACGCTCGTCGATCAGGTCGCCGACGCGCTGCGCGCGATCATCCCGATCGACCAGGTCAACCCGCCGGTCACCGCCGATGCGGAACCGCGCCTCAGGGGTCTGCTCGAACTGCGCGAGCGCTGCCTGCGGCTGGGCGCCGAGCTTCCCTGGGTCGAGCGCGGCGCGATCCTGGCCCTGCTCGGTAGTGCCGAACGTGCCTTCTATCTGATCGAGCGGATCGACTCCGAACGCCGTTCGGTCTCGCGCTCGGTGCCGGCGGCGGTCCAGGGCCAGACGCGCCCCAGCGAGGATTTCGGCGGCGCGGCCGTTCCGGCCTGAACTCGGATACGGCTTCGATCATCCCTTCGGCGGGCCGTTCTTCGGGGCGGCCCGTTTTGCGTCAGGCCTCAGCCGAGCGTTTTCACGAAGACGATCTGCCCGTCGCGCGAGCGGCCCATATCCTGCCAACCATGGCGGAGATAGAAGCGCTCGGCGCGGGTTCCCGCTCCGGTCGTGAGCCAGGCCTGCGCGTGTCCGGCGGCCAAAAGCCGATCGAGCGCCGCATCGAGCAGCGCCCGGCCGAGCCCGCGCCCCTCATGATCCTTGTCCATGAACAGCGCCCAGACCAGCCCGGTCTGGTGATTGGCGCAGGTGAAACCGACGACGACATTATCGACCTCGGCAACGAGGAAAATGGCCTGCTCGCGATACCAGGCGACCTCTTCATCCGTCACCTTCGACGGATCGGAGAGGACATTCTCGCTCACGCCCATCCGGATCGCGTGGATGCGGGGCTGGTCCGCCGCGGTCGCCTTGCGGATGAGAAAGGACATCAGCACCATCTCAGCGCTTGCGGACGAATTCCGTGCGCAGGACGAGCCCCTTGATCGCCTCATGGCGGCAGTCGATCTCCTCGGGATCGTCGGTCAGGCGGATCGACTTGATCACCGTGCCCTGCTTCAGCGTTTGGCCGGCCCCCTTGACCTTCAGATCCTTGATCAGGACCACCGAGTCGCCATCGGCCAGCACGTTCCCGGCGGCATCGCGAACCTCGGCACGCCCGGGAGCGGCCGCGGCGGCCATCTCCGAAGCTGGGCGCCACTCGCCCGTCACCTCGTCATAGACGTAATCGTCGTCGGCCATGTCCGCCCCTATCGCCATGCCGGCTCTCCCGGCCCGGCTCGCCTATACGAGCCGGGCCGGGAATTCAACAAGCGCGAGCTGTGGAACCTTTGAGCACCCTACTCCGCCGCTTCGAGCCGATAGCTCGCCGGTTCGTAATTGAGGATCGGCGCCAGCCAGCGCTCGACCTCGACGATGCTCATGCCCTTGCGCGCCGCATAATCCTCGACCTGGTCGCGCTCGACCTTGGCGACGCCGAAATAATAGGCGTCCGGATGCGAGAGATAGATGCCCGCGACCGACGAGCCCGGCCACATCGCGAAGCTCTCGGTCAGCTTCACGCCGACTCGGGCCTCCGCCTGCAAGAGCTCGAACAGGGTCGCCTTCTCGGTATGGTCGGGCTGGGCCGGATAGCCCGGCGCCGGCCGTATGCCGCGATACTCCTCGCGGATCAGATCCTCGTTCGAGACGGTCTCGTCGGGCGCATAGCCCCAGAATTCGGTGCGGACCTTCTGGTGCATGCGCTCGGCCAGCGCCTCGGCGAAGCGATCGGCCAGCGCCTTGACCATGATCGAGCGATAATCGTCGTTGTCGCGCGCGAACTTCTCCGAGATGCGCTCCTCCTCGGCGCCGGCCGTGACCACGAAGGCACCGACATAGTCGGGCCGTTCGATGCCTTCGGGCGCGAAGAAGTCGGAGAGGCACATGTTGGGCTTGCCGTCGCGCTTCGAGAGCTGCTGACGCAGGCCGTGCAGCGTCGCGAGACGCTCCTGACGGCTCTCGCCGGTGTAGAGCGCGATGTCGTCGCCGACCGCATTGGCCGGCCAGAAGCCGATCACCGCCTTGGGGTTGAACCAGCGCTCGTCGACGATGCGCTTCAGCATCGCCTGGGCATCGTCCCACAGCGCGCGCGCCGCCTCGCCCTGCTTTTCGTCCTGCAGGATCGCCGGGAAGCGGCCCTTCATCTCCCAGGTCTGGAAGAACGGCGTCCAGTCGATCACCGGCACGAGATCGGCGAGATCATAGGTCCGGAAGGTGCGGGTCCCGAGGAAGCTCGGCTTGGGCGGGATGTAGTTCGACCAGTCTGCCTTGAAGGCGTTGGCACGCGCCTTGACCAGCGGCAGCCGCTGCTTGTCGGCCTCCGAGCGGCGATGCGCGGCCGAGACCTTGGCGTATTCGGCCTGGATGCCCGCCACGTAAGGCCCTTTCTGATCAGCCGACAGCAGGCTCGACACCACGCCGACCGCGCGCGAGGCGTCGGTGACATAAACAGTCTGACCGCGCTCATAGGCCGGATGGATCTTCACCGCCGTATGCACGCGGCTCGTCGTCGCCCCACCGATCAGCAGGGGAATGTCGAAGCCTTCGCGCTCCATCTCGGAGGCGACCGTGACCATCTCGTCGAGCGAGGGCGTGATCAAGCCGGACAGGCCGATGATGTCGACCTTCTCCTTGCGCGCGACGTCGAGGATCTTCTGCGTCGGCACCATCACACCGAGGTCGATGACCTCGTAATTGTTGCACTGGAGCACGACGCCGACGATGTTCTTGCCGATGTCGTGGACATCGCCCTTCACCGTCGCCATCAGCACCTTGCCGGCGGCAGAACGCTCGCCGCCGCCGTTCAGGCGCTTCTCCTCGTCCATGAACGGCATCAGATAGGCGACCGCCTGCTTCATCACGCGGGCCGACTTCACCACCTGCGGCAGGAACATCTTGCCGGCGCCGAACAGGTCGCCGACGACGTTCATGCCGGCCATCAGCGGGCCCTCGATGACATGCAGCGGCTTCTCGGCCTTCAGCCGCGCCTCTTCGGTGTCGATGTCGATGAAGGCGGTGATGCCGTTGACCAGCGCATATTCCAGCCGCTTCTCGACGACCTCCTCGCGCCAGGCCATGTCCTTGCCGGAGACCGCGACCGAGCCGTCGCCCTTGAAGCGTGGCGCGGCGTCGAGCAGGCGTTCGGTCGAATCCTTGCGGCGGTTGAGGACGACGTCCTCGCAGAGCTCGCGCAATTCGGGATCGAGCCCGTCATAGGAGCCGAGCTGGCCCGCATTGACGATGCCCATATCCATGCCGACCTTGATGCAGTGGTACAGGAAGACCGAATGCATCGCCTCGCGGACCTTCTCGTTGCCGCGGAACGAGAAGGACAGGTTCGAGACGCCGCCCGAGATATGGGCATGCGGCAGGGTCTCGCGGATCGTCTTCGTGGCCTCGATGAAGTCGTTGCCGTAGTTGTCGTGTTCCTCGATGCCCGTCGCCACCGCGAAGATGTTGGGGTCGAAGATGATGTCCTCGGGCGGGAACCCGATCTCCTCGGTCAGCAGCTTGTAGGCGCGCGTGCAGATCTCGATCTTGCGCTGATAGGTGTCGGCCTGCCCGGTCTCGTCGAAGGCCATGACGACGACGGCCGCACCATAATTGCGGCAGATCCGGGCGTGCTCGAGGAAGGCGGCCTCGCCCTCCTTCATCGAGATCGAATTGACGATCGGCTTGCCCTGGATCGTCTTCAGCCCGGCCTCGATGACGTGGAACTTCGAGGAGTCGACCATGATCGGTACACGCGAGATGTCCGGCTCCGAGGCGATCAGATTGCAGAACTCGGTCATTGCCGCCTGCGAATCCAGCAGGCCCTCATCCATGTTGATGTCGATGACCTGCGCGCCATTGGCAACCTGGTCGCGCGCGACGTCGAGCGCGGCGGCATAGTCACCCGAGGTGACCAGCTTCCTGAACTTCGCCGAGCCGGTGACGTTGGTGCGCTCGCCGATATTGACGAAGGGGATGGTCTCGTCGAGCGTGAAGGGCTCCAGGCCTGCCAGCCGCAGATAGGGCTTGATCACCGGAATCTGGCGCGGCGCCTTGCCGGCCACCGCCTGCGCGATGGCGCGGATATGGTCGGGGGTCGTTCCGCAGCAGCCACCGACGACGTTGACCAGCCCGGCATCGGCGAACTCGGCCAACATTTCAGCCGTCGCCTCGGGGCTCTCGTCATATAGGCCGAACTCGTTGGGCAGGCCGGCATTGGGATAGGCGCAGATCAGCGTATCGGCGACGCGCGACAGATCCTTGATATGGGCGCGCATCTCGCGGGCGCCGAGCGCGCAGTTCAACCCGATCGTCAGCGGCGCGGCATGACGCACGGCGTTCCAGAACGCCTCCGTGGTCTGGCCCGACAGCGTGCGGCCCGACAGGTCGGTGATCGTGCCGGAGATCATCACCGGCAGGCGCAGGCCCTTCTCGCGGAAGACGGTCTCGATCGCGACGATCGCGGCTTTGGCGTTGAGCGTGTCGAAGATCGTCTCGACCAGGATGATCTCGGAGCCGCCGTCGATCAGGCCCTTGACCTGCTCGGCATAGGATTCACGCACCTGGTCGAAGGTCACGGCGCGGAAGCCGGGATTGTTGACGTCGGGCGAGATCGAGAGCGTGCGGTTGGTCGGGCCGATCGCGCCGGCGACATAGCGGCGGCGGCCATCGGCCTTCTGCGCGATCGCGGCGGCCTCGCGGGCGAGCTTCGCCGAGACGACGTTGAGCTCATAGGCCAGCGCCTCCATGCCGTAATCGGCTTGGGCGATCTGGGTCGAGGAGAAGGTGTTGGTCTCGACAATGTCGGCACCGGCCTGGAAGTAGGCCAGATGGATGTCGCGGATCGCCTCGGGCTGGGTCAGCACCAGCAGGTCGTTGTTGCCCTTGAGGTCGTGGTTCCAGCCCTTGAAGCGCTCGCCGCGGAAATCGGCCTCGGAGAACTTCTGGTTCTGGATCTGCGTGCCCATCGCGCCGTCGAGCACGAGGATTCGCTCGGACGCGGACTGGCGCAGCGCGCGCTGGATCTCGGCGCCGTCGACGGGTGTGGGGGTAAAATCGGTCATCGTTACGCTTTCATCGAACCCGGATCAGCCCGAATAGTCCCTCAGCCCTCATCCTGAGGAGCACTTCGCAGAAGTGCGTCTCGAAGGATGCTCCAGATGTCTCCGGAGCTTCCTGGAGCATCCTTCGAGACGCCGCCTTCGACGGCTCATCAGGATGATGGCTGATTAAAATCACTGCGCCGCCGCAGCCTGCGGCTCTGTCTTCTCGGGCTTGACCCCGACCAGATGGCAGATCGCATAGACTAGGTCGGCCTTGTTCATCGTGTAGAAATGCAGGTCGCTGACGCCGCGATCGATCAGGTCGAGCGCCTGTTCGGCGCAGACGGCCGCCGCCACGAGGCGACGCGTCGCGGCGTCCTCCTCCAGCCCCTCGAACCGGTCGGCGAGCCATTGCGGCACGCTCGCCCCGGTCTTGCGGGCGAAATTGGCGGTCTGCTTGAAGTTCTGGACCGGCACGATGCCGGGCAGGATCGGGATGTCGATGCCCGCCGTCCGCACCTTGTCGAGATAGCGGAAATAGACGTCGTTATCGAAGAAGAACTGCGAGATCGCCCGAGTCGCGCCGGCATCGACCTTCTTCTTCAGCGCGTCGATATCGGCATCGAGCGAAGCGGCCTCCGGATGCTTCTCCGGATAGGCCGAGACCGTCACCTCGAAATCGCCGATGCGCTTGAGACCCGCGACCAGATCCGAGGTCTGGTGATAGCCCTGCGGATGCGGCTCATAGGCCGTGCCGAGCCCGCCGGCCGGATCGCCACGCAGCGCCACGACGTGGCGCACGCCTGCATCCCAATAGGCGCGGATGACCTCGTCGACCTCGTCGCGCGATGCCGAGACGCAGGTCAGATGCGCGGCTGGCTTGAAGCCGGTCTCCTCGACCATGCGCTTGACGGTGGCATGGGTACGCTCGCGCGTCGAACCGCCAGCGCCATATGTCACCGAGACGAAAGACGGGCCCAGCGGCTCGAGCCGGCGCACGCTCTCCCAGAGCGCGACCTCCATCTCGTCGTTTTTGGGTGGAAAAAACTCGAAGGACACCTTCGGACGGCGCGAGCCGTGTCGGCTGGGGCGAAACGCATTCATCAGGCCACCTCTAGATTGTTCTGCCGCACCGGCGGGTCGGACTGGACGCGCCGGTCGCCTCCCCGCCAGAGCATCACCGGCAGCTGGCCGGAGCCGCCGCCGGCGAGCGTGATTTCCTCGGACAGATCGCAGATCAGCCCGGCTTCGGAGAACCAGCCGGCGATCTGGGCCCGCGCGAAGCCGAGCCGGCGATGGGCGTGCTCCGTCCGCAGGAACTCCATCTCGTGCGGCGCGAAATCGACCACGATCAGGCGCCCGCCGGGACTCAGCATCGCAGCCGCCTCGCGCACCGCGCGGCCGGGATCGTCGAGGAAGTGCAGCACCTGGTGGATGATCACGAGGTCGAAGGCGCCGCGCGGGAACGGCAGCGCATAGATGTCGCCCTGGCGCAGTTCGACGCGGGACAGACCGGCCTTCTCCAGATTGGCGCGCGCGACCGCGAGCATGGCATGGTTGGCATCGACGCCGACCGCGCGGCCGAACTTCGGGGCGATGCGCTCCAGCATGCGGCCCGTGCCGGTGCCGAGGTCGAGCACGCTGCCGGGCGTGCCCGTGCCGACGGCGGCCTCGACGGCAGCCTCCACAGCGTCATCGGGAACATGCAGCGAGCGCAGGCGGTCCCAGTCGCGGGCGACGCTGGCGAAATAGCTCTGCGCCACCTCGGCCCGCGTTCCCCGCACGGCGGCAAGCCGCTCGCGGTCGGCCGCCAGAACGGCATCCGAGCGATCGAGCCAGGTCGCCAGCGACGCCGCGAAGGCGCCTCCCGCGCCGGTCTCGTCGAGCCGGAAGAAGGCCCAGGCCCCCTCGCGCGAGCGCCTGATCAACCCAGCCTCGGTCAGCAGCTTGAGATGGCGCGAGATCCGCGGCTGCGACTGCCCGAGAATGTCGGTCAGATCCGACACCGACAACTCGCCCTCCGACAAAAGCGCCAGGATCCGAAGACGCGTCTCCTCACCCGCGGCCCGCAGCGCCGCAAGCAGGACATCCGAAGAAAGCGTAGCCGGCTGGCGCAACAGCGAGAACTCCACAAAACACGAAGAAAAACATATAAAGATATGTTTATGTCAGGAACCGCTTTCGCGCAAGTCCGATCTGCTCGTCCCGCTCCTCCCCGCCGAAGCCATCGCCCGCCCGAGCGCGCTGAACAGGCGCGGGTCGCCGGATTGCGCCACGTTGAAGCGCAGGAACCGGCTCGCCGTCTGCGACAGGCTGTAGACATTGCCGGGCGCCAGCACGATGTCCTCGGCCAGCAATTGCCGGGCGATCACAGCCGAATCCAGCCCCTCCGGCAAAGCACACCACAGGAACATGCCGCCGCGCGGTTCGATCCAGGGCACGATCCCCATCGCCCGCAGCCGCGCCGAGGTCTCGCCCATGGCGCGCGCGAGGCGGGCGCGCAAACCGTCCATGTGCTTGCGATGGCTGCCATCCCTCAGGATGGTCAGCACCATTTCGGCGGCCAGGCTGCCGGTGCCGAACGAGGCCGCGATCTTGAGATCGATCAGTCCCTCGATCCAGTCCCGCTTTGCTGCGATGTAGCCGCAGCGCACCGAGGCCGAGAGCGATTTCGAGAAGCTGCCGATCTGGACGACCCGGTCCAGGCCGTCGAAAGCAGCAAGCCGCGCTGCCGGCTCCGGCTCGAAATCGGCGAAGATGTCGTCCTCGACGATGGTCAGCCCGAACTGGTCGGCGAGCTTCAGCAGGCGGTGGGCGACGAGCGGCGACAGCGTCGCGCCGGTCGGGTTGTGGAGCGCCGAATTGGTGATGTAGAGGCGCGGGCGGTGCTCGCCCAGGACCTGCTCGAACTGCGCGATATCCGGCCCGTTCTGCGTATAGTTCACGCCGACGATGCGGACGCGATGCGCCCGCAGCAATGCGTGGAAATTGAAATAGCAGGGGTCGTCGACGAGGACCGTGTCGCCCGGCTCGATCAGGAAACGGCAGACGAGGTCGAGCGCCTGCGTTCCGGACTCCGTCAGCATGATCCGATCCGGCGCGGCCTCTATGCCATGCAACGCCAGCCGTCGGGTCAGAAGTTGCCGGAGCGGCAATAGGCCGAGCGGGGTGCCGTAGTCCGCCAGCGTCTCGTCGGGCGCCCGCGATACCGCCCGCAGCGCCCGGCGCAAAGCCTCCTGCGGCAGCCAGTCGGCCGGCAGCCAGCCGCAGCCTGGCTTCAGCACACCCTCACCGGCATCGAGCGATTGCCTGGAAACCCAGAACGGATCGACCGCGCGTTCCAGCCGGGGTCCGAGATCGGCGACTGAGAAAGGCGGAGCATGGCCCGCGACATAAAAGCCGGAGCCGCGGCGCGCCTGGATGACGCCTTCGGCCGCAAGCCGGTCATAGGCCTCGACCACCGTCGATTTCGACACGCCCATCGTCTCGGAGAAGCGCCTGATCGACGGCAGTTTGGCGCCCGCGGCCAGTTCACGCCCGGCGATGCGCGTGCGGATCGCCTGCATGACGAGCCCGGCCCGCGTCCCATCCTGTCCGTCCACACCGTCCATTTGGGATCACCGTACTGCTGCCTTGAGCAGCACAGTTTGCCCGAACTGTCCTGAACTGTCTCTGGCAATTGCTCGCTGGCGCGCCGATGCAGGGCAAGATGGAGCGACGATGATGGACAAGAAGACGAGCGGCTGGATCAACGGCTTTCTCGGCGTGGTAATCTTCGCCGGCTCCCTGCCGGCGACGCGCGTTGCGGTCGCCGATTTCGACCCGGTCTTCCTGACGCTGGCACGCGCTGCCATCGCCGGCCTCGTCGCGCTTGGCCTGCTGCTCGTCTTCCGGGAAAAGCGTCCCGAGCCGCGGGACGTCGTCCCGCTGATCGTGGTCTCGTTGTGCGTCGTGATCGGCTTTCCGCTGCTGACGGCGCTCGCCCTCCAGCACGTCACCTCGGCGCATCTGATCGTCTTCGTCGGCCTGCTGCCGCTTGCGACGGCGCTGTTTGGCGTCATTCGGGGCGGCGAGCGCCCGCGCCCGGCCTTCTGGCTGTTCTCTTGTCTCGGCAGCGCGCTCGTCGTCGGCTTCGCCTGGATGCAGGGCTTCGCTGCCTCGCCGATCGGCGACCTGCTGATGCTGGCGGCCATCATCGTCTGCGGGCTGGGCTATGCCGAGGGTGCGGCCCTGTCACGCCGGCTCGGCGGCTGGCAGGTGATCTGCTGGGCGCTGGTCCTGTCGCTTCCGGTGACGGTCGGGCTCGCTCTGACGACGATGCCGGGTTCGGTGGCCGGTGTCGGCACGCCGGCCTGGCTCGGCCTCGCCTATGTCTCGCTGTTCAGCATGCTGATCGGCTTCGTCTTCTGGTATCGCGGCCTCGTCCAGGGCGGCATCGCCGCCGTCGGGCAGTTGCAATTGCTGCAGCCCTTCTTCGGGCTGGCGCTGGCGGCGCTCCTGCTGGGCGAGACGGTCAGTTGGCAGATGCTTGCGGTCTCCGCAGCCGTCGCGGCCTGCGTCGCCGGTGCGAAGCGTTTCGCGCGCTAGCCTCAACCGCCTTTCGGCACGACCGGCGGGACCAGCACCACAGCATCGCCGGGCGAGATCGGCCCGGCGAGATCGACGGACAGCACGAGCCCGCGCAGGGCTGCCGCGGCCTTGACGAAGGCGAATTCCAGCCCCTTGCGGCCGGTCGCGGCGGCGACAACCCGTCCGGCCCGCCGGCAGGGCATGTTGTAAGCCTCGACCCGCAGGATCGCACGGCCGTCGAAGCGCCCCTTCCCTCTCCAGTCTCCGCCGAAGGCGAGCCGGCTGCCGGGCGCAATCCGGGAGAAGCCGGCCAGCCCCTCGATCAGGAGATTGCCCCCGAGCCATTCCGGCGGCAGCGCCGGCAGATCGAGGTGACCGGCGATCTCCGTCAGTTCGAGCGGGCAGAGCGCAGAAAGCTGGCGGTCGTTGCGCAGGCGCAGGCCTCGCGGCAACCAGGGCTCGCGCGGCCCTGAACGCCGTGTCAGGCCAGCGTGCAGATCGCCGGGAATGCCGGAGTGATCCAGCTGAAGAACGTCGGCAGGAACCGTGACGAAGCCATGCGGAGACGGGGCGCCATTCCTCGCGATGAAGACGCCGGCGACGACGCCCTTGGCACACGCATCCCTCATGCCGGCGGCATGGCTGCGCGCGCCGGACGTGTCAAGAAGCCGAAGGGCTCACATCAACTGCAGCGAGCCCGCTGCCGTCTTCCCGCGTTCGGTCTTGAGTTCGAACGAGACGGCCTGTCCCTCCGTCAGCGTCATCAGCCCTGCTTCCTTTACGGCAGTGATGTGCACGAACACGTCCTTGCCACCATCCGCGGGCTGAATGAAACCAAAGCCCTTCTCAGTATTGAACCATTTGACGGTTCCGGTCGCCATCGCCGCATCCCTCGAAGCCAAAGCGTCTTCGCGGCCGACGGATGCAAGCGTCCGCAGGGCGCGCCGACAAAGAATTGACCGAAACGTGATGCTTGTCGAGACCAAACGACAGGCAGGCGAAAGGTGAAAACGATCAAGACGTGGTCAGAAGCACTTGCGTCATGACCGAAGTTTGTGACGAACCACCGAGATATATCTCGATCAGCCCTGGCTCGATCTTGTAGCGGCCTTCCTCGTCATGCCCGCCGAGCTGCGCGGCATCGAGCCGCAAGCGAACGTTGCGCGTCTCGCCGGCCCGCAGCATGACCTTGTCGAAGGCTTTCAGCTGCCGCAGCGGCTTCGACCGGCTCGCGACCGGCTGGCGAATATAAAGCTGCACGACCTCCTGCCCGTCGCGCGCGCCGGCATTGGTGACGTCCACGGAGACCTCGACCGTGCCGTTCAACGCCATGCTCGGCTTCGAGACGCGGGCATTGGCGTAGGTAAAGCGGCTGTAAGACAGCCCATGGCCGAAGGGGTAGAGCGGCTCGTTGGCCTCATCCATGTAGATCGATTCATAGCGCTGGCGAACCTTCTGCGGCCGCCCCGTCGGAAGCTGGTCGTAGTAGACCGGAATCTGCCCGACCGAGCGCGGGAAGCTCATCGGCACCCGTCCAGACGGATTGACCTTGCCGGTCAGGATGTCGGCGATCGCCGTACGCCCCTCGGTGCCGCCATGGAAGGTCTGCAGGATCGCGGCGACATGCGCGTCGGCCCAGGTCAGCACGAGTGGCCGCCCCGTCGCCAGCACCAGCACGACCGGCTTGCCGGTCGCCACCAGCGCCTCCAGCAGTTCCTGCTGCACGCCCGGCAGGTCGAGCTTCGTGCGCGAGGCGCCCTCGCCCATGAACTCGCAATCCTCGCCCAGCATGGCGACGACGAGGTCGCTGGCGGCAGCCGCGCGGATCGCGGCGGCCTTGTCGGCGAACTCCGTGCCACAGGCCTTGGTGAACGCCGGCTCATAGGCAACCGCGACATCCGCCGGCAGCCGCTGCTTCAGTGCCTCTGGCAGCGCCTGCACGACGCGGCGGCCGAGCCCGGCCGGATCGGTCCAGACGCGCTCGTCCTCAGGCACGGCCATCGCGCCGATCACCGCGACCGACTTGACGGCAGGCCCGATAGGAAGCGTCTCGTTGGCATTCTTGAGCAGCATCGCGCCGTCCTGTGCGGCCTTGAGCGCGACCTCGCGCGCGGCTTGCGTCTGCATCAGCGCGGGCGCCGCCGTGGGATCGACATCGGGGCGCTCGAACAGGCCGAGATGGAACTTGACCCGCAGCACCCGCCGCACCGCCTCGTCCAGCGCCTTCATCGGCACGCGCCCGGCCGTGACCTCGGCGGCGAGGTGCTTGTGGTAGACGTCGCCCATCATGTCCATGTCGATGCCCGCCAGCAGCGCCTTGCGCGCGGCCTCGGCGTCATCCTTGGCTATGCCGTGCAGGCGCAGCTCGGTGATCGAACCGAAATCGGAGGTGACGAAGCCCTTGAAGCCCCATTTTCCGCGCAGGAGATCGGTCAGCATGCCCTTGTGCGCCGTCGCCGGCATGCCGTTCAGCGCGTTGAAGGCGGCCATCGCGGTCATCGATCCCGCATCGAACGAGGCCTTGAACGGCGGCAGATAGAGGTCGAAAAGCTGGCTCGTCGGAATCCAGGTCGAATTGTAGTCGCGCCCCGCCTCGCCCGCGCCATAGCCGACGAAATGCTTGACCGAGGTCGCGACGCCGCCGCGCTGATAGCCGCGCGTGCGCGCCGCCGCCACGACCGAGCCGAGATAGGCATCCTCGCCCGCCCCCTCGAGCACCCGGCCCCAGCGCGGATCGCGGGAGATGTCGACCATCGGCGCGAAGGTCCAGTTGATGCCGGCAGCCGACGCCTCGCGGCCGGTCCAGTAGGTGGCCTCCTCGATCAACTTGGGATCCCAGGTCGCGGCCTGGCCGAGCGGCAGCGGGAAATAGGTCGAGAAGCCGTGGACCGCATCGAGCCCGATGATCAGCGGAATCTTCAGCCGCGTCGCGCGCGCCGCCTTCTGGACCTCCAGAACCTCGGCCGGCACGACGAAGTTCATCACGGCGCCCATCCGGCCGGACTTGATCTGATTGATGTCGAAGCCGTCGCCGCGCCCCGACAGATGCAGCTGGCCGACCTTCTCCGCCAGCGTCATTTGCTTGAGAAGGCCGTCGATGCGGCGCTCGATCGCGGCGGCCTCCCGCCCGGTCTTCCAGCCGACGCCCTGTTGGCCCGGCGCCGTCTGAACCGGAACCGGCTGGGCGGAGGCCGCAACGGAAAGGCAGCAGGCAAGAAGTGTGGCGGCGAGCCGCAGGATCATGAAGGACATCTTTCGGCGGAGGTCGTGAGCGGGCAGGACGTCGGTGGAAGACGCGTGACGAACGTCGACCGCCGCCCTACAGGAATGGCCGGGCTGGCTCAACCTTGAGGCGGCGTCGAAGCGCTGGACGGCGCAACCTTGGGCTGGCTCGCCCGTTGCATCGCAGGCATGGCCTGAACACCGCCTGAACTGGAAGCCCCCGCCATGTCGCAGACCACCGCCCCCCTCGCCTCGTCGACGGAGCGGCACCGCCTCTATGAGGACGCGCTGGCGATCCTGCTCGGCACGCTGATGGTGTCGATCGGCATCGCGCTGTTCTCCAAGGCGATGATCATGACCGGCGGGGCGGCGGGCCTCGCCCTGCTGCTGCAATATGCCACCGGGCTCGAGTTCGGCCTGCTCTTCTCGGTCATCAACTTGCCCTTCTACTGGCTCGCCTTCCGGCGCATGGGCCTGCGCTTCACGCTGCGCACCTTCGTCGCGGTCGGCGTGGTCTCGGTGCTGGTGCAGGCGACGCCGCTCTGGCTTGACATCGCCTCGGTCCAGCCGATCTACGCCGCGCTCGCCGGCGGCAGCACGATGGGGCTGGGCCTGCTCGCGCTCGCCCGCCACCGCACCGCGATCGGCGGCGTCAACATCCTCG
This sequence comes from Allobosea sp. P2_B12, assembly GCF_056404835.1. Lineage (NCBI taxonomy): Bacteria > Pseudomonadati > Pseudomonadota > Alphaproteobacteria > Hyphomicrobiales > Alloboseaceae > Allobosea > Allobosea sp. P2_B12. Next base: position 722,417 of record NZ_JBFUDG010000002.1, on the reverse strand, counting down.
CGCTCTATCTGCAGGAAAAGCGCGGCTGGCGCGCCGGCTGGACCCAGCTCGCCATCGACGCGGGCATCTTTGCCGGCGCCCTGTTCGTCCTGCCGCTCGACCGACTCGCGGTCTCGCTGATCGGCACGCTGGTGCTCAACGCGGTGCTCGGCATGAACCACAAGCCAGGGCGCTATACGGCGGTGTCCTGAACACGGGATCACACATCCCGCCGCCGACGCAGACGACTCGGCGGCAGAGCCCGGTCTTGCGCCCCGCCGCGCGGCATGCGAGCAACCGCGCCGGGTGATCAAACGCATCGAGGCTCGACACCATGGCCCAGCCCCTGACCATCGAAGATCTGCGCATCCTGGCGAAGCGCCGCGTGCCGCGCATGTTCTACGATTATGCGGATTCCGGGGCCTGGACCGAGGGCACCTACCGCGCCAACGAGGCTGATTTCGCAGCGATCAAGCTGCGCCAGCGCGTTGCGGTCGACATGACCAACCGGACGCTGGAATCGACCATGGTCGGCCAGAAAGTCGCCATGCCGGTCGCACTCGCGCCGACCGGGCTGACCGGCATGCAGCACGCCGACGGCGAGATCCTCGCCGCCAAGGCCGCAGCCAAGGCCGGCGTGCCCTTCACCCTCTCGACGATGAGCATCTGCTCGATCGAGGATGTGGCCAACCACACCGGCTCGCCGTTCTGGTTCCAGCTTTATGTGATGAAGGACCGCGACTTCATCGCGCGCCTGATCCAGCGCGCCAAGACCGCCGGCTGCTCGGCGCTGGTGCTGACGCTCGACCTGCAGGTTCTCGGCCAGCGCCACAAGGACATTCGCAACGGCCTCAGCGCGCCGCCCAAGCCGACGCTCGCCAACCTGATCAACCTGGCATTCAAGCCGCGCTGGTGCCTCAAGATGCTCGATACGCCGCGCCGCGGCTTCGGCAACATCGTCGGCCATGTCACCGGCGTCGCCGACATGTCCTCGCTGTCGTCCTGGACCGCCAGCCAGTTCGACCCGGCCCTGAGCTGGGACGACGTCAAGTGGATCAAGGACCAGTGGGGCGGCAAGCTCATCATCAAGGGCATCCTCGACCCCGAGGATGCCGAACTCGCCGCCAACAGCGGCGCCGACGCCCTGATCGTCTCCAACCATGGCGGCCGCCAGCTCGACGGCGCGCTGTCCTCGATCGCGGCGCTGCCGGCGATCGTCGAGCAGGTCGGCAACCGTATCGAAATCCTGTTCGACGGCGGCATCCGCTCCGGCCAGGACGTGATCAAGGCACTGGCGCTCGGCGCCCACGGCACCTTCATCGGCCGCGCCTTCCTCTACGGGCTCGGCGCCATGGGCGAGAAGGGCGTGACGCTGGCGCTGGACATCATCCGCAAGGAGCTCGACATCACCATGGCGCTGTGCGGGTTGCGCGATGTGCGGGATGTCGACGGGCGCATTCTGGTCGACGGCAACCGGCAGCGGCGGACGTAAGCGCGGGCGGCGCCGCTCGAAGCGCCGGGCTCAAGCAATGCGGCTTATCGTCATCATGGTGTTGAACATCATGTTGCCGATCTTGCCATGGGTATCGAGGTTCCCGCTCACGACCTTCTGGAAGGCTTCGTGTGGCAGGTGCAGCCAGCCGATCGTGCCGGGCACCTTCGGCGGCGACTGCGTGACGTTCCAGTTCGCGGCGTTGGGCAGCACCGGCATCGTCTTGTGCGCCGTCTTCATATAGGCGCTGTCGAAATCGATCTGCTCGTTGATGATGCCCATGCCGCCGACCATCTCAGCGAAACGCCAGAGATGGTTGACGCCGGAGCTGTAACTCGCGACGCCGACGCTCGACACCAGGCCGCGGGGCCGGCGCACGCCCATAGTCGACTCAATGCCCGACATGATCGCGTCGAGCGTCGTGCTGCCGCGGTCGGCGAAGAGATTGGTGGTCGAACTGTTGCTGCGAGAAGCGTAGGTCATGAACGGCACCAGCAAAACCATCTTCTTGACCGCCGCCATCTGCGTACCGAGATAGAAAACGTAGTTCTTGACGCTGTTGATCCAGCGCCCGCTGAAGCTCGGATACAGCGCGTCGTCGGTGGCCGAGATCGTGTCGGGATGAAAGAAGATATAGCACCGCGAGAAATCCACGGTTCCGTCCGGAACCGCGGCACCGACCCAGAAAATCGAGCCGTTCTTCTCGATCCTGAACAGGAATTCCGACACGCGCCCCGTGACGTTATTCGCCGCGAGCATCGCGTTCTTGGGGCGTGGTCGGAACAGGAAGGGCATGACGCTGGCAGGCGTGATCGCAAGGGCTTCGTCCCAGTCCGGCCTTGTCTTGTCCAGCGTCTGCTGCATGCTCAGAATGCCGAGATCGAGCACCCGCGAGGGGCTCCAGCCGGGGATGTCGATACCGATCATGGTTCGGAATACGGCGAGCATCTCGCGCCAGGTCCGTCCGCCTCTGGAGATGCGCCCGTCGGCGACCGGCAGCTTGCGCCGCTTCTGGAAGAAAACGATCACATCGCCGAGCGTGTCATCATAGACCATCGGCAGCCAAACGGCTGCAATGCCTATCATCGGGCTCCTGATGCTGCCGACCCAGGCGCCCATGAAGTTCTGGACGAGCGCCACATCGGTGGGAAGGTTGTCCGACTTCGGTCGTCCGACGGAACCGAACAGTTCAGGCACCATCTCTCGTCTCTCCGTACGATCATCGTGGAGTAGACGACATCATGGGCGGCGTGACAAGCGCGCCCTTACGCTTGGTCAATAACGCCCTCTAGACTTGCACCGGACGCGAGCAACCTCGCGCCCGGTGCGATCCTCGGGGCGAGAATTTCTTGTACTGGATCCGCTTCGGAATCCGGAAGCGATCCCGGGGCCGGCGCTTCTTGTCTTCCGTGTCCTCACGTCATTCCGGCTGGATTCCCGCCTTCTTGACGACGTCGGCCCACTTGCCGATCTCCGCCACGACGAAAGCCTTGAGTTCCTCGGGCGTGCTGGTTTCGGGCTCGATGCCGGCGGCCAGCAGCCGATCCTGCGTCGCCTTGTCCGCCATCGCGGCCATGAGCGCCCTGTGCAAGGCATCGACAATGGGCTTGGGTGTCTTGGCAGGCGCGAAAGCGGCAAACCACGCGGCGAGATCGTAACCGGGAACGCCGGCCTCGATCATCGTGGGCAGTTCCGGGGCAAGCGCGCTGCGCTTGGCGGTCGAAACCGCCAGACCATTGACCTTGCCGGCGCGGACCTGCGGCATCGTCGTCGAGATGTCGGCAAAGACGATATGGATCTGCCCGCCGAGCAGATCGGTGATCGCCTGGGGGTTGCTGCGATAGGGCACATAGGTCAGGTCGAGACCGGCGAGCGATTTCAGCATCTCGCCTGCAATCCGCGACGAACTCGAACCTGCGCCGAAGGTCAGCTTGCCGGGATTGGCCTTGGCATAGGCGACGAGGTCCGCGACCGTCTTGGCCGGGACGGAGGGATTCGTGGTCAGCGCCAGCGTGATCGTGCCGATCTTCCCGATCGCCTCGAAGCCGTCGACGGCATCGTAGGGCACGGTCTTCAGCAGGCTCTGGTTGGCGCCATGCGTGGTGTTGGTGGTGATCAGGACCGTGTGCCCGTCGGGCTCGGCGCGCGCGACGTTCTGAGCCGCGATCACGCCGCTGGCTCCGGCCAGATTCTCGACCACGACCGGTTTGCCCAAGGTCCTGCCGACATGCTCGCCAAGGATGCGGGCGACCGAATCGGTGGCGCTGCCGGCAGCGAAAGGCACCACGAACTTGATGTTTCGGCTGGGGAATTCCTGCGCCTGGGCCGGCAGCGCCAGAGCGAGCCCTGCGGCGATGAGGGTGATGAGCGTCTTCATTGTCTGTCCTCCCTTGTTTTTTCTTGCAGTGAATGGGTTCTGCCAGGGACCGTATCGGCGGACGGCCCCTGCGAGCCATCGATATCCAGATCGAGCAGGGCCGAGCTCAGGCTCTTGCCGTGGGTGTCGAGCGCGAGAGATCGTGTGACGCCGCCCCCCAGTGCCTGGCGCATCACAAAGTTCAGGGCGCTGAGACTCGGAATTTCGTAGCGGACCACCTTGCCGGCGACGACCTCGCCGAAATGCGCCCTGACCCGTTCGGCCGTGACCTCGCGCAGCAGCAGCGGATAATCCGCCGGATCATGGGCGATCAGCGACAGGTTCGAGATGTCGCCCTTGTCGCCGGAGCGCGAATGGGCAATGGCGCGCAGCTTCATTTCACGCCTCCAGCCAGGTGATGGCCGGGCGCACGCGCTCGCGCGGGATCATCACCGAGCGGACGCCGAGAACCTCGCGCACCTGCCGGCTGACGCCGCCGCCACCCGCCGGACCATTGGTGTAGAGCGCCTCGACCTCTTCGCCGATGCGCGCCGCGGCGGCGGCGCTGGTGGTGCGGGCCGCGACGCGCAGGCGCACCTCATAGGGCTCGGCGGCGCCGCTACGCGCCAGAGCCTCACCATGAAGAGCATCGAGACCGATCAGGTCGCAGCGCACCTCCTGCTGCGGCAACCCGGCCCGCGCCAGACGCTCGCGGATGATGTCGCGCGCAAGCGCACCGCGTGCGACCGCCCCCGCGCCTGCATAGGAGATCTGCCCCTCGCCCGTGAAGCCTTCCATCAGCCCGAGCGAAACCTTGAGTCCGTCCGGCCGCGCCCGCCCGCCGGCGCCGACCACACGGACGCGATCGGGACCGATCTGCTCGACCGCGACCTGCGAGAAGTCCGCTGTGACGTCGGGCGTCAGGTAGCGCGCCGGGTCGTGGACCTCGTAGAGGATCTGCTCCTTGCAGGTCGCGGGCGATACGCGCCCGCCACTGCCGGCGACCTTGGTGACGACAAGCTCGCCATCTTCGGCGAATTCTCCGATCGGAAAGCCGAGCCGGGCGAGATCGGGCACGTCCTTGTAGCCGGGATCGGCGAAATAGCCGCCGGTCACCTGACCTGCGCATTCCAGCAGATGGCCCGCCAGCGTCGCCTGGCCGAGCCTTTGCCAATCGTCGAAGGCCCAGCCAAAGGCGTGGACGAGCGGCCCGACATAGAGCGAGGGGTCGGCCGCCCTGCCGGTGATGACTATGTCCGCGCCGCCGGCGAGCGCCGCCGCGATGGCCTCCGCACCAAGATAGGCATTCGCCGAGACGAGCGTGTCTCCGAGCTCGCCGACGCGCTGGCCGGTCTCGTCCAGGACGGTGTCGCCGTCGAGTTCCGCCAGGACGTCGTCGCCGGTGACGACCGCGATGAGGAGCGCCCCGAGCCCAAGCTGGCGGGCGATCTCGCGCACACGCTCTGCGGCCGCGAGAGGATTAGCCGCGCCCATATTGGTGACGATGCGCGTGCCGCGCGCCCGGCAGGCCGGCAGAACTGCCTCGAACCGTGCCGTGAGCAACGGGTCGAATCCGCCCGCTGGGTCGCGGCGCCGGGCCTGTTGCGCCAGCGCGATCGTCCGCTCCGCCAGGCACTCGAAGACCAGATAGTCGAGATCGCCGTGCTCGGCGAGTTCCACGGCCGGATCGATCCGGTCTCCCGAGAACCCTGCTCCCGCCCCAAGCCGAACCTGTCGCACGCGCTGCCTCCTGCCGCGTCGCCAAGGGAACATTCCGGCAGCGATCGAACAATTGAAATAATTCGATCTCAGTGATTATCTAAGGCTATGAATATCGACATCCGCCAGATGCGGGCCTTCCTCGCCGTCGCCGAGACGGGCAGCTTCACCCGCGCCGCCGGCCAACTCGCCTTGTCCCAGCCGGCGCTGACCGTGCAGATTCGCAAGCTGGAGGAGGCGCTGTCCTTGCGCGTCTTCGACCGCAACACCCGCAGCGTCGCGCTCACCCGCGCCGGACGCGATCTTTTGCCCGTGCTGGGCCGCCTGGTCCGCGAACTCGACACGGTCGTAGCCGACAGCCGCGAGCAGGCGAGCGCGCGCCGGGGCGTCGTCAGGCTCGCCGTGCTGCCCTCGATCGCGTCAGGCGTCCTTCCCGACGTCATCGCGCGGTTCCGCACCGCCCATCCGGACATCCTGTTCGTCTTGCGCGATGCCATCGCGGCCACCGTCAATGCCGCCACCCTGGCCGAGGAGGTCGACCTTGGCATTACCGGCGGGCTGTTCGACACGCCGGAACTCGAGGCGCTGCTGACGACGCGCGATCACATGCATGCCGTCTTCCCGCGGGGCCATGCCCTGGACGCGCCGGGTGACATTGCCCTTGCGGACCTCGCCGTCCACCCGCTGATCCTGATGGACGGCGCGACGAGTGTCCGGCAGGTCGTCGATCTGGCCTTCGTCACAGCCGGCCTGCGGCCTCTGGTCGCCGCCGAGGCCACTTATATGAGCACCGCCGCAGCGATGGTGCGAGCCGGGCTCGGCACAGCGATCCTGCCCGGATCGGCGCAGGAGGTCCGCGCCTTGCCGGATCTGGGATCGCGGCGCATCACCTCGCCCGCCTGCGTGCGGACGATCACGGTCATCCGTCGCACCGGCCGCACGCTGCCACCGGCGAGCATGCTGTTCCTGGCGGAGTTGAAGCGAGCATTGGCCAAGCCGATAGACGGCCGCGCCTGAGCCTCAGCGCGAGAACTTCTTGTACTGGATCCGCTTCGGAATGGTGGAGTCGATGCCAAGCCGGCGCTTCTTGTCTTCCTCGTACTCCGCGAAATTGCCCTCGAACCACTCGACATGGCTCTCGCCCTCGAAGGCGAGGATATGGGTTGCGATCCGGTCGAGGAACCAGCGATCATGGCTGATGATCACGGCGCAGCCGGCGTAATCCTCCAGCGCCTCTTCCAGCGCCCGCAGCGTATCGACGTCGAGATCGTTGGTCGGTTCGTCGAGGAGGAGGACGTTGGAGCCCGCCTTCAGCATCTTGGCGAGGTGGACGCGGTTGCGCTCACCGCCGGAGAGCGAGCCGACCTTCTTTTGCTGGTCGCCGCCCTTGAAGTTGAAGGTCGAGCAATAGGCGCGCGAATTGATCTCGCGCTTGCCGAGATAGAGGATGTCGTTACCGCCGGAGATTTCCTCCCAGACGTTCTTCTTGTCGTCGAGCGAGTCGCGGCTCTGGTCGACATAGCCGAGCGTGACGCTCTCGCCGATCTTGATCGTGCCGGAATCGGGCTTGTCCTGGCCGGTGATCATCCGGAACAGCGTGGTCTTGCCGGCGCCGTTGGGGCCGATCACGCCGACGATCCCGCCCGGCGGCAGCTTGAAGCTGAGCCCGTCGATCAGCAGCTTGTCCTGGAAACCCTTCGACAGATTCTCGAAATCGACGACGTTATTGCCGAGCCGCTCGGCGATCGGGATGATGATCTGCGCGCCGTCAGGGCCCTTGTTATTGGCCTTCTGCACGAGCTCGTCATAGCGCTGGATGCGGGCCTTGCTCTTGGCCTGGCGCGCCTTGGGCGAGGCCAGAACCCATTCCTGCTCGCGCTCCAGCGTCTTCTGCCGGGCGACGTCCTCGCGGCCTTCCTGGGCGAGGCGCTTCTGCTTCTGCACCGACCAGGCCGAGTAGTTGCCCTCATAGGGAATGCCCTGGCCGCGATCGAGCTCGAGGATCCAGCTCGTGACGTTGTCGAGGAAGTAGCGATCATGGGTCACGATCAGGATCGCGCCCGGATAGGTCCTCAGATGCCCTTCCAGCCAGGCGGTGGTCTCGGCGTCCAAATGGTTGGTCGGTTCGTCGAGCAGCAGCAGTTCCGGCTGCTCCAGCAGGAGCTTGCACAGCGCGACGCGGCGGCGCTCGCCGCCCGAGAGCTTCGAGACCTCCCAGTCGTCGGGCGGGCAGCGCAGCGCGTCCATCGCCTGGTCGACCTTGGAATCGAGATCCCACAGGCCCTTGGCCTCGATCTCGTCCTGCAGCTTGGTCATCTCGTCGGCGGTCTCGTCGGAGTAGTTCATCGCGAGTTCGTTATAGCGATCCATGATCGCCTTCTGCGGCGCGACCCCGAGCATGACGTTGTCGCGGACATTCAGGGTCTCGTCGAGCTTGGGCTCCTGCGGCAGGTAGCCGACGCGCGCGCCCTCGGCGACCCAGGCCTCGCCGGTCCACTCCTTGTCGAAGCCGGCCATGATCTTCAGCAGCGTCGATTTACCGGCGCCGTTGACGCCGAGCACGCCGATCTTGGCGTCCGGGTAGAAGGACAGGTGGATGTCCTTGAGGATCTGCTTGCCGCCCGGATAGGTCTTCGACAGGCCGCGCATATGGTAGATGAACTGACGGGACATGGGCGTGCGGGCTCCGCTTGCGGAATGACGGTCGGGCGTGTCGGGAAATCTGGCGCGTATGTAGCGAGGCTGGCCGATGCCCGCAACCGCACGCTGTCACGAAGCGGCGGTATTCGCCCGCCCCTATGCCTCAGCGCCAGTTCCGGCCAGTCGCGTCGCTGCAGCCATAAGGCGGGATCGCACGCGAAAAGCGCTCCTTCAGCCGTCCGCAGCCCCAGGTCCGCAGGCTCTCGGGCAGGCGGCTGTTGATCTCGATCCCGACCTCGTCATAGGGGCTCGTGGCATTGGCGACATAGTCGTACCAGCGGTAGCCGAGGGTGATGCCGAGGCCCGCGGCAATGGCGAAAACGAGCAAGGCGATCGTCCGGAGCGGGCCCATCCTGACGGGGACCGGGATCGGCCTGCCCTGCGCAACCGCACGCCGCTGGCGCATCGCGTAAACCTGCGCGCAAAGGACCAGCGCCACGCCCAAACCGATGGCGATGCCGCCATATTGCCCCAGGAGCGGCAGGATCTCGGCCTTGACGTGCTGCTGGCCGCCGCTATCGGGCACGACGAAACGCGAGCCGCCATCGACACGCTCCCAGCCGGCGATCCTGGCGACGTAGAAGAAGGCAATTGCCCCGCCCGCGAAGAAGATCAGCGAGACCAGCCTGAGGCGGTTGGGTATCGACATCGTGCCCTCCTAAAAGCAGGCGGCGCTCGTAGCGCAGCCGGGCCGGCCTGTCCACGCACGGAGCGCTCGCTCTCACGAAACCGCCATCGCGGCGCCAGCCTCTTCCGCCGGCCCGCCTTTTGCCTAAGCTCATGCCGCTGGGAGAACACGGGAGCGTCGCATGAAGCCGTCATCGACCCTGAAGCGCATGGCACTGGTCATTGCCGCCGTGATGCCCGTCATCGCCGCGCCCGCCCGCGCTCAATCCGACGAACCCGGCTGCCGACCGGAGATGGCGTCGCTGCGTCTGCCGATCCAGCGCGTCAACCTTTCTCTTGCCAACCTGGCCAAGGGCGAGGTCCGCCTCACCTTCGTAGGGCACGCCACCTTCCTGATCGAGACGCCCGGCGGCATCAAGGTCGCGACCGACTACAACGACTATGTCCGTCCGCGCGAGACGCCCGACATCGCCACGATGAACAAGGCACATTCGACCCATAATTCGCGCAGCCCCGACCCCGCCATCAAGCAGGTTCTCCCGGGCTGGGACCCGACCGGCGCAGGCGCGGCGAAGCACGACATCACCATGGGCGATCTGCGCGTGCGCAACGTCCCGACCAACATCCGCTCCTATTCGGGTTCGACCGATTTCGACGGCAACTCGATGTTCGTCTTCGAGATCGGCGAACTCTGCATCGCCCATCTCGGCCATCTGCACCATCCGCTGGAGCCCGGCCACCTGCGTGCGCTCGGCCGCGTCGATGTCGTGCTGTTTCCGGTCGATGGCAGCTACACGCTGGACCAGGAGGGCATGCTGGAGGTGCTGAAGTCGCTGCAGGCACGGGTGATGATCCCCATGCACTTCTTCGGCGGCGGCACACTGAACCGCTTCCTCGCCCGCTCGCAGGACCTCTGGCCGGTCGAGCGCCGCGAACAGCCGGTGATCACGGTCACCAAGGCCGGCCTGCCGACGAAGCCCACCGTGATCGTGCTGCCGGGGCACTAGGTCCGTTACCGCTCCCCCTCGCCCTCCCGGACAACAACATTAACGGCTCGCTCAGCCTGATCGCGGACTTCCGTTGCGGCAGACGCACAGCATGGCATGCTTCCACAAGACGGGAGTGTGATCCATGAACCGCGCGCGCCTGACTGCAAGCCTGCTCGTCATCGCCTTCATCCTGCCGGCCAGCGCCGAGGCAGCAAGGCTCCGCTTCGGCGGCGGCAAACGAACATCGGATGTGCATTCGAATGCGGGCAGCGGCGGCGTCGCCGTGGTGCCAGGAATCTCGCGCTCATCCCGCCCGGCGACATCCGCCACCACCGCGACCGCGCCCGAGCGCGTCCCGTTTCCGCCCGCCAACGCCACCGCGCCGACCCTGCTGCGGCTGACCGCCAATGACGCGCCGAAGGCCTGGTGCCGCGGCGCAATGGTCGTCGGCGGCTTCTGCGTCATCAACTAGCTGTCTTGCGAGCTCTCAGGACGATCCGATATCGCTGAGATCGTCGGGCATGTTGCCGTGAATCCTGCCCGCCGCCTTGGGCTTCGTCAGCGGCGCCGGGACGGGTGCGTTGCCGCGGACCAGGTCGATGCCTGCGTTGATGTCGCTGGCGACCTGAAGGTCGAGCCGCTCCTCGTCGCGGCGGCGGACATCCTCGGCGATCTCGAGCGCTTCCTCCTGCGGCACGCCCATGCCGAGCAGCACAGCCGTGCCAAAGGCCATCGCCGATTCGAAGGTCTCTCGGATCTGGAACGCGACGCCGGCGCGGATCAGATCCATCGAATGCCCGCGATCATAGGCGCGCACGAACAGCTTGGCGTGCGGGAACGTCTCCTGCGCGACCGCGACGATGCGATCGGCCGTGTTGCGGTTGTCGACGCAGACCAGGATCGCCTCGGCGCGTTCCGCCCCTGATGCATGCAGGATCTCGGGGCGGGTGCCGTCGCCGTAATGCACCTTGAAGCCGAAATCGGCGGCGGCCTTGATCAATTCGACGTCGATCTCGATGATCGAGACGCTGAAGCCGCGCGCCAGCAGCGCCTGGCTGGCGACCTGGCCGAAGCGGCCGAAACCAATGATCAGCGAGCGGCCATTAAGGCCATCGGCCAGATCGATGCCATCGAGCGAGGCCTCCTCCGGAGGCATGAAGCGGTCGAGGGCAATCGCCAGGAGCGGCGTCAGGGCCATCGAGATGATCACGGTCGCGCTCGCCACCGCATTGATCTGCGCATCGAAGATGCCGGCCGAGAGCGCCGCTCCGTAGAGAACGAAGGCGAACTCGCCGCCTTGGGAGAACAGCGCGACGCGCGTGATCGCCGCCCGCGTGGTCGAGCGGAACAGCTTCGCCACGACGAAGATGCCGAGCGCCTTGACGCACATGAAGGCCAGGACGGCTCCGCCGATCAGCACCCATTGCTGGACGATGACGCCGAGATCGAGCGACATGCCGACGGCCAGGAAGAACAGGCCGAGCAGAATGCCGCGGAACGGCTCGATATCGGCCTCGAGCTGGTGCCGGAAGCTCGATTCAGACAGCAGGACACCGGCCAGGAACGCACCCATTGCCATCGACAGACCGCCCAGCTGCATCGCCAGCGCCGAACCCAGCACGACGAGCAGCGCGGCTGCCGTCATCACCTCGCGCGCCTGCGCCAAAGCGAGCAGCCGGAACATCGGATTGAGCAGATAGCGCCCGGCGATCACGAGCCCGGCGACGCAGGCGACGCCGATCCCGAATGACAGCCAGCCCTCGGCGTTCGGATCCTTGACCGGGGCGAGCAGCGCCACGATGGCCAGCAGCGGCACGATGGCGAGGTCTTCGAGCAGCAGGATCGAGACCGCCTGCTGACCCTGTGGCGTCGAGGTCTCGCCGCGCTCGTTGAGCATCTGCATGACGACGGCGGTGGAGGACAGGACGAAGCCCATGCCGACGAGGAAGGCGGCCGGCAGCGGCAGGCCATAGGCATAGCCGACGCCCGTCAGCAGCGCCCCGCACAGCATGACCTGCGCCACGCCGAGACCGAAGATTTCGCGCCGGAGGTTCCACAGCCGAGACGGCTGCATTTCGAGCCCGATGATGAAGAGGAACATCACGACGCCGAATTCGGCGACGTGCAGCACCGATTCAGGATTGTCGAACAGGCCGAGCCCATACGGCCCGATGGCGAGGCCTGCCGTGAAATAGCCCAGCACGGAGCCCAGCCCGAGGCGCCTGAACAGCGGCACCGCGACGACGCCGGCACCCAGCAGGCTGACGACCTTGATCAGATCGCCCGTGACGCCTTCGACGGCCATCCACTCCCCTTCCAGCCCAGCGCGGCCGCACGACGCGGCCACGCTCAGTTAGGTACGCCGCACCGGCAAGGCAAATTCCCTGCCGTCCAGTCAGGAGCCGATCCGCACCGGCCGTCCTTCGACCGGATAGGCCGGGTCGCTATAGCCTGGCGTCGAAGGGTGGCCGGCTGGAACCAGCGCGTCGACCAGCGCCTCGTCCTCGGCCGTGAAGGCGATGTCGAGCGCAGCAAGATAGGCCTGCCACTGCTCCATCGTCCGGGGGCCGGCGATGGCCGCCGTCAGCAGCTTGTTGCTGAGCACCCAGCCGACCGCGAACTGGATCGGCGTCAGGCCGCGCTCGGCGGCATGGCGCTTGATCGTCTGGGCGATGACGAGGCTCTCCTCGCGCCATTCCGTCTGCATGATCCGCTTGTCGCCGCGCGCGGCGCGCGTGCCTTGTTGCGGCGCTTCGCCCGGCTCGTATTTCCCGGTCAGCACGCCGCGCGCCAGCGGCGAATAGGAGGCGACGCCGAGCCCGTAATAGCCGCAGGCCGGCAGATGCTCGACCTCGGGCATGCGGTTCATCGCGTTGTAATAGGGCTGGCTGACGACCGGGCGATCGATGCCGAGTTCGTCGCAGAGCCTGCAGATCTCGGCGACCCGCCAGGAGCGGTAGTTCGAGACGCCGAAATGCCGGATCTTGCCCTGTTGTACGAGCTGCCCGATGGCGCGCACCGTCTCGGCCAGCGGCGTCGTGTGGTCCTCCTTGTGGAGGTAGTAGATGTCGATGAAGTCGGTGCCGAGCCGGGTCAGGCTCGCTTCGCAAGCCTGCAGCACCCATTTGCGCGAAAGCCCGCCCTGATTGGGGCCGGAGCCCATCGGATTGGCGAGCTTGGTCGCCAGCACCCAGTCATGCCGGCTGGCCGCGATGGCACGCCCGGTGATCTCCTCGGAGCGCCCCTCGGTGTAGACGTCCGCCGTGTCGATGAAGTTGATTCCGGCTTCGCGCGCATGATCGACGATGGCGCGCGAGGCGACCTCGTCGGTCGCGCCGCCGAACATCATCGTCCCCAGGCAGAGCGGCGACACCTTGAGGCCGGACCGGCCGAGTTGGCGATATTCCATCGAAACACTCCATGTCGTCGGGCAGCACGGCCAGACCCAACCGAGTCCAGACCTGTCCAAGTCAAAGCCAGCCGAACCTGCCCCAGCCCTACCTGCCGCGCCACCACCATGCGCGCAGCCGCACCCTGCAAGGCGCGCGCCCGAAAGACCTGTGCCCGTCCTCGGCGGCCGGGCCGCAAGGAAATGCTTAACCTTTCGTGTCAGGGTTCGGCATTGCCCTTCTGGTCGGAGCCGATGAACCTCGCCACGCTCGCCCAAAGCCAGGCCCTGGCCACGCTGTTGCAGGCGCTCGCGCCGGCAAGCGAGCTTGTGCCGGGCAGGACGGTCGAAGCGCGCCTGATCGCGCTCGCCACCGACGGCACAGCGACGGCGCAGGTCGGGGCCGACATGATCGCGCTCGTCCTAGCAGGTCCGGCCGCCAAGCAGGCCGCGCTTCAGCCTGGCGCCACCCTCGTCCTGAGGCTCGATGCCGCCGAGGAGCCGGGTGCGGGCCTGCGTGCGACGCTGGTCGAGGTCCGCCCGCCTTCCACGCCAGGTCAGCCGTCCACGCCAAACCAGACTCCCACACAAAGCCCGCCACCCGGCGCACCGGTGCAGACGGCAGTGACGCCCGCACCGGCCCTGCCAGGCCAGCAAGCCGCCGCCCTTCCGTCCACGATCCCGCCTGGCACCACCGCACAGGCGACGTCCGCGACGCAGCCGGCCACGCTGCGAGTCGAGATGTCGGCTGCGCCCGCCTCCACCTTGTCGCCGCAGCCCGGCACGCAGGCGCTCTCCCAGGCAGCATCGCCCCGAACGCTGGCCGGACCATTGCTTGGACCGGCGCTGGCACGGCAGGACAGCCTCGCACCGCTTCTCGCCAATATGCGCGGCCTGGCCAATGGCTCGGTCTCGATGGTGTTGCCCAGGCCGTTGCTGACGCTGATCGATCAGGTTCTCGCCCAGGCGATCCCCGTTGACCGAAGGCCTGTCACGGCCCAGGCGCTGAAGACGGCCGTGCAGAACTCCGGCCTGTTCCTCGAAGCGCATCAGGCCGAGGGCCTGCCGGTGCTGCCGGGCACAGACCTCAAGGCCGGGCTGCAGGCCCTGCGCGACAGCCTCGCGCCGCTGGTCGAGGCCCTCTCCTTGCCCCAGGCCGCCAAACCACCTGCCGACGCCAATCTGCCGCAGTCCGCTTCGGATCAGGCGGCAAGGCCGGCTCCGCCTCGCCGCGACGGTGCGCTCGTGGCTCAGCCGATCGCCGAGCCGAGCCTGTCTGCCGGCGACAAGCCGCTTGCCGTCGTCGAGACACTGCTGCAGCAGACCGACGCCGCGCTCGACCGCATCAAGCTCGCACAGTATGCCTCATTGCCGCCGGAGGGTCCGCGCACGGAGGCCCAGCAGGGACAGCGCTGGCTGACGGAGCTTCCACTGGCCTTCCACAACGGCGCCGCGATGCTGCCGCTGCAGATCGAGAAGGAGCCGCCCAAGCGCGACGCCGATGGCGTTTCCGGCCCGCTCTGGCGCGTCCGCTTCGCACTGGACGTCGAGCCGATGGGGCCGCTGCAGGGCGTCGTCACCCTGCAGGGCCGCAGCGTCGGCATTACGCTGTGGGCCGAGCGCGAGGAGACCAGCCGGCTGCTGCGCGGCGCCTCGTCCGGTCTGGAGGCCGCGCTCATCGATGCGCAATTTGAGAACGGCACGATCGACATCCACACCGGCCAGCCACGCGTCGCCCAGCCGACCGCCGGCCAGTTCCTCGACCGTATGTCATGACGACGCCCTCCGACCGGCCCTCCCCGCGCCAGATCGCCGTCGCGCTCGAATATGACGGGCAGGGCGCGCCGCGCGTCACCGCCAAGGGTCGGGGCGAACTGGCCCAGCGCATCATCGATAAGGGCCGCGAGCATGGCGTCGCGATCGAGGAGAACGCGGTGCTGGCGCAGGCGCTCTCGGCCGTCGAACTCGACGACCAGATCCCGGAAGAGCTCTACCGCGCGACCGCCCAGGTGATCGCCTTCGTGCTCTCGCTGCGCGGCGAAATGCGCCGCCAACAGCGCGACGGCGGTTGATCTTGAACCAGATCGCCCTGAACGCGAGCGTCGTCGTCCGGCGTATCCGGCCCTCCGACTACGCCAACTACGTCCCGGCCTTCGCCGAATTGGCCGCGCGCGCGCTCGAACCCAATCCGCATATGTCGCCAGCCGCCGTCATGGCCGCCCGCGTCGTCGTGCCGGAGGACCGGATCGTCATCCTCGCCGCCTGGCTCAGCGAGGCTTTGGGCTCCGAGCGTCTCGCCGGCATCTGGGCCCTGCGCCGCCAGCGTGACTGGCGCACAGGCTTTGCTGCCGCTCTGACCTCCCCGATCCTGCCTCTCTATGAGGTCTCTTCGCTGCCCGTTCTCGACGCAGACCATGGCCAGGACGCGATGCAGGCGATGCTGCGCCATCTGCTGGCGGCCGGCGACCTGCCGCGCACGCTCGCCTTGCCCGTGCTGCCGCTGGAGGGGCCGACCTTCCTGGCGCTCGAGGAAGCCTGCCGCGTCACCGGCAGCCGTCTGCGCATCTGCGAACGCTGGCAGCGCCCGGTCATGCGGCCGCAGCCCGGCGACGATGCCGAGCACTATCTGCGCCGCACGCTGGGACAGAGCTACAAGAAGCGCATGCAGCAGTTCCGCGCCATCGCCCGCCATGGCGATGTCGGCCTCCAACGCCTGCGCGGCGAGGAGGCGCGGGCCGCGTTTCCGGACTTCCTCGCACTGGAAGCCGCCGGTTGGAAGGGGCAGGCCGGCACGGCGATCGCCCGCCTGCCGCAGGCCTCGGCCTATTTCGACAGCATGGTCACGCTCTACGCCGCCGCCGACGCCTTGCAGATCGAGACCTTGTTGCTCGACGGCCGCCCGCTCGCCATGGGTCTTCTGGTCGAGAGCGCCGGCACCCGCCACTTCCTCAAGATCGCCTATGATGAAAGCCAGGCGCGCCATTCGCCGGGGCGCGCCTTGACCATTGCCATGCTCCAGGCCGATTTCGCCGGGGCGCCGCCGACCCTCTTCGACAGCGGTGCCGGAGACGGCGTCGATGCCGGCACCTATGTCTGGGGCGAGCGCCGCGCGATGGGCAACGCGATCATCAGGCTCGGCAGCGCATCGCCGGGCCTGCCCGAAGTCGCCGCGCGGTTGCGTCAGGGCTTGCGCCTCGCCCGGACGCGACTGCGGCGCTGACGCCGGAAAATTCGGTGGCGTCCGCCCCGGCGATCGGCCACATCTGCGCCGGGACGTCACGGCGAGGATCATCAGATGAGCACCGCGATCAGGATCGGCATCGTCACGGTGTCCGACCGCGCTTCGGCCGGCATCTATGAGGATGAGGGCGGCCCGGCGATCCAGGCCTATCTCGACAAGGCGCTGGCCTCACCCTGGACACCGGTCGCGCGCGTCATTCCCGACGACCGAGTGCTGATCGCACAGACACTGATCGCGCTCGCGGACGACGAGGGCTGCTGCCTGGTCGTCACCACCGGCGGCACTGGCCCGGCACCGCGCGACGTCACGCCCGAGGCGACGGAGGACGTGATCGAGAAGCCGATGCCGGGCTTCGGCGAACTGATGCGCCAGGTCAGCCTCGCCAAGGTCCCGACCGCGATCCTCTCGCGCCAGACCGCCGGCATTCGCGGCAAAAGCCTGATCGTCAACCTGCCCGGCCGCCCGCGCGCCATCGCCGAATGCCTCGACGCAGTGATGCCGGCGATCCCCTACTGCATCGACCTGATCGAGGGCCCCTATCTGGAGACCGATCCGGCCGTGATCGTCGCCTTCCGACCGGGGCAGAAGCCCAAGCCCTGACGCGCGCCAACGACCTTTCTCGGCGCGGCTTGATGCAGAGGCATCATGCGCCGGCAGGGGTGCAAACTCTCCTGGGATCGTCCATCATCCTGCCCGTGAGGCGCTGCCGGAAAGTGCCCGATAGCGACCGGCCGAAAAGAGCCGGCACCGGGAGGATTGACGAATGAAACGCCGCGACATGCTCGCTGGCCTCGCTGCTGCGTCGGCCGGGGCCCTTCTGACGCAGCCGGGCCGGTCACAGCCTGCCTGGCCCTCCCGCCCCATCACCATGGTCGTGCCGTTCCCGCCCGGCGGACAGGCCGACCTCGCCGCGAGGCCCATCGCCCAGGCGCTGGAGAAGCTGCTGAAGACACCCGTCATCGTCGACAATCGCGGTGGCGCCGGCGGTGCGCTCGGCAACGCCGCCGTCGCGCGGGCCGAGCCGGATGGCTACACGCTGCTGATGACGCTCTCCTCGCTGGCCGTCTTGCCGGAATCCTCGCGTCTTTTCGCCCGCGCGCCATCCTATGAGGTGTCGCAGCTGGCGCCCGTCGCCCGCGTCCTCGCCGATCCGACGCTGCTCGCCGTGCCGGCCGCCTCGCCCTGGAAGACCTTGAAGGACTTCGTCGATGACGCGAAGGCGCGGCCCGGTGTCATTCCCTATGGCTCGTCGGGCTCCTACGGCACGCTGCATGTCGCGATGGAGATGTTCGCGACAGCGGCCGGCCTCAAGCTGCTGCATGTGCCCTATCGCGGCGCCGGGCCAGCGCTCACCGATCTGCTCTCCGGCCAGCTCCAGGCGCTCGCTTCCGCGCCGGGCGTGCTCAAGCCCCATGTCGAGTCCGGCTCGTTGCGCGTGCTGGCCAATTGGGGCGCAGAGCGCGTGCCGAGTTTCCCCGAGCTGCCGACCTTTCGCGAACTCGGCTACGCGGATGTCGAATTCTACATCTGGGCCGGGCTATTTACGCCGCGCAACCTGCCGGAGCTGATCGCGACCCGCATCCGCGAGGCGATGCGAACCGCGATGGCCGACCGTGAGGTGCTGCAGATCTTCGAGAAGGCCGGCAGCCCGCCCGCCTACCAGGACACGCCGGAGTTCATCCGCTTCGTCGAGGCCGACAGCGCGCGCCTGATCGAGGCGACGCGCAAGATCGGCAAGGTCGAATAGCGCTCCTGCGAGGCTCAGCCTCCGCGCGACGCCAGCCAGTCGGCGTAAGTCCCGCGCCTCATGTCGAAGCGGTCGTTCTGGCGGGAGTAGCCGTCGCCGAACATCCGCCCCACCGGCTTGTAGTCGCGCATGCTGACCCGCAGCGTCGCCGGATCGACTAGCCCCTCGCGGGCATGCAGCCTGACGACCTCGCCGATCAGCAACTCGCGCGTCGGCGAGAATGCCATCGAGAGCGTCTTGCGGCATTCCAGCGCGAACGGCGCCTCCGCGATGCGCGGCACCGCGATCGTCACGCCCGGCAGAAGCGAAAGCCCCGCCGCCTCGATCTCGCTGACCTCCGGCGGGAAATCGATGCCGCAGATGTTCATCGCCTCGGCCAGCGGCTCGTCGACGAGGTTGACGACGAACTCGCCGGCGGCGGCGATGTTGCGCGTTGTGTCCTTGGGGTCGTTGTCCGGCTTGTGCTGGAGGCCCAGCACGATCAGCGCCGGGTCCTCCGAAAACACGTTGAAGAAGCTGAACGGCGCGGCGTTGACCACGCCCTCCGCCGAGATGGTGGTGACGAGCGCGATCGGGCGCGGCGTCACGCTGGCGCAGAGCAGCTTGTAGCGCTCACGCGGCGCGATCTCCGCGAAGGCGACGGTGAAGGCGCTCATAGTCTCATTCCGGCTCGACCACGCCGACCTGGGCCGTGATCGCACCATAATGCTCGATCCGGCGATGCCTGGCGAAGTCGAAGATCGTCTCCTTGCCGAAGCGCGTCGCGTCGAGATCGCAAGGGACGACGATGATGCCGTCGGCTTCGCCTTCGAGCTCGGCGACGATCTCGCCATCAGGATTGACGATCAGCGTGCCGCCCATCAGGTGGTTGCCGTCCTCGTCGCCGGCCTTGGCCACGGCCACGACCCAGCAGGAGTTCTGATAGGCGCCCGCCTGCACCGACAGCCGGTGGTGGAACAGGCGCTGCGCGATGCCCTCCCCGCCCTTCTGCGAGTTGACCGAGGGCGTGTTGAACCCGAGCACCACCATCTCGACGCCCTGCAGCCCCATCACGCGATAGGTCTCGGGCCAGCGCCGGTCATTGCAGATGCACATGCCGATCAGCCCGCCCATCGTGCGCCAGACCGGGAAGCCGAGATCGCCCGGCTCGAAATAGCGCTTTTCGAGATGCTGGTGCGAGCGGCTGTCATCGTAGTCGACATGGCCGGGCAGATGGATCTTGCGGTATTTGCCGACGATCGCGCCGGCTTTGTCGACGATGATCGAGGAGTTGAAATGCCGGCCCTCAGGCGTCAGCTCGGCATAGCCGAAGCTCATGCCCATGCCGTATGCGAGCGCCTTGTCGAACAGCGGCTGCACCTCGGGGTTCGGCATCGCGGCCTCGAACCACGGATCGGCCTCGGCGCGATCCTCGTGATACCAGCGCGGGAAGAAGGTCGTCAGCGCCAGCTCCGGATAGACGATGAAATCGGCGCCCTTGGCCTTGGCCTCCTCCATCAGCGCGATCATCCGGGCGACGACCTGTTGCCTTGTCTCGGCTTTCTGGATCGGCCCGAGCTGGGCGGCGGCGACGGTCAGGATGCGGGACATGAAAACCTCGGCAGGCGGTGTCAGGCTGCACCGCGACGGGCACAGCCTCACCAGCGGCTTAGCGAAAACGGTGCCAGCCGCCTATGACATTGACGCTCAGCCCGTCTGCAATTCCTGCCCGATCGCCCGCACGAGCTGTGGACCCAGCGGGTCGGTCATGGCCGAGAAACCGCCCAGAAGTTCGCCGGAGCGGCCGATCAGGTATTTGTGGAAGTTCCACATCGGCACCTCCCAGGGTCGCTGCGCCGCGGCCCAGCGATAGAAGGAATGCGCGTCGGGCCCCTTCACCACGGTCTTCTCGGCAAAGGCATAGGTCGCGCCATGGCTCTGTCGCGCGGCTTCCGCGATGGCTGCGCCGTCCAGCGGCTCCTGCCCGCCGAAATCATTGCTCGGCACCGCAAGCAGCATCAGGCCGCGGGCGGAATAGCGTTGCCAGAGCTGCTCCAGCGTCGCGAACTGGCCGGCAAACCCGCAATTCGTCGCCGTGTTGACGATCAGGATCGGCTTTCCCTGATAGGCCGAAAGCGGATACATCCCGCCCCCGGCCCGGGCGAAGGCGAAGGTCGAGGCCGAAGCCGCGCCCTCCTGCGCCGCCGCATGCCCACCCAGCACTGGCACCGCGCAGGCGCCCGCCAGCAGACCCAAGACCTCTCGACGCTGCATGGTCATGGCAAGATCCCTCGCTTCGAACGGATATGGCTCGCCTGTCACGAGCTTATATCCTCATCGCATCTACGACGGGCATGCAAAAACGGATGCGCCCCGCGGCCTTTCGGCCCGGGGCGATCAAACGTCAAACGAGGAGAATTTGTCCCGGTGCGGATGCCGCTCAGTTGCTGAGCGACAGCACCTTCTTAACGCGCACTTCGAGATCGCGGAGTTCGTAGGGCTTCACGACGTAGTGGTCGGCGCCGTTGGTCGTCGCCTCGTCCATCTTGTCGACCGAGCGCTCGGAGGTCGCCATGATGATCTTGATCTGGTTCAGCTCGGGCACCGAGCGGATGGCGCGCAGCAGGTCGATACCGCTCATGCCGTCCATGTTCCAGTCGAGCAGCAGCAGGTCATAGCGCTTGCTCTGCATCTTCATCAGGGCCTCGCGGGCATTCTCAGCCTCGTCGATATCCTGAAACTCGATCTGCTTCAGGAAATACGTCGCGAGTCCGCGCATGCTCTTCTGGTCATCGACCACGAGGATCCTGTACTCGCTTCTCGCTTTCATCTCGTTCTCCTCACGCGGTTCGCAGATGCGAACGCTCGCCGAGCAAGTTGCTGACGGCAGCGCCGATCTGGTCGAGCGCGACAACCCGCTCAGTGGCACCGATCTCGAATGCCGCTTTAGGCATCCCGTTTACCACACAGGTTTCACCACTTTGGATTAACGTCTCGGCGCCTGCTTTGCGCATGGCTAACAAACCCTCTGCGCCATCGCGTCCCATGCCCGTGAGCAGGATGCCGATAGAGGGCGCGCCGATGCTGCGGGCCACGGAGTGGAACATGACATCGACCGAGGGCGAATGTCCGCTAACCAGGGGTCCTTCGCGCAAGACGCAGACGAATTCGCCCCGGCGCTCCTCGATCTCGAGATGGCGTGGACCGCCCGGCGCGACCACAGCCATGCCCGGCTTCAGCTTGTCGCCATCGCTGGCCTCGCGCACATCGAGCCCCGTCGCGGTCGCAAGCCGTGCCGCGAATTTGGCCGTATAGCCGGCTGGCATATGCTGCACGACGGCGATCGGCAGGCGCAGATGGGCGAGATCGCGCATCACGACCTGGATTGCGGGTACGCCGCCCGTCGAAGCGCCGATCGCGATGAACGATGCCTTGCCACTCATGCGGGCCGACTCGCGCGGCGCTGCGACGCGCGCTGGCGCCGTCTCGCGCCGCGACGCGAACATCCTGCGGCTGGCCGAGGCGCGCTGCAGCGCGCCGACCAGATGTTTCATGAAGCCTTCGAGCGTATGCCGCGTGCCGTCGGGCTTCTCGATGAAGTCGATCGCGCCAAGCTCGAGTGCCTGGATGGTGTTGTCGGCGCCCGGCCCGCCGAAGGCCGAGACGATCAGGACCGGCAGCGGATCCTGCTTCAGCACGCGCGCCAGCAGCTTCAGCCCATGGCGGCCGGGCAGCTCCAGATCGAGCGTCACCACATCGGGGCGCAGTTCCTGGATGGCGTCCCAGCCCTCCTCGGCGCTGCCGGCCACGCCGATCACCTTGAAGCCCGGGGCTCCGTCGATGATCTGCGTCATCAGTTTCTGCATCAGGATCGAATCGTCGACGACGAGGACCCTAACTGGCGTTGCGGAAGAGTTCTGCATGCTCATCACCAGATTTCGACTTCGCCGGCCACGGGCTGGGTCTTGAGGCGGTTGAGATAGGCGACTTCCTGCTCGTGCTCGGCGCTCTTCTGGCTCGACTGGACGTGCTGGACCCAGGCCCGGCCGGTGGCGGGCTGGTAGTGGATGCGCCGCGAGCGTGTTCCGCCGACATCCTTGGACACGGTCTGGATACCCTCGCGCGCGAGAAACTCGGTCACGAAGGCGATGTTTCCGTCGCCGATCGCAAGCATCGTCGCGCCCGACAGCACGCGCGCACCGCCGAACACCTTGGCCTCGAAATTGGCGCGCTTGGCGCCGCGCTTCAGCAGGCCGTTGATCAGCACTTCCATCGCCGTGTCGCCATAACGCTCGCCGGCGCTCGCATCGGCACTGCCGTTGTTCTTCGGCAGCAGGAAATGGTTGAGACCGCCAACCCCGCTATGGGAATCGCGCAGGCAGACCGAGACGCAGGAGCCCAGCACCGTCGCGACGATCTCGTCCTTGGCGGAGGTGATCTCATGCTCGCCGGGCGCGACCGTGATGATCGTCGCCTCGAAACGCGGATCGAAATAGCGACGGGAGGAACGCGCGACGCTCATGGCAGTCTCTCATAGATCGTGCGGCCGATCAGCCGCAGTTGAGGGTGAGGCTGGGGCAGCGATTCCGAGTGGCCGAGATAGAGGAACCCGCCCGGAGCGAGCAGCGTGACGAAACGGTCGAGGATCGAGGCCTTGGTCTGCGTATCGAAATAGATGAAGACGTTGCGGCAGAAGATGATGTCGAACGGGCCGCTCATCGGCCAGCGCTCGATCAGGTTCAGCCGCTTGAAAGCGATCATGCGGCGCAGATCCTCGCTGATGCGCGCCTCGCCCCTGCCTGAATGGGCTTCCAGCTTGAGCAGCGGCTTGACGTCGGCCGGCAGGCGATCGAACTGGTCGCTCGCATAGACCGCAGCTTCGGCCTTCATCAGGATGTCGGTGTCGATATCGGTGGCGAGGATCTTGAAGTCCACGTCGCTGCGCGAACCGAGCACGTCGCGCGAGACGGCGGCGATGCTGTAGGGCTCCTCGCCCGAGGACGCCGCCGAACACCAGATCCGGATCCGCCCACGCCGCCCGCCTCGCTCCTGCAGCAGGCGCGGCAGCACCTCCTTGCGCAGATGATCGAAATGATGGCGCTCGCGGAAGAACGAGGTGTGGTTCGTCGTCACCGCATTGATCAGCTCCGGAATCTCGTCGGCCGCAGCCGGCGTCTTCAGGAAGGCGCAGTATTCGCTGACCGAGTTCAGGCCCAGCGCCTTGACGCGGCGCGCCAGACGCCCGCGCGTCATCGCTTCCTTGTGCTCGCGGATGACGATGCCGGCCTGCTCGTAGACGAGCTTGGAGATGAAGCCCATGTCGTCGCGCGTCAGCGTGACGTCGGCGAGTTGCGGTTGGGCAAGGGCAGTACCGGGTCTCGACATGGCCACTAGAACTCCGCCCAGTCATCGGCGCGACCGCCGCCGGCGACACGCCGACGGGGCTCCTGCCATGTTTTTGTCGCCGGCTCGGACCGGCGTGTTTCGTTGAGGGTCTGGGCCTGCCGCGGCGACGCTGTCGGCAGAGCGGTCGCCGCCTGTCTCTGCGGCAGCCGCACCGGCTCGACCAGGGCGCGAGGCGCAGCCCGCGTCGGCGCGGCATCGGCACGCGAAATTGCATCGGCCCGGAAGAAGGAGACGAGGTTCCGCAGCGTACCGATCTCGGTCATCAGCTCGGTCGCGGAGGTCGCGCTCTGCTCGGCCAGGGCAGAATTCTGCTGCGTCGTCTCGTCCATATGGGCGACCGCGCGGCTCATTTCGCCGATGCCATGCGCCTGCTCGGCGGCGGCCTGCGAAATCTCGACGACCGTGGCCGAGACCTTGCCGGCGGCCGTGACGATCCGCTCGAGCGCGTCGCCGGTCGAGCGCACGAAACGCACGCCCTCGCCGACCTGCTCATTGGAGCTGACGATCAGCCCCTTGATGTCCTTGGCGGCCTGGCTCGAACGCTGCGCCAGCGCGCGCACCTCGGAAGCCACGACCGCAAAGCCCCTGCCCGCATCGCCGGCGCGCGCGGCCTCGACGGCGGCGTTCAGCGCCAGCAGATTGGTCTGGAAGGCGATGTCGTCGATGACCGAGACGATTTCCGCAATGCGTACGGAGGAACTCTCGATCCGCTCGATTGCGCCGACAGCCTGCGCGACGACCTGCTGGCCATCCTGCGCGACGCCCATTGCCTCGTTGGCGAGCTCTGTCGCCTGTCGCGAGCGGCTGGCGCTCTGCTTGACCGATGCGGCGAGCTGTTCGGTCGTTGCGGCCGTCTCCTCCAGATTGGCCGCCGTCTGCTCCGTCCGCTGAGCGAGATCGCCGGCGCCGGAATTGATCTCGGTCGCCGAGCGCGCGACGTTACTGGCCGTGCCCTGGATCGTCGCGACGGTCTCGCCAAGATGCGCCAACGCCGTGTTCAGGCTGGATTTCAGTTCGGCGAGGCGGCCGCGATAGGTGCCCGTCATGCGCTGGGTCAGGTCGCCCTCGGCCAAGCCGCCGACCACGGTGGCAAATTCGCCGACCGCGTTCTCGACCAGCGCGTTGATTTCGTTCATGCCACCGGCGATGCGCTGCAGCGCGTCGGGCTTGCCAGTCAGCGGCACGCGACGCGAAAAGTCGCCCTCGACGGCGGCTGCGACCATCTCCGCGACTTCCGCCGCGGCAGCCAGTTCGTCGGTCAGTTCGAGCCATTCGACGGCAGTGCCGAGCCGGCGCCCATCGGCATGCATCACCGGCGAGAGCGACAACGACACCGTGCGCCGGCCGAGCGGGAAGCGGACGGCCCGCTGCTGGCCCGGCTGGAGCCCCGCCTGGCCCTGGACGCTCGCCATGACCCGGCCGAGCATGTCCTTGGCGGACGCGCCCGGGAAGGCGGCGCGGAAATCCTCCTGCGCCTCGCCGAAGAACCTGAGCAGCGACGCGTTGACGTAGACGACGCGGCCCTCGCTGTCGCAGACCATGACATTGGTCCGGCAACCGTCGAGCGCCGCCCGGATGCGAGCCGCATCGACGCTGGTATCGTGGATGGTCTTGAGTGCGCGGGCCAGGTCGCCGATCTCGTCGCCACGGCCAAGGCCGGGAATGGCGGCGTCCTCACCGGCTGCCAGACGGCCGGCCGCATCACCCATCGCCGCGATCGGCCGATGGATGCGACGCGCGGCGAGCCAGGCCGCAAGCCCCACGCAACCGAGGCCGACCAGGCTCAGGCCAAGCTGGGACGTCCCGTCCAGCCGCCCGAGGGCAGCGTGGTAGGCAACGGTCCCCGCCGCGCCCCCGGCGACGAGAGCCGTTGCGGCAAGCATGAGCGGCAGCTTGAACGAGAGTCGCGTGAGGGGACCGTAGACGCTGCCCATTGATGGTATTCGTTTCTTTTTCTGGCCCGCGCTCTTCCCAACGCGACTCCTCGGGCCTTTGTCGTTGCTAACTCAGCTTGCTCGGGCGACCCGCGCGATCGGCGTCTCGGCGCCGCCGTCGCGGATAACGGCCGCGAGGTCGAGCAGAGCCACGATATCGGTGTCGAGCAGCACGAGGCCCTCGATCAGGCCGTGTTCGTCGCGCTCGAGATCGGGGGCCGGGCGCACCGCGCTGACCGGCACGTCGACGATGTCGGAGACAGAGTCGACCAGCAGGCCGGCGACCTTGTCCTCGATGTCGACGACGACGATGACATGGGTCGCGGTCGCATCGGTGGTGCCGAGCCCGATCGAGGTGCGCAGGTCGTAGACTGCCAGGATCACGCCGCGCAGGTTCAACACGCCGCGCACATGCGGGGCCGCATGTGGCAGTGGCGTCGTCGCCTGCCAGCCCTTGATCTCGCGGACCATGCCGACATCGATGCCGAAGGTCCGATCACCCACCTTGAAGGTGACGATCCGGCGCGCCGCGGATTCCGGCTGCGCCGACGAGAAATGCTTTTCGCCGAGTTGCAGGGTCATGGTCATCCAGCCAGTTTCAGTTCGGTTGCGGGGGGGCGCTCGCCGGTAGCGGCGAGGCGCAGCATGGAGTCGACGTCGAGGATCAGCGCGACGAGACCGTCGCCGAGGATGGTCGCGGCAGAGGCGCCGTTGACCGTGCCGTAATTGCCTTCGAGACTCTTCACGACGACCTGCTGCTGCCCGACGATCTCGTCGACGGCGATGCCGACATTGTCGCCACGCTCTGTCTCGGCAATGATGATGATGTTCTCGTTGGGCGTGCCCGACGAACCCATCACGGAGCCGAGGCGGTACAGCGGCGTAATCTCGCCGCGCCAGCGCAGCACTTCCTGGCCGAAGGTCAGGTGCTCGATCGGCGTCGAGGCAAGATGCTGCGTCTCGATCACGCTGGCGATCGGGATGACGTAGCGGTCTTCTGCGCAGCGGATGACCATGCCTTCCAGGACGGCAAGGGTCAGCGGCAGGGCCAGCGTGAACTTGCAGCCCCTGCCCGGCTCGGAATCGACGCTGATGCGCCCGCCAAGCGACTCGACGTTGCGGCGCACCACATCCATGCCGACGCCGCGGCCGGAGACGTCGCTGATGACCTCGGCGGTGGAGAGACCGGCGGCGAAAATCAGCTGGTCGATTTCCTCGGGAGCGAGCTTCTCGTCTGCGCCGACCAGACCGCGGGACTTCGCCTTGGCAAGCAGCCTGTCACGGCCGATGCCGCGCCCGTCATCGGTGACGGAGATGACGATGCGTCCGGCGCGGTGCTCGGCAACGAGCTTGATCACGCCTTCCGGTGGCTTCCCGGCGGCAATGCGCTCGTCCGGCGTCTCCACGCCGTGATCCATCGAGTTGCGGATCATGTGGGTCAGCGGGTCGGCCAACTCCTCGATGATCGTCTTATCGACCTCGGTGTTCTCGCCTTCCAGCACCAGGCGGACTTCCTTGCCGAGCGTCTGCGCCAGTTCGCGCACCAGGCGCGGCATGCGCTGGAACACGGCCTTCACCGGCTGGGCGCGGACCGCCATGACATGGTCCTGCAGTTCGCGGGTCTGGCGCGACAGCGTCAGGATGCCCTCCGCCGTCTTGGCGGCGTGGACGTCGTAGGGCAGCGAGCGGACGCATTCGACCAGCATGGACTGGGTGATGACGATCTCGCCGACGAGGTTCATCAGCTTGTCGATGCGGTCGAGATCGACGCGCACGCTGACGGCCTGGCGCTGGCGCGCGGCGGCGGCGTCATTGGCCGGCGCGCGTGCGGCAGCCCTCGCAGCGGCGGGAGCCTCAACGACTGGAGCCGGGGCTGCGATCGGCATCACGGCCGGGGCAACCGGCTGGATATCGGGCGCAGAGGTTGCAGCCGGTGCAGGGCCGAGCTTGGCCAGAATCGCGGAAAGATCGGCCGCGACGGACCCGGAAACCTCGGACGTCGGAGCAGCGGCGGCAACCGGCGCCGCGACGGGCGGCGAAACAGGTGCGTCGTCATTGGCCGGCTCGCCGGCAAGCACTTCGATCTCGAATTCCTCAGCCGCGAGCGTGAAGTCGAAGCGGCTGTAGATCTCCTCGATCGACAATTCGGTCCGCATCGTCACGACGAAGCGCATCCAGCAATCGGAAACGTCGATCGTCTCGAGCGGCGGAACATGGCTCAGATCGCAGGCGATCGAGACGATGTCGTCGGCCGGCAACGAGGCGAAAACGACACGCGGCTCGATGACGCGGCGGAACAGATCGTTCTCGGGCGAGATCTTCAGCACGACATCGCGACCGGGCTTGCCCGAGGCAGGGCCCTTCGAAGCGGCTTTGGCCGCGGGCTCATCGTCCCAACCCGTATCGGCAGCCGGAGCGCCGACGCCGGTCTTGGCCTCGACCATCGCGAGCAGGTTTCCAAGGGCGGCGATGCCGGGAGGAGCATCGCCCGCAGAAACGGCAGGAGCAGCGGGAGCGGGAGCGGCAACCGGCACGGGGGCAGCAGGCTTGGCCGGCGCGGCAGCCGGGGGCGCGGCGGCGCCGGCCGGCTTGCCGACCTGCTCGAGCGCCTCGAGAAGATCCGGACGCGGACGGGCGGGCTCATCGTTGCGCGCAGCCGACACCAGATCAGCCACGGCATCCGAACAGCGCAGGAAGAGCGCGAACGGCGCATCCTCGACCGCGACGCGGCCCGAGCGCAGATGGTCGAGCGACGCTTCGAAGACGTGTGCGAAGGCGACGAGCTCGGTGCAGCCGAAGGCGCCGGCACCGCCCTTGATCGAGTGGATCGCCCGGAAGGCCGCGTTGACGTCTTCGGGATCCGTCGATCCTTCGTCCAGCGCCTGGAGGCGCTGTTCGAGCGCGCCCAGGAGCTCTTCGCACTCCTGGAAGAAGGTCTGCTTGAGTTCCGCCAACGGATCCATGGACGCTAAGCCTCAGTTCTGGTAGCGGGCGACGAGGCCGAGCAGGGTATTGGGCTCGAAAGGCTTGACCATCCAGGCACTGGCACCGGCGCGCCGGCCCTCCGCCTTGATTTCCGCGCCGTTCTCCGTGGTGAGCACGATGATCGGCGTGTTCTGCCCGGCAGGTCGCGCCCGGCAGGCCCTGGTGAACTCGATCCCGTCCATCAACGGCATGTTGAGGTCCGTGATCACGAGATCGGGCTTGAACTGGTCGAATTTCGCCAGCCCATCCTCGCCGTTCTCCGCCTCCGCGACCTCATGGCCGGCATTGCGCAAAGTCAGGCTCAGCAGGCTGAGCAGCGTCTTGGTGTCGTCGATGGCCAGAATGCGCATTCATATCACTCCAGAACGAGAGCGCTGTGTGCGGGATCGAAACCGATCGCCAGCAGCGAATCGCGGCACTCTAAAGATGCCGCCTTGAGCGAGACCGACAGACCGCGCGCCTTCGCGCTGACGGCGGCGGAGTGGAGCAGCTGGATCCACAGGCTGGGCAGCGGCCCGGCCTCGGCACATTCGACGGCTATGCTCTCCTTCTGCTCCAGCGCCACGAGCAGCTGGTTACGGAAGGTTGCCGCTTCAGTGCGGCCCAGAAAGGCGGGGAGCGAGACGGTGATGACCATGGAGACACGACCCAGGATTGCGCCAATCAACATCGCGTCAGACTGGTAAAAATTTCCCTAACCGGAGGACGTTGCGTCAATGTTTTGGGCGAAGTCGTGGCGGAACGCCGCGCCGCGAGCGGCAATCACGCCCCGAGAGCCGGGCGGCGTGCGTCGGACGCATGCTGCAACCGCGATGGCGCTCGTCCGGGAAAGTGCCGCACGGACGGATGCAGCCGGGAATCGTCAGAACATGCTGTTGCTGATGGCGCGCGGAACCAGCGTGATGCTGCCGCTCGACTCGCGGTACTTGCGGGGAATGTTGATGACGCCGGAGAGGTGCAACCAAAGATTGTTGGGGGAGATCGGCTTGGTGATGATCTCATGCGCCCCGAGCTTGGCTGCCTGCACCACCGAGCGCCGGTCGGGCCGCTCCATCATGACGAGGACAGGCGCCTTGGCGAAGGGCGAGGTCTTGAACGAGCGGATCGCAGCGAGGCATTTCGTGCTGCCGTTATCGGGCATGTCCCAGTCGAGGATCACGATATTGGGCTGCTTCTGGATGAACATCGTCGCCGCCGATGCCAGATCGGATGCCTCGAAGATGCGGTGCAACTGCGCCTGATAGAGCATCGTGCGGACGATGCGCCTGTAGTGCGGGCTGGAATCGATCAGCAGCACCGAGAGATTGGGGAATGAGGGCGCTATATGCATGACGCGGGCTCGACAACTCACTCAACTGAAATCGACAACACCAACACAACATCAGGTTCCGCATCCGCCCGGGACCTGCTCTGGACGGCCCCGTTCTAGACGTTGAGGCCGAAGCGGAAGCCGCCCCAATGCCGGCCCCTGACAATGATCGGCGCCGAGAGGTCCTCCATCACGAGGAACTGGCCGCCGCCCATGTCGCGGCGATAGGTTTGCAGCAGGAACGGCTTGCGGTTGCGCGCCGTCGCGAGCCCGGTCCTGTCGTCGAAGATGCGCCTGTTGCGGCAATTGGCGTTGTTCCAGACCGGATCGAGACCCTGCGGCTGGGAGTATTTGCGGTTATGCGTCGGCAGGAAGCCGTTGCGGTCCACCGCCGCGCAGAACACGATCCGACGATTGGACGTCAGCAGCGCCTCCTGGATCGGCGGCAGCACGCGGTCGCACAGCGTCACGAAGCGCGTCATGTATTGCACCGGATCGCTGCCTGCGATCGGCTGGTAGCTCTCGTCGAAGAGATCGGCCAGGCTGAGCTCGCCGCGATCCAGCGCCTGCTCGAACAATGCGCCGATCTTCGCGGCCGTCTCCATCGCCGTCGCGATCAGTTCCGATTGCGCGGTCCGCACGCCCGAGGCGGCGATCGCGCCGAGGATGCCCTCACTGATCGAGACCAGCGCATCGGCGCGCTGGGCCGCCTTGTCGAGGTTCTCGCTGGAATGGTCGACGCCATCGACGAGCGTCCGCAAATCCTCGCCGACCTTGGCGCAGGCGACGGCGTTCTCCCGCGTCGGATTCGAGATCGCATCGATGTCGCCGATCAGCCCGACGACCGAGCGGCTGAAATTGTCGAGTTCGCCGAACTGCTGCGAGATATTCTGGCTCTCGTCGCTGGCGCGCCGCGCGGTCGATGCATTTTCATCGCTCTTGATTGCGAGCAGATCGACGGATTTGACCAGCGCTTCGAGCTGCTTTGCACTGAGCGCCGTCGCCTCGCGGGTCTGTTCAGCCAGATGCTTGACCGCAGCGGCGATCACGGCAAAGCCCCGTCCTGCCGCGCCACTGCGCGCCGCCTCGACGCCGGCATTGATCGACAGAAGCTGGATCTCGCGGGTGATCGACTGGATGGCGTCGCTCGAAGCCCTGACCTTATGGGCATCGGCCACCGCCTGCGACAGCGCCTGCGAGATCGACTGCGCACCTTGCGACAACGCCTCGATATCGGCCTGGGCCGCATTCAGTCCGAGCTTGACGGCCCCGGTGACGCGCTCGAGCCCGCTGCGGACGACGGAGGCCGTCGTCTGCGCGCCCTCCGCTGCCTGCTGGATCGCGCGATTCGCGCGGGAGACCTGCTCGACAGCCGTCACGACCCGGTGGAGTCCGTCCGTCTGTCCTTCGAGCTGCCGGGTCACGTCGCCGATGCGGCCGGAGATGTCGGTGATCTCCACACCGAGCTTGCCGAAGCGTTCGGCGATCTCGCGCACCGCGCGCTCGGCCCCAGCCTCGGTCGGCAGGTCCTCATTGGCCGGCTCAGGGGCCTTCAGCGCGAGCGCATGCATGGTCGGCGGGTCCTTTTCGGGCCTCAGTGATCCAACCTGACGCTAGCAAAACGCGGTAAATCGACTGTTAATGCAACTTGGGGGCGTAGCGAGCGCACACGGCAAGCCGGACTGCCTGCCCTGCCAGTGCCGCCGGGTCGATCGTCACGACAAAATCGCGCGGCCGGGGAACCGCCAGGCGCACAAAACCGTATCCTGTTGCATCTGCCGACATCGCTCCCGCATAACGTTAGGATAGCGTCGAAGCCGATACCGCCACTGGAGGATTCCCATGATCACGACGAATTCGTTCTCCCGCCGCTCCCTCCTCGGATTCGGCGCGGCCGCCATCGCCGTCGCGGCTGCCCCGAGGGTCTGGGCGCAGGCCGCGGCCCCCGCTGCGCCTGCCGGCCCGTTCTCCCTGCCCAAGCGCGCCTATGAGGCCGCGGCGCTGGAGCCGCATATCGATGCCACGACGATGGACATCCATTACAGCCGCCACCATGCCGCCTATGTGGCGGGCATGAACAATGCCGCCAAGGACCACGGCGTCCTCGCCGCCAAGCCACTCAACGAACTGTTGGCCGATATCGGGCAGTTGCCGGAGGCCGTGCGCGTCGCGGTCCGCAATGCAGGCGGCGGCCACGCCAACCACAGCATGTTCTGGGAGATCATGGGGCCGAGCGCCGGTGGCGCCCCGACCGGCGACGTCGCAGCCGCAATTACCAAGGATCTCGGTGGCTTCGACAAGTTCAAGTCCGATTTCGAGGCCGCGGGCCTGCGCGTCTTTGGCTCGGGATGGGTCTTCGTCACCGTCGACAAGGCCGGCAAGCTCGCCTTACTCAGCAAGCCCAACCAGGACAGCCCGCTGATGGACAAGCACATGGTCCTGCTGGGCAACGACGTCTGGGAGCACGCCTATTACCTGAAGTACCAGAACCGCCGCGCCGACTACCTCAAGAGCTGGTGGAACGTGGTCAACTGGGCCAAGGTCAACGAGCGCTACGCCGCCGCGAAGGCCGGCAAGCTGACCGTCTGACGCGCTCGCATTCGATTGCGCTCATCATGCCCGGCCTCAGGCCGGGCATTTTTGTCTCGAGCGCAGCCGCGGCATGGCGGCCCGACAGGCAACGCCATTGCGAAGCTGCACCGATACATCTAGTTTAGAAATAATCTAAACAAGAGATCCTTGCCATGCTCACCCGCCTCTCCCTGCCCGGATTCAGCGGCAAGCGCCGCTTCGACACGCTCTCCGAGAAGGAAATCCTCGCTCTCGCGATCTCCTCCGAGGAGGAGGATGGCCGAATCTACGCGATCTATGCGCAGAAACTGCGCGCCGCCTATCCCGCCTCGGCCGCGATCTTCGAGGGCATGGCGCAGGAGGAGGACGGTCATCGCCAGCGCCTTCTGGCGCTGCACCGGCAGCGCTTCGGCGACGTCGTCCTGCCGATCCGGCGCGAGCACGTCGCCGATTTCTACGCCCGCAAGCCGGTCTGGCTCGTCGAGAATCTCGGTCTCGATCAGATCCGCGCGGAGGCCGAAGACATGGAAAGGCAGGCGCGCGACTTCTATGTGGCAGCCGCCGGCCGCTCGACCGATGTCGATACGCGCGCGCTCCTGGGCGCGCTCGCGGCCGCCGAAGCCGGGCACGAGGCCAAGGCGCAGGCCCTGACCGCCGAGCACCTCGATGGCGAGACCCGCAGCGAGGAGGACCTTGCCGCCAAGCGTCAGTTCGTCCTGACCTGGGTCCAGCCGGGCCTCGCCGGGTTGATGGACGGCTCGGTCTCGACGCTCGCCCCCATCTTCGCCACCGCCTTCGCGACGCAGGACCCGCGCACCACCTTCCTGATCGGCCTTTCCGCCTCGGTCGGTGCCGGCATCTCGATGGGCTTCACCGAGGCCGCTCATGACGACGGCAAATTGTCGGGTCGCGGCGCGCCGTGGAAACGCGGACTGGCCTCAGGCGTGATGACCGCGCTGGGCGGGCTTGGCCACGCACTGCCCTATCTCATCCCGCATTTCTGGACCGCCACGACGGTCGCCTTGATCGTCGTCTTCGTCGAGCTCTGGGCCATCGTCTGGATCCAGAACCGCTACATGGAAACACCCTTCCTGCGCGCCGCCTTCCAGATCGTCCTGGGCGGCGGACTCGTGCTGGCGGCGGGGATATTGATCGGCGGGGCGTGAATCTTAGTCACCACCTCAGCCCTCATCCTGAGGAGCCGCGAAGCAGCGTCTCGAAGGATGCTCCAGGGGGCTCGGGAGACATCTGGGGCATCCTTCGAGACGCCCCCTGCGGGCGCTCCGCAGGATGAGGGCAGGAGGGTTGTCAAAGCACCGGCGCCCTCGCCTCGCACACCTCGGCCTGCTGGAGCGCGAAAGCCGCGCGCAGGCAGAGATCCTCGCGCCAGGGCGCAGCGATGATCTGCACGCCGATCGGCAGGCCCAGCCCGAACACCGGCACCGCCGCGACCGGCAGGCCGATGCAGGAGATCGGCTGGGCGAACAGGCCGAGATTGGGCCGCAGCGGCACGGTTTCTCCGCGCAGCTCCAGCGTCTTCTGGCCGACGAGCGGCGCCGGACAGGGCGTCGCTGGCGCGATGATCAGGTCGACGCCCCCGAACACCCGCATCATCTCGTCATGGAACCAGCGCCGCGCCCGCTGCGCCTGAATATACCACGCCGCCGGCAGCATCGCCCCGGCGAGGAAACGGTCGCGCGTCTCGGGGTCGAAATCATCGGCTCGCTCGCGCAGTCGCTGGAGATGGAAGGTCGCGCTCTCGCCGTTGGTGATCAGGAAGGCGGCGGCGCGCGCGATGCCGGCGCCTTCCAGTTCCAGCGTCCGTGTCGCTCCGAGGCTCTTCGCCACCGCCGCCACGGCCGCTTGCGCCTCGGGCATCCCGTCCGTCGAGAAATGCCCTGCAGCAATGGCGATCCTCAGGCCACTCGTCCCTTGCGGCAGCGTCGGAAGCACAGGCTCGACCGACCGTTGCGCGCAGGCGGGGTCATGCGCGTCGCCGCCCTGCATCAGGTCATAGGCCATCGCCAGATCGGTGACGTCGCGCGCGAACGGCCCGAGATGGTCGAGCGAGTCGCAGAATGGGAAGCTGCGTGTGCGCGGCAGCCGGCCATAGGTCGGTTTCAGCCCGAAGATGCCACATAGCGAACTCGGCACCCGGATCGAGCCATTGGTGTCGGAGCCGAGCGAGAGCGGCGCCAGCCCGGCCGCCGTCGCCGATCCCGAGCCCGAGGAGGAGCCGCCGGCCATCCGGTCGCGATCATGCGGATTGCGGCACGCGCCGTCATGGGCGTTCTCGCCGGTGAAGTCATAGGCGTATTCGCCCATGTTGAGCCCGCCGAGCAGGACCGCATCGGCAGCCGTCAGCCGCTCGATCAGAACCGCGTCGCGCGCGGCCGGCGCCCGCTCGCGATTGATCTTCGAGCCCGCTTTGGTCGGCAGGCCCGCAATGTCGAACAGGTTCTTCGCCGCGAAGGGCACGCCCGCCAGCGGGCCGAGCGTCTGGCCAGCGGCACGCGCGGTGTCGATCCCGCGGGCCTGTTCCAGCGCGCGCGCGGCGGTCACGTCCGTATAGGCGTTGACCACCGGATTGACCCGCGCGATCCGCGCGAGAAAGGCCTCGGCGACGGCTTCCGCCGTGACCTCGCCATCCCTGACCTGCGCCGCGATCTTATGGGCCGGAGCAAAAACATCGATGCTCACGAGGCCTGCTCCACAGCACCTAGCCGGAACACTGGCGCCAGTTCCAGCGAGGCCGGATCGAGCGGCACGGCAAGCACGACCTTCGACATGCCATGGGCGATGGCCAGGAACTGCAGCACCATCGGCCGCTGCTCATCAGTGATCGTCAGGCCAAGCGTGGGCGCCATCGTCTCGAGATGGCGGGCGGCATCGAAGCCGCCCGCCGGATCGGTCTTGCTCATTCGGCCGGCTCCAGCTTGGCATGCGGCTCGGTCGTCATCGTCTTGACCGTGGTCTCTGCCGCCAGGGACGTTGCGCAATAGTAGAGGAAGCCGGCGACCATCGCGTAGGCGAGGCTGATCGAGGGCGTGACGCCGAGCCCCTTGCCGATGCCGATGGCCTCGCCATGCATCAGCCCGAAATAGGTCAGCACGGCACCGGCCGCCGCGAACGCTGCCGCCTGCATGAACTGCTTCTCGATCACGAAGACGCCGATCGCCCCGAGCACGAGCCCGGACAGGATCGCGCCGCCGCCCATCAGTTCGAGCCCGTGATAGAGCACGCCCATATTGGCCATCTTGTCGATGCCGACCGCCGCCGCATTGGTGCCGGCTGCGCCGAGCGCCCCGTCGATCAGCACCTTGGCCCAGGCCGCGAGATGCGGCGTGATCGCCAGCACGATCGCCGGAGCATGGCTCGTCGGCGTGGTCTGGAAGGCCTGCGCCCCGATCAGCATGCCGATATAGAGCAGGATCGGCGAAATCGCGACGATCGGGATCAGCGCCAGCAGGAGCGCGATGATGCCGAACCAGCACAGCACCACGACGATCAGACCCGTCGCGGCCGAATAGCCGATACGACCGCCCATCGCCTTCCAGCCGGGATGGCCGATATAGACCGCGTTGATGAAGGGGTTGCCCATCAGGCAGCCGATCAGCGAGACGACGCCGTCGGCCGTCAGCACCCGCGTCGTCGGGTAGTGGTCGCCGGCAGCCTCGGCGCTCTCGACATTGTCCATCGCCTCGACGAGGTCGTAGATGCCGAAGGGGATCGCCGTGACCAGGATGATCCCGAGATAGGAAAAACCCGAGAAGACGTGGTCGACCGCCGGCAGCGGCAGCGAGAAACCGAAGGTCGAGAAGGCCGCGCCGAGCTTCGCCAGCGACAGCCCACCGACATCGAGCCCGAACAGGGTCGAGCCCCAGGCGATGATCATGCCGAAGCCGATCGCGACCAGTCCGGCCGGAATGCCCTTGGGATAGCGCACCCCGCCGAACCAGCTCACCAGGATGATGGCGAGGCACACCAGGCCGATCGCCGGCGTCAGGAATATCTCCAGCGCCGGCCGCATCGAGATGAAGGCGATCGAGACGCCCGCCAGCGTGCCGAGCAGCGCCGCGCGCGGGGTGATCTTGCGGATATAGGGCGCGATGAAGCCGCCGAGCATCAGGATGAAGCTCTGGAAGAAGACCCAGACCAGGCCGGCTTCCCAGCCCTTGATCGGATCGCCGGTCATGCTCGCGATCGGCAGCATGATGACGAAGGTGACGACGAACATATGCGGCACGCTGATGCCCGACGGCAGGGCACAGACATCGTCGCGTCCGGTCTCCTTGGCGAGCTTCCAGGCGAGCCAGGCGTAATAGCCGGTCGAGAGCAGCATCATCAGTCCGAGTGCCGGCAGGATGCGCCCGAAGACGATCGCGCTCGGCATCTTCAGCACGAATTGCAGCAGCCCGGTCAGCACCAGCAAATTGACCAGGATGTTGGTGCCGAAGCCGAACAGGGCGTTCCAGTCGCCCGGCGTCCAGAGTTTCGGTGAAGTCGTCGTCGCCGTTGCCATAGCCATCTCCCCCTGTTTCCCGTCTCGCTCAACCCTCATCCTGAGGAGCGCCGCAGGCGCGTCTCGAAGGATGGTTCAGCGGTCTCCGGAGCCTCCTGAAACATCCTTCGAGACGCGGACGTTGCCCGCTCCTCAGGATGAGGGCTCGCGGGAATCTCACGCCGCCTTCTCCGTGGCCGCGAGCGCCGCCAGCACGTCGCCCGTCGTCGAGACCCAGCCGAAGATCCCGCCCTGCGCCGCGATCATCCGCAGCCCGACCTCGTGGAACTCGGCGAAATACGAGGCGCAGGCATCGCCCAGCACGAGGCAGCGATAGCCCCGGTCATTGGCCTCGCGCACGGTGGTGTGGACGCAGACCTCGGTGGTGACGCCCGTGACCATCAGGGTCTCGATGCCGCGGTTGCGCAGCATCAGGTCGAGATCGGTCTGGTAGAAGGCGCCCTTGCCGGGCTTGTCGATAACCGGCTCATCTGGCAGCGGCGCGAGCGCGGGAATGATGTCATGCCCGGCCTCGCCCCGGATCAGGATACGCCCCATCGGCCCGCAGGCGCCGATACGCTTGTCGGCCGGGCCGCGCTCCACCTTGGCGGGCGGCGCGTCGGAAAGGTCGGGGCGGTGGCCTTCGCGGGTATGGATCACCAGCATGCTGGCCGCGCGTGCTCCGGCCAGAATCGCGCGGCAGGGCTCGACCGCCGCGACCAGCCGCGAGACGTCGTTTCCGAGCGCCGCGCCGAAACCGCCGGGCTCGAGGAAGTCGCGCTGCATGTCGATGATGATGAGCGCCGTGCGCGCGAAATCGACGCTGAGCGGAGCAGGCTTAGCTGAAATCTCGAAGCGGCTCACGGCTTGGCCCCCGATCGCGGTCGAACGGAACAGGCTTTGCAAGGGCTGTGCCTGAGACCGAGTCACGCGAGCCTCGCGGAATCGACTTCTGAGGAACGACAGCCAGGACCTTGAGATCGCGATGAAATCGTCCGGAAGCGAAATCTCAGCTTCGTTGAAGAGCGGCCGCCCCGCCGTTCAGGAGGCCGGCCTGCAATCGCGATTGCATAATCTTTGTATGCATGGTGAGAAAAACTGCCCATTCATTGGGCCTGCTTATTGAGAGGGCCATCGTGCCGACATTGACCAGCCTGCTTGCCGCCCATCTGGATGGCGCAACCACAATCTCGCAGACCATCGCGGCGGCTTACGCCCGCCGCCGCGCCCATGGCGATGCGGCGATCTTCATCACGCTGCGGCCGGAAACCGAGGTGCTGGCGGAGGCCGAAATCCTGCAGGCGGAAGGCCCGAAAGGCCGCCGACTCTGGGGTATCCCGGTCGCGGTGAAGGACAATATCGACGTCGCCGGAATGCCGACCACGGCGGCCTGCCCGGCCTTCGCCTATCAACCGACGCAGGATGCCAGCGTCGTCGCGCGGCTGCGGGCGGCCGGTGCGATCATCATCGGCAAGACCAATCTCGACCAGTTCGCCACCGGCCTGAACGGCACGCGCTCGCCCTATGGCGTGCCGCTGAATACGCTGCGCGCCGACCTCGTCCCCGGCGGGTCGAGTTCCGGATCGGCCAGCGCCGTCGCCGCCGGCATCGTGCCGGTGTCGCTCGGCACCGATACGGCGGGCTCGGGCCGCGTGCCGGCCGGCCTGCAGAACCTCGTCGGCCTCAAGCCCAGCCTCGGCCTCGTCCCGACAGCCGGCGTGGTCCCCGCCTGCCGCACGCTCGACTGCGTCTCGGTCTTCGCGCTGACGGTCGAGGACGCTTGGGCGGTCCTAGAAGTAACCGCCGGCCCCGATGCCACGGACGCCTTCTCGCGCCTGGTTCCACTCGGCCAGCCCGGCGCCGTGCCGCCGAAAATCCGCATTGCCGTGCCGCATCCGGAAGACCTCGATGTCGCCGGAAATGCCGAGGCCGCGGCGAGTTTCGCGCTGGCGGTCGAGCGCGCACAGGCACTCGGCGCCGAGATCGTGCCGCTCGACATGGCGCCGCTCTACGAGACCGCGCGCCTGCTCTATGACGGCCCATGGGTGGCCGAGCGATACCTCGCGATTCAGGACCTGCTCGCCCGCGATCCCGATGCCATCCTGCCCGTGATTCGGGAGGTCATCGCCGGCAAGCCCCTGCCCAATGCGGCCGCGACCTTCGCGGCACGCTACCGCGTCGCCGAACTGGCACTGGCCGCGAAGGCCGCGCTGAAGGGCATCGACGCGCTGATGGTACCGACCGCACCGCGCCCGGTGACGCTGGCCGAAATGGCGGCGGACCCGATCGGCATGAACTCGCTGCTCGGCCGCTACACCAACTTCGTCAACCTGCTCGACCTTTGCGCTCTCGCGATCCCGGTGAGCCTGGCGGCGGACGGCACGGCGGCAGGCGTCACGCTGATCGCGCCGTCGGGCCATGATGCGGTGCTCGCCGGCCTCGGCCGGGCGCTGCATGCGGCCGCCGGCCTGCCGCTCGGCGCAACCGGCCTGCCCTACCCTGCCCCCGGTGCGCTGCCGCTTCGCGCGGCGCCCGACGCGATCGAGATAGCCGTCGTCGGCGCGCATCTCTCCGGCATGCCGCTGAACGGCGAACTGACCCGCCTCGGCGCGACTTTCTTGCGCGCCACCACGACGACGCCGGACTATCGCCTCTTCGCCCTGCCCGGCGGCCCGCCCGCCCGTCCCGGACTCCTGCGCGTCGCGGAGGGCGCAGGCGCCACCATCGCGCTGGAAGTCTGGTCGCTGCCGCCAGAAGGTTTCGGCCGCTTCGTCGCCGGCATCCCCTCCCCGCTCGGCATCGGCACGCTGGCGCTGGCCGACGGCACGAAGGTGAAAGGCTTCCTCTGCGAGACCATCGCGACGGAAGGCGCCCGCAACGTCACGGAGTTCGGCGGCTGGCGGGCTTATGTGGGCGCGCAAACGGCAGCGGCAGCGCCGCCAAGCTTTGGCGAGCTCCTAGCCACTTTTCCTGGCGAGCCCGGAGACATTCCGCCGCGGACCTGAACGGCCGGAGTGGATAAGGTCGGTACCGTAGCGACCCGCCCCTCACCGCGTCTCGGCATAGCTCCGGAACGCGTCCCTGACGATGCCGATATGGGCGCGCATCGCCTCGATGGCGCCCTGCTGGTCGCCACGCAGGATCGCCTGAACGATCAGGTCGTGCTCCTGATAGGAGCCGCCGAGCCGGCCCGTTGCGCGGAACTGGGCGCGGCGGAAGGGCGCGACGCGGGTGCGCGTCATCAGGGTCAGCTCCGCCAGATAGCCGTTATGCGAGCCTGAATAGATCGCGGCGTGGAAGGCCTCGTTCTTCTCGTGATAGCTGGTCGGATCGCCCTCATGCACCAGCAGCCGGAGATCATTGTGCAGGGCCTCAAGCCCGCGCCGGTCCGGCACCGTCATGTTGCGGGCGGCCATCCCGGCGCAGAGCGCCTCCAGCTCCGCCATCGCTTCGAACATGTCGTTGAGCTGGGCGGGCGTCGGCAGCGCGACGACCGCTCCGCGATGCGGCCGCACGCTGACCAGCCCCGATGCCGAGAGCTGGCGGATCGCCTCGCGCACCGGGGTCCGCGACACGCCGAAGCGGGTGGCAAGCTCCTGCTCGTCGAGCGGCGTGCCGGGCTCGAGCACCCCGGAGACGATCTCGTCGGCGATCTGCAGGCGCAAGCTCTCGGTTCGCGTCAGCGGCGCCCCGATCGGCTTGTCTGTCCTGGCAGTGGCGGCGTGGCGCTGCATGGGTTCAAAATCGTCAGGCGAGGCAAAACATCGGGTGAGGATTCGCTGCCACCTGAATAGCAGGCTGCGGCGGCAGGATCATCGGGTCTGCGCGCTCATTCGGCGATCGCGCTGACATGGGCGGCGACCACCCGCCAGCCTTCCGGGAACTTGACCCAGGTCTGGCTCTGGCGCCCGACCTTGCCGGCCATGCTCTCGCGCCGGAACAGCGTGTTGGCGGTGGCCATGGCGTCGCCATAGGTGGTGATGACCGTGCGATCGATCGTGCGCAGCAAACCGACCGGCGAGCGCGCCGAGCGGAAGGCCGCGATCTCGCCGAAGCCGTAGAGATTCTCGCCCATGCCGTATCGGATCGTCTCGGGCGCATCCTTGAACGAGGCATCCAGCATCGCGACGTCGTTCTCGTTCAGCGCCTTCTCATAGGCCATGAAGGCGGCCTCGACTTCGGCGATGACGGCAGGGTCGTTGATCTTCATTGGGCTTTCTCGACTTCGTTCGTCATTGAACCGCGGCGTCATTCTCGGGCGGAGCGAAGCGCAGACCCGAGAATATCATGACCAGAAGACGCTGGTTTTCGAGATGCTCGGGTCAAGCCCGAGCATGACGCGCAAACCCGTGCCCGCGAACGACATACACAATCACAGCGGCGGATGCGGAATCGCCGTCAGCAGTTCCTTGGTATACTCCGCCTGCGGGTTGCCGAGCACCTCCTCGGCCGTGCCTTGCTCGACGATCGCGCCCGTCTTCATCACGATGACCCGGTCGCAGAGCAGGCGCACGACGTTGAGGTCGTGCGAGACGAAGAGGTAGCTCATGCCGAGCCGGCCTTTCAGCTCCTCCAGTAGGTTGAGCACCACCGCCTGGACCGACACGTCGAGCGCCGCCGTCGGCTCGTCGAGGATGACGAGATCGGGATCGAGCGCGATCGCGCGCGCAATGCCGACGCGCGCCTTCTGCCCGCCCGAGAGCTGGTGCGGAAAGCGGTCGATCAATTCGACCGGCAAACCGACAAGCCGCGCCAGCTCCTCGCAACGCGCCCGCAGCGCATCGCGGCCGGAAATCGTGCCCATCCGCATGATCGGGTCGGCGATGGCGCGCTCGGCCGTGAAACGCGGATTCAAGCTGTCTGTCGGGTCCTGGAAGACCATCTGGATGCGCCGGCGATGAGCTGAGGCCGCGAACTGCTTGGCCGGAATCGCGCCAATATCGGTGCCGTCGAAGATGATCTTGCCGCCGCTGGGATCGATCAATCGCGTGATCATCATCGAGGTCGTCGACTTGCCGCAGCCGGATTCGCCGACGAGCCCGAGCGTCTCACCCTTCGCCACGGTGAAGCTGATGCCGTCGACGGCGCGGAAGGCCGATTTCGGCTCCTCGGCCTTGCCCATCAGCTTGGCGAAGAAGGCGCCGGTCTCCGGGCGCGGATACTCCTTCACCAGGCTCTCGACCCGCATCAGCGGCTCGGCCCCGGCGACCGGCGCCGGGCGCGGCGCGGCGGCCTGCGCGGCGGGACCCTTGGCGGCATCGGGCAGCAGATCGGCGAGCGACATGCCGATGCGTGGCGTCGCCTGCATCAGCTTGCGCGTGTAGGGGTGCTGCGGGTTGCGGAAGATGTCGGCGGCGGAGGCGGTCTCGACCACCTTGCCCTTCTCCATCACCACTACCTTGTCGCAATAGGCCGCCGCAAGCCCGAGATCATGGGTGATCAGGATCGTCGACATGCCGCGCTCGCGCGTCAGCTCGACGATCAAATCCATCACTGCCTTCTGGGTGGTGACGTCGAGCCCGGTGGTCGGCTCGTCGGCGATCAGGAGCTGCGGCTGGCAGGCGAGCGCGAGCGCGATCACGACGCGCTGGCACATCCCGCCCGAAAGCTCGAAGGGATAGGCGTCGTAGCGCTCCTCGGGCCGGGCGATCTTGACCTTGGTCAGCGCCTCGATCGCCTTTTCCCGCGCCGTCGCCCGCGTCGCCTGGACATGCTCGAGCAGCACGTCCTCGATCTGCTTGCCGACTTTGCGGATCGGGTTCAGCGCCGCGCGCGGGTTCTGGAAGATCATCGAGATCTCGCGCCCGCGCAGGTCGCGCATCTGGCTCTCCGGCGCGGTGACGAGGTCCATGCCGGAGAACGTGATCGAGCCTTCAGCCACTCGGCCGGCACGGTCGAGGATGCGCACGACCGCATAGGACGTCACCGACTTGCCCGAGCCGGATTCACCGACGATGGCGACGGTCTCGCCCTTGGCGACGCTGACATCGATCGACTTGACCGCCTGCACGGCGCCCCGC
This sequence comes from Allobosea sp. P2_B12, assembly GCF_056404835.1. NCBI lineage: Bacteria > Pseudomonadati > Pseudomonadota > Alphaproteobacteria > Hyphomicrobiales > Alloboseaceae > Allobosea > Allobosea sp. P2_B12. The sequence continues at coordinate 679,474 of NZ_JBFUDG010000002.1, read as the reverse complement.
CGCGTCGCGAACTCGACGGTGAGGTTCTTGATGTCGAGCAGTGGGGGAGCGGTCATCGGCCACTCCCGTTGTCATTCAAGGGCTCGCGCAGCGAGAACCCGGAACCCACGACGGGGTGAGCCATGGAGATCGGACAGGTCGCGCCCCTGCCCGTGGGTTCCGGGTTCGCTGCTTCGCAGCGCCCCGGAATGACAGCGGGAGTTGCCATCTCAATTCCTCCGCTGCGGATCGACGAGGTCGCGCACGCCGTCGCCGAGCAGGTTGAAGCAGAACACGGCGGTCATCAGCGCCAGCCCCGGGAAGAAGGCGATCCACCATTCGCCCGAGACGATGAAGCTCGCCCCCTCCGCGACCATGATGCCCCATTCCGGCGTCGGCGGGCGCACGCCGAGCCCAATGAAGGAGAGGCCCGCCGCGTTCAGGATGGCGTAGCCCATGGTCAGCGACATCTGCACGGCCATGATCGGCATGATGTTGGGCACGATCTGCGTCAGCAGCAGCCGCCAGTCGGAATTGCCAGAAAGCCTGGCCGCCTGCACGAAGCCGGCGTCGCGCCGCACATTCGCCTCGGCGCGCGCGACGCGGGCATAGAGCGGGAAGTTGATGATCGCGGTCGCGATGACGATGTTGGTGACGCTGTTGCCGAGCGCGGCCACGATGCCCATCGCCAGCACGAAGAGCGGAAAGGCCATGATCGTGTCGGCGATGCGCCCGACCAGCTTGTCGACCCAGCCGCCATAGAAGCCGGCCATCACGCCCGCCAGACCGCCCATCGCGAAGACCAGCGCCACCGAGCAGATCGCGATCGCGAAATCGAGCCGCGTCGCCACGATCACGCGGCTGAAGATGTCGCGCCCGAGCTGGTCCGTGCCGAACCAGTGGGCCGCGCTCGGGCCCTGCAGCGCAGAGTTCGTATTGCTCGCCAGCGGATCATAGGGCACCAGCGAAGGGCCAAGCACGGCCGCGATCACGATCAGCGCGAACAGCCCGAAGGCCAGCCCCGTCACCGGGTTCTCCGCGACGATGTGGCGGGCATGCGCCAGCAGGCTGGTCGAGGGCGGCGCGTCGAAGCGCAGCGGCGCGGGCTCCGCAGGCACTGCGGCGGGGATCAGTTCGGGGTCTTTCGCGAGGACCTGGCTCATGTCGTTCACGGCCTCAGCCCTCCAGCCTGACGCGGGGATCGATGACGCCGTAGAGCACGTCGATCATGAGGTTCAGCGCGACATACATGACCGCCATGGTCAACACGAAGCCCTGGATCGGCGCGTAGTCGGAGGCGATCAGCGCCTCGACCGCATAGGAGCCGACGCCTGGCCAGGCGAAGACCTTCTCGACCAGCACATTGGCGCCGAGCAGGAAGGAGAACACCATGCCAAGCGTGGTCACGACCGGAAGCATCGCATTGCGGAAGGCATAGGTGCCGATGACCTTGCGGTTCGACAGCCCGCTCGCCCGCGCGGTCCGCACGAAGTCGGCGCCGAGCACCGCCAGCATCGAGGCCCGCGTCATGCGCGTGATCGGCGCCAGCGAGAAGATCGCCAGCGTCAGCGCCGGCAGGATCAGTTGCGCGAAGGCCGCGCGAAACGTCGCAACATCGCCGGCCAGCAGGGAATCGACCAGATAAAGCCCGGTGATGCGCGCAGGTTCGGACGCAAAGACGTCGAGCCGCCCGAGCGGCGCCGGCGACCAGCCCAGGATGAAATAGAAGACATAGACCAGCAGGAGCCCGGTGAAGAACACCGGCAGCGAGACGCCGGCCGTCGCCACGACGCGGCAAAGATGGTCGATCCAGGAGCCTTGCCTGACGGCGGCCAGCACGCCGAGCGGCAGCGCCACCGCCATGGCGAGGATCAGCCCGGCCAGCGTCAGTTCGGCCGAGGCCGGCAGGCGAGCCGCGAGGTCTTTCGTCACCGGCTGGCCGGTGGTCAGCGACTGGCCGAGATCGCCCTTCACCAGCGCCGTGACATAGGAGACGAACTGCACCGGCAGCGGCTGGTCGAGCCCGAGCTTGCTGCGGATTTCGATGATCGCCTGGGGCGAGGCCGCCGGCCCGGCGAAATACGCCGCCGTATCGCCCGGCAGCACCCGCGTCAGCAGGAAGGTGACGATGATGACGCCGATCACCGAGGGGATCGTCGTCATCAGCCGCTGGCCGATCATCTTCAGCATGGCGTCGTCCTCATGTCCTGGAACGCATGACCGGAAGGTGAGAGCCTCGGAACCACACCGTCATCCTGGCCGTAGCGAAGCGGAGTGCCGGGATCCATCGTAGGACGGTGCCCTTCGATGGATCCCGGATCTGCGCCGCTACGCGGCTTGTCCAGGATGACGGGGTGTCTCCGGGGTCAGACAATGAGGCTCACGCCTTCGTCAGGTAGCGGAAGTCGGGCTCGCGGCAGGGCTGGAACTGGTAGCCGCCGATCGACTTCTGCAGGGCGACGTCATGGGTCGGCTGGTTGATCGGCACCATCGGCACTTCGTTGTTCACCAGCTTGATGAAGTCGACGACGTTGGCGTCGTAGGCCGCCTTGTCGGGCGCGAAGCGGGCGGCATCAACCAGCTTGTCCAGCGCCGGGTTCTGGTAGGCGGCGATGTTGAAGATCGAGTTGTTGCCGTGCATCGTCCAGAACAGGTAGTAATCCGGGTAGTCGAGCCAGCCGGCGAAGCGGTTGAGCACCATCGGATTGGTCTTCTTGGCGATCTCGGTGCGGAAGTTGGCGCCCGGCACCTTGTTGATCTCGACGGTGATGCCGATCGTCGCCAGCGCTTCCTTCATCAGCACCGCCATCGGCTCGGCGACGGTCGCGTTGCCGGCATCAAAGTAGAGCGTCGTCGAGAACGGGCCACCGGCCGCGTCGACAAGCGCCTTGGCCTTGGCGACATCGGGCGTGTAGGGGAAGGGCTGCGGCCAGGCGACCTTGGGCGTCGTGCCGCCGGCCATGGACACGCCGCGGCCGAACAGCGAGGCCTGCAGGATCTTGTCATAGGGCATCACCCAGGCCACGGCCTGGCGCAGGCGGACATCCTTGAACGGGCCGACCTGGGTGTTGAGATAGCAACCCCAGACCCCGTTGGGGATCGGCACACCGACGACATTGACCTTGCCGGCATCGAGCAGGTCCTTGAAGTCCTTCGGCGGCAGCCCGTACGACACATCGGCGTCACCGCGCTCCATCAGCGCCCGGCGGGTCGAGGGCGAGGCGATGTCACGCGCGATGATGCGGCGAAGCTGCGGCAGCTTTCCGCATTTCCAGTCGTCATTGCGGACATAGATCGTCTCGACGCCGGGCTTCCAGCTTTCGACCTTGTAGGCGCCCGAGCCAGCGATGTTGTTCTTCAGCCATTCCTTGGCATGCGGATCGCCGCCGCCATTCTTGATGGCGAGTTCGGAGTCGAAGATGAAGGGGATGGTGACGGCCAGGTTCGGCAGCGTCATCTTGTCCTTGCGCAGGAAGTCGATCCGGAAGGTCTTTTCGTCGACGACGACGAACTGCTCGGGCTTCTCCAGCGAGCCGGCATTCATCTGCGTCGTGGCGAAGCCGCCGATCGTGCAGGCCCGGTCGAGCGACCATTTCACGTCCGTCGCGGTGACCTTGCGGCCGGAATGGAAGGTTGCGTCGCGCAGCTTGAAGGTCACGCTCATGCCGTCGGAGGCAACCTGCCAGCTCTCGGCCAACTCGCCTTCGAGCTCGCCCATCGAGACCATGTTGCCGCCGCCTCCGGGGATCGGCACCGGCTTGAAGCGCAGCAGCCGGTCATAGCAGTTCAGCGCGACGCCATTGACCGGCTGCGACGAGCCGATGCCCTGCATGTCGAGGCTGTTGGGGCCGTATTCCTGCACGAGCAGCAGCGTCTCGTTGCGGCTCGGCGCCTGCGCCTGCGCGCTGCCCTTCGCCACGAAGGGAGCGGCGAGGCCGGCGGCGATGGCGGTGCGGCGCGTGATCATCGAAGTGTCCTTATGTGCAGGGCTGAAGAGTGAGGCTGGCGCCGGCTGACCCGGCAGGCGGGCGGGATCGGTCCGGCCTTCATGCATGCGGCGTGCCGCAGGTCGTCGATAGGCTGCTCGGCAAGCGAGTATTCGGCGCCGCATAGGCGAGGGAAGGCAGCTTGAAACCCTTGCAGCGATGCATCGCATCCCCCGTCGGCACCATGGCGTGACCGCTCTTCGCTAGCAGGGAGTGTGCCAACTCTATGGCTTTGTTCTGCTTGGCATTTTCGACGCACCTAGACGGGCGGATGACCAATACGCATGCAAGATGTATGCATGCGTGCATTATTGACTAATAAATGATCATAACGCAGGTGGCCGCCTCGCAAAGGCGCAGCCGTGCCCCGGGGCCAGGATCCACGCCGCGAGGCTCGCCCCTTGCATCGCGACGAATCAAGCCGCTGTGTCGATTGGCACAGATGGAAGCGGCCAAGCCGGCACGGACAAGCAATGCGCGCAAGGCAGATCGAAGTCTTCAGGATGGTGATGCGCCTGGGCACGCTGACCAGCGCCGCCGAGGCACTCAACGCGTCCCAGCCGGCGTTGAGCCAGATCCTGCTGCACACCGAGGACGAGCTCGGCTTCAAGCTGTTCCTGCGGGTCAAGGGCAGGCTGATCCCGACGCCCGAGGCCGAGGACCTTTACCCCGAGGTCGAGCGCCTGTTCGGCGATCTCGAAGCATTGCGGCGCCGGGCCGGCGATCTCCGTCACGGCAAGGCCGGGATCGTGCGCCTCGCCGCCTCGGCGCCGCCCTCGCTGTCGCTGGTGCCGGAGGCGCTGCGCCACTTCCGCGCCGCCCATCCCGACATGCGCATCCTGTCCCATGTCGTGCCGGCCGAGATCGTCATGAGCATGCTCGACGACGGCCAGGCCGGTCTCGGCATCGCCATGACCGATCAGGCCATTGCGGGGATCGACGCGGAGATCATCGGCCGCACCCGCATCGTCTGCGTGCTGCCATCCGGTCATCGCCTCGCGGGCCAGGATACGGTCGGCGCCTCCGACCTCGAGGGTGAGACGCTGATCTCCTATCGAGCCGCCTCCCTGCCCGGCCAGTTGCTGCGCGATGCGCTGGCACGCGAGGGCATCGCCTTCCAGCCGGAGATGGAAATCGACGTCTCGATCATCGCGCTCGCCTTCGTCCAGCAGGGGCTCGGACTCGCGGTGGTTGATGGCCTCCTGCCCTGGCACAGCTTTCCCGGGCTGGTGACGCGGCCTTTCCTGCCCGAGGTCTCGCTGCCGCTCTGCCTGCTGACCAGCGCGCGCCGTCCGCTGTCGCGCAGCCACGACCTGCTACGCACCCATCTGCGCACCGCGTGCCGACAACTCGGCCTCGACCAGTCAGCGCCCCGACATCCATAAGGCAGACTTATGCGATCAGGGAGCCTTACTCTTTGACGCCAGCCCTTCGCAGCCCCGACACTGCGCCGACCTCTCGCACACAGGCGGATCATGAGCTGGCGTATCGGCGTCGACATCGGCGGCACCTTCATCGATTTCTGCGCGCTGGAGACCGGGACCAATCGCTTCGAGACCATCAAGGTCCTGACCACGCCCGACGAGCCCGGCAAGGAACTGCTCGACGGACTTGGCCTCCTGCACGAGCGCCACGGCGTCGCGCCGGAAGAGGTCGCCTCCTTCGTCCACGGCACCACGGTCGGCATCAACACCATCATCCAGCGCAAGGGCAGCCAGCTTGCCCTGATCACCACGGCCGGCTTCGAGGACGTCATCGAGCTGGCGCGGCTGCGCATGCCCGAGATGTATTCGCTGTTCTGCGCCAGGCCGGAGCAGCTCATCCCGCGCGACAGGATCTACGGCGTCCGGCAGCGCCAGCTCGCCAGCGGCGAGATCGCCGAGCCGCTCGACACGGACGCGTTGGCAGGCATCGTCGAGGCCATCCGCACCAAGGGCGTCGACGGCGTCATCGTCTCCTTCCTGCATGCCTATCGCAACGGCGTCCATGAGGCGCAGGCCCGTGCCCTGATCACGGAGCTGGCGCCGGAACTCTTCGTCTTCACCACCAGCGAGGTCTGGCCGGTGATCCGCGAATATGAGCGCACCACCACCGCGATCCTGAACGGCTATGTCCATCCGCGCGTCGCCGGCTATCTGACGGCACTGGAGGCTGCGCTGGCCTCGCGTGGTGTGCCGGCGGGTCCGATGCTGACCAAGTCCAATGGCGGCGTGATGAACGCGCAGACCGGCAAGCGCGCCTGCGTCAACATGCTGCTCTCGGGCACGGCCTCGGGCGTCATCGGCGCGGCCTGGCTCGCCGAGCAGGCGGGCGTCCGCAATGTGCTGACGCTCGATATCGGCGGCACCAGCGCCGACCTCGCCTTGATCATCGACGGCCAGCCGCAGTTCGGCACCGGCGAGGTCGTCGGTGACTTCCCGCTCTTCCTGCCCAGCGTCTCCGTGACCTCGATCGGCAGCGGCGGCGGCTCGATCGCCTGGGCCGATGATTTCGGCGTGCTCAAGGTCGGCCCCGAAAGCGCCGGCTCGACGCCGGGCCCGGCCTGCTACGGGCGCGGCGGAACCCGCGCCACCGTCACCGACGCGATGGCGGCGAGCGGCTTCCTCGGCCACACCCCCCTCGCCTACAACCAGATCGGCATGGACCGCGCCCGCGCGGATGCTGTGATCGGCGAGCTCGCCACCAAACTCGGCCAGACCCCGCAGGCCACCGCCGAGGCGATCATCGCGGTCGCGGTCTCCGAGATGTTCGTCGAGGTCAACAAGCTGGTCGCACGCTACGGCGTCGATCTGCGCGATTTCGCGCTGATGCCCTTCGGCGGCGCCGGGCCGATGCTCGGCTGCTTCCTGGCGCGCGAACTCGGCATCCCCCGCGTGCTGGTACCGCACCGCCCCGGCGTGGTCAGCGCGCTGGGCGGCCTGATCGCCGATGTGAAGGGCGACTTCATCCAGACGGTCTTTGCCGCAGCGGTGCCGGATTCACTGCCCGCCTTGCGCGAGGCGCTGGCGCGGCTGAAAACGGACGGGCTCGCCTGGATCAGGGACGACCAGCGCTTCGCCGGCCCCGTGGTCGAGATCCTGACCGCCGACATGCGCTATCACGGCCAGTCCTTCGAGATCGAGGTGCCGCTCTCGGAGACCTGGCTCGCGGATGGCGACCTCGCCCCGATCACCGATGCCTTCCATCGCCAGCATCTGGCGATCTACGACTTCAACGACGTCGCGGCCGAGGTGCAGATCGTAAACCTGCGCCTCGTCGTCAGTGGCGCCACCCCGCGCCCGAACCTCGCGCCGGCAGCCGAGGCGCAGACCGCCACGGCCACGCCGGAGCGCATGATCGAGGTCTGGCTCGACGGTGCGAAGCGCGAAGTCGCGCTCTATCACCGCGACGCCCTGCGCAACGGTCACCGCTTCGCCGGTCCCGCCGTGGTCGCGCAGCAGGACACCACCGTCTGCATCCCCGAGGGCTTCGAGGCGCAAGTCGACGCCTGGCTCAACCTTCACCTCTCTTTGCGTCCGGAGGCCTGAGCATGGTCGATAAGGTCACATTGCAGGTTCTGGCGAACCATTGCCGGGCCGCAGCCGAAAACATGGCCTACACGCTCTACCGCACGGCGCACTCGACCTTCGTCAAGGAAACCGAGGACTTCACCGTGATGGTGATGGACAAGACCGGCCGCGTCGTCGCCGTGCCGATGGATCTTGGCGCGACCTGGTATCCGGGCATGAACTACAACCGCGCCATCGACCTCGTCGACGAATACCGGCCGGGCGACATCGCCTTCACCAATGATCCCTATAGCGGCTATCTCGCGACCCACGCGCCCGACACGCATCTCTGGAAGCCGATCTTCCACGAGGGCGAGATCGTCTGCTTCGTCGGCGGTCATGTCCACAACACCGACATGGGCGGCGCGGTGCCTGCGAGCCTCTCGCGCTCGCTGACCGAAATCCATCAGGAGGGCATCCGCTTCCCGCCGATGACGCTGATGCGCGACGGCGTCTTCGACGAGAAGGTGCTGGCGATCATGTCGATGAACGTCCGCAAGCCGCACCTCAACATGGGCGACCTGAAGGCGCTCGCCGGCGCGCTCAACACCGGTGAGCGCAAGATCCTGGCGATGGTCAGGAAGTTCGGCGCCAAGGGCTTCATGGACGGGCTCGACGGGCTGATGGATTATGCCGAGCATCAGGCCCGCGAGATCCTGCGCACGATGCCCGATGGCGACTATGTCTTCGCCGATTATGCCGACGAGGACGGCGTCGACGGCAATCCCTGCCGATTGAAGCTGACGTTGACCATCAAGGGCGACGAGGCGGTCCTCGACTTCACCGGCTCCGACCCGCAGCTCGGCTCTTCGCTCAATGTGCCCACAGGCTCCGATCCGCGCCACACGCTGCTGCTCGTCGGCGTCTACTACGTCCTCTACACGCTGAACCCGCAGTTGATGCTGAACTCCGGCCTGACCCGGCCCTTTACCTGCATCGCGCCTGAGGGAACGGTGCTGAACCCCTCCTTCCCAGCGGCGGTCGGCATGCGCAGCCTCACCTGCGCCCGGCTGCGCAGCCTGGTCTTCGGCGCCTTCAGCCTCGCCATACCCGAGCGCATGCCCGCCGCGCCCGCCGGCTCCAGCTCGATCGTCAACGTCATGACCACCGACGAGCGCACCCATCGCAGCGTCATCGCGGCGATCAACCCCGTCGTCGGCGGCGGCGGCGGCATGCCGCATCGCGACGGCCCCAACGGCTCGGGCGCGGACGCTGCCTATCTCAAGAACACGCCGATCGAGATTACCGAGACCGAGGTGCCGATCCAGTTCGTGCGTTACGGGCTGCTGCCGGATTCCGGCGGCGCCGGGCGCTGGCGCGGTGGTCTGGCAACCGTGATGGAGTTCAAGGTCTTCTCGCCCAACTCGCGCATCACGGTGCGCAACCGCGACCGCTCGATCTTCCGGCCCTGGGGCACGCTCGGCGGGCTCTCAGCCGAGACCTCGAACTTCATCATCAACCCCGGCGCCGCCAATGAGCGCGTGCTGGGCAATACCGACATCGCCATCGCCGAGCCCGGCGACATCATCCACATCCATTCGCCCGGCGGCGGCGGACGCGGCTCGGCCCTCGACCGCGAACCGGAGCGCGTGCTGCTCGATGTCGAGCGCGGCTATGTCAGCGCGGAGATGGCAAAGACCCGCTACGGCGTCGTCATTGTCGAAGGCGCGGTCGATCTGGACGCCACAGCGGCACTGCGGGCGACGCTGCGCCCAAACGCCCACACGACGCATTTCCATTTCGGCCCTGAGCGCGACGCCTTCGAGCAGGTTTGGCATGCGCGGAACTATGGCGACCTGACAGGACTTCTCTCGGCTCTGCCCGTGCATTGGCGCTTCTTCGTCAAGACCAAGATCTTCGCCGCGATCCGCGATGCGGCCAACGCAGGCGATGTCGAAACCGCTTTCGCAGCCGTCCGGCGCGACTATCCGCAGGTCCCGCAGGTCATGCTGACGGCGGCCTGAACGGCAAGTTCAGCCGGCGACGCTGACAGCGTCGCCGGGACTGATCTCGCCCGGCGTCAACACGTCGCAATAGATTCCGAAATTGCGCCCGTAGCGCTTCACCACAGTGCGCAGCAGATCGACGTCGAGCGGCAACCCCTCTTGCTCCAACGTAATGAAGCCACAGCGAGCGCAGGGCTCGCGGCCCTTCAACACGACATCGCCGATGCGAATCTTGCGGCCGATCCAGTCGGCTTCCGGAATCGGATGCGCACCATCGGGCCAGTCGACGACGATGTTGGGCCGGAAGCGGCGCTCGTCGATGACGCTGCCGGGCATGTCGCGACCCAAGCTGCGCATCGCAGCCGTGGTCAGGAGATGAATCGGCGCATGCTCGTAGCGTGGCCGGAAGCCCTCCCCGCCGAAAGGCACGAACGGCTTCAGGGTCGGCACGAAGCCGAAAAGCTCCGACAGGTCCTGCAGGGCCGGGGTATCATCCGGAGCAGCCCACGAGACACCATCCGCCGAGATCTCGACGCTCTCGCCAGTGAACCGGGCATGGCCATGCGGCACCTTGACGAAGTGCTTCTCGCGCCCGGGCGACGCGATGCGGGCGTCAGTGGCATCGAGCAGGCCCCAGATCCGGTCCCCCGCGACGCCTGACGCCGTGACCGGCGCGCGCTCCAGCCGCTCGCCGCCCATCGAACTGACCGGATAGCGCCAGAGCGCCGAGACCGCCCCCGTCACGGCAGTGTCCGTCACGGCATGTCCATTCGCGGATCGAAAGCGTCGCGCAGGCCATCGCCGATGAAGTTGAAGCTCGTCACGGCCAATGTGATCGCGGCCCCCGGAATGATCGCGAGCCACGGCGCACTGGTCAGATAGCTCTGGGCGTTTTCCAGCATGTTGCCCCAGCTCGGGGTCGGCGGCTGGATGCCGTAGCCGAGGAAGGAGATGTAGCTCTCGGCCAGGATCGCATGGGCGACGTTCAGGGTCGCGGCGACCACGATCGGCGCGATCGCATTGGGCAGGAGCTCGCGCGTCATGATGCGGAAATTACTCGACCCCATCGCCACCGCCGCCTGCGCGAATTCGCGCGTCCGCAGCGAGCGGATCTGCGCCTCGACGACGCGCGCCACCTCCATCCAGGAGGTCATCGCGATCAAGAGCACGATCGAGGGCACCGAGGGCTGGATCAGCGCCGAGATCGCCAGCAGCAGGAAGATCGAGGGGAAGCATAGCATCGCATCGACGAAGCGCATCAGCGCCGCCCCGATGACGCCCTCGTAGAAGCCGGCCGCGAGCCCGACCATGATTCCGATGCCCATCGAGATCACCATCGCGCAGAAACCGACCGCCAGCGAAATCCGGCCCGCCATCAGGAGCCGTGCGAGGATGTCGCGTCCAAGCGGGTCGGTCCCAAGGATGTGCGGGCCACCGAAGGGCGGCGCGAAGCGCTGGCGGATATCGATGAAGGTGTCGCTATAGGGCAGCAGCAACGGCCCGATGGCGCAGGCGAGTGTCATCAGTACGATCACGATCGCTCCAAAAACCGCGAGCTTGTGCCGACGGAAGCGGCGCATCGCGCGCCCATTCCAGAAGCCGTCCTCGCGGACGGGCGCGGCGTCGAAGGTCGGTTCGAGGCTCATCGGCGGCTCCCTGAGATGCGGGGATCGGCGACGCCGTAGAGCAGATCGGCGAGCAGGCTGCCGAGCAGCACCATGACGGCCGTGAACATCAGGATGCCCATCACGACGGGATAGTCGCGGTAGCTGATCGAATCCAGGAAGAGCCGGCCCATGCCGGGCCAGGTGAAGACCGTTTCCGTCACCAGCGCGCCCGAGAGCAGCGAGGGCACATGCAGCCCGGTGATGGTGATCATCGGCAGCAGCGCATTGCGCAGCACATGCGTCATCAGGATGCGCCGCTCCGGCACGCCCTTGGCACGCGCCGTGCGGACAAAATCCTGGTTGATCACGTCGAGCATCGAGGAGCGCATGTAGCGGCTCCAGACCGCCGTCGAGACCAGCGCCAGCACGACGCAGGGGCCGATCAGGTGATGCAGCCGATTCAGGAAGGAGCCGTCACCGATGGTGAAGCGATTGCCCGAGGGCAGCCAGCCGAGCCCGACCGAAAAGACATAGATCACCACGAGCCCGAACCAGAAGGTCGGGATCGACAGCGCGATCATCGTGCCGATCGTCGCGATGCCATCGAACAGCGAATAGCGATTGACGGCGCCGAAGATGCCGATCCACGCACCGATGAACATGGCGAGCAGCGTCGAGGTCAGCATCAGCTCCAGCGTCGGCCCGAGATGGCCGGCGATGATGTGCAGGACCGGCTGCTGATCGCGATAGGACACGCCCCAGTCGCCTGACAGCATGCGCCAGAGCCACTCGGCATATTGCACAGGAAGAGCCCGGTTGAGCCCGAGCTGCTCGGCGATGCGGTCGAGATCCTCCTGGGACATGTCGCCGCCGGCGGCGAACTGGGACATGGGCCCGCCGGGAGCCAGATGCAGGATCGCAAAGCCGATCATCGAGACGATGAGCAGCAACAGCAGCGCCTGCATCAGCCGTTGTAGAAGAAACGAGCTCATGATGCGAACATCCCCGCGAGAGCGGTCATCGCCTCAGCGCGCCCAGTACCAGCTGCCCATGTTCCAGGTGTTCTGGCGGGCATTGACGTTGGGCACGAAGCCGACCAGCCCTTCCTTGTAACCCTCGATCGGGGCGTACTGGAAGATCGGCAGGATCGGCAGCTCCTCGCGGACCAGTTCCTGAAGCTTGAAGTAGATCGCCTTGCGCTTCTCCTGATCGAAGGTCGTCTGGCCTTCCTTCATCAGCGCGTCGGCCTCGGCGTTTTGCCACTGCATCTGGTTGGCGCCGTTGCCGGACTTGGCGGGGATCGCGTCCGAGCCGAAGCGATGCGCCGGATCGGGATCGATCACAGTGCGGAAGGCGGTGCCGACGACCAGCGAGTCGAATTTCGAGCGGGTATAGAAATCACCCCAGATCACGGCGGCCGGCATGTTGTTGATCGTCATCTTGACGCCGACCTGCTGCCAGTCCTGCATCATCAGCTGCTGGGCCTGCTCGCGCAGCGCAGCGCCCGTGGTGGTCGAGACGGCGAAGGTCAGTGGCACGCCGTCCTTCATGCGCGTCCCGGAGCCCGAGCGCTTCCAGCCGGCGTCGTCGAGGATCTTGTTGGCCTTGGCGAGATCATACTGCTGCTTGGGCAACTTGGGATTGTAGGCCCAGGATTCCTGCGGCGCGAAGGATTCGGTCGGCGTGTGGGTGCCGTAATAGATGATGTCGATGATCGCCTGCTTGTTGATCGAGGCGTAGAGCGCCTGGCGGACGGCCTTGTCCTTCAGAACCGGGTGCTCGAGGTTCGGCATCAGGATTTCGAGCGAGGCGCTCGGGATCTTCATGACCTTGCGCCCCGGCAGCTTGACCGCCTCGGCATAGAAGTTCGCGGGAATGCCGGTACCGATGATCAGGTCGACCTGCCCCGTCCGGAACTGGGCGTAGAGCGCCGTCTGGTCGGGGACGTATTTCAGCACGGCGCGCTCCAGATAGGGGCCCTTGCCGTGATATTTCTCGTTGGCGACGAGCTGGATGTTGTCGCCCGGCGTGCGCGTGCCCCATTTGAACGGGCCGGTCCCCACCGGAGCCGCATTATAGGGCGCGGTGTTGGGGTCGGCAGCCTTCTCCAGAAGATGCTTGGGGACGATGAAGGTGTTGGAGAGCAGCGCGAGATAGGGCGCGTAGGCTTTCTCCATGCGCCAGGAGATCTCCAGCGGTCCGGAGACCTTGATGTCCCTGACCAGCGCATGGCCGACGCGGGTGCGCGCCTTGAATCCCGGCGCATTGATCAGCTCGAGCGTGTATTTCACGTCCTCGGCGGTGAACGGCGTGCCGTCATGCCAGGTCACGCCCTCGCGCAGCTTGACCTTCCAGGCAAGGCCGCCATCGGAAATGCCGCCATTGGCCTCGCTGGGAATCTCGGCTGCGAGGTCCGCGACGAGCGAGCCGTCGGGCTGCGCCAGCCACATCGTGTTGAAGATCTGCATCCAGACGGTCTCATCCACCTCGATGCCCGGCATCAGCGGGTTGAAGGCGACCGGCTCCTGCGACAGGCCGACGACGACCTGACCGGTCGGCTTGGACGGCGGAGGCGGTGCGGCCTTGGTCTGGGCGCGGGCGCCGCTGAAGCCGGAGGCTGCAAGGAGGCCGCCCGCGCCGAGCGCGAGCATATCGCGCCGATGGATGGCGGGCATCGGCAAGGCCAGGCTCGATGTGCTGCCCGAACGGCCGTCAGAATTCTTCGTCATCGGAAACCCCTCTTTATGAGCGAGATCCTGCTCTGCAGCAGGCGATCGCGGTTGGCCGATTGATCGGCCTTCCCCTCAGGTTAGGCAGCCTCGGCGGTATCCGACGCCGATCGTCCGCGGCAGCTGCACAGAATATGCCGATTCAACCGGCGCCTTCGGCATAGGCTTCTGTCGGGATGCGATGGTATCGGAGTCCCGTCACCGGCCCATGCCGAAGGATTCTGATAACCGATGTCGCCCCCGGTCACCCGTATCCGCAGCGACGAGACGCTGCCTCCTGCCGCCGATGTCGTCGTGATCGGTGGCGGCATCGCCGGCATCACCGCCGCCTACCATCTGGCGAAAAAGGGCCATTCCGTCGCCGTGGTCGAGAAGGGCTATGTCGCGGGCGAGCAGTCGAGCCGCAACTGGGGCTGGTGCCGCCAGCAAAATCGCGACCTCCGCGAATTGCCGCTTGCCCAGCGCGCCGTCGAGATGTGGAACGGGCTGAACGAGGAACTCGGCACCGACACCGGCTTCCGCCGCACCGGCCTGGTCTATGTGACCACCAAGCAGGACGATCTCGACGCCTGGTCGAACTGGATCGACAAGGCACGCGAGATGCAGATGCACAGCCGCGTACTCTCGGCCGCCGAGGCTAAGGCGATGTCGCCGGGTTCGACCGAAGCCTGGGTCGGCGGCGTGCATTCGCCAACCGATGGCAAGGCCGAGCCGGCGCTGGCGGTCCCGGCCTTCGCCGAAGCGGCCCGCAGGCTCGGCGTCACCATCCATCAGGACTGCGCGGCACGCGGACTCGAAACCTCGGCGGGCAGAGTCTCCGCCGTCGTCACCGAGAAGGGCACGATCAGGACCGGCACGGTCCTCGTCGCCGGCGGCGTCTGGACCTCGATGTTCTGCCGCCATCACGGCATCGACATGCCGCTTGCCGGCGTGCAGTCGACCTCGTTCTTCACCGCACCCGCGCCCGAGGTCACCACAGGCGGCATCTCGACGCCCGACGTCACTTTCAGGCGGCGCCTCGATGGCGGTTATACGATCGGCATCAGCGGGCGCGGCCTGCTCCGGCTCAGCCCTCAGGGCATGATGTATGCCAAGCCGTTCTGGCGCACCTTCAAGAAGCGCCACAGGCTCCTGTCCATCACGGCCGACAAGACCTTCTTCGCCGGCCCCGAGGCGCTGATGCGCTGGACGAACGACAGCGTCTCGCCCTTCGAGCGCATGCGCTCCTATGACCCGCCGCCGCAGGAGAAGCTGATCCGCTTCGCGATGAAGCGCATCGGCGAGATCTATCCGCAGCTCGCCGATGTGAAGATCATGCATAAATATGGCGGGTTGATCGACTTCACGCCGGATTGGGTGCCGGTGATCTCGGCGATCGACAAGCTGCCCGGCCTGCACGTCTCCGCCGGCTTCAGCGGGCACGGTTTCGGCATCGGCCCGGCCGCAGGCAAGCTCGCCGCCGACATCATCGCCGGCGACGCCCCCATCGTCGATCCTCACCCCTTCCGCTACAGCCGCCTCGTTGATGGCACCGACCTCGGCGAACCCGGCCTGATGTGACGAGCGCTCCATGGCTTTCGTCGGCATCCGGCGATAAGCCGGATATCTGAGCGAAAGCGGAGAGACGATCATGCTGCGGACCGTGCAAGGCTGTGCCCAAGACCTCGCGACGGGAGCCGTGACCGCGCGCGCCCTGGTCGAGGAATGCCTCGCCGCGATCGCAAACCCCGCAGGCGAAGGCTCCCGCGCCTTCATCTCCGTCTCGGCCGAGGCTGCGCGCGCATCCGCCGATGCCCATGACGCCCTGCGCCGCGCCGGCCGTCAGCCCTCGCCCTATGCCGGCATCCCCTTCGCGGTGAAGGATCTCTACGACGTCGCGGGCGAGCAGACCCGCGCCGGCTCGCGCGCGCTTGCCGATGCCGCCCCCGCAACGGCCCATGCGCCAACGATCGCGCGCATGCTCGCCGCCGGCCTCATCCCCATCGGCCGGACCAACATGACCGAATTCGCCTATTCCGGAATCGGCGCCAACCCGCATTACGGCACGCCGCTCAGCCCGTGGGACCGTGCCTCGGCCCGCATCCCCGGCGGCTCCTCCTCGGGTTCGGCGGTCGCGGTCGCCGACGGCATGGCGGTTGTCGCGCTCGGCAGCGACACCGGCGGCTCGTGCCGCATCCCGGCCGCGCTCTGCGGCATCGTCGGCTACAAGCCCACCGCCAGCCGCGTACCGCTCGATGGCGTCGTGCCGCTCTCAGGGACCCTCGATTCGCTCGGCCCGCTCGGCGCCAGTGTCTCTTGCTGTGCGATCGTCGATGCGATCCTGGCAGGAGAAGACCCCGTCCTGCCTACGCCCCGCCCGCTGGCTGGCCTCCGGCTCGCCATCCCCCGCGAGATCATGCGCGACGGCATGGACGCGACCGTCACTGCTGCCTTCGAAGGCGCGGTCGCGACGCTGAAGGCCAAGGGAGCCATCATCGTCGAGGTCTCCTTCCAACCGCTGCTCGACATCGGCCGCGCCATGAGCCGGGGCGGCTTTACTGGGCCGGAATCCTATGACTGGCACCGAGACCTCCTCACCCGGAAGGGCGACCTCTACGATCCGCGCGTCCGCAGCCGGATCGAACCCGGCGCGACGATGAGCGCCGCCGACTATGTCGCGCTGACCGCCGCACGCCGGCGCATCATAGCGGCGATGGACGTGCTCACCGCCCCCTTCGACGCGCTGCTGGTGCCAACCTGCCCGATCGTGCCGCCGCGTATCGCGGAACTGGCGGAGGACGCCGAGTATTTCCGGCTGAACGCGATGCTCCTGCGCAACCCCAGCCTGGGCAATTTCCTCGACCGCTGCGCGATCAGCCTGCCCTGCAACACAGCAGGCGAGGCGCCCGTGGGACTGATGCTGGTGGGCGAGACCGGCGGCGACCATGCCCTGTTCGCGATCGCGGCCGGCATCGAGGCGGCGCTGGCCGCATGATGCGAAAATGATCCAAGGCAGCGGCCCGGCAGCCGGTTAAAGCATCCGGCCAGGACCTGCCGGAGAACCTTCATGAGCCCGACGATCAAGCGCATCGACAGCGATGCGCGCCTGCCGGCCGAAGCCGATGTCGTCGTGATCGGCGGCGGCATCGTCGGCGCGGCCGCGGCCTACTTTCTGGCGAAGCGCGGCCTCTCCATCGCCCTTGTGGAGAAGGGCGTGGTCGGCGGCGAGCAGTCGAGCCGCAACTGGGGCTGGTGCCGCCAGCAGAACCGCGACGCGCGCGAACTACCCTTGGCGATCCGCTCGATGGAATTATGGGATAGCCTTGCCGGAGAGATCGGCGAGGATTTAGGCTTCCGCCGCTGCGGTCTGGTCTACGCCACAAACGACGTCGCCCAGATCGCGCAATGGGAGCGCTGGCGCGAGACGGCCAGGCAGTTCGGCGTCGAGACCCGCATGCTGACCGGAGCGGAAGCTTCCGCCATGACGGCGGGCACCGGCCGCGAATGGCTCGGCGGCGTGCATTCGATCACCGACGGCAAGGCCGAGCCGGCGTTGGCCGCACCAATTCTTGCACTGGGCGCCCGCAAGCATGGCGCGACCATCCACCAGGGCTGCTCCGCACGCGGCCTCGACATCACCAATGGCGCGGTGACCGGCGTGGTCACGGAAAAGGGCGTGATCCGCACCGGTTCGGTGATCCTGTCGGGCGGCGCCTGGGCATCCAGCTTCTGCCGCCATCACGGCATCGTCTTTCCGCAGGCGAGCATCCGGGCGACCAGCCTGCGCACCGAGATCGCGCCGGCCTGGCTCGACGCCTTCTATACGCCCGAGATCGCCCTGACGCGCCGCCTCGACGGCAGCTACACCATCGCGATCAGCGGCCGGGGCACGCTCGAGCTGACGCCGCAGGGTATCCGCTATGCCCGCCAGTTCATGCCGATGTTCATCAAGCGGCTCAAGGCTGTCGAGTTCGGCATCGGCTCCTCCTTCTTCAACGGGCCGGAAGCGCTCGGTGGCTGGAGCCTGGACAAGGAAACCCCGTTCGAGCGCATTCGCGTGCTCGACCCCGCGCCGAGCCGCAATGCGGTCACGAGACTGATGGAACGCGCCCAGGCGCTCGTTCCCGCATTGCGCGGCATCGCCATCCGCGAAAGCTGGGGTGCTTACATCGATTCCACGCCCGACGCCGTGCCGGTGATCTCGCCGACGGTGGGCTTGAAGGGCCTTGTCCTGGCCGCTGGCCTCAGCGGGCATGGTTTCGGACTCGGCCCCGGCGCGGGCCATCTCGCGGCCGACCTTGCCACCGGCGACACGCCGATCGTCGATCCCCGCCCCTTCCGGCATGCGCGCCTGCTCGACGGGTCGCAGGGCGAAGTCGGCGAGTTCTGACGCGGCGCCACCAAGGCGGCAATCCATGCCGCCAGGGCGGTTGCCATCGGCATAATCTTGGGCACCCCGCCCGCAAATCCGCGCCCGCCACCGCGCCACACGGCTAGCCTTGTCTCATCGGCGGTATCCTCCGCCCTGCAGTGAAGCGAGCGGATCATGACCATCTGGCGGCCGAAATTCATCACCTTCGATTGCTACGGCACGCTGATCGATTTCCAGATGGGCCCGGCCGCGCGCCGCGTCTATGGCGAAAGGCTCTCACTCCCAGTGCTCGACGGTTTCGTCGAGAGTTTCCGCGGCTATCGCCTCGACGAGGTTCTCGGCGCCTGGAAGCCCTTCGATCAGGTGATCGCGAATGCCGTCGAGCGGAGTTGCAAGGTCTGGAACATCCCCTTCGATCCGGCCGATGCGGCGGCGATCTATGCTGAGATTCCGAGCTGGATCCCGCATCCCGACGTGCCCGGCGGCCTTGCAAGGATTGGCGGCACGATCCCGCTCGTGGTCCTCTCGAATTCGATGATCGACCTGATCCCGTATTCGATGGTCAAGCTCGGCGCGCCTTTCCATGCTGCCTATACGGCGCAGGAGGCACAGGCCTACAAGCCGCTGCAGCGCGCCTTCGAATACATGTTCGACAGCCTCGGCTGCGCGCCAGCCGATGTAATGCACTGCTCGTCGAGCCTGCGCTACGACCTGATGACCGCCTATGACATGAAGGTCGGCCAACGCGTCCTCGTGAACCGCGGCCATGAGCCCGGCGTCGGCGGCTACGACTACACCGAGATCACCAGCATCGCGCAGCTGCCAGGTCTGGTCGGGCTCTGAGCCGATGAGCGATTTCGCGCCGGACTCGATTACCTTCTCGACCGGCCATTACATCGGCGGCCGAAACGTCTCGGAGGGCGAGCGCATCCCCGTCGCTCGGCCCTCCGACCTTGTCGACTATGCCGATCTCCCCGTCGCCACGGCCGAGACCGTCGACCGCGCCGTCGCCGACGCGACCCGGGCCGTGGCAGGCAGCGGCTGGGCGACGCAGCCTCCGCGCGAGCGCGCTCGCGCCATGCGCCGCTGGGCCGATCTGATCGAGGAGCGCGCGGTCGAGCTCGGCCGGCTCGAGGCTGTCGGTTCGACCCGGCCGATCGCCCAAGCCGTGACCGGCGACGTCGCCAGCGTTGCCGAGGGCATCCGCTTCTTCTCGGAATGGGCCGACAAGCTCGGCGGCGACGTGGCCGCGACCCGCCACGACCATCTCGGCCTGATCGTCTCCGAGCCCTATGGGGTCGTCGGCGCGATCACGCCCTGGAACTTTCCGCTCAGCATGGCCTCATGGAAGGTCGGACCGGCGCTGGCCGCCGGCAACGCCATCGTACTCAAACCCTCGGAACTGACGCCCTTCTCCACGGTGCGACTGGCGGAACTCGCCGTCGAGGCCGGCATTCCCGCTGGCATCTTCAACGTCGTGCAGGGCAACGGCATGGTCACGGGCGACGCGCTCTCGCGCCATCCCGCCATCGCCAAGCTCTCCTTCACCGGCTCGACGCACACCGGCATCGCCGTGATGAAGGCGGCGGCGGAAAGCGGCATCAAGCCGGTGACGCTGGAGCTCGGCGGAAAAAGCCCGCAGCTCGTCTTCGCCGACGCCGATCTGGACAAGGCCGCCGCCTGCATCGCCGGCTCGCTCATCGGCAATGCCGGCCAGGCCTGCGTCGCCGGCTCGCGCCTGATCGTGCAGCGCGCCGTGATGGCCGAACTGGTCGAGCGGCTGAAGGGCAAGCTCGCGACTGTGACGCCGGGCCCGACCTGGAAGGCTGCGACAGGCTACGCTCCGATCATCTCGGAAACGCAGGCCCGCCGCATCGATCGCATCCTCGCCGAAAGCAGCCGGCAGGGCGCCGAATGCCTGCTCGGAGGCGGCCGCATCGAGGGATATGGCGGCGCCTTCTACCAGCCGACGCTGCTCGGCAACGTCACCGCAGAAACCGCCGCCGTGCGCGAGGAAATCTTCGGCCCGGTGCTGACGATCCAGGCCTTCGACGATGACGAAGAGGGCCTGGCTTTGGCCGACCATCCCGAATACGGCTTGGCGGCGGGCGTCTACACCGCCGATCTCGGCCGTGGCCTGCGGGCGATGCGCGCGCTCAAGGCAGGCACGGTCTGGATCAACCGCTACAGCCGCACGCTCGACTTTATCCTGCCGACAGGCGGCTACAAGAGCTCCGGCATCGGCAAGGATCTCGGCCGGCAGGCGGTCGAAGCCAACCTCCGGCACAAGACGGTGCTGATCGACATCGGCGGCTGAACGGGCCCGCTCAGGCCACCGCCGCCTTCAGCCCCAGCGCCGGGTGCAGCCGGTCGATGGCCGCAATCTCCGCCCGCAATTCCGCGATGATCCAGTCGCGGATCTCGCGCACGATCGGCCGCGCCGGCCGGTTGCGCGGCGTCAGCAGCACGCAGAGACGCTCGCCGATGGTCAGCCGGTCTGCCGCGGGAACCAGCGCACCTGACATCAGGGCATGGGCGACGACGGTGATCCAGCCGAAGGCAATGCCTTGCCCCAGCAGAGCCGCCTGCACCACCACCGCATAGTCCGAGAAGGTCAGCGCCTTGATAGGCCCTGCGCGCCCGGTGTCGAAGGGCGCATACTGGCTCGCCCAGTCGGAAGGAGAATCCGTCAGCTGGATCACGGTGTTGCCGCTGGCGGCCGGTTCGGCGGCGCCCGGCTCGCAGCGATAGCCCGGGCTGCACACCGGCAGCATGACTTCGCGGACAATCAGCGCCTCGGCCGGAACAGGCTCGTCGGTCGCGACGAAGCGCATGCCGAGATCGACATTCTCGACCACGCCGCGGAGCGACCCAGCGATCATCTGGAAGCGCAGATCGACGCTCGGGAAGCGCTGTTGGAAGCGATCCATGCGCGGCATCAGCCAATGCGTCGTGAAAGCGGATGACACCGAGATCGTCACCGTCTCCTTGCCACCGCGCAACTGCTCGACCTCGCGCAGGCCGGCCTCGATGCTGCGGAAGCCGTCGGCGACGCGCCGGTAGAGGATTTCGCCCTCGGGCGTGAGCACCGCACCCTTGCCGCTGCGCTCGAACAGGCGCAGGCCGAGATAGCTCTCGAAGCGCGACAACATCCGGCTCACCGCGGGCTGGGTGACGTTCAACTCATCCGCCGCCCGCGTGAAACTGCCGCTGCGCGCCGCCGCTTCGAAGACGAAGAGCGCATTGCTCGAAGACACCATGCGTCGCAGCTCAGACATGACATCAAGTTATGTTTCTCCTGATTATTTGGCAATTGCCGCCATTGGGTGAAATCCCGTTTGATGGCCCTGTCGAATGCAGCTTGCGGTGATGGGCACACAGAGGTCCGCACTGTCGGCGGATCGGTCAAAAGGCCAGCCCCATAAGAGCGACTTATGGTCGGGCCCGAGATCGGTCTTTGCCCACGCGCTTGCGCGGTGTCGCTGTATCGCAACGGGAGCAGGCAATGGCGAAGAGTGGCGGCGAACGCGTCGAGATCCGGTCTGCCAGCAAGATCTACGGATCGGTGCGGGCATTGGACAACGTCTCGCTCGACATCGCGCCTCAGGAATTCGTCTCGCTGCTCGGCCCCTCCGGCTCAGGCAAGACGACCCTTCTCGGCATCCTCGGCGGCTTCATCCAGCCCTCAGCCGGAACCATCCTGTTCGGTGGCCGGGACGTCACCTTCACGCCGCCGCACGAGCGCGACATTGGCATCGTCTTCCAGAACTATGCGCTCTTCCCGCATATGAGCGTCGGCGAGAACGTCGCCTTCCCCTTGCGGGCGCGCCGCCTGCCGAAATCGACCTATGCCGAGCGCGTCAAGGCGGCGCTCGCGATGGTCGATCTCGCCGGCTACGAGGAACGCGGCATCGGCCAGCTCTCGGGTGGCCAGCGCCAGCGCGTCGCGCTCGCACGGGCCATGATCTTCGAGCCACGGCTGATCCTGATGGACGAGCCGCTCTCGGCTCTCGACAAGCAGCTCCGCGAGACCATGCAGATCGAACTGCGCCAGCTCCACAAGCGGCTCGGCGCCACAATCATCTACGTCACCCACGACCAGCGCGAGGCGTTGACGATGAGCGACCGGGTCGCGATCCTCAAGGACGGCAAGCTCGTCCAGATCGACAAGCCCGAGCGCCTGCACGACCACCCCGCCAACGCCTTCGTGGCGAGCTTCATCGGCGAGGCGACGCTACTGCCGGTTGAGCGCCTCAGCGGCGACAGCGTCTCGCTTGGCGGCGCAATCCTCAGGACCAGCCGCCCGCTTCCGCCCCAAGGCGACCTCGTGCTGGCGATCCAGACCGAGAAGCTTCTGATCGAGGACGGCACCAACTCGCCCGAGCGCAACCGCTTCTCGGCCCGCGTCACCGACATCGTCTTCCAGGGCGAGAGCCTTCGCGTCTTCCTGGCGCTCGAGGACGGCACGCCGCTCAGCCTGCGCCAGCCCAGCCATTACGAAGCAGCCCGCCGCATCCCTCCGATTGGCGAGACCGTCCAGATCAGCCTCCACCCGCAGGACACGATCATCGTGCCGAAGGCAGACGGCTGACGTTCCGCCATCGGCTTCCCGACCTGTTCAGCCACAAGAGAAATCGACCATGGCTCTCAAAGACTTCAAGGTTCTCACATTCGACGTCGTCGGCACGCTGATCGATTTCGAGAGCGGCGTCCTGAACGCGGTCCGCCGCATCGGCGGCGCGGCCGCCGCCAAGCTGACCGACGACGAGATATTCGGACCTTATCTGAAGGGACGCGAGCTCAATTACGATCGCTCCAGCGAGGCGATGAAGCGGGTCTATCTCCACCTCGCTCCCGAACTCGGACTGCCCGCCGACGAGGCTTCGGCCGATTCCTTCCAATACGCCATCCTGCAGCACCCGGCCTTCCCGGATTCCGTCGAGGCGCTAGCGCGGCTGCGCAAGCATTTCCGGCTGGTCGCGATGACCAATGCCGACCGATCGACCTTCGCCTTCTATTCGCACACACTGGGCAACCCGTTCCACGACAGCGTCACCGCCGACGAGGCTGTTCATCCCAAGCCTGATCCGCTGTTCTTCGCCTTCAACCGCGGCCGGCAATCCGCCTTTGGCTACAAGCAGGAGGAGATCCTGCACGTCGCCCAGAGCCAGTATCACGACATCGGTGTCGCGAAATCGCTCGGCTACACCACCTGCTGGATCGAGCGGCGCCAGGGCCAGAAGGGCTTCGGCGGCACGCCGGCCGTACCCGAACTGACCAAGCCGGACTATCATTTCCCGACCCTGGCGGCGCTCGCCGACGCGGTCGAGGCCGGAGCCTGAGCCCTTGAGCAGCGCCCCCGCCTGGCAGTCGCTGGAGGCCGCCCCCTCGCTATGGGGCGCGACGGCGACGCCATTGCGCGCGCTGCCAGCCTTGGCAGGCGATGCCCAGGCCGATGTCGTCATCATCGGCGCCGGCTATACCGGCCTGTCAGCGGCGCATCATCTCGGCGAAAGCGGTCTGTCCCCGATCGTGCTGGAGGCCAACCGCCCCGGCTGGGGCGCGAGCGGCCGCAACGGCGGGGTCATCACCGCGAAGTTCCGCTTGTCCTTCCCAGCCATCGCCGCCGCCCACGGCAAACCGATGGCCAGGCGCATGTACGAAATCGCGCTGGAGGCCACCGACATCGTCTCGGAACTGGTCGAAACCCATGGCATCGCCGCCGCGAACCTGACCCGTTCCGGCCAGGTCAAGGCAGCCCACAACCACGAGACGCTGGCCTATGCGGTGAAGGAAGCCGACTGGCTGCGCACCGAACTGGGCGACACCACTATGTCTGTGCTCAGTGCGGAGCAGGTTCGCGAGGAGACCGGCTCGTCCGGCTTCGTCGGCGGCGTGCTGAATGCCGGCTCCGGCGGCATTCACCCGCTGAACTACCTGCACGGACTGACTGAGGGCGTCGCCAAGCGCGGCATTCCGATCCATGCCGAAACGCCCGCCTTGCGCCTGCGCCGGGAGGGCGACGGCATCCTGGTCGAAACGCCCGGCGGCATGGTTCGAGCGAAGCAGGCGATCATCGCCACCAACAGCTATTCCGACCTGACGCCGGCGACGAAAGCCTATCAGCGCACGCTAATCCCCTTCCGCAGCGCGATCATCGCGACGGAAAAGCTCTCGCCCAATCTCGCCGCCAGCGTGATGCCGACGCGGCGCACCTACACCGAGACCAAGCGGATGATGCGCTGGTTCCGCATGGTCGATGACCGCATCGTCTTCGGCGGGCGCGGCGCCTTCGGCAAGACCGACTCGCCGGCCGCATTCAAAACCCTGCGCAAGGCGATGGTCGGCATATTCCCGCAGGTCGCCGATATCAGCCTCGCCTATCGCTGGTCGGGGCTCGTGGCGATGACGCTCGATTCCGTGCCGCATGTCGGCCGCATCGACGACCGGGTCATGCTCGCCATGGGCTACAATGGCGCGGGCGTCGCGATGTCGAGCCTGATGGGGCGCTATCTCGCAGCCTTCGCCCGGGGCGAGCGGCCAGATGTCGGCCTGCTCGACGCAAGCCGCATGCGGACCGTGCCGTTCTACCCGCTTCGAGAGCCGGCCGTCCGCATGGTCGCCGGCTGGTACCAGTTTCTAGACGCGATCGGACGGTAGCTTCGAAGATCCGATCCAACAACAGGGGATAAGAACCATGCCGCAAAGACGCCTGACCTTCCGGACCGCCTGCGCCACTGCCGGCCTGTCCCTGGCTCTGCTGAGCCCACTCTCCGCCCAAGCCGCCGAACAGATCATGTTC
Organism: Allobosea sp. P2_B12; assembly: GCF_056404835.1. Classification (NCBI taxonomy): domain Bacteria; kingdom Pseudomonadati; phylum Pseudomonadota; class Alphaproteobacteria; order Hyphomicrobiales; family Alloboseaceae; genus Allobosea; species Allobosea sp. P2_B12. Next base: position 654,526 of record NZ_JBFUDG010000002.1, on the reverse strand, counting down.
GTCTCGCAGGGCGGCGCCTACCAGAAGGCGCAGACCATCGCGATCCTCGATCCATCAGCCAAGAAGCTCGGCATCACCATCAACCAGGACAGCGTGCCGGACGCCTGGCCGATCATGCGTTCGCAGGTCGCCACGGGCAAGCCGAGCTGGGACGTCGTCGATGTCGCCACCAATTTCTGCCTGCGCGGCGGCGAGCAGGGCATCCTCGAGAAGCTCGACTTCAGCAAGATCCCCAACGCAGCCGCGATGCCGGCGGAATATCGTAGCGACTATTCGGTCGCCTACGAGTTCTATTCCAGCGTCATGGGCTACAGCCTGAAGAAATTCCCCGATGCGGCGACAGCGCCCAAGACCTGGGCCGATTTCTGGGACGTGAAGAAGTTCCCCGGCCGGCGCTCGCTGCGCAACAACCCGCTCGCCACGCTGGAAGCAGCCCTGATGGCTGACGGCGTCCCGGCCGACAAGCTCTACCCGCTCGACGTCGACCGGGCCTTCAAGAAGCTCGAGGAGATCAAGCCGCACATCACGGTCTGGTGGACCTCGGGCGCCCAGTCCGCCCAGCTTCTCAACGACGGCGAGGTCGACATGGTGATGGCCTGGAACGGCCGCATCTCAGCGCTGACGAAGGAAGGCGCCAAGGTCGCCTACACCTACAACCAGGGCATCCTGCAGAGCACCTCGCTGTGCGTGCTCAAGGGCGCCCCGAACCTGCCGACCGCGATCAAGTTCCTCAACGAGGCGGTCGATCCCGTGCATCAGGCCAATCTGCCGCTGCATATCGACTACGGCCCGGCCAACCCCAAGGCCTACGACACCGGCGTCATTCCCGCAGCCCGCGTCGGCGAACTGCCGAGCGCGCCGGCAAACGCCAAGGTCCAGGCCCTGATGTCCTATGCCTGGTGGACCTCGGCCGCCGGCGAAGCCGCCGAGAAGCGCTGGCTCTCCTTCGCGCAGAAGTGAGCCGCTCATCCATCCCCGCGCCGTCATCCCGGACGTAGCGCAGCGAGATCCGGGATCCATGCCTGAGCGCAGGACAGTGATGTTCAGGAATGGATCCCGGGTCTCCCTGCGGTCGCCCGGGATGACCGGAGCGAGAGAAATTCGGTGGGTAGGAAAGACACCATGAGCGTCATCGACCCGTCCCTCCGATACCGGCGCCGCGAGCAGGGGCTGATGCTCCTGCTCGCCTCGCCTGCGGTGATCGTCATCGTCGCCCTGGTGGTGATCCCGGTCGGCTGGCTGATGACGCAGTCGGTCTACGACAACGGCTTCACGCTGGAGCACTACCGCCGCATCTTCAGCGAGGACATCTACTGGCGCAGCTTCACGCTGACCTTCCGCATCGCGCTGATGGTCACGGTGCTGACGCTGATCCTGGGCTACCCCGTCGCCTATGCCGCCGCCCATGTGAAGCGGCCCTGGGACGTGCTGATCCTGAGCTTCGTCATCCTGCCGTTCTGGACCAGCGTGCTGGTGCGCGCCTATGCCTGGCTCGTCCTGCTTCAGCGCACCGGCGTGACCAACCAGATGCTCGAACGCTTCGGGCTGATCAGCGAGCCCCTGGCACTGGTCCATAACGAGCTCGGCACGGTCATCGCGACCGTGCACATCCTGCTGCCCTTCATGGTGCTGCCGCTCTATTCGACCATGCAGAAGATCCCGCGCGAACTGATGCTGGCCGGCGCCAGCCTCGGCGGCGGTCCGCTGCACACATTCCTGCGCGTCTTCCTGCCGCTGTCGCTGCCCGGCGTCGTCGCCGGGCTGACGCTGGTCTTCGTGCTGACGCTGGGCTTCTACATCACGCCGGAGCTGCTCGGCGGCGGCCGCACCATCATGATCTCGATGGTCGTGAGCCGGAATGTCGAACTCTACAACCAGTGGGGCGCGGCCAGCGCCGTCGGCGTCGTGCTCTTGGTCGCGGTGATGGCGGTCTTCGCGCTCGTCGGCCGCATCATCCCGCTCGACAAGATGCTGGGGCAGAAGTGATGAAACAGCCGCTTCTCCCTCGCCTGCTCTTCGGCGCCTTCGTCGGCTTGGTGCTGATCTATCTGATCCTGCCGCTGCTGATCATCGTGCCAATGTCGTTCTCGGCGACGCGCTTCCTGACCTTCCCGCCGCCGGCCCTCTCGCTGCGCTGGTACGCCGAGTATTTCGGCAATCCCAACTGGATGCAGGCGACGCGGATGAGCCTGCTGATCGGCGTGCTGACCGTCATCGTCGCGACGCCGCTGGGGACGGCTGCCGCCTACGCCATCAGCAATTCGCAGACGAAGCTGATGCGCTCTCTGCACATGATGCTGATGCTGCCGCTGATCGTGCCGATCATCATCATCGCGATCGGCATCTTCTTCATCTACGCCAAGCTCGGCCTGATCCAGACGCTGACCGGGCTCGTCCTGGCCAATGTCATGCTCGGTCTGCCCTATGTCATCACTTCGGTCGTCGCCGGCCTGCAGAGCTTCGACAAGACGCAGGAGATGGTGGCGCGCAGCCTCGGCATGAACCGCTTCCGGGCCTTCCTCACGGTGACGCTGCCGCAGATCAAAGCCAGCGTCTTCGCCGGAGGAATCTTCGCCTTCATCTCGGCGATCGACGAGACCATCATCGCGCTGTTCGTCTCGGGCGGGCAGTACCAGACTTTGACCAAGCGCATGTTCACCGCGCTGCGCGACGAGATCGACCCGACCATCGCCTCGATCTCGACCCTGCTGACGGCGGCGTCGTTCATCCTGGTGCTGCTGGCGACGAGTGGGCAGAAGCGGACGGCGCAGTAGCCCTCACGCGCGGACCCGAGGCCGCGTGCAGATGCGCTCCGGGGAGGCGGCTGGCGTGGCTTTCGAGAACCGGAGCGGAGCGGACGTCATGTCCGTGAGCACCGGAAGCGCAGAAAGCTGCGTCAGACGTCCGCCCGAGTAGCATCTGGACACGGCCTCAGTGCCGCCAGTCCTGATAGCGGTAATACATTCCGACGAACGGCAAAAACCAAGGCGGGCCGAAATGGCCGGGCACCACCGGCCAGTCGAGCCCGGCCAGCGGGTTCGCGGCCGCGTCGCCGCCCATCACCCGGGCCATGATCTGCCCCATATGCACCGACATCTGCGTGCCGTGGCCGCTATAGCCCAGCGCGTAGAAGACGCCGTCGCGCTCACCGGCGCGCGGCAGGCGGTCGGCGGTCATGTCGACCAGTCCGCCCCAGCAATAATCGATCCCTATGCCAGACAATTGCGGGAAGAGTTCGAGCATGCGCGCCTTCAGGATCGCGCCGCTCTTGGCGTCCGAAGTCGGGCTCGACAGGGCAAAGCGCGCCCGGCCGCCGAAGATCAGCCGGTTGTCGGGCGTCAGCCGGAAATAGTTGCCGATATTCATTGTCGTCGTCGCCGTGCGGCGCGTCGGCATGATCGAGGCCGCAAGCTCCGCTGACAGCGGCTCGGTCGCAATGATGAAGCTGCCGACCGGGACGATGCGCCGACGCAGCCAGGAAAACGGCCCCTGCCGCGATGCTCCCGTCGCCAGAAGCACCTGCCCAGCCTCCAGCGTGCCGCGCATTGTCACGACGCGATGCGCCTGACCGGCCAGCCGCTCCAGGCCGGTCACGGCTGCGTTCTCATGGATCGCGGCTCCGGCCCGAGCCGCCGCCTCGGCCAGCCCGACGCCGAAGCGACCCATATGCATATGGGCGCCGCGCGGAAAGACGAGCCCGCCATGGAAGCCGTCCGAGCCGATCTCGCTGCGGATATCGTCCGGCTTCACCACGGCCAGATCAGGCTCGACCGTCGCCTGCAGCAATTCGGCGCTCTTCTGCAGCTTGGCAAAATGGGCCGGCTTGGCCGCGAGCTTGATCTTGCCGGTGCGGATGAAGTCGCAGTCGATGCCTTCGCTGGCGACCAGCGCCTCGACTGTGTCCACGCCGGCGTCGAAGGCGCGGTAGAGCGCGCTGGCACGCTCGATGCCGAGGCTGGCGGCGAGGCTTCCCAGATCATGCGCGAGGCCGTTGTTGCAATGCCCGCCATTGCGGCCCGAGGCTTCGCCGACGACGCGCCCGGATTCCAGCACGGCAACGCTCGCGCCGGCCTTCGCCAGCGTGCGTGCCGCCGACAGGCCGGTGAAGCCGCCGCCGACGATTGCGACATCGACCTTGCCTTCGATCGGCACTGACGAGGCGGACGAAAACCGCGGCGCGGAGTCCAGCCAATAGGGTTCGAGCTTCATCGCAGGGCAGCCTCGGCGTCGCAGGTCGGGAAACGGGCGCGTTGCCCCTCCGCCGGCCACGGGGACCGAAGCGCCGCAGGGGCCAGACCTCGCAGCTTGCACCATCCTAAGCCCATGTATTGTATGAATTATGCTATTCTCGAACGGTCCCGGCGCGCCTATAGTCGGGCATCCTTCCCCATGAGGCCAGACGCCTTGGCTTACAACACGGCAAAGCGCCGACTCGGCTACGAGATCGACATCCGGCCGATGAGCGAAGCCGATCTCGGCCAGATGCATCAGCTGTCGATCGGCGTCGGCTGGCCGCATCGGCCGGAGGACTGGCGGCTCGTCATGAGCGTCGGCCGGGGCTTCGTCGCCTGCGACACGATCGGCCGGGCGCTTGGCTCGGCGATGTGGTGGCCCTTCGGCGAGAGCTTCGCGTCAGTGGGCATGGTCATCACCTCGCCGCGCCTGCAAGCGCAGGGGGCCGGCCGGCAGTTGATGGAAATCATCTTCGAGCAATCCGGCGATCGCGACCTGCGCCTCAGCGCGACGAAGGCCGGCTATCGCCTGTATCGCTCGCTCGGCTTCGAGCCGATCGGCCGGATCTTCCAGCATCAGGGACGCACCGTAGTGCTACCAGCCCCCGCTCCGGCCATGCCCGGCCTCAGATCCGCTGTCGCGGCAGATCTCGATGCACTCGCGCGCCTCGACGCCAGCGCCTATGGCGCCGACCGCAGCCGCGTCATCGCGGCGCTGATGGCGGCCTCGGTCGGGACGGTCGTCGAACGTGACGGTGAGATCGTGGGTTTCGCACTCTGTCGTGCCTTCGGACGCGGCCATGTCGTAGGCCCGGTCGTGGCGGAGGACGACGATATGGCCGTCGCCCTGGTCACCCCCCATGTCGAGGCCCATCAGGGCAGCTTTCTTCGGGTCGACACGGCGCAGGAACAGGGCCGCTTCGGGGGATTCCTCGAATCCTGCGGCATGACGATCTTCGATTCGGTCACGCCGATGATCCGGGGCCGCCATCATGCTCCGAGCGGCGCGGCGCGGACCTTCGGCCTTGCGACACAAGCTCTGGGTTAACCAGCGCGCTCTTGAGGGTGTTTGAAAATCTGCTGGGGCGAGTGGGCTGGCGTCGCAATCCAGAACCGGAGCGCAGCGGACTTTCGTCCGTGAGCACCGGAAGCGCAGAAGACGGCGTCAGAACGCGGCTCCAGCGGATTTGCAAACGCCCTCAGACGTCGAACAGCACCGGCAGCGGGTAGCCCGGCTTCTGGATCGGCGACTTGATCACGACGTAGCTGAAGTATTTGGAGATGCCGATATTGCGGTCGAGCAGGGTCTCGATCAGCGACTGGTAATGCGTCAGCCCGCGCGTCACGAACTTGATCAGGTAGTCGTAGCCGCCGCTGACCATATGGCATTCCACCACCTCGTCGACCCGGCGCAGCGCCGTCTCGAAGCGGATGAAATACTCCTTGGTGTGGTCGGCCAGCGTGACCTCGGTGAAGACCGTGATCGTCTCGCCGAGCTTCTGCAGGTTGATCGTCGCGCAATAGCCGGAGATGAAGCCGGCCTGTTCGAGCCGCTTGACCCGGAGAAGGCACGGGCTCGGCGACAACCCGACCGCATCGGCCAGGGTGACGTTGGTCATCCTGCTGTTGCCCTGCAGTTCAATCAGGATTTTCATATCGATGCGGTCGAGCCGCAAGCCCGGTGTCACGACGAAAGCCTCACCCCAACGCCCGCCGCCCCAGGCCCGGGGATGGGCCGCAGCGCTCGCGACAACCTAGACGGTTAGCCGCCTTCGGCAAAGCAAGGATCACGCCGCCTTCACGCCGCTCTGGCGGTCGCCAGCGCGGCCTGGACCTCCGGAAGGTCCAGCATGTCGTCGAGCGTCTGGCGCAGACGCGAGACGATCAGGTCGATCTCGCTCTCGCTGCAGCACAGCGGCGGCGCCAGCCCGATGATGTCGTCGGCAAAGGCGCGGAAGATCACGCCGTTCGCATAGCCGCGCGCGAACAGATGGTCGGCGAGCTTGACGCTGCGCGGGAACTTCTCGCGGCTGCCCTTGTCGGCAACAAGCTCGATACCCGCGAGCAGGCCGCGCGCCCTGACCTCACCCACGAGCGGATGATCGGCGAGCGTCGCAAGCCTTGTCTCGAAATAGGCGCCGACGCGCTGGCCGTTGGCGAGGATGCCGCCCTCGTCATAGAGCCGGAGCACTTCGAGCGCGACGGCAGCCGAAACCGGATGGCCGGAATAGGTCTGGCCGTGGCCGACCGGCCCGCCCTCGGGCGCATTGTCCTTGATGCCGCGATAGATCTTCTCGCCGATCGCGAGCGCGCCCATCGGCGCGTAGCCCGAGGTCAGGCCCTTGGCCATCGTCATCAGGTCGGGCACCACGCCCTCGGCGTCGCAGGCGAACATCGGGCCGGTACGGCCGAAACCGGTGATGACCTCGTCGGCGAGGAACAGGATGTCGAGCTCGGTCGCTGTGTCGCGCATCGCCTTGAGCCAGCCCTTCGGTGGCACGATGACGCCGCCCGAACCCACGACGGGCTCGCAGAAGAAGGCGGCGACATTATCGGCGCCGAGTTCCTCGACCTTGGCGCGCAGCGAGGCGACGCTGGCCGCGATCACCGCCGCGTCGTCGGAGCCGGTCGGGTTGCGATAGGAATAGGGCGCCGCGACGTAATGCTGGACATGCGCCGGAAAATCGAAATTGGCGTGGAAGGCCGGTAGCGCGGTGACGCCGGCGCCCGTCGAGCTGGAGCCGTGATAGCCGCGTTCCAGCGAAATGATCGCCTTCTTCGTCGGCCGTCCCGTGACGTTGTAGTAGAACTGGATCAGGCGCAGCGCGCCGTCGATGGCGTCCGAGCCGCCGAGCGAGAAATAGATGTGGTTGAGATCGCCGGGCGTGATCTCGGCGAGCTTCGCGGCAAGCAGGATCGTCGGCTCGCTGCCGAAGCTGAAATAGCCGGTCGCATAGGGCAGTTCGCGCATCTGCGCCGCCGCGGCCTCGACGATGCTCTCATGGCCATAGCCGACATTGACGCACCAGAGCCCGGCAAAGCCGTCGATCAGCTCATGGCCGTCCGCATCGGTGATGAAGGCGCCCTTCGCCGACTTCATGATGGTGACGCCGCGCGTCTCATGGCCGGCCCAGTTGGCGACAGGGTGGACCCAGTGGCGGCGGTCGAGGGCTTCGAGCGAATTGACGGTCATGGTGGACGATCCTGCTGGAGGTTGTCGATTTCGTGAGCCCGCGCCGTTCAGGCAGCGTTCTGGACACGGGGTTCGGGCAAGGCGTGCGGCTCGGGCAAGGCGCGTCGGGGCGCAGCCTGATTCAGCTCGCGCAGGTAACGCCCGGGGGTGATCCCGCAGATGTTTTTGAAATGGCGCGAGAAATGGCTCTGGTCGAAGAAGCCCGCCTCCGAAGCCGCCAGCGCCATCGGGACGCCCTCGCGCAGCAGCAGCTTGGCATGGCCGATGCGGCGGTGGCAGATGAAGCGATGCGGCGTCAGGCCGACCTGTCGCCGGAACACCGTCACGAACCGGCAGACGCTCAAGCCAGCGAGTGCCGCAAGCTCCTCGAGATAGATCGCATCGGTGAAGTTCCGCTCGATATGGCCAAGCGCGCGCGCGATGCCCTGCCCGGCACGCTGCGGCAGCGCCGTTCCACTCGCGGCCATGGGCTCGTACAGGGCTGCTTTGCGCAGGACTCGCTCGTGCAAGGTTCGCTCATGCATGGACCGCTTCGACCTCCGCAGACGGCGTCTTCGCCTCGGCAAAGGTTAGAACGGCCGGCACGACCATCGGCACGGCCTTGACGGCCCGCCATGACATCCCCTGCCCTATTGGCCGCCCCCGGCGGCAGATCATGCTTCGGCGGGGTGGCGCGCCTGGGGCTGCAATGGCTGGGCCTCAATAGCCCCGCTTGCGATCGACCAGACCGATCAACGGCTCGCCGGCGTGGTGACGGCGCAGGTTTTCCAGCACCACCTCCACAGCCGTCTCCGGCTGGGTCATGCTGGCGATATGCGGCGTGACCAGAACGCGCGGATGGCTCCAGAGCGGATGGCCCCTGGTCAGCGGCTCCGGCGTGGTGACGTCGAGCCACGCCGCCGAAATCTGGCCGCTGTCGAGAGCGGCCAGCAGCGCATCCTGGTCGAGATGCCCGCCGCGGCCTGTATTCACCAGCTTCGCCCCCCTCGGCAGCTGCGCGAAGAGCTCGGTGCCGAGCATGCCGCGCGTCTCGTCGGTCAACGGCAGCAGGCAGACAAGGATGTCGGTGCGCCCCAGGAAGTCCGGCAATTCCTGGGCGCCCGCGAAGCAGGTCACGCCCTCGATCTCGCGGCGCGAGCGGCTCCAGCCGGCGATCTGGAAACCGAAATTGTTCAGCATCGTGCAGCAGGCCTCGCCGAGCATGCCTAAGCCCAGCACGCCAACGCGGCGCGTCGCCGCCGGGCGCACCCGGATCTGCTTCCAGATCTCGTCCCGCTGCTGGGCGACATAGTCGATCAGGTCGCGATGCAGGCCCAGCACGGCCATGGAGACGTATTCGACCATGCCATCGACGATGCCGGGCTCGACCATACGGACCACCGGGAGGTTCGGCGGCAGTCTCGACAGGTCCAGATGATCGACGCCTGCGCCGACCGAGATCAGCAGCTCCAGATTGGGGAACTGCGTCATCAGGTCGTCGGGCGGCATCCAGGCGGCGAAATAGCGGATATCGACGGGATCGCCGATCTCCGGCCAGATCCTGAACGACAGGTCAGGGGCCTTTTGCGCCAGGATCTTCGCCCATTCGGCACCGCGCGACGGGTCGGACTTGTAGAGCAGTGCCATGGTAACCTCTTCGATCAGCCAAGAGCCTGGCTGGCCGGCGCATGCAACTGCACCGGGCCCTGCGCGAGCGGCAACGTGCCCCGCACCATGCTCGTCACGCCGTCCACAGCTTTCAAGCCGCACGACACGAGCCAGTCCGAAAGCGCAGAGTCTGCAGGAAGATCGATGCGCAGGAACTCGCCCTGCCGCCCTTGCAGCCAATGCGCCACCAGCACCCTGGCATCCGCGTCGCCCTCAGCAACAACCGGGCCGACGACGAAGCCGCGGCCGAAGCGGCGCAGCATGCTGAAGCCGGCCGGTTTGCCGCCGCGCTCGAGCACGACGCCATCGCCGCGCTCCATCACGGCGCGCAGCAAGGCCCCGCGCGGCAGGCCCGTCGCGGCGTGGTCGAGCCGCTCCAGCGCCGGCAGATCGGAGGCCCACGCAGAGCGAAGCACTGCCCCCTCGTCGAGCGATGGTGCCGCGACCGCGAGAACCTTGCCATGGTGCTGGCGGATGCCGCCGCCCCACGCCACGAAGCCGGAACGCTCATAGAGGGGCGTGCCGGCAACCGTCGCGTTCAGCAGGAGCGAACGTCCTTGCGTCTGCGCGAACAGCGCTTCCATCAGGCGCCGCCCGAGCCCGGCACCCTGATGCTCGGGAGAAACGACGATCAGGCCGAGCGTGGCATGCGTGTCGCCATAGGGCCACCAGGACGCCGTCGCGACAATCTCCGAGCCGAGGCTGATGACGACGCCGCCACCCAACCCGATCGCCATCTCCCAATCTTCGACCCGGTGCGGCCAGCCGACGGCTTGCGACAACGCCATGCAGGCCGCAGCGTCGCCAAGGGCGATGTCACGGAGCACCGCGGGCTCCCGAAGCAGGTTGTCGGACATCAGGCCCCGGCCTCCTGCACGACATAGAACTTGGCGACGTGAACCCGGCTGTCCCAGGCGCAAGGCGCGCCCTGCGGAACGAAAACGGTATCGCCTTGCCCGACCGTGAAGACGGTCCCGTCCTCAGCCGTCAGATCGACCGAGCCTTGCAGGATATGCATCAGTTCGCTCAGCTTGTGCGGACGCGAGACCCGGGCATAGGGGGTCGAATCCCACAGCCCGGCGCGCAGGTTCGAGCCTTCCTCAGTGAACGCGTTGAAGCTGCGGCAGGCGGGAGCGGGTCCGATCAGGACTTCGGCCGGCGGGGCGGCCGATGGTGCAAGCGCGGCATCTGCATCCAAGAGAGTCACGCCCGGCGCGGCCACCGTCCCGGCGGTCCCGGCATAGAAAGCCCAGCGCGTGCCGGCCGCCGCCTCGATCCGCAGCCGCGTGCCACACGCCACGACCACGCCGCCGCCCGGCGCAACGGTATGCGCGGACGCCCCGTCGATGGACAGCGTCAGTGCGCCGGCCAGCACGATCATCGTTTCGGTATGAGGAAACGACTCGACATCGACCACGCCAGCGAAACCGACGCGGCCTGCTGCGGCAGCCGGGATCGCCCAGGCCACCTCGCGACCCGCAGCGAACGGATCGGCAGGGCCCAGCGTCGCGCCAGCGATCGATGGCGGCAGCGACGCGCCGGAGGCGCGATCCAGCATCACAAGCGCTGGAGCTGTCGGCGGCGAGACAGTCATGGGTATCGCAGTCATGGCGTGGCGTTCGATCGTTTCGTTTCGGAACGCTATGCCGCTAAGCCAAACCCGGCCCGCTGGATTGGACTATCTTTTCGGATGCGCGAGCCGACGGCTTCAACGCATCGGCGGTGCGTAGAGCACGCCACCCATGTTCCAGAGCTGGTTCAGGCCGCGCGGGATGCCGAGCTTGGAGCTGACGCCGAGATTGCGCTCGTAGATTTCGGCATAGCTGCCGGTCGCCTTGACCGCGCGCACGGCCCAGTCCGGATCGAGCCCGAGCGCCTTGCCGAAGCCGCCCTCAGCGCCGGTGAAGCGCCGCACATCCGGCTTCTGCGATTTCAGCGCGTCGTCGACATTCGCCTTGGAGATGCCGAGTTCCTCGGCGTTGACGAGGGCGTAGTGAACCCATTTCACGACGTTGAACCAGGGGAAATCGTCATTGCGCACGACCGGGCTGAGCGGCTCCTTCGAAATCACGTCGGGCAGCACGACCGCGTCAGCCGGCTTCGTCAGCCGCAGACGCTCGGCATAGAGCGCCGACTGGTCGCGGCTCAGCACGTCGCACTGGCCGGACTGGAAGGCGGCGAAGGCGTCCGCCGCATTCGGGAAGGCCTTTTCCTCGTAACTCATCGAATTGGCGCGGAAGAAATCGGCGAGATTGAGCTGCGACGTCGTGCCGGACTCGACGCAGATCTTCGCCTTGTCGAGCGAAAGCGCCCCATCGACGCGAAGCGAGCGCTTCGCCAGGAAACCCTGCCCGTCATGATAGGTGATGCCTGCGAAGGCGAGGCCGAGTTCCGCCTCGCGCCCGAGCGTCCAGGTCGAGTTGCGCGAGAGCAGATCGACCTTGCCCGACTTCAACGCCTCGAAACGCTGGCTGGCGGAGAGCGGCGTGAAGCTCACCTTCTGCGGATCGCCCAGCACCGCCGCGGCCAGGGCGCGGCAGAAATCGACGTCAAACCCGCTCCAGTTGCCCTGGGCATCCTTGTCCGAGAAGCCGCCCAGCCCCTCGCTGACGCCACAGGCAAGCGTGCCGCGCTGCTTAACCGTCTCGAGCATCCCCGCACCAGCCGGCGCTGCGAAAACGACGACCAGCGCCCCGGCGGCGGCGACGCCGCGCATCCGCCGGCCAACCCATGAAGCCTTCGACATGGCTATTCCCCCGTTCGATGCCGTACCTGTGCCGGATGTCGCCTTACAGCGTCGCCTTGTGGCGGATGATCACCTTGGTTCCGAGCGGCACCCGCTCGTAGAGATCGGCGATGTCGCCATTGGCGAGCCGGAAGCAGCCCGACGAGATCGCCTCGCCGATGGTTTCAGGCTGGTTGGTGCCGTGGACGCGGAAGACCGTCGAGCCGAGATAGAGCGCCCGCGCGCCCATCGGATTGCCCGGTCCGCCGGCCATGAAGCGCGGCAGGTAGGGCTGCCGCTGCAGCATCTCCGGCGGCGGGCGCCAGTCGGGCCATTCCGCCTTGCGGCTGACCTGGACCTGGCCGGACCACTGGAAGCCCTCGCGCCCAACGCCGATGCCATAGCGCAGCGCGCGGCCATTGCCCTGCACGACGTAGAGGAAGCGCTCGGCCGACTGAATGATGACGGTGCCGGGCGGTTCATTGGAGCGAAACAGCACCATCTGACGGGCGAAGGGCCCCTCGGTGATGCTGACCTCCTCCGTCGAGACCCGGCCTGGCTCGTCGCCGATATCCATGGTTTCCTGCACGGCAGCCGGCGGCCGCGGCTGGGCCAAGACCGTCTGCGTGATCGACAGGGCGGCGACAAGTGCCCCTGCGAACAATCCCGCCCGTGCGGGCGTCGTCATCCTGGATGTCATGTCTGTCCTCCCCCGCTCAGCGGCAGCGCACATAAATGAAGGTGCCGTAGCGGCGATGCGCATCGGGATCGACGAAGCGCATCACCAGCATCGAGCCCGTCGCCGACAGGATCTCGCGGTCCTGCAGATCGCCGGGCGGCGCCTCGAAGCCGAGATAGGTGCGCCCGCCCGGCCCGGCCTTGAGCCTGAGTTCATAGAGCTTGGGGTCGTCGGCGACATGCATCATGACACCGTCTTCGGGGCCCTTTGTGATGACATAGGGCTGGCTGCAGCCGGCGCTGGCCTGCGCCTCGGTGCGCTTGCGGTCCTTCTCGGTATGGAAGGAGGCGATGCCCCAGCGGCCGATCAGCTTGTCCGGGCCGATATTGCTCGGTGCGGTGATCGCGGCGGCGACCTGTGTCTGCGCGGCGCGCTCACCATCGCCGCTGGACAGGCAGCCCGCGAGCGCGAGGCCAGCGCCGATCGCAGCGAGCGGTCCGAAAGCGACCCGTCGATGTCGCTGAGTGCGTTTGCTGGCCACGGTCCACCCCCAAAATTTCGCGCTGTTGCTCGCGCCGCTCCGGTCAATCGCCAGGGAATTAGCGCATGGTTCCAGCCGCGGGGCAATCGCAGCCGCGGCCCGGGCCGCGACCCTCGGTTCTTCGTAGGCGCCGTCTCTCGCTGGAGCAGGCGAGAAACCCTGTCGCGCTGCCGCCGATCGGGAGCCGCGACCGACGGCGAACTCGCCAAAGTCGCGCGCAGGAGACCTGCAAGGCCTTATCGGCCTCCCGGCACGGATGATGCTAGCCTGTCACGGCAGCGCCGGTGCCTCCTTCAGAAACAGGCATGGCGATCCAGCAGCGAGGCTTGGACATCGACATGCCGGTTCCATCGCACAGCGTCTCTCGTCCCGCTTTCCACAGACCGATCCTGCTGTCCGGCCGCGTCCCGGCAGGGCGGAGCGGCGCATGAACGATCTCAAATGCCTGGAGACCTTCGTCTGGGTCGCGCGCCTGGGCGGGTTTCGGGCCGCCGCCGCCCATCTCAACACCACCCAGCCCTCGATCTCGGCCCGCATCGACCAGTTGGAGAGCCATTTCGGCACCGTGCTGTTCGGACCGCCGCAACGGCGCACGACGCTGACCCGCGAGGGCACGGTGCTGCTGGAATATGCCGAGCGCATGCTTTCGATCATGACGGAGGCCCGCGCCGTCGTCTCGCGTGCCGACGCGGTGCGCGGCGTGCTGCGGCTCGGCGTCGCCGAGACGCTGGTCCACAGCCTGATGCCGAAGCTGATTTCGGTGATCAACGCCAACTATCCCGAACTCGTCGTCGACATGGTGGTGGACACGACCAATGTGCTCTCCGAACAGCTTCTGCGCGGACAGATCGATCTCAGCATGCAGGTCGGCCCCCTCGCCGATCCGCGCGCGGTCAACCAGCGCCTCTGCCACCTGCCGCTGGGTTGGGTCGTCAGCCCGGAGCTTCCGATCGGCGACGGCCCGCTGACGCTGGCGCGGCTGGCGCAATGGCCGATCATCAGCTTCTCGCATTCGAGCCCGCTGGCGGAGGAGATCAAGCGGGCGCTCGCCGGCGAAGGACGCGAGCAGGTCAGGCTCTGGGGCAGCGCCTCGCTGACGATCATGATCCGCATGGCGCTCGACGGCATGGGAAGCTGCATCCTGCCGCTGGCGCTGGTGCGCGAGGAGATCGAACGCGGCCGCCTGCGCCGGGTCGAGGTCGAGGGCGTGAGCCTGCCGCCCAACGGTTTCCAGGTCGCCTATCTGCGCAAGCCCAACAACTTCCTGGCAGCGCTGGTGGCCAGGCACGCCTGCCAGATCGGCAAGACGCTGGAGGAACGGACGCGGCCTGATCGCAATTTCCGATCACCCCGATCCAAAAACACAATTCGACAGTCCGGGGCCAATGGCCTTCAAATCAACCTCTGAGAACGGCCCGAACGGCGCTCCGGGAGGAGACCGGGCAAAGGGAGGGCCGTCATTTCAGGATAGGAATCGCCGATCACAGGCGAGCTGGGGAGCGAGACAGCCATAAGCGCGGGGCCATCAGGGGAAATATAACAACCGAGGCTCACAGCGATGAAGAAGAGCATTTTGATCGGGGGAGCGCTGCTTGCGTCTCTCGCGGCATCCGGCATGGCATCGGCGCAGACCGCCTTGCCGAAATTGACGATCTCGGCGGTGACGCAGCCGCTGCCCACCAGCGCGCAGTTCACCCTCGTCGATATTCCCTTCCTGCGCGAGGGGCTGCCCAAGGCCTCGAACGGCCAGTTCACGGTCCAGCTTTCCTCCCATGCCGAGCGCAATCTCGGCGGCGCCGAGATCGTCCGTCTCGTCCGCTCCGGCCAGGTCGATATCGGCGCCGGCACGCTCTCCACCCTGTCGGGCGATGTGCCGCTGCTCGACGGCATCGATCTCTCGGGCCTGAGCCCCGACATCGGCATGGCCCGCAAGATCGCCGATGCGATGTTGCCGCTCGCCAACAAGGAACTCGAGCGCTTCAACACGCGCCTCGTGATCACCTATCCGTTCCCGGCTCAGGTGCTGTTCTGCCGCCAGCCCTTCACGACGCTATCCGACCTCAAGGGCCGCAAGATCCGCACCTTCGGCAATTCGCTGGTCGATCTCGTCCAGACCATCGGCGGCCAGCCGGTCTCGATCGGCTTCCCCGAGGTCTACAGCGCGCTGGAACGCGGCGTCGTCGATTGCGCCGTCACCGGAACGGGCTCCGGCGCCGCCGCACGCTGGCCGGAGGTCGCGAGTCACATCTCGGACCTGCCGCTGTCCTGGGCGGTGGCCGGCTACATGGTCAATGTCGCCTGGTGGAACAAGCTCGACGCCGGCACCAAGACCCTGCTGGAGAAGACCTTCGCCGAGATGACCGACGCGCTCTGGAAGCTCGGCGATGCCGCCACGCGCGACGGCATCGACTGCAACATCGGCAACAAGGACGCTTGCAAGATCCACTCGCTCGCCGCCAAGCCGATGGTCGAGGTCAAGGCGAGCGAGGCCGACAAGGCGCTCGTGCGCCAGATCATGGAGAGCACGGTCCTGCCCGGCTTCGTCAAGCGCTGCGGCGCCCGCTGCGGAACCGTCTACAACGAGGTCATCGCGCCGATCTCGAAGGTGGAGTTCAAGCCTTGACCGGGGCGGCCGCCGGGGCCACCGCCCCGGCGCCGCTGCGCTTCGCCCGGGCCTTGCGCAAGGGCGTCGATCGCGCGGCCACCGGCATGGCCTATCTGGCAGGCTGGAACTACGTCCTCTGCGCCCTCTTCATCACCGCAGACATCGTCGGCCGCTCGGCCTTCGGGGTCTCCAGCGCCGCGACCGTCGAGATCAGCGGCTACATGCTGGCCTGCGGCATCTCCTGGGCGCTGGCCCACACTTTGGCCGAGCGCGCGCATATCCGGGTCGACATCCTCGTCAACCGCATGCCGCTGCGCCCGCGCGCCCTGATGCACCTGCTCGCTTTGGTCCTTCTGGGACTGTTCTCGGCCTTCCTCGCCTGGGCCGGCCTCGACCTCCTCCAGGAATCGATGATGTTCGACGCCCATGACAACAGCGCCCTGCATATCCCGATGGACATCCCGCAGGGCATCTGGGCCTTCGGGCTGGCGGCCTTCCTCGTGATGATCGCCGTGCTCATGTTCGAGGCCGCGCTGGAACTGTTCTGCGGCCATTACGACGAGATCGTCGCACTGCTCGGCGCCCGCAGCATCGACGACGAGGCGGAAGAGGCTCTCGAAGCCGTCGCCATGTCCCGCAAGGAGACGGTGGCATGATCGCGATCACCTTCCTGCTCGGCCTGCTCGCGCTGGTCTTCTTCGCGGCCTCGGGCGGCCAGGCCCTGCCGATCGCGGAAATCCTGGCGCTGGTCGCGATCTTCATCGTCTTCTTCGGCGCCGGCGTGCATATCGCCGCGGTGCTCGGCATCCTCGCCGTCCTGACCGGCCTGATGTTCTCCGACCGGCCGTTCTGGGGCTTCGCAGGGCAGACCTTCTGGGGACCGTCGAGCAACTTCGTCCTGATCGCGGTGCCGCTCTTCCTGCTGATGGGCGAGATCCTGCTGCGCGCCGGCCTCTCGGACCGGCTCTACAAGGCCCTCAATGTTTGGCTGAACCGCCTGCCCGGCGGGCTGCTCCACACCAACATCGCCGCCTGCGCCCTGTTCTCGGCGATCTCGGGCTCTTCGGTCGCGACCGCCGCGACGATGGGCTCGGTCGCCCTGCCCTATTTCGAGGGCACGAAATACAATACGCGCATGGTGCTGGGCTCGCTCGCGGCGGGTGGCGCGATGGGCAATTTGATCCCGCCCGGCATCACCTTCATCGTCTACGGCCTGATCACCGAAACCTCGGTCGGCGCGCTCTATATCGCGGCGATCATCCCCAGCGTCATCGTCACCGCCTTCTTCGTCGCGATCATCGTGATGCACGGCCTGCGCAACCCGATGGAGAAGCCGCCGGCGCTGCCGCTCATAGTCAAGCTCAAGGCGCTGTCGGACCTTGTCCCCACTCTCGTGCTGATCGTTCTGGTGCTCGGCTCGATCTATGCGGGCTACGCCACCCCGACCGAAGCAGCCGCGCTCGGCGTCGTCGGCGCCGCGGTCTTCGCGCTGATCGAGGGCCGGCTGTCCTTCGCCATGGTCCATGCCTCGGCGCTGACCACGGCGCGCAACACGGCGCTGCTCGGCCTGATCATCATGGGCGCCTATCTGCTCAACTACGTGCTGACCATCATCAACGTTCCCCAGGCGGTCGCGGGCATGATCGCCAACCTGCCGGTCCCGCCCTGGGCGATCATGCTGGCGATCGTCGGCATGTATTTCGCGCTCGGCACCTTCATGGAGGGCTTCTCCATGATCATCACCACGGTGCCGGTGGTGTTCCCGATCGTCGTCGGCCTCGGCTACGACCCGATCTGGTTCGGCGTCATCGTGACGATGCTGGTCGAGATCGCGCAGATCAGCCCGCCCGACGGCACAGTGATGTATGTGCTCCAGGGCATGCGACCGAAAGGCGGACCGATCACCGACGTCTTCGCCGGCGTCATGCCCTTCCTCGCCGCCTATCTGCTGGCGGTCGGCGTGCTGATGATCTGGCCCGCCACCGCGCTCTGGCTGCCGGCCCTGATGCGCTGATCGCAAGCTTCACCTCTCATCGCCCGATCTTTCCCGCGCTCGTCATGACGACTGGAGAAACCGTGACTGCCTCTCCCTTCATCCGTATCGGCATCGACATCGGTGGCACCTTCACCGATCTCCAGATCCTGAACGAAACCACCGGCGCGCTTGCCAGCCTGAAGACGCCGACGACGCCGGAGGATCCCTCGATCGGCCTGCTCATCGGCTTGCAGCAGGCAGGCGAGCGCTTCGGCTTCTCCCTGCCCGACATCCGCATCCTGCTGCACGGCACGACCATCGCCACCAATGCCGTGCTCGAACGCAAATTCGCCGCCGGCCTGCTGATCACGACGGCCGGCTTCGAGGATGTCCTCGAGATCGGCCGCCACAACCGCCGCGACATCTACAGCGCCCGCCAGAAGCGGGCGGAGCCATTGATCCGGCGCGACCGGCGCCTCGGCGTGGTCGAACGCATGCGCGCCGACGGCACCATCGAAACGCCGCTCGATCTCGCCGCTTTGGACGCTCTCGCGGCACAGATTGCGGCAGCCGCCCCCGCCAGCATCGCGGTCTCGCTGTTGAACGCCTATCGCAACGATGCGCATGAGAAGGCGCTCGCCGGTTGGCTGGCGCAGCGCTTCCCGGAGATTCCCGTCTCGCTCTCCTCCGACATCAGCCCCGAGATCCGCGAATTCGAGCGGACCTCGACCACGGTGCTGAACGCCCTCCTGCTGCCGGTCGTCGGCAATTATCTCGACCGGCTCACAGCCCGCCTCGCCGAGGCGGGAATCGGCGCGCGCCTGCTGCTCGTGCAGTCGAATGGCGGCGTCTGCAGTGCCGATGTCGCCAAGCGCCAGCCGGCACGTCTCCTGCTCTCTGGCCCCTCCGGCGGAGCGCTCGCCACGCTCCGCATGGCGCAGGCGCTCGACCGGCCCAACCTGCTCGGCGTCGACATGGGCGGCACCAGCTTCGACGTCTGTGTCGTCCGCGACGGCACGGTCACCCAGATGACGCAGGGCGAGATCGACGAACTGCCGGTGCGCCTGCCGATGATCGAGATCCGCACCATCGGCTCCGGCGGCGGCTCGATCGCCTCGATCGACGAGGCCGGGCGCCTGCGCGTCGGTCCGCGCAGCGCCGGCTCACGCCCGGGACCGGTCTGCTACGACCGTGGCGGCACGGAGCCGACCGTCACCGACGCCAATCTGGTCATGGGCCGGCTCGACCCACGCTATTTCCTCGGCGGCGCCATGAAGCTCGATCTCGACGGCGCCCGCAGCGCCATCGAGACCAAGGTCGGGCAGCCGCTCGGCCTCTCGATGACGGCAGCCGTCGACGGCATGATGACCGTGACCAACACCAGCCTCGCCGCCGCCGCGCGCCTCAGCCTGTTCGAGAAGGGGCTCGACCCCCGCGATTTCAGCCTGGTCTCCTTCGGCGGCGCTGGCGGACTGCACGCCATCCCCGTCGCCGAGGAACTCGGCGTCTCCGAGGTGGTGTTCCCGGCGGACGCCTCGACCTTCTCGGCCTATGGCATCCTCCATTCCGACATCGTCCATGACCTCGCCCGCAGCCGCGTCATGCCGGCGACGGCCGGGAGCCTGCCCCAGATCGCGACCATGCTGGCCGAGCTGAGGACGCAGGGCGAAGCACAACTGATCGCGGACGGCGTACCCGTCGAGGCGCGCCGCTACGCCGTCTCGGCCGACCTTCGCTACAAGGGCCAAGCCTCGGAACTGGTCGTGCCATGGGCGGATGCGGAGGCAACGGAGGAGGCGCTGGCCCGCGTCATCGCCGATTTCCACGAAGGCCACGCCCAGCGCTTCTCCTATGCCGATGAGAATGCGGCCGTCGAGATGGTGGCGCTGCGGCTCGCGGCCGTCGGCATGCTCTCGGGCGGCACCGCAAGCGCCGCGACCGCTCCAGCCTCTGGAACCTCCGAGGCGATGGAGACGCGGCCTGTCCTGCTCGATGGCGCCTGGAGCGACGTCGCCGTGTTCCGCCGCAGCGCGCTTGCCGGCGAGATCGTCGGCCCCGCGCTCGTCGAGGAGGAATACACCACGATCCTGCTCACCGTCGGATGGGCCTGCGCGCCCGGCCCGATGGGCACCCTGATCGCCCGCAAGAACTGACCGGGAGACGATGATGACCGCCATCGCAATGACCGCCACCACGTCCCTCGCAGCAACCGCCGATCTCGGCCCCGTCACCATCGAGGTCCTGCGCAACGCCTTCACCGCCACGGCAGCCGAAATGGACGTCACCGTCTGGCGCACCAGCCGCTCGACCATCGTGCGCGAGATGCTGGATTACTCCACCGCCGTCTTCGACCGCGACGGCTACAACATCGCCCAATCGGCCCGCATCCCCGGCCATCTCAACTCGATGAGCGCCGGCCTGCTGACGATCGTACGCGACTTCCTTCCGCTCGACCAATGGGCGGAGGGCGACGTCGTCATCACCAACGATCCCTATTGCGGCGGCCAGCACATCCCAGACATCCTGGCCTACCGCCCGGTCTATGTTGAGGGCCAGCGCATCGCCATCGTCGGCACGCTCTGCCACCATCTCGACATGGGCGGCATGGCGGCCGGCAGCTATGCCGCGACCGCGACCGAAATCTTCCAGGAAGGCCTGCGCATCCCGCCGCTCAAGCTGGTGCGCGGCGGCGTGATGAACGAGGACGTGCTGGCGATGATGCGCCAGAACGTCCGCCGGCCCGACATGCTGATGGGCGATCTGCAGGCGCAGCTCGCCTCGCTCGCGGTCGGGCACGGCACGATGCAACGTCTGGCCGCGCGCTTCGGGCCGGCAACCATCGTCGAGGTCTGCAAGCGCCTGCTCGACGGCTCCGAGCGCGCCGTGCGCGCCATGATCTCGCGCATTCCCGACGGGCGCTACAGCTTCGAGGATTTTCTCGACGATGACGGCATCGTGCCCGAGCCGATCCGCATCCACACCGCCATCGAGGTCAGGGGCGAGGAGATGACCGTCGATCTCTCCGGCTGCGGCAAACAGGCGACCGGCCCGATCAACGCCACCCTCGCCTCCTCGGGTTCGGCGATCTACTACGCGGTGATGGCGATCGCCGACCGCGACATCCCCGCCAATGCCGGCTGCTACCGGCCGGTCACGGTGATCGCGCCCGACGGGCTGATCGTCAATCCGTCCCACCCCGCCCCCGTCGCCAACCGCGTCGCGGTCGCGCACCGGCTGGCGACGACGATGTTCGGGGCGCTGCACCAGGCCGTGCCGGGGCGCGTGCCGGCGGCCTATTACGGCGTCTCCTACGTGTGCTCGTTCCAGACCATCGGCGAAAGGGGCGAGCGCGGCGTCCTCGTCGAGATCGAGATCGGCGGTACCGGCGCCTATGACGACCAGGACGGCCTGAGTGCCTATTCCTACGGCATGCACAACAATGCCTCGATCCCGATCGAGATGATCGAGGCCGACGTGCCGCTGACCGTGACGGCCTATGGCCTGATCGACGGATCGGGCGGCGCCGGCCGCCATCGCGGCGGGCTCGGCCTCTTCCGCGAATGGCGTGTGGACAGCCCTGCAGCCGTCTTCACCGCCAATCTCGAGCGCTTCAAGTTCCAGCCCTACGGCCTGGAAGGCGGTGAGCCCGGCCGCGCGGGCAAGCTCTGGCTGATCCGCAATGGCGAGCGGCAAGCGCTCGGCTCGAAGATCAACAACCTGCCGCTCGTGCGGGGCGACATCATCCGCCTCGAAACCTCCGGCGGCGGCGGCTACGGCCCGCCCAGTGAGCGCAACCCGGCGGGGCTGGAGCGCGACCGCATCTGCCGCTACGCGGGGTGAAACGGCCTATGGCGATCCGTCTCATGCCGCCTCCTCCCGTGCGGCGGCCGCGCGCTGGCCGAAGACCTCCTTGGCCGCGAACAGACCATTGAGAGCCGCCGGAAACCCGGCATAGACCGCCATCTGCATGATCACTTCAGTGATCTCGTCGCGGGTCACGCCCACATTGAGTCCGGCCTCGATATGCACCTTCAGCTGCGGGGCGGCGTTGCCGAGCGCTGTCAGCGCGGCGATGGTCGCGATCTCGCGGGACCGAAGATCGAGGCCTGGCCGGCTGTAAATGTCGCCGAAAGGGAATTCGAAAATGTAGCGGGCGAAATCGGGCGCGATGTCGGCAAGTGCCGCGACGACCTTGTGGCCGGCCTCGCCGTCGATCTCAGCGAGCGCGCGCTTGCCGCGCTCCAATCGGCTTTCGCCGGCGTTCGGGGAGAGCTGTGTCACAATCCTGCATCCTCTGTTCAAGGCCGGGATATCCGGCGATCTTGGTGTCGAGGACGAGAAGGCAGGCCTCCAGATCGGCAAGGTGAGCGCGGACACGCTCACGATGCTCTTCCAGAAGCTCACGACGCTCGCTTTCCGTTCCGACGCCGCGCTCCCGCAGGGTTGCGTAGCGCAGCATCTCCCGGATCGGCATTCCGGTCGTCTTCAGGCGACCGAGAAAATCGATCCAGCGCAGGATCGATGCGTCGTAGTCACGGTGGCGCGATCCATTCCGGTCGGCATAGGGCAAGAGCCCGATCCGCTCGTAATAGCGGATGGTGTGCGCGCTCAGTCCGCTACGCTTGGCCAGTTCACCGATCTTCATGAGCACCCGCTCTCGTCACGACGCATCGGAGGCTAGGGGTTCGAGCGCACTCTCAGTCAAGCGGCTTGTTGAGCAGGCTTTCCGTGACGACGTCGCGACCAGGGGAAGCAGAACCTGTGCGGCAGGCGCTGATCGATTTTCTCGCCGCCGGTCAGGCGCGGCTTCGCGAACGCTTCGAGCGGGCGAAGGCCGAGGGCGATCTGCCGGAGGCGGCCATGACGGTTCAGGCCAAGGCCGGGTTCACCTGCGAGATGCTGGAGGACGTCGCCGAGCAGGCCCTTTCGGCATGGCCAGCGAGCGCGTCCGCTCCAGCCAAGACCTGACCTGCCGGAGACTGGGTCGGCAATGACACGGAGCCTCCGGCGCTTCTCAGGGCGGGCAGCGCGCTGCGGATATGATCGCCCAGCGCTTTTGCGGCAGATGATGGCCGTAACTCGGCGAACTCCAGGGCGATTCCGATCGCCGGAAGCGGCGGCAATCCGGCCGTGACGACATGGAGATCCGGCGGGACGGCCGTCTGGGTCAGCACGCTGATGGCCTGGCCGGAACGGGCAATGGCGATGAGCCCCGCCAGGCTGTTGCTGGCGAAGGCGACCCTATATCGCCGATCGGCCGCCCGCATCGCGTCGCAAGCGGCCCGGTGATCGAGCGTCATCGGGGCGGACAGCGCCAGCGGGAGGACGGGTTGGTCGAGGATGCCCGGCTCGGCCGCGTCCGCGACCCAGACGAAGTTTTCCCTGCGGATGACCTCGGCGCCGGCCGGGTCCGGCAGCGATACCAACGCCATCTCGATCTGGCGACGATGCAGCAGCGGGCGCAGTTCCGAGGTCGGTGCACAGACCATGCGCAGCTCGACGTCGGGATGCAGCGCGCAAAAGCCGCGCAGCAACTCGGGCAGGAAGGCGATCGAATAATCCTCGGGACAGCCGAGGCTGACCGATCCCTTCAGCCCGGTCCCGCGCATATCGGCGAGGATGTCGTCATGCCTAGCCAGGAGAGACTCGGCATGCGCCAGCAGCTTTTCGCCGGCGGTGGTCAGCCGCACGCCCGATCCGCTGCGATGCAGCAGAGGTTGCCCCGTCAGCGCTTCCAGGCGCTGCATCTGCATGCTCAAGGCCGACTGCGTCCGCCCGACCTGCGCGGAGGCGACGCTGATCGAGCCCGTGTGCGCGATGACAGCGAAGTTCCTGAGCAAGGCGAGGTCGAGCGTCCGCATGGGGCATCAAAATAATCGATATCGGCTTGAAAGACTATCAATTTGCGCAGTGCAGCACGCGCGGATAACCATTCCGGACAGCCATTCTTCGAGGTGATGCCATGTCGCTGAACGCCGATCCCGCCTTCTGGGCCGCCGCGAACACGCATCTGACGCGCTATGGGCCCGACTTCGAATCGATCATCGTCGAGCGGGCCGAGGGCAGCTTCGTCTACGATGCCGATGACCGTGCGATCCTCGACTTCACCTCCGGCCAGATGAGCGCCGTGCTCGGCCACACCCATCCCGACATCGTCGCGACGGTGGACCGGCAGATGCGCTCGGTCGCCCATCTTTTCAGCGGAATGCTGTCGCGCCCGGTCGTCGACCTGGCCTCGCGTCTTGCCGCGCTCGCTCCCGGCCTCGACCGCGTACAGCTCCTCACCACCGGAGCGGAATCGAACGAGGCCGCCATTCGCATGGCCAAGCTCGTCACCGGCGGGCACGAGATCGTCGCCTTCGCGCAGAGCTGGCACGGCATGACGGGCGCGGCCGCCTCCGCCACCTACAGCGCCGGCCGTAAGGGCTATGGACCGGCAGCCGCAGGCTCCTTCGTCATTCCGGCGCCCAATTCCTACCGCCCGCGCTTCACGCATCCGGACGGCTCGAATGACTGGCAGGCCGAGCTCGACGACGCCTTCAAGCTGATCGACAACCAGTCGACCGGCAATCTCGCCGCCTTCATCGCCGAGCCGATCCTATCGAGCGGCGGCATCCTGGAACTCCCGCCGGGCTATCTCGCCGCGTTGAAGCGCAAATGCGAGGAGCGCGGCATGCTGCTGATCCTCGACGAGGCGCAGACGGGCGTCGCCCGCACGGGCGACATGTTCGCCTTCCAGCGCGATGGCGTGACGCCCGACATCATGACGCTGTCGAAGACGCTGGGTGCCGGCCTGCCGCTCGCCGCGGTGATGACCACGGCGGCCATTGAGGAGAAGGCGCATGAGCGCGGTTTCCTATTCTACACGACCCATGTCTCCGACCCGCTCCCGGCCGCAGTCGGCGTGACGGTGCTCGACGTGGTCGAGCGCGACGGGCTGGTCGCCCAGGCGGTGGCGCGCGGCGAACGACTGCGCAGCGGGCTGATGTCGCTGCAGCAGAAATTCGAATGCGTCGGCGATGTGCGCGGCCGCGGCCTGCTGCTCGGGCTGGAAATCGTCACCGATCGGCAGACCAAGGCGCCGGGCTTCGAACTCGGCGCGAAGGTCATGGAAGAGGCCATGCACCGGGGACTCAGCATGAACATCGTCAAGCTGCCCGGCATGGGCGGCGTATTCCGCATCGCGCCGCCGCTGACGGTCTCGGATGCCGAGATCGATCTCGGCCTGGACATCATGTCGGATGCGATCGACGCCGCGCTCGGCACACACTGAGCCCGGCGCTTCCCTCTAAATCGTGGAGAAGCGGAAGACCGAGACGTGTCGATAGGTCTGGCCCGGATCAAGCCGCGATGACGGAAAGTCGGGCCGGTTCGGCGCGTCGGGCCAGAGCTGCGGCTCCAGGCAAAAAGCATCCGACTGGCGATAGAGCCGGCCGGACTTGCCCTTGACCGTGCCGTCGAGGAAATTGCCGGAATAGAACTGGAGGCCCGGCTGGTCCGTCAGCAGCTCGAGCATCCGGCCAGAGGCCGGATCGACCACGCGCGCTGCGAGCAGCGGCGCAGGGGCTCGCTCGTTGCCCAGCACGAAGCAATGATCATAGCCGCGCGCCAGCCGCAATTGCTCATGAGCCTCGCGGATGCGACCGCCGATCGGTTGCGGCGACCGGAAATCGAAAGGCGTGCCGCCCACCGCCATGGCTTCGCCATGCGGGATCAGCCCGGCATCGATCGGCAAGACGTGCTCGGCAAGGAGCGTCAGCTCATGGTCCAGCACGTCGCGGTGCTCCGCGACTCCGCCGAGATTGAAGAAGCTGTGATGGGTCAGGTTGACGACCGTCGGCCGGTCGGTCGTGGCCTCGAAGGAAAGCGTCAGCTCCTGCGCGGCGGTGATCCGATAGGTCAGCCGCGTGGTCAGCGTGCCGGGAAAGCCGTCCGCGCCATCGGGGCTGACATGCCGGAGCGTGACAAAAGGCTCCGGCCCTCCCCCGACAGCCTCGACGGCCCAGAGCGCCTGGTCGAAGCCACCGACGCCGCCATGCAGGGCGTTGCCGCCGTCATTGGCGGATAGCCGGCAGCGGACATCGTCGAGCGTGAAGGCAGCCCCCGCGATGCGGTTGGCGTAGCGCCCGATGCTCGCGCCGAAGAAATCGCGCCTCGCCAGATAGGGCGCGAGCCGGTCATGACCAAGCACGATATCGGCGATCTTGCCCGCGCGATCGGGCACATGAAGCGCCTGGATCGCGGCGCCATAGGTCATGATCGCGACCTCGAAACCATCGGCCCCGCGCAGAAACAGGCGCTCGACCGCACGCCCATCGGGCAAGCGGCCGAAGACGTCGCGGATGATGGGTCCGGATGCTGCGACAGCACTCATGCTGATCCTCCACGACTCGACGGGCGCCGTCCGGGAACCACATCATAGGCTGTGAGGCCCCGCCGCAAGATCAGCCGGCCCGCAGAGCCTTCGGCAGCCCGCCCGGTGCCAGGCCGACCGACTCGCGCAGGATCAGATCGAAAGGCAGGATCTTGCGCAGCGGCGCCGGCTGCGCGCCCTCGATCAGATCGATCAGCATCATGGCAAGCGCCTCGCCCGCATGGCGGATGGAGGTCGCGGTCGCGGTCAGCGGCGGTACGAAATCGCCAGCGTTGATGCCGCGCACGCCGTCGTCGTGACACACGACGGAGATGTCTGCTCCGACGCGAAGCCCGTGCTCGGCGATCGCGCGATAGACCCCGCGCGCCTGAAACACCGAGCCGCAGAGGAAGGCCGTGGGCGGCTCCGGGCCGTCGAGACGGCGCATCGCGGTCTCATAACCGGTCACCTCGGTCATCGAGACGAACTCGATGGCATCGGGTTTGGGTGTCAGGCCACGCGCCGCGAAGGCGCGCAGGAAGCTTCGCGCGCGCGCCGCGACATAGCGGAACCGTTCGAGCCCGTTCACCACCACGATATTGCGGTGGCCGTGGTCGAGCAGCAGCGTGGTCAGGCGCTCGAAAGCCGCGTCGTTGTCGGTATCGACGAAGGAGAAGGGTTCGCTGACCTCGCTTCGGCCATGCACGACGAAGGGCAGCCCGAGCCGGTTCAAAAGCGCGATGCGGGGATCGTCGACCAGCGGCCGCGTGATGATGACGCCATCGACGGTCTTCGACGCGGCGAGCTTGCGCAGGACAGCCGCCTCGTCATCCTCGAACGGCGCCAGCAGCAGGCTGTAATTGCGGCGCGTCACCACCGTCGAGATGCCCGACAGAACCTCGACGAAATTGGTCTCCGGCAGTTGCAGCCGCTCGAGCGGGAAGACGAGCCCGATCGCCTCGGCCCGGCCGGTCGCGAGGCTCCGTGCGCGGGCATTGGGCCGGTAACCCATCGCCTCAGCGGCAGCCGCAACCCGGCTGCGGGTCGTCTCGGGGATGCCGGGATGGGCGCGCAGGGCGCGGCTGACGGTCGATTGCGACAATCCGAGTGCGATCGCCAGCGCTTTCAGATCAGGCGCGGCCTTGTGCAAGCGCTCGCTTTCGCTACCCCTGCCCTCGTCGCTCGTCTCGTCCTGCGCCTTGACGCGGTCCATCGCTCAGCTCGTTGCGCTGCAGATTGGCATCAGAGTTATCCCCGCCTCACAGTGTTGACAAACACCACATGCGGCATAGCATGCAAGCGCTTGCACAAGAATGCCAGGCACACAAGAACGCTGGGCAACAGCGGGCACTCCGAGGAGGTTTTGATGAACTTGATGACGATCACCCGTCGTTCGTTGCACAGGCCGCTTGTGGCCGCGGCCCTGGCCCTCGGCGTTCTCGCCGGCGGCGCCGGTCGCGCCCAGGCCGTCGAGATCCAGTACTGGCAATATGTCTTCGACACCCGCGTCCAGGCGATGACCGAGGTGATCAAGCAGTTCGAGGCTGAGAACCCCGGCATCACCGTCAAACAGGTCACCTTCCCCTATGCCGACTACCAGACCCGTCTGATCGCGGCCAAGGCGGCGGGGCGCAGCCCCGAGGTGATGCAGCTCTTCTATGGCTGGCTCGACACCTTCATCGCCGGCAAGCTGGTGCAGCCGCTCTCGAAGGAGGCGTTCAAGGACGCCGAGATCGAGAAGGACTTCTTCCCGATCGTCTCGGCGATGAAGCGCAATGGCGAGTATTACGGCCTGCCGACCGCGGTGCGCGCCATGGCGCTGTTCTACAACAAGGACCTGTTCCAGAAGGCCGGCCTCGACCCCGAGAAGCCGCCCAAGACGCTGGACGAATTTGTCGCGGCCGCCAAGGCGATTGCCAAGCGCGATGCCGGCGGCAACTACCAGCAGGTCGGCATCGCGCTCGACATCGCCCGGCAGGACCACAACTGGTGGCGCGAGATCCTCGTGCGCCAATATGGCGGCGAATCCTATTCCGAGGATGGCAGCAAGGTCGCCTACAACACCGAGGCCGGCGCCAAGTCGCTGGAGTTCTACACCAGCCTTCAGAAGGTCCATCGCGTCGGCCAGGAGAGCTTCATGGATGAGGGCCAGGCCGCCTTCCGCGCGGGGCTGGCCGGCATGGTCGTCGACGGCACCTTCCGCGTCGCCTCCTACAAGACGATCCAGTCCTTCAAATGGGGCGTCGCCGAACTGCCGACCGTGGACGGCAAGAAGGCCAATTTCGGCAGCTATTTCGCCAATGCCATCGCGGCCTCCGCGACCGGCGAGAAGAAGGCCGCGGCTGAGAAGTTCCTGCAGTTCATCTCGTCCGAGAAGGCGATGAAAGTCTGGCTCGAGAAGGTCGGCGAGTTGCCGGCGCGCCGCGCCGTGGCGATGACCGACGCCAACGTCAACGACCCGATCTACGGCCCCTTCATCCGCGCCCTCTCCTATGCCTCGACGCCGCCGATGGTCGATGAAGCGCAGCAGCGCCAGGTCTCGATCGACATGATCAACGGCGTCCTGCTCAAGGATATCCCGATCAAGGACGCGCTGAAGGTCGCGGCCGATCGCGAGCAGGCGATCCTCGACAAGTTCAAGGCCAAGTAAGGCGGCCATCATGACCGCGGCGACATATCGACCCCCGGGCACGGGCTCGGGGAGCGCCTGGGGGCGGCTGCCGATCTCGACCAAGCAGATCATCTGGGCCTGGGCGTTCCTCGCGCTCCCGGTGATCTTCTTCACGGTCGTGCGCTTCTATCCGACGATCGAGGCCTTCTACATCTCGGTCACGGACTGGGACCTGCTGAACGAGGCCAAATTCGTCGGCCTCGACAATTACCGCCGGCTCTTCGCCGATCCGGTGTTCTGGCAGGTCTTCCGCAACACCTTCGCCTATCTGATCTTCGGCACGCCGATCGCGATCGTGCTGTCCTTCGCCATCGCCTATTACCTCGACCGGGTGACGGTCCTGCACGGCACGATCCGGGCGCTCTACTTCCTGCCCTATCTGACCACGGCAGCCGCAATGGCCTGGGTCTGGCGCTGGTTCTACCAGCCGGTGCCGATCGGCGTGATCAACAGCATGCTGGCCTCGGTCGGCCTACCGACGCAGCCCTTCCTGCGCTCGATCGAGCAGGCCCTGCCGGCGATCATGGCGACCGCGATCTGGGCACATCTCGGCTTCCAGATCATCATCTTCATGGCCGGCCTGCGCGCCATCCCGACGAGCTATTACGAGGCGGCGCGCATCGACGGTCTCGGCGAGGGCGCGATCCTGCGGCGCATCACGATTCCCCTGCTGAAGCCGACCACGGTCTTCCTCGTGGTGTTTTCCTCGATCGGATTCCTGCGCATCTTCGATCAGGTCTACAACATGACCAGCAACGACCCCGGCGGACCGCTGAACTCGACCAAGCCGCTGGTGCTGATGATCTACCAGACCGCATTCTCGTCCTACCAGATGGGCTATGCGGCGGCCCAGACCGTCGTGCTGTTCACCATCCTGTTCACCATCTCGATGGCGCAGCTCTGGATCCTGAGGAGCCGCTGAGATGGTCGATCAACCCGCCCAGCCCGCACGGCGCCATTCCAACATCCGGCCCGGCCGCATCGTTGCCTGGACTGTGCTCTTCCTCGGCGGCGTCGTGATGATGACGCCGCTCCTCTTCATGTTCTCGACCTCGCTGAAATCGGCGGGACAGGTCTACGATCTCAAGCTGATCCCGACCGATCCGAGCTTCGCCAACTACATCAAGGTGCTCTCGGACGGACGTTTCAGCCGATGGTTCCTGAACTCCGTCGGCATCGCTACAATCGTCACCCTATCCTGCCTGTTCTTCGACAGCCTCGTTGCCTACACGCTGGCGAAGTTCCGTTTTCCCGGCCGGCAGGTGGTTTTCCTGGCGATCCTCTCGACGCTGATGATCCCGACCGAGATGCTGGTCATTCCCTGGTATCTGATGGCGAGCAAGCTCGGCTGGGTCGACACCTATTGGGGCATCATGTTCCCCGGCCTGATCACCGCCTTCGGCGTCTTCCTGATGAAGCAGTTCTTCGAGACCGTGCCGGATGATTTCCTCGAAGCCGCCCGGATCGACGGGCTCAACGAATTCGCGATCTGGTGGAAGGTCGCCCTGCCGCTGGTGACGCCGGCTCTCTCGGCACTGGCGATCTTCACCTTCCTGGGCAACTGGACGGCCTTCTTCTGGCCGCTGATCGTGACCACGGATTCCGCGCTCTACACGCTGCCGGTGGGCTTATCGAGCTTCGCCGTCGAGCAATCCATCCAGTGGGAGCTGATCATGACGGGGGCCTCTCTCGCGACGATCCCGACGCTGATGATCTTCCTGTTCTTCCAACGCTACATCGTGCGCGGCGTCATGCTCGCGGGCGTCAAGGGCTAGACGGCTTCAAGGGCAAGAGATGGGCATTCTGCAGGCCAACGACCACACGCGCTTCCCCGATCCGGTCTATCGGGCGACGGTGCTCAAGCCGCTCTTCGACGGTGCCAGGCTCCACCATGCCGGGGCGCTGCGCGAGATCGACCGGGCCCATCTGGTCATGCTGGTCGAGACGGGAATCCTGGACGCCGCCCAGGGCGCGGCGATCGCCAACGCCCTGCTCGCCATGGCCCGCGAAATCGACCCCGCCGCTCTGGCCTATGGCGGCGATGTCGAGGACTATTTCTTCTACATGGAGCGGGAGCTGAAGGCCCGCGCCGGCACGGATATCGGCGGCCGGCTGCACACGGCGCGCTCGCGCAACGACATCGACCACACCTTCCTGAAGCTCGGCTTCAAGCCCCGCATCGACGGCATGCTCACTGCCTGTCGCGGGCTTCTGGCAGCGCTGATCGCGGTGGCGAAGCGCGACCGCGATGTGCTGATCGTCGCCTACACCCATGGCCAGCCGGCCCAGCCGACGACCCATGGCCATTATCTCGCAGCCATCATCGAGGTGCTGATCCGCGACATGGAGCGGCTGGAGGCGGCCCGCCAGATCGTCGATCTCTGCCCGATGGGCGCGGCCGCCATTACCACCTCTGGCTTCCCGATCGACCGGCACCGCGTCGCAGCCCTGCTCGGCTTTTCGGCGCCGCTGCAGAACGCCTATTCCTGCATCGCCGCGACGGATTACCTGACTTCGGTCTACAGCGCGATCTCGCTGATCTTCCTGCATCTCGGCCGGGCGGTGCAGGACTTCCAGTTCTGGTCGAGCTTCGAGGTCGGGCAGCTCTATCTGCCCAACGCCTTCGTGCAGATCTCCTCGATCATGCCTCAGAAGCGCAATCCGGTGCCGTTCGAGCATCTGCGACATCTCTCCAGCCAGGCGGTGGGCCGCTCGCGCGCCGTCATCGACGTGATGCACAACACGCCCTTCACCGACATGACCGACAGCGAGGCCGACACCCACGAGATGGGCTACCAGGTCTTCGATGTCGGCCATCGCGTGCTCGACCTGCTCACCGCCACGATCAGCGCGGGCCGGATCGACCCCGAGCGGGTCGCGGTCAATCTCAGCCGCTCCTGCGCCACCATCACCGAACTCGCCGACTGGCTGGTGCGCAGCGAAGGGCTCTCCTTCCGCCTCGGCCACGAGATCGCGGCGGACGTTGCACGCGGCGTGGTGGCGATGGCCGGCGATCTGCCCAGCGACGGCTATCCGGTCTTCCTGAAAGCCTTCGAGCACCATGTCGGCCGCAAGCCCGCGGCCGATGCGGCGGAGTTCGCCCGCATGGTCTCGCCCGAACATTTCGTCAGCGTCCGCGACCGCTTCGGCGGCCCTGCTCCTGCGGCCATGGACGCAGCGCTGGCGGGCTACGATGCGGCGCTGGCGGGCTTCGAGACACGCGCCGAGGCATCGAGGCAGCACGAGGCCGACGCGGCCGCTGAACTCGACCGCCGCATTCTCGACATCGCACGAGGCGGATGATGGCCAGGATCGAACTCGACAAGATTTCCAAGCGCTACGGCAATATCGCGACCGTCCACGGCATCGACCTGACCATCGAGGACGGCGAATTCGTCGTTCTCGTCGGCCCCTCGGGCTGCGGAAAATCGACGACCCTGCGCATGATCGCCGGGCTGGAGGCCATCTCCGGCGGCACGCTGCGCATCGGCGGCGAAGTGGTCAACAATCACGAGCCCAAGCACCGCAACATCGCGATGGTGTTCCAGAACTACGCGATCTACCCGCATCTGACGGTCGCCCAGAACATCGGCTTCGGGCTCTACACCTCGAAGCTCTCCAAGGCCGAGAAGCAGGCGCGCATCGCCGAGACCGCCAAGATGCTCGGCCTCGAACCCTATCTCGAACGGCGGCCGGCGGCGCTGTCCGGCGGCCAGCGCCAGCGCGTCGCCATCGGCCGAGCGATGGTGCGCGATCCCGTCGCCTTCCTGTTCGACGAGCCGCTCTCCAATCTCGACGCGCAGCTTCGCGGGCAAATGCGGCTGGAGATCAAGCAACTGCACCAGCGCCTGCGCAGCACGATCGTCTTCGTCACCCATGACCAGGTCGAGGCGATGTCGCTCGCCGACCGCATCGTGGTGATGCGCGAGGGCCGGATCCTGCAGGTCGGCGCGCCGATGGAGCTCTACAACCGCCCCGTCGACATCTTCACCGCGCGCTTCATCGGCACGCCGGAAATGAACATGATCGACGCGACGGTCACCAATGCCGGCTTCGACGCAGGCCCGAACAACCCCGCGCTGCGCCTGACCAGCCTCCCGGCACGAACCGACGCCGGGCGCGCGGTCGTGCTTGGCATCCGGCCGCAGGAACTAACCCTGTTGACCGATGGGCAGGACGATTTCCCGATCAGGATCGAAGGCAAGGTCCGCGTCGCCGAACCGCAGGGTCCGGAGACCTTCGTGCTGGTCGACCTGCCGACCGGCCACATCGTCGCGCGGGCTCCCGCAACCACGATCCTGCGGCCCGGCGACAGCGTCGCATTCGGCGCCCATCCCGACAGCCTGCGCATCTTCGACAAGGCGAGCGAAAGACGGGTTGCCTGAAGCTGCCGCTGCAGCCGCCAGCTGGCACAAGCGATTGGTGGGCCGGGCCGGACTCG
Organism: Allobosea sp. P2_B12; assembly: GCF_056404835.1. Taxonomy (NCBI): domain Bacteria; kingdom Pseudomonadati; phylum Pseudomonadota; class Alphaproteobacteria; order Hyphomicrobiales; family Alloboseaceae; genus Allobosea; species Allobosea sp. P2_B12. Next base: position 621,464 of record NZ_JBFUDG010000002.1, on the reverse strand, counting down.
AACCGGCACCGGCGCTGTTATGAGCAGCGAGCTCTAACCATTGAGCTACCGGCCCGCACTCCGCGTAACACCGCCGGAGCCGGTCAAGCAAGGCTCCACCCGTCGAAATGCGAAGGCCCCGCCGTCCTGCGACGGCGGGGCCTGAATATGGAAAGCTAGCTGTATCCCGCGAGCAGGCCGCCAGCGCCTCAGGCGGCCCTGGCGACCGGCTCTTCGTCCGCGACATGGCCCTCGCGGAAGCGGAAGCGGGCGATGTGCTCGCTGAGCGCGCGGGTCTGCTCGTCGGTGAGCGCCAGCGCCGCATTGGTCTCCTCGACCAGCGCCGCGTTCTGGTGCGCCATCGTGCCGATACCGTCGATCTCGGTGTTGATCGCCGAGACGTCGCTGGCCTGGTTCTTCGCCGTCAGCGAGATGCCGTTCATCAGCCCGGTCAAGTCGTTGACCGAGGACACGATCGCCTCGAACATCGCAGCCGTTTCCTCGACCAGCCCGACGCCGACCTTGACGTCGCCATGGGCGGCCTCGACCAGCTTCTTGACGTCGTTGGAGGCGTCGGCCGAGCGCTTGGCCAGGCTGCGCACCTCGGTCGCGACGACGGCGAAGCCGCGCCCGCTATCGCCGGCGCGCGCTGCCTCGACGGCCGCGTTCAGCGCCAGCAGATTGGTCTGGAAGGCGATCTCGTCGATCATCGCGATGACCTCGGAGATCTTGTTGGAGGAGGTGCGGATGCGCTGCATCGCTTCGAGCGCGGAGGCGACCACCTTCTCGCCCTGTTGGGCCTGGCTCTCGGCGCCTTCGGCCATGCCGGTCGCCTGGGCGGCTTCCGACGCGGTCTTCTTCACCGTACCGGCGAAGGCGCCGAGCTGGTTGGTCGCCATCGAGACGGCATTGCTTTCCTCGCTGGTGCGCTGGGCGAGATCGGTGACGCCGTCGAGGATCTCCGTCGTGGCGCTGCGCACCGCCGTGACCGTCTCGGAGAGCTTGGCAAGCGTACTCTCGAACTCGTCGGCAAGGCCGTTGGTGCCGTGCTTCAGCTCGGCGAAGGCGCCCTGGTAGATGCCCTCGACGCGGGTCGAGAGATGTCCGGCTGACAGCTCCGCCAGCACATCGCAGGTCTCCTTCAGCCCGCCCTGCACCGTCTCCAGCAATTCGTTGACCGATCCGGCGAGCGCGTTCAGCTCGGCATCGGCGAAGTTCGCCTGAACGCGACGGCTGAAATCGCCGGCCGCGGCGGCGGCGACGACCTCGCCGAAGGCGGCTCCGAGTTCAGCCATCATCTCGCGGCGCTGACTTTGCGCCAGAGCGTCGTCCTCGATCTTGGCCGCTTCGGCGGCGCGCAGCGCCACGGCGTTGTCGCGGAAGAGCAGCACGCTCTTGGCGATGTCGGCAATCTCGTCGTTGCCCTTCGCATCGACGACGGTTTCGAGCTGGCCGTCGGCGATGGCGCGTGTGGCCGCCCAGAGCCGGTTGAGGCGGCCGACGATCACTGGCCGGACATAGAACAGCGAGAGAGACAGCGCGATCAGCAACGATCCGACACCGATAGCGCCCAGCCACATCTTGCTCTGCTCGATCAGGGTCGCCGTCGAGGCGCTGGCCGCGACGGCCTCGCCGCGGGCGCCCTGAACCAGCGTCTCGACCTGCCCGCGCAGGGCCACCGCCGCACTGTCGACCTCCTTCAGGCCACGCGCGATGGCCTGCTGCGTGGTGAGATCGCGCTGGCGAATACTGACGACGCCGTCGCTGCCCTCACCGACCTTGATGACGGCGTCGACCGCTTCGTTGCGGACTGCGCTCGGCAGGATCTGGTTGGCGGCCGCCAGATCCCCACGAATGTTAACGAGGCTGGCCTTGACGCGAGCGCTCGCCACCGTCAGGCGTGCCTGATCTGGAATCTGTGCGGTCTCGCGCAGCGTGCCGACGAGTTCGTTGACCTGCGCCTCCAGCTTGCGCACAAAATCAAAGGACGGAAGCTGGCTGCTGCCGAGGGTCGTCACCGCCGCCTCCAGTTCGGCCCCGGCGAGACCCTTGAGGCTCTCGATCCCCATCGAGAGGCCGAAGCGCGCCTCCTCGCCTTCGTAGCCGACAACGCCCGTGAAGCCGCCGGCCGCCTTCGACAACCGTTCAAGCGTTGCATTCATCGCCGCCACGTTGCGCAGCCTCGCGCCGGTCAGATCGTTGATTTCGTTGATATGGCGCGACAGCTCATCCACCGCGGTCTGGGTCGGCTTCATGTTCATGCCGCTCAGCGAACCGATGCGGCGGATCAGGTCGAACTGGCGAGCCTCGATCCTGTCGAGCTCATTGGTCAGGGACGCGCGCTGCTGGACGTTCTCGACATCCATGAAGCGCGGTGCAAGCGCCGTTGACTGCGTGGCTGCCTGGGACAGCTCCAGAGCGAGCTCGACCATCGGCATCTTCTGCCCGACAAGCTCCTCGACGGTTCGGCCGATCCGGCCATAGGACAACCACGCCACGCAGGAGGCGACGATGGTCAGGGCGGTCATCAGCCCCAGCGCCGCATAGATGCGGGCACCGATACCGATGCGCGCCGTCTTGCGCTGGCGGGAGGGCTTGGTGGCCTTCGTCATCGATGCTCTCCGAATGCGCCACGACACATAAGGCAGCACACTGGTGCGAGGCATGCGCGCCGGCCACAGGCCATCGACCGCGCAAAACCGGCTGTCCTCGCCGCGCGACACGGCAAACGACAGACAAGCCCCCGAACCGGCCCGCGCCTCAACCTGCCGGTCAGCGAGATCCTTGTTCGGATTCAAGATCGGTCAAATGCGCTTAAAGAACGCTTAAGCCAGCGGATTCTTCTGAATCACCGGAGCGGAAGGCGGCTTCATCTCTTGTTAGGATACGGCTTGAGGTACGGCCGGCCGGCGACCAGATCGGCTCAGTCTTCGGGCGGCTTCGGGACGGGCCGCGGCCGCCCCTCCTCGTCGATCGCCACGAAGGTGAAGGTCGCATCCGTGACCTTCTCGTGGATCGTTGTGCGGAAGCGCCGCGCCCAGGCCTCGACATGGATCTTCATCGAGGTGCGCCCGACCGCCTCGACCTCGGTATAGACGCTGAGCACGTCGCCGACCTTGACCGGCCGGATGAAGGTCATCGCATCGACCGCGATGGTGACGACGCGCCCCTGCGCCCGGTCGACGCCGGCGATGCCGCCGGCCGCGTCCATGCGCGACATCACCCAGCCGCCGAAGATGTCGCCATTGGCGTTGGTGTCGGCCGGCATCGCATTGATGCGAACCGTCAGGTTGCCGCGTGGTGCCTCGTCACGGGCAACTCCGGCTTCGGTCGTCATTGGCTCTCCCCCTCATCGTTTCCCCGACATTGGAGCATGGCCCGAGGCGCGTCCGCCAGACCGAAACGAACAGCGGCCAAGGCGTGGTGCTCACGCCGCGCCCAGTTCCTTGCGCACCAGGGCTGCGCCCGCCGCCAGCGCCGCGAGCTTGCCATAGGCGACCTCGGAGGTCATCGGCGCGAGCCCGCAATTGGTGCAGGGATAGAGCTTTTCGGGCGCCACGAAGGCGAGTGCGGCGCGGATCGTGGCAGCGACCTCCTCGGGCGTCTCGATCGCTGTCGAGGCGACGTCGATCGCGCCGGCCATCACGTCCTTGCCGTCGAGCAGCTTGATCAGGTCGAGCGGTACCTTCGAGTTGCGGCACTCCAGCGAAACCTGGTCGATCGAGCTATTGGCGATCGCCGGAAAGGTCTGCTCGTAATGGCGCCACTCGGCACCGAGCGTCGCCTTCCAGTCGTTGTTGGCCTTGATGCCGTAGCCATAGCAGATATGGACGGCGGTCTTGACTGTGAGGCCCTGCGCGGCGCGCTCCAGGCAGGCGATGCCCCAGTCCGGGACCTCCTTCATATAGACATTGAAGGCCGGCTCATCGAACTGGATCACGTCGACGCCGAGCGCCTGAAGCTCATGCGCCTCCTCGTTCAGCACGGCGGCAAACGCCATGGCGAGGTCTTCTCGCCGGCCGTAATGCTCGTCGGCGATCGTATCGACGATCGTCATCGGGCCGGGCAGCGTGAACTTCAGCTTGTGGGTTGTGTGGGCGCGGGCGGCCTGCGCCTCCATGCTGTGGACCGGCCCCTTGCGGTGGATCGCGCCGGTCACGGTCGGAACCTCCGCGTCGTAGCGGTTGTTACGGATGCCCATGATCGTCTTCTTGTCGAAATCGATCCCGCCGAGATTGGCGAGGAAGCCATGGACGAAATGCATCCGCGCCTGCTCGCCGTCGCCGACGATGTCGATCCCGGCATCCTCCTGCAGCTTGACCGACAGGATGGTCGCATCGCGCCGGCCCTCCTGCAGGGCGATGCCCTCGAGCTTCCAGGGTGCCCAGAGCCGCTCGGACTCGGCAAGCCAGGTCGGCTTGGGCAGGCTACCGGCGATGGTGGTCAGGAGCATGGACTTAATCCTCGGGCGGCTTGTGCGGGCGGCTTGTGGTTGCGCCGACTTCTGACGTGCCGCAGGCTGGCGTCAAGCCCAACGAGAACAAGGAAACATCAATGACGCCTTGCACGGGAAGTCCCGTCAGGCGGCCGTCGGAGTCGAATGCTCAGGCGTCTTCCGCCTTGCCCGCATCATCAGCCAGCAGACCACGGTCAGGTTGACGAGGTTCCAGGCCAGCCCGTTGAGGAAAGCGGCGCGATAGGAGGCGAAGGCGTCGAAGATCGCGCCCGAGACATAGCCGCCGAAGGCCATGCCGAGGATCGTCGCCGACATCACGATGCCGATGCGCATCCCGGCCTCGCGCGCCGGCAGGTATTCGCGGATGATCACCGCATACATCGGCACGATGCCCCCCTGGAACAGGCCGAATATGCCGGTGACGATGAACAGCGAGGTCAGCCCGTCGAACCAGAGATAGAGGAAGAGCGCCAGCCCCTGCATCAGCGAGCCCAGCGCCAGCGTCGCCGCCCCGCCGATCCGGTCGGCAACGAAGCCCGAGCCGATCCGGCTGATGATGCCTAAGCCCAGCATCAGCGACAGCATCTCGGCGCCGCGCGCCACGCCGTAACCGAGGTCGCCGCAATAGGCGACGAGATGGACCTGCGGCATCGCCATCGCGACGCAGCAGGAGAAGCCCGCGACGGCCAGCAGCCACTGCAGTTGATTGGCCGAGAGGCCGAGATCGCCGCGTGCGCCTGCGCTCGCGGCCTCGTCGGCCGCGATGCTCTCGGCCGAAGGCCGGCGACGGAAGAAGGTGGCCAGGGGCAGCATGATGACGAGCACGGCGATGCCGATGCCGATATGCGTCGCGCGCCAGCCATGATGAGTCAGGCCCCAGGTGATGACCTGTGGCCAGATCACGCCCGCGATATAGCTGCCGGAGGCACCGAAGACGACGGCGAGCCCGCGATGCCGGCGAAACCAGTGCGAGAGGTCGGCGATCAGCGGCGCGAAGCCCGCGCCGCCGCCGACCCCGATCAGCAGCAGATGGACCAGCGCGAACTGCCACAGCGTCTGCGCCATGCCGGCCAGGATATAGCCGGAGCCGAGCAGCAGCGCGCCGAGCACGATCGGCACGATGATGCCGTAGCGATCGGCGACCCGGCCCATGGCGATGTTGCCGAAGCCGAAGCCGAGCATCACGCAGGTATAGGGCAGCGCCGCGCCGGCCCGCAGCGTGCCGAACTCGGTCTGCACCGAGGGTAGCACCACGACCACCGACCAGGTGCCGACGCAGGCCGCGGTGCCGACCAGCAGCGACACCGCCAGCCGCAGCCACGCATAGGATGAATCGGGTGCGTAGCGGGCGGCATCCGGCCCGACAGGCGCTGTCTCGACGACCATGTTTCCTCGCTCGCCGCTTCTGTGGAGCGGTTTTCTCTGAAACGAGGCTTAGGCGGCACGATCCCCCTCGACAAGCCTTGCCACCGCAGGGCGGCACGGCCTTCAGCGTGTGTCGGGCTCGGCTGAGGCACTCACGCAGAGAGGTGCCACCGCAGCTTCGCCGCCAGCAAGCACGAGCGCGATGAGGCCCGGAAAGCGCGCCTCCAGCTCCTCCCGCCGGAGCCGGTTGGAGCGCCCGTTCCCGAGATCGGTCTGCCGGATCAGGCCGGCCTCGCGCAGGATTCGGAAGTGGTGGGTCCGCGTCGCTTTCGAGACCGGCAGGCCGAAGCTGTTGCAAAGCCGTGTGCCGTCCTGGGCCTCGCAGGCCAGGATCTGCACCACGCGCCGGCGCAGGGGATCGGCCAGCGCGGCGAAGATCGCGCCCAGCTCCATGTCCTCGACAAAGGGGTGCCCTTCGGCGTCAGGCATCGTCACAAGCTCCAAAGGTACGATTTACATCATACCTGGATCGATCCTATCCTGCAGCCGTGATGACATGGCCGGCCGTTCTCAGCCAGCTCCCATGCAACGCTTTCGGAGACGATGACGATGACGCAGGCAAGGTCGGTGCAGCTGCACGGCTTCGGTGGGGCCGAGGTGATGAAGGTCGAGACGATCGACATCGGAGCCCCGGCGGCGGGCGAGGCCCAATTGCGGCAGACCGCAATCGGCTTCAATTTCATCGACATCTACCAGCGCAGCGGCGTCTATCCTCTGCCGACGCCGACCGGGCTCGGCTTCGAGGCTGCCGGCGTGGTCGAGGCGGTCGGGTCAGGCGTGACCGCGCTCAAGCCCGGCGACCGCGTCGCCTATATGAACGCCGGCGTCGGTGCCTATGCGGATCGCCGCAACGTCGCCGCTGACAAGCTCGTGGTTCTGCCCGACGCGATCGGTGACGAAGCGGCAGCATCGCTGCTCTTCAAGGGCATGACGGCGCAATATCTGTTGCGGCGGACCTATGCGGTCCAGCCCGGCGACCTGATCCTCGTGCATTCGGCCGCCGGCGGCGTCGGGCAAATCCTGAGCCGGTGGGGCAAGGCGCTTGGCGCCGAGGTCGTCGGCACCGCAAGCTCGCCGGAGAAATGCGAGATCGCCAGACAGGCCGGCTGCGCGATTGCGATCGACTATTCGAAGCCCGGCTGGCCGGAAGCCCTGCTCGCGGCGACCAGCGGCCGCAAGGCCCGCGTGGTCTATGATGCTGTCGGCAAGGACACGCTGCTGCACTCGCTCGATCTGACCGCCCCCTTCGGTCTGGTGGTCTCCTATGGCGCGGCCTCGGGTCCCGCCCCCGCGATCGCGCCTGATCTGCTCAACAAGAAGGGCTGCCTGTTCCTGACCCGCCCCTCGGTCTTCCCGCACAATGCCGACCCGGCGACCTTCCGCGCCAATGCCGCCGACCTCTTCGCGGCGATTGCGGACGGCAAGGTCAGGATCGACATTGGAGCGCGCTTCAAGCTCGACGACATCGTCGCGGCGCACAGAACGGCCGAAGGCCGCGCCACGACCGGCGCGATCGTCATCCAGCCCTGAGCCCGAGCGACAAGACGCGCTCCGACCGTCAGGGCGCGTCTGTCCAGGCTCCGTCCAGCTCAGGCCGCAGCCCGGCGTTCGTGGCGGCCCTCATTGACCTCCTCGATGATCTTGGCGACGAAGGCGGGAAGATCACCGGGATTGCGCGAGGTCACGACGCCGTTGTCCGCTACAACGGTGGAATCCTCCCACTGCGCGCCAGCATTGATCATGTCCTGCCGGATCGTCTTGTAGGAGGTCAGCCTGCGCCCCTCGGCAATGCCGGTGTCGATCAGCAACCAGGGCGCGTGGCACACCGCCGCCACGACCTTGCCCTGCTGGAAGAAGGTCTTGATCAGGCTCAGCGCCTTGGGATTGCCGCGCAGCGTGTCAGGGTTCATCTGCCCGCCGGGCAGGACGATGGCGTCATAGGCGTCGGCACTGACCTCATCGAGCGTCCGGTCGACCTTGACGGCCTTGCCCCAGTCCTTCTGATCCCAACCCGTGATCTCGCCGGCCTCGGGCGAGGCGACATGGACGGTCGCGCCGGCCTCTTTCAGCTTGGTGTGGGGGATGTCGAGCTCCGACTGCTCGAAGCCGTTGGTGGCGAGGATGAGAATGCTCTTGCCTGCAAGACTGCTCTTGGCTGCAGGGCTGTTCGTCGTGAATACGGCGCTCATGGGCAGCCTCCTTTTTCCGGGGATGATGCCCGGAAAAACCACCAAGCCCGCGAAGCGTTCCCGGACGAAAGGTCGCGCCTACCGCCGTCGCGGCTACCGGAACACCGCCTCGCCCTGCTGATCGACGAGCTGCTGGCCCTTGACCAGCGTGAAATCGGCAGCTTCGGCGACGCCGGGGAAACGGTCGGCGCGGACGAAACGATGGCTCTTGAGTTCGCCGTCGACCGTCTTCTCGACGAGGCCACAGAGCTGCCACTGGCCGCCCTCCTGATAGGGCGTCGCATGGATGGTGAAGCCGTTATGCTCGATGCTCTTGACCGGGCCGGCCGGCTTGTCATCCGCCGCCTTGCGGCCGCCGAACAGGGATTTCAGGAAGGACATCGGGCTTTCTCCGGCGCGAGATGCAAGGGCGGCAGGAGAACTACCCGCCCTTGCCGTTGATGCCAAGCTGCTGGCCCCGGCTGCTCACCCCGCCAAATGCAGCACGACCTCGCGCCGGTGCCGCCTCTCGCGGTGCTCGAAGAGGTAGATGCCCTGCCAGGTGCCGAGCACGACGCGCCCGTCCATGACAGGTATGGACAGCGACACCGGCGTCAGCGCCGCCTTGATATGGGCCGGCATGTCATCGGGACCCTCGTCCCGATGGACGAGGTAAGCCATCGCCGGATCATCGGCGGATGGCACGAGCCGACGGAAAAACGCATCGAGATCAACACGCACATCCGGATCGGCGTTCTCCTGGATCAGCAGCGAGCAGGAGGTATGGCGCACGAACAGGGTCAATAACCCAGCTTCCACGCCACTCTGCGCGACGAAGTCCTCGGCGCGGGAGGTGAACTCATAGAGCCCCGGCCCACGCGTTTCGATCGCGAGGATGGTCTGCGACGGCATCCTCGCCTCGCCTATCGTTCAGTGACGGCGAGCTTCGCTCCAAGCGCCACGAAAGCCGCCGCGAAGCTGCGCCGCAGCCAGGCCATGACGCGCGGTCGGCCGATGACGCGGTCGCGCATCGCCGCCGCGAACAGCCCGTAGAGGGCGAAGACGATGAAGGTCATCGCCATGAACACGCCCGACAGCTCCAGCATGCGCGCCAGCGGCGCGGCCTCGTCGGCGACGATGAACTGCGGCAGGAAGGCGACGAAGAAGATCGAGAGCTTCGGATTGAGCACATTGATCGCGATGCCGTCGCGCAGCACGCGCCAGGCGGAACGCGGATCGGCCTTCGTCTCGACCTTGAGCGCACCGTGTTCCTGCAGCGTCTGCCAGGCCATGAACAGCAGATAGGCGACACCGGCATATTTCACGATCGCGAAGGCGAGCGCGCTGGCATGCAGCACCGCCGCGAGCCCGACCATGGCGGCCAGGAGATGCGGCACGATCCCCAGCGTGCAGGCGAAGGCGGCCAGCACGCTCGCCCGTGATCCACGCGTCAGGCCCGCCGCGATGGTGTAGAGCGCGCCGGTTCCGGGCGAGGCGACGATGATGAGCGAGGTCAGCAGGAATTCGAGGGACATCTCAGGATCCAAGCCCGTCGAAAAGGCCGCCAATGACGGCGGCCGCGGCCTCGCCGGCGCCGGCGATCACGCTGCCTGCCAGTTCGAACGTGCCGTCGAGGGCAGCGGCGATGACGTCGCCGACGCCATCCGTCGCCGTGCTGCCGGTGTCGCTTGCGGCGGCGGGTTGTTGCTGCTGCTTCTGCTGCTCGGCCTGCGCCCGCGCGGCCTGCACCGCAGCGTCGATCTCCGCCAGATCAGGTGTGTGGGTCATCGCTGCCTCCCGTGATCGGCATCATCATGCCATCATCCCGGGCCATTAATAAAGACGGCCCGCGAAATCCGCGCGTCGATATCCTCAATCGTGCTGGAAACGCCTTGGCTCCCGCGACTGCGCTCGGATGCGGCACCGGTCCGATGTCCAGCCCGAATACCGCCTGCTCTACCCGACGGGCCCGCTCCCGCTCGATCAGCGTCGCTGATGGATTCGATCAATTAGTTAGGCATTGACCTAACTAATGCCATGCTGTTGGATCGCCCCATGACCGCAGCCCAGCCCGCCCTCGATCAGACCTTCCGCGCTTTGTCCGACCCGACCCGGCGCGCAGTCGTCCAGGCGCTGGGCCGCGGGCCGGCCTCGGTGAGCGAGCTTGCCAAGCCCTTTGAAATGGCCCTGCCGAGCTTCCTCCAGCACCTCAAGGTTCTGGAGGATTCAGGCCTGGTCAGCACCGCCAAATCCGGGCGGGTGCGCACCTGCACGCTGCGGGCGGAGCCGCTGGCCGCCGCCGGGCACTGGCTCGAGGCCCAGCGCTCGCTCTGGACCCGGCGGCTCGACCAACTCGACGACTTTGTGCTGCAACTGAAAGACACGGAGGAGACCCCATGACCGCCCTGCCCGCCGCCGTTTTCGACCCGACGCTCGATCTCGAACTGAAGCGCGAGGTCGCTGTCGCACCTCGGCTCGTCTGGCGCGCCTGGACCGAACCGGAGCTGCTGAAGCAGTGGTTCACGCCGGCGCCATGGAAGACAACGGCCTGCGAGATGGACCTTCAGCCCGGCGGCAGGTTTCGCACCGTGATGGAAGGGCCCAATGGAGAGAAGCACGACAACACCGGCTGCTTTCTCTTCATCGTGCCCGAAAAGCTCCTGGTCTTCACCGACGCGCTCGGCCCCGGCTACCGCCCGCTGGGTGGCGGCTTCATGACCGCATCCATTCAGATCGAGCCGACCGCGACCGGAACGCTCTACACCGCCCGCGCCCTGCACAAGGACGAAGCTGCCAGGAAGCAGCACGAGGAGATGGGCTTCCACCAGGGCTGGAGCACGGCGCTAGACCAGCTCGTTGCGTTGGCGAAGACGCTCTGAGCTTCACCAATTCCCTGCAAGCAATAAAAAAAGCCGGCCGCGAGGCCGGCTTTTGTATCAGTTGTCCAGAAAGCTCCTGAGCTTCCGGCTCCGTGACGGATGCTTCAGCTTCCGCAGCGCCTTCGCCTCGATCTGGCGGATGCGCTCGCGGGTCACGCTGAACTGCTGGCCGACCTCTTCGAGGGTGTGGTCGGTGTTCATGCCGATGCCGAAGCGCATGCGCAGCACACGCTCCTCGCGCGGCGTCAGCGAGGCCAGCACGCGCGTCGTCGTCTCGCGCAGGTTGCTCTGGATCGCCGCGTCGATCGGCAGGATCGCGTTCTTGTCCTCGATGAAGTCGCCGAGATGGCTATCCTCCTCGTCGCCGATCGGGGTCTCCAGCGAGATCGGCTCCTTGGCGATCTTGAGGACCTTGCGGACCTTCTCCAGCGGCATGGCCAGCTTCTCGGCCAGCTCCTCCGGAGTCGGCTCGCGGCCGATCTCGTGCAGCATCTGGCGCGAGGTCCGCACGATCTTGTTGATCGTCTCGATCATGTGGACGGGGATGCGGATCGTGCGGGCCTGGTCGGCGATCGAGCGCGTGATCGCCTGGCGGATCCACCAGGTCGCATAGGTCGAGAACTTGTAGCCCCGGCGGTACTCGAACTTGTCGACCGCCTTCATCAGGCCGATATTGCCTTCCTGGATCAGGTCGAGGAACTGCAGGCCGCGGTTCGTGTACTTTTTGGCGATCGAGATCACGAGGCGAAGATTGGCCTCGATCATCTCCTTCTTCGCCTGCCTGGCCTCGCGCTCGCCCTTCTGGACCATCAGCACGATCTTGCGGAATTCCTGGATCTCCAGGCCCGTCTCGGACGCCAGCGTATGGATGTCCTCGCGCAGGCTCTTGATCCGCTCCAGCTCGGCACCGACGAATTCACGCCAGCCGCGCGAGCCCAGCTTGGAGACGCGCAGCACCCATTTCGGATCGAGCTCGCCGCCGACATGCTGCTTGAGGAAGTCCTCGCGGCCAACGCCATAGCTCTCGGCCAGGCGCAGCAGGCGGGTCTCGTGGCCGATCAGGCGCTTGTTGATGTCGTAGAGCTGTTCGACCAGCGCCTCGATGCGGTTGTTGTTGAGCGAGAGCGACTTCACCGCGGTGATGATGTCGTCCTTGAGCTTCTTGTATTTGCGGTCCTGCGACGGCGAGAGCTTGGTGTTCTCCAGCCGGTTGGCGATGTCCTGGTCCTGCAGGCGGCGCAGCTTCTTGTAGTTGTCGGCGATCGAGTCGAACGTCTCCAGCACGCGCGGCTTGAGTTCGGCCTCCATGGCCGAGAGCGAGACGTTGTTCTCGATATCGTCGTCGTCGAGATCGGACGGCAGCTCGCCTTCGGGCACCTCGGCCTCGGCTGCGGGAGCAGCGCCCTCGACGGGCACGCCTTCGCCGCCCTCGCCCGGCGCAACCTGCGGATTCTTGGCGTCAGGCCCGGCATAGGTCGCTTCGAGATCGATGATGTCGCGCAGCAGAATCTTGGCTTCGTTCAACTCGTCGCGCCAGATGATGATCGCCTGGAAGGTCAGCGGGCTCTCGCAGAGCCCGGCGATCATCGCCTCGCGGCCGGCCTCGATGCGCTTGGCGATCGCGATTTCGCCCTCGCGGGAGAGCAGCTCGACCGAGCCCATCTCGCGAAGATACATCCGCACGGGGTCGTCGGTGCGCTCGGTCGGCTCGAGATTGCGCTTGACCTCGACGGGCAGCGCCGAGCGCGAGGCATCGACCAGATCGCCGCCCTCGGCCTCTTCCTCATCGGCGCCGTTGGTGCCGGTGCGCGCAGCCGCGCGCTCTTCGCCCGAAGCCTCGGGGTCTTCATTGTCGACGACGTTGATGCCCTGCTCGCTGAGCTGGCCGAGCACGTCCTCGATCTGCTCGGAGGAAAACTCCTCCGAGGGCAGAACCTCGTTCAGTTCATCATAAGTGACATAGCCGCGCTTCTTGGCGAGCTTGATCATCCGCCTTACGGCCTGATCCGTCAGATCGAGCAACGGTCCATCGGAGCTCGGGGGGGCTTCCGGCGCGACCTGATCGGTCTTGTCCCGTTCGCTCGTTTTCGTCGCCATCAATCAGCGCTCCGCACTCTCGCGTCGCCTCCGGCTCGGGAAGAAGCCATACGCAGACGCATAAAAGGGCGGCGCGGCCGCAGGTCCGGCGCGCTCACCCCACCCAAATCACTTCGGCGAGATGGCACCGCTCATCATTGATGAACCGTAAACCATCCTGAACCGGCGCGCATGCCAGAACGCAGAGCACCGGGCACTTATGCCATCAATCCCCGGACATCGCCTCGGTCCCCTCGATCGTCTCGAGGCGAGCCTTGACGTCCTTGATCCAGGCGAAATTGGCTTCGGTCGCTTCGTCAGCCAATGCGCGCTCGGCTGCCTTCAACTCGCTATGTAGCGTCCGCGCGCGCTGATGCAAGACAATAGCCTGACGAATCGAGTCGAAAACCGATTCAGGATCAGCCTCTTGCGCGAGTTTCAGTCGCTCGGCAGGGCCGGTGACCGCCATCAGATGGGCTTGCGCCTCGCGCACGCGAGGCTGTTCCAGCCGATTCGCCAGCACCTCCTCGTCGAGAACGCCCTCCATCGCCGCATCAAGCAGCGCCTGCCGGAAGCGCTCGGCGGCGGCCCCGTCGAGCGACAATTCGGAAATCTCGTCGGCGCAGCGGAGGATCAACCCGGGATGGGAGGCCAGCGCCAGCAGGATGAAGGCCTCGCGCGTATCCTCACCGCGCCCCTGTGCCATGATCTTGGTCCGCGTGAGCTGGCTCGACGCCTTCAGCGGACCCGTCGCCCAGGGCGCGGCCTGCGGGAAGCCCCCACGGAATCCGCCACGGCCACCACCGCCTGCGCCACGACCGCGCTGGAAGGCCCCGTCGCGTCCGCGCTCAGCACGCGCCGGCGACGCGCTGGCGAAGAGCTGCGCGAGCCGCTCTTCCATCTCGCGGCGGTAGTGCCTGCGCGTCGTCTCGTCCTTGATCTGGCCGAGCGGCTCCTTCAGCCGCCGTTCGAAGGCGGCGCGGCGCTCGGGCGTATCGAGCGGGCCGGCTTCGACCTCGCGCGTCCACAGCATGTCGACCAGCGGCCGCGCCGCGCCCAGAACCTCCGCGATCGCGACCTTGCCACCGGATCGGGCCAGGTCGTCGGGGTCCTGTCCGTCCGGCAGCAATGCGAAAGACAGCGACTTGCCGGGCTCGAGTTGCGGCAGGGCGATGTCGATCGCGCGGCTCGCAGCCTTGCGCCCGGCCTTGTCGCCGTCGAGGCAGATCACCGGCTCGTCAGCCATGCGCCAGAGCAGCGTCAACTGGTCCTCGGTCAGCGCCGTACCAAGCGGCGCCACCGTCTGCGGGAAGCCGGCGAGCGACATGGCGATGACGTCGACATAGCCCTCGACGACGATGACCTGCCCGGTGTCATGCGACGCCTTGCGGGCATTGTGGTGGTTGAACAGCAGCGAGCCCTTGTGGAAGAGCGGCGTCTCCGGCGAGTTCAGGTATTTGGCCGAAACCTCCGAGCTCATTGCCCGCCCGCCAAAGGCAACGGGCCGCCCACGCGAATCATGGATCGGAAACATGATGCGGTCGCGGAAACGGTCGTAAGGCACAGCGATCTCCTCGCCATGCACGAGCAGTCCCGCCTCCATCATCAACTCGGCACTGACGCCCTTGCCGGCGAGATGGTCGCGCAGCGCGAAGCGATCGGATGGGCCATAGCCCAGCCGGAAGCGCGTGCGCGCCTCGCCATCGAGCCCACGCGAAGCCAGATAGCGCCGCGCCGCGCCGCCGCGCTCGCCCATCAACTCGGCCTCGAAGAAGCGCGCGGCAAGCTCCACCACCTCGTGCAGCCCTTTGCGCTTCTCCTCCTGGACCTGCGCTTCATGCGTGATCTTCGGCAGCGTGACGCCGGCCTCGGAGGCGAGCTTCTCGACGGCCTCGGGGAAGGACAGCCCTTCCGTCTCCATCACGAATTTGAAGATGTCGCCGTTCTTGCCCGAGGAGAAATCGAAGAACGAGCCCTTCTGGTCGTTGACGAAGAAGGACGGCGTCTTCTCGGCGTTGAAGGGCGAGAGCCCCTTCCATTCGCGGCCGGATTTGGCCAGCCGCACGCGCTTGCCCACGACCGCCGAGACCGGCAGCCTTGCCTTGATTTCTTCCAGGATGGAGGGCGGGAACTTCATTCCTGCCTATGTGGGCTCAGACGCGTTCAAAGCCAATCTGTGATGTCGCGAGACCCGGGTCTATCTGCGCTATCCACAGTGCTGTCGTAAAGAAAATCGGCGCAGCGATCAGCCGGGAGGAAAAGAGCGATGGTTCTCGACATCCGGGAGGCTGATAAACGGGCGGGCGTACCGATGCCGGGCAGGCGGCTTGGACTCGGCCTGGCGGAAGCGAACCGCCGAGCAGTGGGATCCGAGCCCGACAAGGACGGGGCGCCTTAGCCCAAGCAGGCGAGAATGCATTCGAGGAAACCGCGCGATGACAGGCCCCAGCCCGCCGGATCCAGTTCAAACCCGAGCGAGCGATCCAGCGTTTCCTCGATCGTCGCGTCTTCGGTCTCGAGTAAGGCCCGGATTTCGGCTCCCAGTTCTTTGCGCTCTTCAAACGAGGCGGTGCGGCCGTAATTGGCCATCACGGCCTCGAGATTGTCGCCGGCCAGGTCGAAATCCTGATGGAACCAGCCGCTGATGAGGTTCCGCAATGTCGGGTAGTCTCGTCGCATCGCGGTCACGTCAGAGTTTCGGATAAGCGGTCAAAATGAAATAGACCTTGTCGCCGACCGAGGTCTTCTCCAGCACCACTCGAATCGTCTGCATATTGACCATCTCTCCTGTCGCGCGAACAACGCCGTAACCCACATTTTCTCCCGCCGCGAAATCGAAGCCGCGCCGCATGCCCGGCGTCGCCGAAGCCGACCAGTGAAGGATTTCGTCCCGCTTCATCCGCAGCGCCTTGGAGATGAACTGCTCGGCCTCATTCAGGTTTCGGAACGAGGACGCCACTTTCAGGTTTTTCTGCTCCACCAGCCGGCTCCTGAGCCGGGCTTCGGTCAATTCCACATGCCATTCGATGGTGTGGCCGCCGGCGCGCTCCTCGGCCGCGAGGCTGATCGACCCGCGCCTGACAGCCGTGATGCGCGCTGCACCGGCGAAGCCCGCCGCAAAGGGGATCGCCATATCGACCACTGCCCCGACAGTACTTGCGTGCCGTGGATCGACGCCGAGGCTACGCGCCGCGAGTTCCGCCGTCCGGGCGGTGATCGTGGTCTGGGTACGGCCCGTGAAGAGCTGTTGCAGTGCCGTCGAGATCGTGTCGGAGCCGTGAACGGCGAGCGCTCCGCCGCCGACTTTCGTCGCCATCGTCGGTTCGGGCACCAGTATCAAAGCGGCGGCCCCGACGAGCTCAAGGGCGCCTCCGAGCAACTGGACGCTCGCCCAGAAGCGCGGATTCGCGTTATCCTCCCGGCTCAGCGTCGTACCGTCGAGAACGGCGGCGAGTTGAATCGGCGATAGCGCAATGCTCAATCCAATCTCGTCGCTGTCCGACACGACCGCCTCCCGCCTCTGCTCGTCAGATCATGTTATCCGCCGAGCGCCGCCTTCACCATGCCGCTCGCCTTGCCGAAATCCATCTGGCCGGCGTGGTTCGCGCGCAGGATCGCGATGACCTTGCCCATGTCCTTGACCGAGGCCGCACCGCTCTCGGTGACGGCGGCAGCGATCGCAGCCTTCACCTCGTCGTCGGACATCTGCTTGGGCATGTAGCCCGCGATCACCTCGACCTCAGCCTTTTCGCCGGCGGCGAGTTCGGGGCGGCCATTGGCCTCGTAGATCGCGATCGATTCCTGGCGCTGCTTGATCATTTTCTGCAGCAGGGCGAGCAATTCGTCGGGCGTGGTCTCGCCCTTGCCGAGGCCGCGCGCCTCGATGTCCTTGTCCTTCAGCGCCGAGGTGATCAGGCGGATCGTCGAGACCTTGCCCTTCTCGCCGGCCTTCATCGCCTCCTTGAGATCGGCCGTGAAGCGCTCGCGCAGGCTGGTCATGTGGGTATTCCCTTTTTGTGTCGCGGGTTTGCGCCCGCATCGATTGACGGCATGGAAGCGCGTCTTTAAGGCTCGCGCTCCAGACGACGGCTAGCGAAACCGCTGCCGCCCATGCATTGCCGCAGCTCTCGCGGCCTGGACCGAGACATAGACATGACCGCACACGAAGGAAACCCCGCCGAAGCCGGCTGGAGCGAACCGCGCGCGACCGCGCTCCTCGTGCTGGCCGACGGCACGGTGCTGGAGGGCTTCGGCTTAGGGGCCACCGGCGAGGCCCCGGGCGAGGTCTGCTTCAACACGGCGATGACCGGCTATCAGGAAATCCTGACCGACCCGTCCTATGCCGGACAGATCATCACCTTCACCTTCCCCCATGTTGGCAATGTCGGCGTGAACGAGGAGGACACCGAAACCGTCAACGCCGCGGCATCGTCGGGCGTGCGCGGCGTCGTCCTCCACGCCGCCATCACCGAGCCATCGAACTGGCGCGCCAACCGGCATTTCGATGCCTGGCTGAAGGCGCGCAACATCGTCGGCATCTGCGGCATCGACACCCGCGCGCTGACCGCGCTGATCCGTGACAACGGCATGCCGAACGCGATCCTCGCCCATGCGCCGGACGGAGTCTTCGACGTTGCGCGCCTGAAGAAGCTTGCGGCCGATCTGCCTGATATGGCCGGCCTCGACCTCGTGCCGCTGGTCACCTCGGCCCAGCGCTATGACTGGGCCGAGACGCCCTGGCAGTGGCCGGTCGGCTACGGCAAGCGCGAAAGCGTCGCCCACAAGGTCGTCGCCATCGACTACGGCGTGAAGCGCAACATCCTGCGCCTGCTGGCCAAGGCGGGTTGCGACGTCACCGTCGTGCCATCGACCGCCAGCGCCGACGACATCATGGCGCTGAAGCCGGACGGAATCTTCCTCTCCAACGGCCCGGGCGACCCGGCCGCGACCGGCGAATACGCCGTGCCGGTCATCAAGGAGTTGCTCGACAGGAAGGTCCCGACCTTCGGCATCTGCCTCGGCCACCAGATGATGGCGCTCGCCATCGGCGGCCAGACCATGAAGATGAAGCAGGGCCATCACGGCGCGAACCATCCGGTCCAGGACAAGACCACCGGCAAGGTCGAGATCGTCTCGATGAACCACGGCTTCGCGGTCGATCCGGCCTCGCTGCCGGCCCATGCGGTCGAGACCCATGTCTCGCTCTTCGACGGCTCGAACAGCGGCATCGCACTCACCGACCGCCCTGCCTTCAGCGTCCAGCACCACCCCGAAGCCTCGCCCGGCCCGCAGGACAGCCACTATCTCTTCAAGCGCTTCGTCGAGATGATGGACAAGGAAAAGGCGAAGACGGCGGCCTGAGGCGGCGTTCTTTGCAGGCCATACGCCCCGGCTCCGAACCTCGACCTCATCCCGGGCTTGCCCCGGGATCCATCGTAAGGCTCCTGAGACCTCCGATGGATTCCGGATCGGCGCCGCTTCGCGGCTTGTCCGGAATGACCGAGCCTTTGCGCCAGAGGATCAAGGCTGCTCGCTGGCGTTGACGGCGCCCGTCACCTGCGCTTCAAGCAGGCCATGAGCCAAGCGATCTGCCTCGCCCGGAACTATTACGCCCCGTCCTCATAAGGCGGGTCGCATTCTCATGCTCAACCGCCGCGCTGGCGGTTGAAATTTGGCAGTCACCCGGCATCGCGGCCCTCTCAGGGACCAGGACGATGTCGACCAAACGAAAATCCTTCTCCTCCATTGGCCTGCTCGGCTTCGGCGCCTTCGGCCGGCTGATGGCGCGCCATCTCCAGCCGCATCTGCCGCTGGTCGTGTTCGATCCGGCTCGGCCACCCGAGCCCGCCCCATCCGGCCGCGGCCTCGTGCCGGGCGGCATCGCCGAGGTTGCGGCCTGCGACATCGTCATCCTGGCCGTGCCGGTCGACGCCATGGCCGACGCCATCGCGACCCTGCGCCCGCATCTGCGAACCGGGGCGATCGTGCTCGATGTCGGATCGGTCAAGATCGAGCCCGCCCGACAGCTCCTCGCCGGTCTGCCCGATCACGTCGAGATCATCGGCACCCATCCCTTGTTCGGCCCGCAAAGCGCCCGCAACGGCATTGCTGGGCTGAAGCTCGCGCTGTGCCCGATCAGAAGCAGCAGCGCCGAGCGGATCGCTGCCTTCCTGCGGCGCAGGTTGAAGCTCGACGTCATCCTGACGACGCCGGACGCCCATGACCGCGACATGGCCATGGTGCAGGGCCTGACCCATCTCGTCGCCAAGATCCTGATCGGCATGGGCCCCCTGCCGCGCCGGATGACGACCCGCAGCTTCGAATTGCTGATGCAGGCAACCGAGATGGTCCGGCACGACGCACCATCCGTCTTCCACGCCATCGAGCGCGCCAATCCCCATGCACGGGCGGTGCGCGAGCGCTTCTTCGCCCATGCCCGCGAGATCACGGCGGCGCTGGATGCGGCGCATGACCAGCCGCGGCCCGCTGCCGCAGCCAATGCCGCCGGCCCTTCCACGCCGGGCATTCCTGCCCTATTGCAGCGCAGCATCACGCAGGAAGCCCACGCAGAACCATGATCCGTCTCGAAAATATCGGCAAGCAGAACGGCCAGCAGATCGTCTTCATCGAGGCCTCGGCCTCGCTTCTCAAGGGCGAGAAGGTCGGCCTCGTCGGCCCCAACGGCGCCGGCAAGACCACGCTGTTCCGCATGATCACCGGCGAGGAGCAGCCCGACGAGGGCCAGGTCCAGGTCGATCGCGGCGTCACCATCGGCTATTTCAGCCAGGATGTCGGCGACATGAAGGGCATGAGCGCAGCCTCGGCCGTGATGGACGGTGCCGGCCCGGTGAGCGCCGTCGCTGCCGAACTGCGCGAGTTGGAAGCCGCGATGGGCGACCCCGATCGCGCCGACGACATGGACGAGATCATCGCCCGCTATGGCGAGGTCCAGGGTCGCTTCGAGGAGCTGGACGGCTATGCGCTCGACGGGCGCGCCCGCGAGGTTCTCGCCGGCCTCGGCTTCAGTCAGGAGATGATGGACGGCGATGTCGGCGCGCTGTCGGGCGGCTGGAAGATGCGCGTCGCGCTCGCCCGCATCCTATTGATGCGACCCGACGCCATGCTGCTCGACGAGCCCTCGAACCATCTCGACCTCGAGAGCCTGATCTGGCTGGAATCGTTCCTGAAGGGTTATGAAGGCGCGTTGCTGATGACCTCGCATGACCGCGAGTTCATGAACCGCATCGTCGGCAAGATCATCGAGATCGATGGCGGCGCGCTGACCAGCTATTCCGGCAACTACGAGTTTTACCAGCAGCAGCGCGCGCTATCGGAAAAGCAGCAGCAGGCGCAGTTCGAGCGCCAGCAGGCGATGCTCGCCAAGGAGATCGCCTTCATCGAGCGCTTCAAGGCGCGCGCCTCGCATGCGGCGCAGGTCCAGAGCCGCGTCAAGAAGCTCGACAAGATCGAGAAGGTCGAGCCGCCCAAGCGCCGCCAGACCGTCTCCTTCGAGTTCCAGCCGGCGCCGCGCTCCGGCGAGGATGTCGTCACGCTCAAGGGCGTGCACAAGCGCTATGGCAGCCGCTCGATCTATGAGGGGCTGGACTTCCAGGTCCGCCGTAAGGAACGCTGGTGCGTGATGGGCATCAACGGTGCCGGCAAGTCGACGCTGCTGAAGCTGGTGACCGGATCGACCGCGCCCGATGACGGCACGGTCGCCCTCGGCGGCAGCATCAAGATGGGCTATTTCGCCCAGCACGCCATGGAAGTGCTGGAGGGCGACCGCACGATCTTCCAGTCGCTGGAGGACCGCTTCCCACAAGCCGGACAGGGCTCGCTGCGCGCGCTCGCCGGCTGCTTCGGCTTCTCCGGCGACGATGTCGAAAAGCGCTGCCGTGTGCTCTCGGGCGGCGAGAAGGCCCGCCTCGTGATGGCGACGATGCTCTACGATCCGCCGAATTTCCTTGTGCTGGACGAGCCGACCAACCATCTCGACATCGCCACAAAGGAGATGCTGATCAATGCGCTCGCGCAATATGAGGGCACGATGCTCTTCGTCAGCCACGACCGTCATTTCCTGGCGGCCCTGTCGAACCGCACGCTGGAACTGACGCCCGAGGGCGTCCACGCCTTTGGCGGCGGCTATACTGAGTATGTCGCGCGCACGGGCCAGGAAGCGCCGGGCCTGCGGAGTTAGCCACGTCACTTGAGAAAACAAGACTACGCCTTGAATGCCGACCGCTTTTCGTCATTGCGAAGAGCTTCGCGACGAAGCAATCCAGGAGCGGCAGTGCTCTATGCCCCCACTGGATTGCTTCGCTTCGCTCGCAATGACGGCCTCCTTCACCGGAGTTTCGCTGGATGCCGCGGCGATACAGATCAAGGAACGGGTTGGCCGAACTGGATAAGCACTCCTTCCAATGATCCACCACGAGCCCATTGCCCATGACCGACAATCCGCTGACCCAGCCCGGTGCCGCCCACCCCGCGATCACGGATGCGATGATCGCGGCGCTGGTGCGGCGCTTCTACGAGCGGGCGCGCGAGGATGCGCTGATCGGGCCGATCTTCATGGGTGCGGTGCATGACTGGGACGAGCACATCGCCAACATCACCGATTTCTGGAGTTCGGTGATGCTGCGCACCGGGCGCTATCAGGGCCGGCCGATGCGCCCGCATCTGATCCTGCCGCTGGAAGCGCACCACTTCGACCGCTGGCTCGCCCTGTTCGAGGAGACCGCCGCGGAGGTCTGCGGTGCGCCCGACATCGCCGAGGCCTTCATCGTCCGGGCCAGACGCATCGCCGACAGCTTCGAGATGGCGCGCGCCAGCCAGCGCGGCGAGATCGCCCGCCCACGCCACAGCCTGAGCTGATCCTCAGCTTGCCGGCGCCTGCGGATCGAGGAAGGCCGCGAGCGCCTCGGCCGTTGTGCCGGCTTCCGTCGTGATCCGCCTTGCCAGGGTCGCCGCCGCCGTGCGCGGGGCGCCGAGCGGCCGATCCAGCCAATAGGCCACCGGGTTGAGCGCGGTGCGCTGGTCCACCTGCACCAGCCGGCCGCTTTCGATCTGCTCCTGCGCCAGAGGCGGCCGGGCGAGCGCGATACCAAGCCCGTGGGCAGCCGCATCCAGCACGATGTTGTAATCGTCGAAGCGGCGATCCTGCGGGCGCGGGCGGTAGTCGAGTCCCTGCGCCGCAAACCAGGCGCGCCAGCCGGCGGCATCGGAATCATGGATGAGCGGATGCGCCAGCAGGCGCTGCGGCTCCCCCTCCCCGATCGCAGCAGCCAGCCTCAGTGAGGCGATCGGAAAACACCACTCCTCGAACAGCTTCAGCGAGATCCGGCCCGGTGCACCGCCCCGGCCACAGCGAATGCCGAGATCGACGCCCTCTTCCTCGAAATCGACCCTGCGGTGCTCAGCCTGCAGCGCCAGGCGCAGCGCCGGTTCCTGCCCTTCCAGTGTCGCCAACCGCGGCATCAGCCACAGCGAACAAACCGAGGGCGGCGCGCTGACGCGCACCACCGCCGCGCCGCGCTGCTCGCGCCAACGGTCCGAGGTGTCGGCAATCAGCGCGAAGGCTTCCTGCGTGCGCTGCAGCAGGTGCTGCCCCTCCGAGGTCAGCGCGACGCCGCGCGCCTGGCGCTGGAAGACGCGCAGGCCCAGCCAATGCTCCAGCCGCGCCACCTGCCGGCTGACCGCGCCATGGGTCAGGTTCAGCGAGGCGGCGGCCGCCGAGAAGCTGCCGGTACGAGCAGCAGCCTCGAAAGCCCGCAGCGACTCCAAGGGCGGCAAGGTTGAGCTGTGATCCACGCTCACAGCTCATGCTCGAATTGGTCGTTTGTCAATCAGCTCGACGGGGTATCTATGGGCGTGGTCGCAAGCTTCGACGGAGCCCCGCCATGTCGACCGCCACCACCTGCCCCGCGCCCGCACCAGCCGCCCGGCTCGACGGCACACTCCTTTTTACGATCACCTTCACGGTCACCGCCTGGGCCTCGTCCTTCCCGGCGATCCGGGCGGGGCTCGCCGGCTTCGGCCCCGCCGAAATGGCCTCGCTGCGCTTCGCCATGGCCGGGGGCGCCGCCGCGCTCTTCCTCCTCGCCACGCGCGCAAAGCTGCCGGAGCGCGCCGATATCTGGCGCTTCCTCGTCGGCGGCGTCGTCTTCATCGCGGCTTACGCCGTGCTGCTGAATTTCGGCCAGCGCATCGTGCCGGCGGGACCCGCCAGCTTCATCATCAACACCAACCCGATCATGACCGCCGTGCTCGCCATGATGCTGCTGGGCGAGCGCTTCAGCCTGACGGCCTGGCTCGGCACCGCGCTGTCCTTCGCCGGCATCGGGCTGATCGCGCTCGGCAAGGGTCTCGATGTCGAGATCGGGCTGTCCGTCCTGCTGATCCTGGGCGCGGCCTTCTGCAACGCCATCACCACGGTGGTGCAGAAGCCGCTCTTCGCCCGCTACAAGCCGCTCTCGGTGGCGGCCTGGAACCAGGCGATCGGCGGCTTCGTCCTGCTGCCCTTCCTGCCGGCCGCGATAGCGCAGGCGCAAATCGCTCCAAGCGTCTCGTTCTGGTCCGTGGTCTATCTCGCCGTGGTGCCGAGCCTGATCGCCTATGGCACCTGGGCGATCACGCTGTCGCGCCTGCCGGCCGGCCGCGCCGCCAACTTCCAGTACTGCGTGCCGCCGATGGCGACGCTGATGGGCTTCCTCTGGCTCGGCGAAATCCCGACCCTGTTCGGCATCATCGGCGGCGCCATGGCGCTGGGCGGCGTCGTGATCGTCAACCTGAAGCGCTGAGCGAGAAGGCGCATACGCTGGCCGCGTCCCCGGCCTAGTCTCGATCGGGGTTCGGCCGGCCGCTCCCCTTCGATCCGGCCTCGATGCCGATGATCAGCTTTCGTAGCAGATCGGCGAGCGCCTCGCGCTCCTCCGCATCGAGCGGCTGCAGGAAGACGGCTTCGTTCGCCATATCCATGCGAAAAGCCTCCTCGACACGCAGGGCTCCGGTTTCGGTCAGCGCGACCTGGACGCTGCGGCCGTCATGCGGCGATTTCTCGCGCCGGATCAGCCCGGCCTTTTCCAGCCGGTCGAGCCTGTGGGTCAGGCCGCCTGAGGAGATCATCAGCGAGGAATACAGCTCCGTCGGCGTCAGCCGGTAGGGCGGCCCGGAGCGGCGCAGGGTCGCGATCACGTCGAACTCGCCACGGTCGAGATCGAAGCCCGCGAAGGTCGCCTCGATGCTAGGGCGAACCAGGTTCGACAGGCGAAAGGCCCGGCCCAGCACCGCCATCGGTTCGGTGTCGAGGTCGGGCAATTCCCGCGCCCATTGCCGCCGCAGCCGATCGACATGGTCGTCGATGCGCGCCCCCTTGCCGTCAGTTCCGCCCGTCATGGCCCGCCTTGGCTGTTGATTCCACAGGCGAAACATACACCGCCCGAATGCCGCCGGCAAAAATATCTCGACAGGAAGAGAAATGTCTTGACGGGAAGATACCTGCCGTGTAGATATCTTCTCGTCAAGATACCTCAGCCGCACCAATCAGGAGGCAGCCATGTTCGCAATCATCCGTCATCAGGAACCGCAGCCCGGCCAGAGCCGGACAGTCCGCTTCGAGGGCCGGCAGTTCGGCAGCAACGCTTCGTTCTTCCTCGTCGATGCCGAGCCCGGCGGCGGGGTAGGCCTGCATGTCCACCCCTATCCCGAGACCTGGATCGTCAGGAAAGGCGAGGCCGAGTTCACCGTCGGCGACGACAAGACCCGCGCCTTTCCCGGCGACATCGTCGTCGCTTCCGCTGGGTTTCCGCACCGCTTCTGCAATGTCGGAGACGGCCGGCTCGAGCTCGTCTGCATCCATCCGAACGACACGATCCAGCAGGAATTTCTCTGATCGGAAACCTGTTCACCCCGCAAAACCTTGAAGCACAAAGAGAAAGACCAATTGCCATGACCAAGACGATCTTCGTGAACCTCCCCGTGAAGGACATCGTCGCGGCCACGGGCTTCTACGAGGCGATCGGCTGCCAGAAGAACGAACAGTTCAGCGACCATCAGGCCTCGAGTATGGTCTGGTCCGACGCGATCACCTTCCAGCTGCTCGCCCATGACTATTTCGCGACCTTCACGCCCAAGCCGATCTCTGATGCCCATGCGACAACAGAGGTCCTGCTGGCCCTGACCTTCGACAGCCGCGCCGAAGTCGATGCCATCGTGGAGACCGCCGCCGTCGCGGGCGGCAAGGCCGACCCGCGGGCGCCCAACGATATGGGCTGGCTCTACACTCGCGCCTTCGAGGACACCGAGGGCCATATGTTCGAGGCGGTCTGGGCCGACATGGCGGCAGCGTCCGCAGCCGAATAGCAGGCTGAGGCGCCATGGCGCTGGGCGGCGTCGTGCTCGTCAACCTGAAGCGCTGAGGCGCGGGCTTCCTTCCACGGGACGCGACTGCGATAGTCGCCGCCATGCCCGTGACGATTTTCCTCCTGCGCGCCGTCAATGTCGGCGGCGCCACGACGATCAGGATGGAGGCCCTGCGCGGCATCGCCGCGGCGCTGGGCTTCCGCCACCCGACGACGCTGCTGCAAAGCGGAAACCTCGTCGCCAGCCATGATGGCGACACCGGCGAGGCTGCCGCCCGGCTGAAGGCTGCCCTGGCGAAGGAATTCCCTTATGCACCCGACGTGATCGCCCGCAGCCGGAGCGCGCTCGCCGAGGCTATCGCCGAGAATCCGCTACCGCTCTCGGCCGGACAGGATCCGAAGTTCCTCCAATACATCGCCCTGGCCTCGACGCCAGAAGTCGGAGCGCTCGAACGCCTCACCTCGGGTTACGACGGCCCTGAGACGATCGCGCTGTGTGGTCGCGACCTGTTCGTCTACTACGCCGAAGGCGTAGGCCGCTCGAAGCTCACCAACGCCCTGATCGAGCGCCGTCTCGGCGTGAAGGGCACGGCGCGGAACTGGAACACGGTGACGAAGCTCGCAGCGCTCGCCGGGGAGATCGCCGCGCATGACTGAGCTGACCACCGCGACGATCCGGCTACTCACGGCAGAGGATGCGCCGGCCTATCGGAGCTTGCGCCTGAGCGCACTTGCCGAGACGCCGGAAGCCTTCGGCGCGAGCCATGACGAGGAGGCGGCACAGCTGCTCGCCTGGTTCGCGGCGCGGATCACACCGCAGCCACCGAGCCGCATCTACGGCGCCTTCCAGGAGGATGCCCTCATCGGGATGGCAGGCTTCCTGGCCTATGGCGGCGAGAAAAAGCGCCATATCGGCCTGCTCTGGGGCGTCTATGTCGCGCCGGCCGGGCGCGGGAGCGGCATCGCGACCGCGCTGGTCGCGGCCGTCATCGCCCATGCGCGCGAACATGTGCGGATGCTTCACGCCGATGTCGGCGTCGACAACCATCCGGCGCAGCGCCTCTACGAAGGGCTCGGCTTCCGCAGCTACGGCATCCAGCCCAAGGCACTGTGCATAGATGGCGTCTTCCATGACGAGACGATGCTGGCGCTGGATTTCACCATCTGAACGGTCAGAAGCCGCGCACTTCCAGTGCTTTCTCGACATCGGTTATGTAGTCGCGGATCACCGGAACGGCGCTCTTGTGCGGGCCGAGCAGGAGCTGGAACACCATGTCGCCGCCGATGTCGAAGGAGACCGAGCAGGCGCCGAGATAGAACTCCCACATCCGCGCGAAGCGCTCGCCCATCATCGCGACGACCTCAGGGCGGTGCGCCATGAAGCGCTCGCGCCAGGCTTCCAGCGTCCAGTGATAGTGCCGGCGCCAGAACTCGCAATCGGACGACCACAGCCCGGTCTGCTCGACCGCCGCGAACACCTCCGACAACGCTGGGGCATAGCCGCCGGGGAAGATGTACTTGTCGAAGAACGGGCCAGTGAAGCCCGGCGGGCCGACACGGCCGATGCAATGCACCAGCGCAATGCCGTCGGGCGTGAGCAGGTCGCGGATCTTTTCGAAATATTCGAGGTAATGCGCGACGCCGACATGCTCCATCATGCCGACCGAGACGACCCGGTCGAAGCGGCCCCCGAGCTCGCGATAATCCTTGTTGATGAAGGTGACGGCATCGCCGACGCCAGCGGCATCGGCGCGCTTTTGCGCCGCCGCCATCTGGTCGGGCGAAACGTTCAAGCCGGTCACCTTCGCGCCGCAGGCCTTGGCGAGATAGATCGCGAGCTGCCCCCAGCCCGAACCTATATCGAGCACGGTCATCCCCGGCTCGATATTCAGCTTGGCGGCGATATGCCGGAGCTTGGCCTGCTGCGCGTTCTCCAATCCGACATCCGGAGAATGCCAGTAAGCGCAGGAATAGGTCATCGTCTCGTCGAGCCAGAGCCTGTAGAACTCGGTCGGGATGTCGTAGTGGTGCTTGACCTTCTTGCCCGCGACGCCGAGCGGATTGTGCATCCGGAAGCGCCTGATCCGGAAGCGGACATTGCGGATGACCTTCTGGATCGGATGCTTGCGCAACTCCTTGCGTTGCAGCCAGAACAGCGTCAGCAGATCGTGGATCGAGCCTTCCTCGAAATCGATCCGGCCATCCATATAGCCTTCGGCCAGCGCCAGCTCGGGATTGAGGAAAAGCTCGCGCTCGATACGGTCGTCATGGAAGCGTACCGTCACCGCCGGCGCGGTCTTGACGACACCGGCGAACAGCAACTCGCCCGGCCCCGGCCCGAAGACATGGCGCTTGTTGTCGGGCGTGATGACTGTCAGGCGCCCCAGCCTGACGAAGTTCTTCAGCAAACGCGGTAGCAGGAACATCGCAGCCCTCTGGATTCGAGCTGACCTTAGAGCATCTCGCTCCACGCTGGGAACCGCTGCCGGAATGCCCTCCCTGCAACGCCAGCCTCGCTCCATCCTCGGCCCTTAGCGTGCCCCTCGGAAAGCTTAGGGCGAGATGGACG
Organism: Allobosea sp. P2_B12; assembly: GCF_056404835.1. Classification (NCBI taxonomy): domain Bacteria; kingdom Pseudomonadati; phylum Pseudomonadota; class Alphaproteobacteria; order Hyphomicrobiales; family Alloboseaceae; genus Allobosea; species Allobosea sp. P2_B12. The sequence continues at coordinate 593,553 of NZ_JBFUDG010000002.1, read as the reverse complement.
GCGGGATGGATAAGCGAGCCTCGAAACGGTGGCGGTCGCATCTGCGGATGGCGAAGCTGTTCGACCGCTCGCGGCGCTTCCTGGTCGAGTGCCGCATCCTTGACCTGTCGGCGACCGGCGCCAGGCTGAAGCCGGAAAACGATCGCCCCCTGCCGATGCAGTTGCATCTCTGCGACGACGCCATGGATTTCTCGGCGGTCGCGACGATCGTCTGGGTCCGCAACGGCGAGATCGGCATCCGCTTCGCACAGGACCCGGATGCCAAGTGAGATCAGTCCATGACGCAGGAGATCGGGGGATGGGCTGCATGCCAGTGGCGGCGAAACAGCGATCGGATGTGATCAGGAAAAATCGCGTCGCTCGGAACCGGCGGGCGGGATCGGCGTTTAAGCGCTGGACTTTGCCGGAGCCTGCCATGGAAGACGAGAGAATTACCCGAATTGCCCGCGCTTTGTGCCGCTCGGCGAGGATCGATCCCGACAGCGTTCTCACCGCCGACCAACTCGATGCCGAAGAGGCAAAGCCTCTCCCACAGCCGAAATCTCCCGACGATGCGGTCCCGGCCTGGACCATGTTCCGAGGCGCCGCGCTCACCTTCATCCACAGCCATGACGAACGGGTCGTCTCGCCGCTCTGAGCCGCGGCACGGCTTGCTAAGGAGCTAACCCTCGTCATAGTGCTCGCCGCTGCGCCGCAGGCTTGGGCGCGATCCCTGGGGAACGGCGAGACGATGTCCTGGCGCGATTTCTGGAACGGCGAGCACGCAATCTATGTCTCGCCGCGCCACAAGGCCCTGCATTACCGCCAGATCGCCACCGACCTGATCGGCCATATCCCAACGCGTGATGCCGTCGTTCTCGACCATGGCTGCGGCGAGGCCCTCGATGCCGCCCGCGTCGCTTCCGCCTGTGGCCGACTCTATCTCTGCGAGGCCGCGCCCAGCGTGCGCGAGAAGCTGCGCGCCATGCTCGGCGGCAAGGCCAATGTCTCGGTCGTCTCGCCCGAGGAAGTCGAGGCGCTGCCCGAGGCGACCTTCGATCTCGTCGTTGCCAATTCGTTGATCCAGTATCTCTCCAGAAGCGAGCTCGAAGCCCTGCTGGTGCTCTGGCGCGGCAAGCTCAAGCCCGGCGGCAAGCTCGTCGTCGCCGATGTGATCCCGCCCGATGTCAGCCCCCTGACGGACGCCTCGCAGCTTCTGGCCTTCGCCTGGCGTGGCGGTTTCCTGATCGCTGCGCTCGCCGGCCTCGTCCGCACCGTCTTCTCGGAGTACCGCAAGCTCCGGGCGCAATACGGCCTCTCGACCTATGCCGAGGCCGACATCGCCGGGATGATCCACGCCGCCGGCTATGAAGACGTGCAGCGTCAGCGCAATTTCGGCCACAACCCGCACCGGATGACGTTCGCGGGAACGAAGCCGGCAGAGCCCAGCCCGTCGTCGGCGCCCCTGTAAGGACATCTCCCATGCATATCGGCCTGATCGGCGGCATCGGCGTTGCGGCAACGATCGTCTACTATCAGCGCCTGACGGCTGCGGCGGCAGCGCGTGGCGTGGCACGGCTGGAGCTGACGATCGTTCATGGCGAGATTCAGGAGCTGATCCGCAACAATCTGGCCGACCGCAGGGAGCAGCAGGCGCAGGCCTTCCTGCCCCTCGTCCAGCGTTTGAACGACGCCGCCTGCGACTGCATCGCCCTGTCTTCGCTTGGGGCGCATTTCTGCCTGGATGAGCTGGTGGCGCTGTCGCCCTTGCCGATCGTCTCCGCCGTCGCCCCGCTTGATGCCTATTTCGTCGCGCAGGGCATCAAGCGGATCGGACTGCTGGGAACGCGGGTGGTGATGCGTACGCGCCTTTACGGCCAACTCGCGCGCACGGAAGCAATCGCGCTCGACGACGAGATCGAGATCCTCGGTCAGGCCTACCAGGACGTCGCCGTCGCCGGCACCTGCTCAACCGAGCAACGGGAGCGCTTTCTCGATGCCGGACGGCGCATGATCGCCACGGGAGCCGACGCCGTCGTCCTCGCCGGCACCGACCTCAACCTGGCCTTCGAAGGGCAGAGCCCCGGCTATCCGGTCATCGACGCGCTCGACGTGCACGTCGCGCTGCTGGCCGATCTGGCTGCGGGACGCAAAATCCTGGGCGACATCTCATGATACGGGCGGCGTGTACTCACTGAATCGCAAGACCCGCCGATCCCGATCACCGCTTGAACCGCCGGACCTGTAGCCGATACTAAGCTGGGATAGATAAACGCGGACGGGAATTCGGGTGATGCAGGCATGGCGCTCAGCTGCAATCGCGATCGCGTTTTCGACGCTGACATTGACCAACGCGTCGGCCCAGGAGCACGCGCAGGGTCTGCTCAAGACATCGTGGATCAAGGCGGCCTGGACCCAGATTCTCAAGGGCGAGCGCTTTGAACGCTGGGATTCCTGGATTCCGGGCCTCGACGGCGTTGCTTCCGCACCCGAAGTCCAACGCGATGCAAGCGGTAGGGAATGGACGGTCGCGGAACTCTGCCAGCCGCATGACTGTGCCGACAACAAACTCGTCGTCCTGATCGATCGTTCCGGCCAAGCGGTGTGGGCCCTTCAAAAAACGGCCAACCCAACCCGTGAACGCTTCTTCGGTCGTCCTGACGCGCCGATGCAGGAGTTGCTGCGCGCAGCGCTGGCCGGAAAACTCGCCCGAGCCTCCGTGCCGCAGGCCCCTCCACCCAGGGCCGCGACGAGCGGTGCTTCGACGCTTACCCTCTCGCCTGCCGCAACTCAGACGATGCCCCAACCCGCAGGATCCAACGGCACCGTCGAAGGCGAACTCTCCTATCCAAGCGACTACATCCCGCCCGACATGCAGGTCTGCGGCGAAGAGATCGGCTCGAAGCAGTTGACCTGCTCCTCGCGCAAGACACGCCAGCGCGGCGGCACGCGCTACATGCTGTCGCTGCCGCCCGGCGAGTACCTTGTCTTCGCCCAGACCAAGGATGCACCGGGCCGGCGTGCCTACTACTCCGAATACGTCGTCTGCGGCGGCGACGTATCCTGCAAATCCCACAAGCCGATCATCGTCGCCGTGCCGCCCGGCATGACCCGCAAAGGCATCGACCCTCAGGACTGGTACGCACGCTGAACGCAACGAGGTTGATCAGTCACGCGGCCCGATCGGCGAAGCTGAAGAACTTGTGCCCGAGGAACGAGAACACCATCACGATTCCCGTCGTGACGAACTGCATTGGCAGATAGGGCAGGCCCGCCCGCGCCACGAACAGATGCATCAGCACGCCGGTCAGCGCAAAGCCGCCGGCGGCGATCAGGGCGAAGCGCCAGGTCGCCTGCGCGTGGCTGTGGCTCGCGTCGAAAGTCAGCCAGCGGTTGAGGATGTAGGACACGACCGCACCGACGACGAAACCCGCCAGCGTCGCCGGCACCGGATCGACATGGGCGAGCTCGACCAGCCCGACCAGCACACCGTAATGCGCCACGGCGGTGATGCCGCCGGAGAAAACATAGGCCAGGAGTTGGCGCGACTGGCGCGGGTATCGGCGAAGCGGCATGGCCCGAGCTTATACAGGCCTTGCCCCAACGAAGCCTGAACGAATCTGAGAAAGCCGGCGTCAGGCCGGCAGCCCATCTTCGACAGCTTGCACGCAGGGGATTCGCGGCAGGTTGGCGTCGCGCCGCGCCGCCCCGATGACGCTGTCGAGCAGGCCGGGGAAGCGCAGGTCGAACTCCTCGCGGCGTAGGCTGATGAGGCGCGATGTTCCCTCCACCCGCACACGGGTCACGCCGGCCTCGCGCAGCTTGGTGAAGTGGTAAGTCAGCAGCGAGGGCGAGGCGAGGCCGTTGAAGCTGCCGCAGCGCGCCTCGACTTCCGTGCCGTCGGCGAGCGCCACGACGATGCCGAGCCGGATCGGATCGGCCAGCGCGGCGAAGACCGCTGCCGGCTCGACGGTGTCCATATCGGGGTGAAAGACCGGCTTCATCCATCCCAGATAGGAGATCGACGCGCTCCTGACAATATTCAACATTCGTTGAAATTAGCCTTGACGCGAGGCGACACCGACCTAAATTCAACGTTCGTTGAAATTCCCGAGGCGCGGCGACATCTCGCGCCTCTGCTCAAGCGAGGGCGCTGCCATGGATACACGTCTCCTCTGGCTTGCCGGCGGCGCCTTCGCCATTGGCACGGGCACACTGATCATCACCGGCATCCTGCCCGATCTCTCGACGGGCCTGCGCGTTTCGGTCGACACCGCGGGCTGGCTGATCACGATCTTCGCGCTGGCCTATGCGGTCGGCTCGCCGGTGCTCTCGACCGTGTTCGGCACCGTCGACCGCAAGCTCGTGCTGGCCGGCGCGATGACGGTCTTCGGCCTTGCCAATCTCGGCGCGGCGCTGGCAACCGACTTCACCTCGGTCATGGTGGCGCGCGTCGTCATGGCGCTGGCGGCCGGTGTCTACATGCCCGCCGCCAATGCGGTTGCGGTTGCGCTGGTGCCGCCCGAGCGGCGCGGCCGCGCCATCGCGCTCGTCACCGGCGGCATGACGGTAGCGCTGATTCTCGGCGTGCCCTTCGGAACAGCCATCGTCGGCTTCGGCGGCTGGCATCTCGCCTTCCTGCTGGTCGCCCTGTTCAGTGCGCTGGCGCTCGCCGGCCTCCTGGTGAAGCTGCCATCGGGCCTGCCGCGCGGCACCAACTCCCTGCGCGAGCGGCTCGCCGTCGCGCGGCGCGGCGATATCCTGCTGGCGCTCGCCACGACCATGCTGTGGACCACCGGCGCCTTCACGCTCTACACCTATATCGCGCCCTTCCTCGCCGCCCATGCCGGCATCACCGGTCCCTGGCTCGGTGCGGCGCTGATCGTCTCCGGCATCGGCTCGGCGCTCGGCAACCAGATCGGCGGCATCGCCAGCGACCGATTCGGCCCGGAGCGGACGCTGGTGGTGGTGCTGACCGTGCTGGCACTTTCGCTGATTGCCGCCTCGCTCGTGGCGGTCACATTGCCGCCGGCGACGGCGATCTTCGTCATACCCGTGGTGATGCTGGTCTGGAGCGGAGCGGGCTGGGCAGGCCACCCCTCGCAGATGTCCAGGCTCGCCGCGATGGCGCCCGACACAGCCGTCGTGGCGCTCTCGCTCAATGCCTCGGCGCTCTATCTGGGTATCGCGGCCGGCGCGGCGCTGGGCCAGCAGACCCTGCGCCTCGGCGACACCGCCTGGCTCGGATTCGTCGGTGCCGCCTGCGAGGTCCTCGCGCTCGCGGTGCTCTTCGTCGCCATGCGTCGGCGCAGGCCAACGCGCCGCGTGCTGGAGGTCGAGCCGCTGCAGCAGACCGCCCAGCCTGTGCGCTGAGGCGGGCCGGGAGCGGTTTCCGCTTCCCCCCGCCGCTCCTCCCCTCTATAGCGAGCGCCTAGCATTCATCTCAGGCGCTCGCACCGGCCCGCTCGCTCGATCGGACGGCAGTTGGCGTGCGCCTGCCCGAGACAAAAGCCGAGCCCCATGCCCAAGCGCACAGACATCAAGACCATCCTGATCATCGGCGCCGGCCCCATCATCATCGGCCAGGCCTGCGAGTTCGACTATTCCGGCACCCAGGCCTGCAAGACGCTGAAGGCCGAGGGCTACCGCATCGTGCTGGTCAATTCGAACCCGGCCACGATCATGACCGATCCGGATCTGGCGGACGCGACCTATGTCGAGCCGATCACGCCCGAGATCGTCGCCAAGATCATCGAGAAGGAACGCAACGTGCTCCCCGGCGGCTTTGCCCTGCTGCCGACCATGGGCGGCCAGACCGCGCTGAACTGCGCGCTCTCGCTCAACAAGAAGTCGATCGTTCAACCCGACGGCAGCAAGATCAGCGTGCTGGAGCAATTCGACGTCGAGATGATCGGCGCGACCGCGGAAGCCATCGACAAGGCCGAGGATCGCGAACTCTTCCGCAACGCGATGACCAAGATCGGCCTCGACACGCCGCGCTCGCATCAGATCAAGACGCTGGGCCAGGCGCTCGATGCCCTCGACGACATCGGCCTGCCGGCGATCATCCGCCCCTCCTTCACCATGGGCGGCACCGGCGGCGGCATCGCCTACAACAAGGGCGAGTTCATCGACATCGTCGAGCGCGGCATCGACGCCTCGCCGACCAGCGAGGTCCTGATCGAGGAGAGCGTGCTCGGCTGGAAGGAGTACGAGATGGAGGTTGTCCGCGACAAAAAGGACAACTGCATCATCGTCTGCTCGATCGAGAACATCGACCCGATGGGCGTCCACACCGGCGATTCGATCACGGTGGCGCCGGCGCTGACGCTGACCGACAAGGAATACCAGATCATGCGCGACGCCTCGCTGGCGGTGCTGCGCGAGATCGGCGTCGAGACCGGCGGTTCCAACGTCCAGTTCGCGGTCGACCCCGAGACCGGCCGGATGATCGTCATCGAGATGAACCCGCGCGTCTCACGCTCCTCGGCTCTCGCCTCAAAGGCGACCGGCTTCCCGATCGCCAAGGTCGCGGCGCGGCTTGCCGTCGGCTACACGCTCGACGAGATCGAGAACGACATCACCGGCGGCGCGACCCCGGCGTCCTTCGAGCCGACGATCGACTATGTCGTCACCAAGATTCCGCGCTTCGCCTTCGAGAAGTTCCCCGGCGCCGAGCCGACCCTGACGACCGCGATGAAGTCGGTCGGCGAGGCCATGGCGATCGGCCGGACCTTCCAGGAATCGCTCCAGAAGGCGCTGCGCTCGCTTGAAACCGGGCTCGACGGCCTCGACGAGATCGAGGTCGAGGGCATGGGCAAGGGCGACGACAAGAACGCGATCAAGGCCGCGCTCTCGACGCCGACACCCGACCGCATCCTGCAGGTCGCCCAGGCGATGCGCTTCGGCTTCACCGACGAACAGATTCACGAAAGCTGCAAGATCGATCCCTGGTTCCTCGAACAGATGCGCGGCATCGTCGACACCGAGGAGAAGGTGCGCACATTCGGCCTGCCGCAGACGCCGGGCGCCTTCCGGCAGGTCAAGGCGATGGGCTTCTCCGACAAGCGCCTCGCTGCCGTCGCGGGCAAGACCGAGGCCGAGGTCAAAGCGCTGCGCAAGTCGCTCGACGTCCGCCCCGTCTACAAGCGCATCGACACCTGCGCCGCCGAGTTCGCCTCGCCGACGGCTTATATGTACTCGACCTACGCCATGCCCTTCGCCGGCAAGGCCGCCGACGAGGCGCGCCCCTCCGACAAGAAGAAGGTCGTCATTCTCGGTGGCGGGCCCAACCGCATCGGCCAGGGCATCGAGTTCGATTATTGCTGCTGCCATGCCTGCTACGCGCTGCGCGATGCCGGCTACGAGACCATCATGGTCAACTGCAATCCCGAGACCGTCTCGACCGACTACGACACGTCCGACCGGCTCTATTTCGAGCCGCTGACCGCCGAGGACGTGCTTGAGATCCTCGAGACCGAGAAGCAGAACGGCACGCTCCACGGCGTCATCGTCCAGTTCGGCGGCCAGACACCGCTGAAGCTCGCAAATGCGCTGGAACAGGCCGGCATCCCGATCCTCGGCACCTCGCCTGACGCGATCGACCTCGCCGAGGACCGCGACCGCTTCAAGCGCCTGCTCGACAAGCTGCATCTGAAGCAGCCGAAGAACGGCATCGCCTATTCGGTCGAGCAGGCCCGCATGATCGTGGCCGAGCTCGGCCTGCCCTTCGTCGTGCGGCCGTCCTATGTGCTCGGCGGTCGTGCCATGGCGATCATCCGCGACGAGGCCATGTTCGAGGATTATCTGCTCGGCACCCTGCCCTCGCTGATCCCCTCCGAGGTCAAGGCCAAGTACCCCAACGACAAGACCGGCCAGATCAACACGGTGCTCGGCAAGAACCCGCTGCTGTTCGACCGCTATCTCTCGGACGCGATCGAGGTCGATGTCGACTGCCTGGCCGACGGCAAGGACGCCTTCATCGCCGGCATCATGGAGCATATCGAAGAGGCCGGCATCCATTCCGGCGATTCGGCCTGCTCGCTGCCGCCGCGCTCGCTCTCGCCCGCGATGATCGCAGAGCTGGAGCGCCAGACCCGCGCAATGGCGCTGGCGCTCGACGTCGGCGGGCTGATGAACGTCCAGTACGCCATCAAGGACGGCGACATCTATGTGCTCGAAGTGAACCCGCGCGCCTCGCGCACCGTGCCCTTCGTCGCCAAGGTCGTCGGCATCCCCGTCGCCAAGATCGCCGCGCGCATCATGGCCGGCGAGAGCCTGGCGAGCTTCGGCCTCAAGGCCGAGCCGCTTGGTCATGTCGGCGTCAAGGAAGCCGTCTTCCCCTTCGCCCGCTTCCCCGGCGTCGACGTGCTGCTTGGCCCCGAGATGCGCTCGACCGGCGAGGTCATCGGGCTCGACCGCTCCTTCGACATCGCCTTCGCCAAGAGCCAGCTCGGCGCCGGCTCCAAGGTCCCGGTCAAGGGCACCGTCTTCGTCTCCGTGCGTGACCAGGACAAGCCGCGCATCGTCGAAAGCGTCCGGATTCTGGCCGATCTCGGCTTCCGCGTGCTGGCGACCGGCGGCACGCTGCGCCTCCTCCAGGAGGAGGGCATCCCGGCCTCGAAGATCAACAAGGTGCTGGAGGGCCGCCCCCACGTTGTCGACGCGATCAAGAACGGCGAAATCCAGCTCGTTTTCAACACAACCGACGGTCCGCAGGCGCTGGTGGATTCGCGCTCCCTTCGCCGAACGGCCCTCTTGCACAAGGTCCCCTATTATACCACCTTGGCCGGAGCGATCGCCGCTGCGGAAGGCATCAAGGCCTATTGCAGCGGCGATCTCGAAGTACGGTCGCTGCAATCCTACTTCGTGCGCGCAGCCTGAAAAGCGCGGCGCCGACGAAGTTCTACAAACGACAGGAAGCGGGGCGCGGGCAGCAAAGCAGCTGCCGGTGCGCACCCGCTTTCGGATGATGGGACGAGACGATGGAAAAGGTTCCGATGACCGCCGGCGGCTTTGCCGCTCTGGAGGCCGAGCTCAAGGATCGCCAGCAGGTGCAGCGCCAGCGCATCATCGCGGCGATCTCGGAGGCGCGCGCCCATGGCGATCTCTCGGAGAACGCCGAATATCACGCCGCCAAGGAATCGCAGGCTCTCAATGAAGGCCGCATCCAGGAGCTCGAATCTCTGATCGGCCGGGCCGATATCATCGACATCTCCAAGCTCGCCGGCAGCGACACGATCAAGTTCGGCGCGACGGTCAAGCTGATCGACGACGACACCGAGGAAGAGAAGAACTACCAGATCGTCGGCGAACCGGAATCGGATGTGAAGTCCGGCAAGGTCTCGATCGGCTCGCCGATCGCGCGCGCGCTGATCGGCAAGAAGGTCGGCGATTCCGTGCAGGTCAACACGCCCGGCGGCGGCAAGTCCTACGAGGTCGTCAGCGTCGTCTTCCGCTGAGACAACCGGCTTCTCCATAGACCGGCCTACACCGTCATGCTCGCCCTTGCGGCGAGCATCCACGTCTTGAACACCGCTCTCGATGGACGAAGACGGTGATGGTCGGGACAAGCCCGACCATGACGAGCGCTACAAAGGCCGGCCCTTGGACAAAGACGAGGCGAGGATTACATCTTCGGCAGGATCGCTGGAGCAAGCCGATGACGACGCGTCGAAACCTCCTCTCGCTGGGACTGGCCGGCGCAGCGCTTGCCTTCTCGCCGCCGCTCGTCACGTCCGCCCTCGCCCAGGCCCGCACCATCGGCGCGATCCGCGTCGATACCTCGCTCATCGCCCGGCAGGGCTGGGGCGAGAACGCAGACCGCATCCGCGTCGCGATGGAGCGCCAGCTCGCCGAAACGCTTGGCCCACTCTATCGGCGCGGCCAGGGCGCGACGCTCCATGTCCTCGTCAAGGGCGTCTGGCTGTCGAGCTTCGCCGGCGGCAGCGGCGGCGGCAAGCCGACGGGCGGTGGTGGCAGCAACGACAATTTCGACAGCGAGATCACGGTGCTCGGCCCGCGCGGCGAGGTGCTGCAGACGTTCCCGATCCTCTCGGTCGTCGATTCCGGCTCGGGCGGGGCCTGGTACCGGCCCGATGTCGATCAGCGCCGCGTCGCCGCGCTGATCGAGAACAATTCGCTTTGGATCAAGCGCTATCTCGGCGGGTGAGCGGGCTGCCTGATCTGGAAAGCCGTCTTGCCACGCTCGAACCCGCAGGCTTCGTAGAAACCGAGCACGGCTGGATCGCTGCGTCCCGTCATCAGCATCACCTTGTAGCAGTCCTGTGCGAAGGCATGCGTGATCGCCGCCTGGACCACTGCCTTGCCGAGGCCGCGGCCGCGAAGTTTCACATCGCTCACAACGTTCTCGATCAATGCGAAAGGGCGCTGACTGCGGGTCAGGTTTGGGACGATAATCGTCACGCAGGTCGCGGCAACGGCACCCTCGAAATCGGCGACATGAACGCTCATCATCTCGCTCGCGAGAATGCGACGCCAAGTCTCGCCGGCCGACGTCGCATCTGGAAGAGCGTCGCCCCCATTCAATTGGGCATAGAGCGACAGGATCGCGGGAAGATCCTCGGCGCATGCGAGGCGAACAAGGCCCATCCGCTCACTCGAACGGCACGATCGGCTCGTCCTTGACCCGGTCGAGTGCCAGCGCCGTGCGGACATTGCGGACATTGGGCAGTCCGGTCAGTTCGCCGACGAAATCCTGAAAGGCCTTCAGGTCGGGCGCGACGCATTTCAGCACGAAATCGATGTCGCCCGAGAGCTTCCAGCATTCGCGCACGGCCGCCCAGGCCCGGATCCGCGCCTGGAACGCCTCGAGATCGGCCTCGGCCTGGCTCGCCAGATGCACGAAAGCGAAGCAGACGACATCGAACCCCAGCTTGCCTTCATCAAGCTGGGCGCGGTAGCCGGTGATCAACCCGGCCTCCTCCAGCGCGCGCACCCGCCGCAGACAGGGCGGCGGCGAGATTCCAACCCGGCTTGCCAGCTCGACATTGGTCATGCGTCCGTCGGCCTGCAGCTCGCGCAGGATCGCCGCGTCGATATCGTCGAGTTTGGATCGCACAAGGGGCCCCGGAGAAAGGTCGCGCTGGTGTAGACGTCGGCACCGCGCGATACAAGGCATGTGCCGCGCCACGGAGACCGCCTTGCCTGCCGATTCCTCGCCCGCAGACATCCTGCCGACCATCTGGACGCTGACCGACGGCAAAGCCGGCGATGAGCCCCAATGCATAGGCGTTGCCGAACGGTTGGGCGTCGTGCCGGAGATCAGGCGCGTCGCGCCGCGCAAGCCCTGGGCCTGGCTGATGCCGCGCGGGCCGATCGATCCGCACGAAGGGCCGGAACGTCGAGACAGCCCGATCCGCCCGCCCTTCCCCGACATCCTGATCGCCTCGGGGCGGCGCGCCGTTCCTTACGTCCGCGCGGTCAAGAAGGCCTCGAACGGGCGCACCTTCACCGTCATCTTGAAGGACCCGCGCACCGGCGCCGGCGCGGCCGACTTCATCTGGGTGGCCGAACATGACCGCCTGCGCGGGCCAAACGTGCTGGTCACGACGACCTCACCGCATCGGCTCGCACCCGAGCGGCTGGCGCAGGCGAGGCAACACCCGCCGGCTGCTATCGCAGCCCTCTCCTCTCCCCGTGTCGCCGTGCTGGTCGGCGGCGACAGCCGCCATCACCGCTTCCGGCCCGACGACATCGCCCGCTTCACGGAGCGGCTCGACGCGCTCGCCCGCTCCGGCGTGGCGCTGATGGGCTCGCGCTCGCGACGCACCACGCCCGAGCTCGACAGGGCGGTGGCTGCGGTCTTTTCCCGCCATGGCGGCTGGTGGTGGGACGGCAGCGGCGAAAACCCCTATGTCGCGCTGCTCGCCAATGCCGACGCCATCGTCGCCACGGCCGATTCAACCAACATGATTGGCGAGGCGACGGCGACGGGCGCACCGATCCTGGTCTTCGAGCCCCATGGCGGCCATGGCAAGCTGGCGAAATTCCTCGAAGCGCTCAAAGCGCAAGGCGCTGTGCATCACTTCGAGGGGCGTCTCGCTGGCACCAGCTACGAGCCGGTCGATTCGACACAAGCGATCGCCGACGCCCTGAGGCAACGTTGGCTTATGCACAGGCAGCAGCTCGATCTCGCCTGATCTTGAGGTCGGCTACGCTTGCATCGGCGCACCGGCATCGTATGTGACAAGGCTGCAGGAACAGGAACTCAGATCATGGCCCACACCCATGCCCGCGTGATGATCATCGGTTCGGGCCCGGCCGGCTACACCGCCGCGATCTACGCCGCCCGGGCCATGATGGAACCGGTGCTGATCTCCGGCATGCAGGCCGGCGGACAGCTCATGATCACGACCGATGTCGAGAACTATCCCGGCTTCGCCGACGTCATCCAGGGTCCCTGGCTGATGGAGCAGATGCGTGCGCAGGCCGAGCACATGGGCACCCGCATGGTCTCCGATCACATCGCCCGCGTCGACCTCTCGCAGCGCCCGTTCCGGCTCTGGGGCGACGGCGCCGAGACCTATTCCTGCGACGCGCTCATCATCGCCACCGGCGCCCAGGCCAAATGGCTCGGCCTGCCCTCCGAGCAGACCTTCCAGGGCTTCGGCGTCTCGGCCTGCGCGACCTGCGACGGCTTCTTCTTCCGCAACAAGGAGGTCGTCGTCGTCGGCGGCGGCAACACGGCCGTCGAGGAGGCGCTTTACCTCGCCAATCTCGCCGCCAAGGTCACGCTGGTGCATCGCCGCGACGGCCTGCGCGCCGAGAAGGTGATGCAGGATCGCCTGTTCAAGCACCCCAAGATCGAGGTCGTCTGGAACAGCGAGATCGCTGAGATCTGCGGCGGCACGCAGCCCCCCAACGTCACCCATCTGCGCCTGCGCGACCTCAAGACCGGCGCCGAAAGCGAGTTGAAGACCGATGGCGTCTTCATCGCCATCGGGCACAAGCCCGCGACCGAACTTTTTGTTGGCCAGCTCGCCATGAACGAAACCGGCTATCTCGACGTCACGCCGGGCACGAGCGAGACAAACATCGCCGGCGTCTTCGCCGCAGGAGACGTCACCGACGAGCATTACCGTCAGGCCGTGACCGCAGCCGGAATGGGCTGCATGGCCGCGCTCGACGCCGAGCGCTGGTTGCAGGCCAACGAGCTTGAGCACCTGAAGGCGGCGGAATAAGAGCGGATCCGCAATCCATCACAGAATCTGATGGGTTTAGTAACCAGATTCAGTGCGAAAACAGCGCTGTCTTGCTACGCAGGCGTTGACGTTCCATCGCTTTAGTCCCCAACATGCGTGAAACGCATAACGGGGGGACAGCGGTGGATTGGGACCGCATCAGGATCTTTTATACGGTGGCCGAGTCCGGCAGCTTCACCAAAGCTGGCGATGTTCTCGGTCTCAGTCAATCCGCCGTCAGCCGGCAGATTGGCGCGCTTGAGCGCGAGCTCCGGGCGCCGTTGTTTCATCGCCATACGCGCGGTCTGATCCTGACCGAGCAAGGCGAGTTGCTGTGGCGGGCCGCGCGTGAGATGACGCAACGCCTCGAACGGACACGTTCTCAGCTGTCCGAGACGCGCGAGCACCCATCGGGCGAACTCAAGGTCACCGCGACCCGCGGCCTCGGAGGGCACTGGCTCACGCCGCGCCTGGCTGAATTCCTCGATCTCTACCCCGACATCAAGGTCGACCTGATCCTCACCGACGAGGAACTCGACCTGTCGATGCGCGAGGCCGACATCGCGATTCGCCTGCGCCAGCCGCAGCAGCCGGACCTGATCCAGCGCAAGCTCTTCACCGTCCACTTCCACGTCTATGGCTCACCGGCCTATGTGAAGCGCTTCGGCGAACCCAAGAGCCATGAGGATCTGGACAACCACCGCCTGCTGACCTTCGGCGGCACCTCGCCGTCTTACCTGACGGCGGTGCACCAACTGGCCACGCTCGGCCGGGACGCCCGCAACCCGCGCCCGATCCACCTCACCGTCAACAACATCACGGCGATGAAGCGGGCGGTCGATTCGGGCGCCGGCATCGCGGTGCTGCCGGATTATCTGATCGAGACCGGTTCGCCGCTGGTGCAGCTGATGCGCGAGACCGAGATGCCCCATCTCGAGAGCTATCTGGTCTATCCGGAAGAGATGAAGTCGGTCGCGCGCGTCCAGGTCTTCCGCGACTTCCTGATCCAGAAGGCCCAGCGCTGGACCTACTGACAACGGCGGCCGGAATCGCGACGCAATCGACCGGCGGAAGGTATCCGCCGGTCGCGTCCTTCATATGCATGACGAGGCGGCAGCCGACGCTCGGAAAGGCTCCGTGGCAGAGCCGATCTTAACAAAATCGCCTCGTGCTAACGTCTCGACGACTGCGCTACGCGCATATTTATCAATGATTTAGGCTCAAATAGCAGCAATTGAACACGACGCATGCAGATAGCGCATGGCGGACCCAAGCTATGCTGCATTGCAAAAAGGCATGTGCTGCCCGATATAGCAATCACGGTTGTTCGGAACGGGCTCTGCTAACTCCTCCCGGCATCGAGTTCGTTTCAGCCGTTCCCCTCTGAGATGTTTGGCGCTTGCGCCGGATGTTTCAAACTTTCAAGGCCGGCTCCCTCACGGGACGCCGGCTTTTTTTTGGCTTGGGCTCCGCCCTTACGCAGCCAGCTTCCCGACCAGCGCGGCGAACTTGTCGAGGAATTTCTGCAGGAATGCGCGGGTCGCATCGACGGTGACGGCGTCTGCGTCATCGACGAGCCCGTCCTTCCAGGTGATGAACATCTGGCCGCCCATCACCAGCGCGCCCTGATTGCCGAGGATGTCGCGCAGATGCTGCTGGGCGCAGGCCGTGCCGACGCCGCCGGGGCTCGCACCGATGATCGCCACGGCCTTGCCACCCCAGACACCCTTGCCGGAAGGTCGCGCCGCCCAGTCGATCGCGTTCTTGAGCACGGCGGGAATCGAACGGTTGTGCTCCGGCGTGACCACGAGCAGCGCGTCGGCCTCCGCGATCTCTGCTTTCAACCGGGTCGCCATATCCGGCCAGGCGGCCGCCTCCAGATCCTGGTTGTACATCGGCAGATCGTCGATCTCGACGAAATGCGGCGTGAACGACGCAGCGCCGAGCTTGGCAAGCGCCTGCGCGAGCTTGCGGTTGATCGACGCCTTGCGGTTGCTGCCGACGATGATGGCGAGCTTGAACGGAGCCATGAAGAGAACCTCGGTTGAAGGGAGATTGGGAAGCGGGTGCATAAGCAACGCGCCGGAACGGCCTACGGATTCCCCGTTGCGCTCAGCGCGGCCGTGCCGCCAGCGGCAGGGCATCGAACAGGCCGGGCATCGAGCTCGTGCGAGCCTTTTCGATCGTCAGCATCTTCAGCTTGGTCTCGACGCCGCCATCGGCGGAGAATCCACCGGTCTTGCCGCCGGCCGCCAGGATCCGATGACAGGGCACGATCGGAGCGAACGGATTCTGCCCCAGCGCGACGCCCACAGCCCGTGCCGCGCCGGGATCGCCGATCCGGCGCGCGACCTCACCATAGGTCAGCGTCTCGCCGGGCGGGATGGCGAGCGCCACCTCATAGACCTTCCGATTAAAGGCCGGCACGGCAGTGAGGTCGATCGGCAGATGCGAGAGATCACGCGGCTCGCCCGAGAGCAGCGCCACGATGTCGGCCCTGGCGGCCTCGATAAAGGCCGGCGGGGCACTGCTTTCCTGAGCGTCGGGAGCGCGCTTCGTCAGGCGCCGGCGTGCCGTCTCGGCATCATGCTCCGGCAGTTGCGCCCCGATGATGCGATCGGCCTCCCAGATCAGCGCACAGGCGCCGATCGCGGTCTCGAAGAGGATGAAGTGAGGCATGGCTGGCACCGAGCTACTCCTGCCGCCGAAAACGGCTGTGGCGAATGCGCTGCCGGGAGTCGGCTGGTGCGATCGTCGAGAACCGGAGCGGAACGGACTTCGGTCCGTGAGCACCGGAAGCGCAGATGGTCGCGCCAGACGGCCGCGGCAGTAGCATTCGCCCTCACATATAGAGCTTCTCGCCCTCCAGCCCCTTGTAGAGCCCTGCGACCTGCTCGGCATAGCCGTTGAACAGCTGCGTCGGCTGGCGGTCGCGCGTGCCCAGCACCTGCTCGCTCGCCTGGCTCCAGCGCGGATGCGGAACCTCCGGGTTCACGTTGGCCCAGAAGCCATACTCCGAGGCCTGCAGCCCCTCCCAGAAGGTCTTGGGGCGCTCGGCGACGAAGCTGATCTTGGTGATCGACTTGACCGATTTGAAGCCATATTTCCACGGCGTAATCAGCCGGATCGGCGCGCCATGCTGCGACGGGATCGGCTTGCCGTAGATCCCCGTCACCAGCAGCGGCAATTCGTTGCCGGCCTCGGCCATCGTCAAACCCTCGGTATAGGGCCAGGGATACCAGCGCTGCGACTGACCCGGCGCCATGCGCGGGTTCAGGAAGGTCTCGAAGCGGATGTATTTCGCCGAGGAGAGCGGCTTGGCGAAATCGACGAAGGCCTTCAGCGGAATGCCGGTCCACGGAACCGCCATCGACCAGGCCTCGACGCAGCGGAAGCGATAGAGCCGCTCTTCCAGCGGAAGCTTGCGGACGAGATCGTCGAAGCCGATCTCGAAGGGCTTCTCGACCATGCCGTCGATGGCAATGGTCCAGGGCCGCGACACCAGCCGCTTCGACGAGGCAGCCACCTCCTTCGAGGTGCCGAACTCGTAATAGTTGTTGTAGTTGGCCGCGAGGTTCTCTTCCGTCACGGGACGGTCGAGCGTGTAGGCGGCGTTCTTTTTGGCCGGGTAGAGATCCAGCGTCGGGTCAGCGCCTTGAGCGGCGGCGATCTGCGGCAAGGCACTGCCCGCGATCAGGCCGGCACCACCTGCCATGAAGCTGCGGCGGGTGACGAAGACGGATTCAGGCGTGGCCTGGCTCTCGGGCATTTCCCAGCCAGGACGGTTCTTGATCAGCATCGGACGGACATGCTCCGTTTCAGATGCCGGCAGTCTAGCGCATGGGAGAGCGCCATACACAATTCACGAGGCAGCGAGGGAAATCCGTGGCCGCCGACATGCTCGGCCTGCCCCGAGCATGTCGTTCCGAAGCGGCCTCCTGCCTATGGTCGGGTCAAGCCCGACCATAGCGGCAAAGCCTCAGCCCCGCGCCTCCAGCGCCTTGACGATTGCCGTGCCCATCTCAGTCGTCGAGACGGCGTTGGCGCCCGGCGCCGCGATGTCCTTGGTGCGGGTGCCCGAACCCAGCACATCGGCGATCGCGCCTTCCAGTCGGTCGGCCGCCTCGATCGCGCCGAAGGAATAGCGCAGTGCCATCGCAAACGAGCCGATCATCGCGATCGGGTTCGCCAGGCCCTTGCCGGCGATGTCGGGGGCCGAGCCGTGGACGGGTTCGTAGAGCGCCTTGCGCTTGCCGGTGACGGGATCTTCCGCACCCAGCGAAGCCGAGGGCAGCATGCCGAGCGAGCCGGTCAGCATCGCCGCCACGTCCGACAGAATATCGCCGAACAGGTTGTCGGTGACGATGACATCGTACTGCTTGGGCCAGCGCACGAGCTGCATGGCGCAGTTGTCGGCCAGCACATGCTCGAGCTCGACGTCGGCATAGTCCTTGGCATGCAGCGCCGTGACCGTCTGCTTCCAGAGCACGCCGGTCTTCATGACATTGTGCTTCTCGGCCGAGGAGACCTTGTTGCGGCGTGTGCGCGCCAGCTCGAAGGCAACGCGGCAGATCCGGTCGATCTCGGGCGTGGTGTAAACCTGCGTGTCGATGCCGCGCTTGCTGCCGTCCTCCAGCGTGACGATCTCCTTGGGTTCGCCGAAATAGACGCCGCCGGTGAGCTCGCGCACGATCAGGATGTCGAGCCCCTCGACCACCTCCGGCTTGAGCGACGAGGCCGAGGCCAGCGCCGGATAGCAGATCGCGGGGCGTAAGTTTGCGAACAGGCCGAGATCCTTGCGCAGCCGCAGCAGCCCGGCCTCGGGGCGGTGCTGATAGGGCACATCCGCCCATTTCGGCCCACCGACGGCGCCAAACAGCACGGCGTCGGCCTCCCCCGCGAGCTTCATGTCCTCTTCCGAGATCGCCTGCTTGTGCGCGTCATAGGCCGCGCCGCCGACGAGACCCTTCTCGATTTCGAAGGAGGCGAGGCCCTGCTTGCCGAACCAGGACACGATCGTCTCGACCTGGCCCATCACCTCGGGGCCGATGCCGTCGCCGGGAAGCATCAGGAGCTTGTGGGTCGCCATGGTCGTCGCCTCGCCGCTTCTTGGACTGTCGTGGCGGCTGATTAGGGCGCGGCGCGGCGAGGCGCAAGCGTCGCGGGCGCGATGTCAGGGCCGCATCAACCGCGCCGTGACCTCGATCTCGACCTTCATCTCGGGCTTGAGCAAGCCTGCGACGACATAGATTCCCGCAGCCGGACGGATCTCGCGAAACACCTCGCCGCAGACGCCGAGGACCGGCTCGCAATAGCTCCGATCCGTGACGAAATACTGCGCCCGCACGATTTGGGCCAGCGACGAGCCCGCTTCCGTCAGCACGGCATCGAGCGTGCGGAAGATGTTGCGCGCTTGCTCGGCCGCCTCCTCCGGCAGCGTCATGGTGACGTAGTCGTAGCCGGTGGTGCCGGAGACGAAGACGAGATCGCCGTCGATCACCGCGCGTGAATAGCCGAAGGCGGTCTCGAAGGGCGATTCGGTGGAGATCAGGCGGCGGGTCATGGGTTCCGTCATTCTCGGGCAAAGCCCTCGGGTCCGATCTTCGATCGGCCCAAGGATAAACTCCGCGCAGACCCGAGAGTCTCCTGCCGGAGATGCCCAGGTCAAGCCCAGGCATGACGCGGAGGCTAGACCCGCCCGCTCTTCAGCGCCCGCAGCACTTTCTCGCCGGGTCGCCCCGTCTGGTTCATGCCGATCTTGGCCTCGATCTGCTTGATCGCGGCCCGCGTCAATGCGCCGACCGCGCCGTCGGGCTCGCCGACATCGAAGCCGCGCGCGATCAGCAGGCGCTGGAGTTCGCGGCGCTGCTCGCGCGAGAGCGGCAGATCGTCGGTCGGCCAGTCGCCCTGCACGCCCGGCCGGCCACGGATGCGGTCGGACAAAAGCGAGATCGCCAGCGCGTAGGAATCCGCGCCGTTATAGCTGTAGGCGGCGTCGTAATTCTTGAAGACGAGGAAGGCTGGGCCCTCGCGCCCCGCCGGCATCAGCAGCCCGGCATTACCCGAGCCGCTCAGCGCCGAACCGTCGAACTTGATAATGCCGCGCGCCGCCCAGGACGAGACCGGCTGCTTGGGATTGCGCCCGGTCGGGCCGGAATAGCCTGACGGCACGCGCACCTCGTAGCCCCAGGTCGCGCCGGTGACCCAGCCGGCCTTGTCCATGAAGTTCGCGGTCGAATGCAGCGCATCGGGAATCGAATCGACGAGGTCGCGCCGCCCGTCGCCATCGCCATCCACCGCGAGCCTGAGATAGGTCGAGGGAATGAACTGGGTGTGGCCGAAGGCGCCGGCCCAGGAGCCGAACAGCCGCTCGGGCCGGACATCACCGCGCTGAATGATCTGCAGCGTCGCGATCAGCTCGCCCTTGAAGAAGGCGTTGCGGCGCGGCGCGAGACACGCGCCGGTCGAGAGCGCCTGGACCAGCGGCATCTTGCCCCGCGCCTTGCCGAAATCGCTCTCCACGCCCCAGACGGCAAGGATCGTGTGCCGATCGACGCCGAAGCGCTGCTCGGCGGCGGCCAGCGTCGAGGCATGCTGGCGCAGCATGTTGCGCCCCTCAGTGACCTTCTCGTCATCGACCAGCGTGCCCAGATAGTCCCAGATCGGAGTCTTGAACTCCGGCTGGTTGTTCATCGCCTCGATCACCTTCATGTCCGGCTCGACGCCGGCCATGGCGCGGTCGAAGGTCGCGGTCGAAACGCCCTTGGCGGCCGCGTCGGAACGGAGCCCCGAGAGGCAGGCCTGGAAACCGGCCTGCGCCGAGGCAGCCGAGGCGAGCAGGATGAGGGGCAGGGCCAATGTGGTTGCGCGCATGGTCTCCACCGAATCGCATGAAAGACGCGAAACTAGGGCGCAGGAGTTAAGGGAGGTTAACCATCGCAGATGGGCAGCGCCAGCGGGCGAATCCGATTAAGAGGGGGTGCCGTCCAAACCGGAACCGTCCATGTCGCCTGTCGCCATCGAGATTCTCGGATTCGCCGCCGCCGCTCTGACCAGCCTGTGCTGGCTGCCCCAGGCTTGGCGCACGATCCGCACCCGCGATACACGCGCGATTTCGCTCTGGACGCAGTCTCTTTTTGCCGCTGGCACGGCACTCTGGCTGAGCTACGGCCTGCAGATCGGCTCCTGGCCTGTCATCGCCGCCAATGCGCTCACGCTGGTGTTGGTTCTGCTGATCGTGATGATGAAGCTGCGCTTCGGCTAGAACATCCGCCGCCCACAACCCAAGCCCAAGCGAAAGTCCCAGAATGCCCTCGATCACCACCGCCCATGTCCTGCCGATCGCCATGCTGGTCGGCTCGAACGTCTTCATGACCTTCGCCTGGTATGGGCATCTCAGCTACAAGAGCACGGCGATCTGGCTCGCGATCCTGGCGAGCTGGATGATCGCGCTGCCCGAATACATGCTGGCCGTGCCGGCCAATCGCATCGGCTCGGCAGTCTATTCGGCCGCCGAACTCAAGACCATGCAGGAGGTCATCACCCTGACCGTCTTCGCCGGCTTCTCGGTGTTCTGGCTCAAGGAATCCCTGACCTGGAACCACGCCATCGGCTTCGCGCTGATCGCGGCAGGCGCATTCTTCATCTTTCAGGCCAAGACCTGAGCCAAGACCTGATCCAAGCCTGATCCAGAACGGCATCGACGCCTGACACTCGCGGACACTTTCGGGGATGAAGCAGGACATGAAAGCCAACATCCCCTCCCCCGGCCATCCGGAGGTCGAGGCCTATCTCGCCGATGGCTATGAGCGCGTCGTCGGCATGTCCTCGCGCTTCGCCGCCGCCATCTGCGCCAGGCTGCTGCGATTGCAGACCCAGGAAGGTGTAGCCGGCCCGATCGCCGAGATCGGCGCCTTCGAGGGTCGCTTCTTCATCGCGCTGGCCCATGCGCTGGAACCGGGCGAGATCGGGCTCGCGCTCGACATCTTCGCATGGCCTGACCCGGGCGTGGAGCAGCGCTTCGAGGCCAATTGCGCCAGGCACGGCATCGGCCCGGAGCGCCGCAGGACGATCAAGGGCGATGCCGGCATGATGGCGCCCTCCGATCTTCTCGCCCATGCCGGCGGCGAGCGGCTGCGCTTCATTCACATCGACGGCGAACATTCGCGCAGCGCCCTGTCCAAGGACCTCGCGCTTGCCACCGCCTGTCTGAGCGAGGGTGGGCTGATCGTCCTCGACGACATGCTGCACCCCGGCTACCCGACGCTGATGGTCGCGGTACAGGCCTATCTCGAGGCCAATCCCGACATCGTTCCGCTCTGCGTCATCGACCGCGAAACCATCGTCGGTGCGACCAAGTTCGTGCTCTGCCAGCGGGCCTGGTTCGAGCGCTACCAGACGCACCTGCTGGAGATCTTCAAGGACTGGATCTGGCCGCTCGGCGCCGATTTCGAGCCGCATTGGTGCCTGGTGCTGTCGCAGGACACGCGGCTGGCTGAGATCGTATAAAATCAGCTTGTCTCCTGAGCCCTCATCCTGAGGAGCGGGCAAAGCCCGCGTCTCGAAGGATGATCCAGATATCTGCGGATCCTCCTGGAGCATCCTTCGAGACGCCGCCTGCGGCGGCTCCTCAGGATGAGGGCTCGAAAGGAGACAATGACGGCTACCGCGCCGACCGCACACGCAGCACCTTGCCCTCGGTCTCGTCGCTCAGCAGGTAGATAAACCCATCCGGTCCCTGCCGGACATCGCGGATGCGCAGGCCCAGCCCCTCCAGCAGCCGCTCCTGGCCCGTTACCGTCTCGCCTTGTGTCGAGAGCCTGACCAGCATCTGGCCGGCGAGTGCCCCGACGAAGAGCGAATTCTTCCAGGCCGGCCAGACCGCCCCCGTGTAGAAGGCCGCGCCCGAAGGCGCGATCGACGGATCCCAGTAGAACAGCGGCTGCTCCATGCCGGCCTTGGTCGTGCCCTCGCCGATCTTCGCGCCGGAATAGTCGATGCCATAGGTGATCACCGGCCAGCCATAGTTGCGGCCGGCCTTGGGCGTGTTGACCTCGTCGCCGCCGCGCGCGCCATGCTCGGCCGTCCAGAGCTGGCCGGTTTCGGGATGCAGTGCCGCGCCCTGCACATTGCGATGGCCGATCGACCAGATCTCCGGCTGCCAGCCCGCGATCTTCGGATTGTCCTCCGGCGCGCCGCCCTCGGGGCGGATGCGCATCAGCTTGCCGATATGATTGGCCGGATTCTGCGACTGGTCGCGCTGGCTGTAGCGGTCGCCGACCGTGACGAAGAGCGCGCCGGTCCGGTCGAAGACCAGCCGCGAGCCGAAATGCATGGTGCTGCTGATCGTCGGCATCTGCTGGAAGATCACCTTCGTGCCTTCCAGCGCCGTGCCACGCTCGTT
The DNA here is from genome assembly GCF_056404835.1 of Allobosea sp. P2_B12. Taxonomy (NCBI): domain Bacteria; kingdom Pseudomonadati; phylum Pseudomonadota; class Alphaproteobacteria; order Hyphomicrobiales; family Alloboseaceae; genus Allobosea; species Allobosea sp. P2_B12. Next base: position 570,969 of record NZ_JBFUDG010000002.1, on the reverse strand, counting down.
CAGTCGGGCACGGGCGACGCTGGTGCCGCTGCCGCCCGCCCGCGGCTCCGAGAAGGAGAGGTAGAGTGTCCGGTTCTGCGCGAAGCCCGGATCGATGATGACGTCGAGCAAACCGCCCTGCCCGCGCGCAGCCACGTTGGGGACGCCGGTGATCGGCGCGGACAGCCGGCCATCCGTGCCGACCAGCCGCAAACGTCCCGGCCGCTCGGTCACCAGCATGCGCCCATCCGGGAGGAAGGCCAGGCCCCAGGGATTCTCGAGCCCGCTTGCCACCGTCTCGACCGAAAGCTCACCGGCGCTCGACGGAAAGCGCTGCTGGGCGGCAACGGGCGCCGCCGCCGCCAGCGCGACGGCGAATGTCAGGATGGGGGTGGATATCCGCATGGCCGGGCTCCCGCAGGCTGAACGCTCGCCTCCGAGATAGGCACGCTTTGGCCGGGCGCCAACCGCGTAACCCGCATCATCCGGCGCAAACGCAACCGGCTGGATTTAGGTTTTGGCGAAGACTTGCGACTGGCCGGCCGGGCGCAGCTCGTAGCGTTCCGCAGGGCGCGGCGCCAACACACGCCGGGCGACGACATGGGCGACGCAAGCGATCCCCAAGCCTGCGAATACATCGACAAAGTAGTGTCCGCCATCGATCGGCGTCGCCACGATCATCCCGATATTCAGCACGACGAACGGCCAACGCAGCAGCGGATGGCTCCAGCCCGCGAAGAGGAGGATGAGGGCGAGCGCCGCATGATAGGACGGGAAGGTGATGATCCCCTGCGTCCGCGTCGTATCGAAGACGAAGGCATCGCCCGCATGCAGCGCCAGCAGATCGCGCAAATGGATGAACGCGGCCGCCGGGCGAAGATTGGGATAGTCCGCCGGCGAGAGCTTGAGATATTCGAAGGTCGAAAGCGCCGGCAGCAGGCCGGATATCACGACCGTCACGGCTCCTGCGACGAGCATCGCCAGGATCATGCTGCGCGCTGCCATGGCGTGGCCGCTGAAGCACAGGACCAGCGTCAGGATCAACCCCTGAAACATGTAGCTGTTATAGGCGAAGGTCAGGAGCGGGGCGAGCCAGGCGTGGCGATCAAGCCAGCCTAGCCAGGCGACCCAATCGAGCCCCAAGGCGAGATCGAGTCGGTGCAGGGCCGCGTCCTGCATCGGAAAACCCATCGTGATCACGAGATATGAGCCGAGCGCCGCGGCAAGCGGGAACACCAGGCTCTGGCCCATGCAGTCGAAAGCAGCGGCGAGCTTCGGCTCGCAGCGCCGGTTGCCATAGTACCAGCCGGCACCGGCGAGCGCCAAGCCGACGGAAAGCGGCGCCATGAACGGCAGCGGCTCGATCGTCACCCGCGTGAACGGCACTGCGAACAGGCAGGTGGCAAGCACGCCGAGAATCGCGCCCCAGACGATCGCCGACGCTCGCCTCGTCTCCAGTTCACCCGTCCCGCCCAGCATCCGTCGCCGCTCCGCATCGCCACGGGCGCCACTGTCGCCTACAGGCGTTTGCGTCAGGTCAACGCGATTGGTTAAAGATCACGGTATTGAAGAAAGCAGCCTGGAAAAACGCCGCCCGCGTTGTTTGCGGACGGTGAGCTCGCGGTGTCACTCCGGCTTGACGCCCGAGGCCTTGATGATCGCTTCCCAGGTCGCGATCTCCTGGAGGTGATAGGGCCGGAACGCGGCAGGGTCGCGCAGCTTCATCGTGAAGCCGAGCTTCAGGATCTGCTCAGTCACAGTGGGCTTGCCGAGCGAGGCCAGGATCGCCTGCGAGAGCGCGTCGAGCACCGGCGCCGGCGTCGCGGCCGGCGCGAAGAAGGCTGCCCAGGAATCGGCGTCGGCATTGCTGACGCCCTGCTCGCGCAGCGTCGGGATGTCCTTGGCGCGCGGGTTGCGCTCCGGGCTCGCCAAGGCGAGCGCCCGCAGATTGCCGGAATTGATCTGCTCGAGCACGCTCGGCAGCGTCGAATTGGCGATGTCGATGCGCCCGCCGATGATCTCCTGCACCAGTGGCGCTGCCCCTCTGAAGGGCACATGCGTCATCTTGATGCCCGTGCGGGCCATGAACAGCTCCATCGCCAGATGCGAGCCGGAGCCGACGCCGGTCGAGCCATAATTGAGCTTGTCGGGATCGGCCTTGGCGAGCGCGATCAGCTCCTTGATGTCCTTGGCCGGCAGGTCCTTGCGCACGACGAAGGCGTGCTCGAAGGCGCCGACGCCGGCGAGCGGCGCGAAATCCTTGACCGCGTCATAGCCCGGCTCCCTCAGCAGGAACATGTTGTTCCCATGCGTCTGGTTGTTGCCGAAGATGATGGTGTAGCCATCGGCCGCGCCATGCGCCACCGCGCGCGTGCCGACCGCGCCCGATGCACCGGCCCGGTTGTCGACCACGACGTTCTGGCCGATCGAAGCCGACAGGTCCTGCGCTACGAAGCGCGCGATCGCATCCGTCGGTCCGCCCGCCGGATAGGGCACGACGATGGTGATCGGCTTGGACGGAAAGCTCTGCGCCGCGACAAGCGACGGAGCGAGAGCGGCGCCGGCCATCAGGCCGAGCGTGGAGCGGCGGGTCAACGACATGAAATTCCTCCCGGGCGGCCTGATCTGCGACAGGCTTGGCGCGAGCTTTAGGGAGAAAAGCGTTCTGCGTAAAGCGCTTGCAGGAAATGCCTCGCCGCTCAGCCGGCTGTGAAGCCTGCCCGCTTCAAGCGCTGGATCGCGAGGTCGAGCGCCTGCAGGAAGGCGGAGCGATCCTTGGGTGAGAACGGCTTCGGGCCGCCGCTCGCCGCGCCCATCGCCCGCAGATCCTCCATCATGTCGCGCGTCGCCAGCGCCATGCCGATCGAGGCTTCGGTGAAGGGCTTGCCGGTCGGCCCGATGACCTCGGCACCGGCCTTGATGCAGCGGTCGGCCAGCGGAATGTCCGAGGTCACGACGATCGCGCCGCGTGCGACCCGCTCCGCGATCCAGTCGTCGGCGGCATCGAAGCCATCCGTCACCACGACGCGCTCGATCCAGGGCTCGCGCGGCAGCATCATGAAGCTGTTGGCGACGACGAAGACCCGCAAGCGATGGCGCTCGGCGACCTTGAAGATCTCGGGCTTCACCGGGCAGGCATCGGCATCGACATAGATCGCGATCGGCGCGTTTTTGGCGACAGGTGAACGGTCCATCGGCGCAGCCATGGCAGGCCCGAAACCGCGACGCAACATCCCTATGCTGCCCTTATATCTTCGCATCGCGCCCGGAATGGCATTCCTACGCGGGTCGAACCTACATCACCTCCATCGATGGAGGTTCTCATGACCATGCTTGTCGCACCCGCCCATAGCCGCCAGATCCCGCATGCCCGAGAAGCTCGCCGTGCGCGCGCCGTCTACGGCACGCTGCGGACGACGCGCGCCAACGGCATCGATGGCGCGGGCCCTTTGCTCGCGGAACTGGCAATGTTGGCCGTCTTTCTGCTCGTCGTGGTGGGCGTGATCGCGTTGCGCGCCTGGCTCCACGTACCCCAGCTCTGAAGGCGCGGCACGACATGGGCCAGCATCGCCCGCTTCAGACACGGCTCGGCAGCGCGAGCCATCTTTTCCTCGTCGGCCGCTCGCAGGCGGGCCTCTGGATCGCCCGCGACCTCGAGGGGCAATCAGAAGGCATCTTTCGTGACAAGAAGGCGGCCATCCGCTTCGCTCTGTCCGAAGGCGGACACGCCAATGCCGTGATGCTTTCGCCAGATGACGTCGAGCCCAGCTTTGGCCGGATCGCGCGCTGAGCCGGCGCGGCACGCACCGGAGGCGGCGCAAGCCCGGCGGCTGGACAGGGATCTCCACGCCATCCTGATCGCGGCGGCCGGCGCCCTGATCGACCAGCTTCATTCGGTCGGAATCGAGGATCCAGCCGACATCGCGCGCCGGCTCAACCGACGCGGCTTTCCCTGTTTCGGCCGCGCCCGCTGGACCGCCGCCGCCGTGACGAACCTCCTGCGTCGGAGAGCCTGCGAAGTTGATGTGGGCGAGCCTCGCGAGCCGCAAGAAAGCGCGTGCGCCGCCGCCGGCTCTGCCTTAGGCTTGTGGCCTGCTTCGACATGACGAGGTCCGGGTTCCGCCGGGCCGGCCGCGGCAGGCGAAAGCCGCCCCCATGATCGACCCTCGCCGGAGTCTTTATCCCAACGCCGCTCGCGATCCGGGCCAAGCCTGACGAATCGCAGCGCCGACGCACGTCCTACGATCACCGAGGGCGCGATTCCCGCGCCGCTCAACCACAGGAGCCGGACGATGGCAAAAGAACAACGCAGCAATCGCGAAGCCAAGAAGCCCAAGAAGGACAAGCCGAAGACCACGGCCGCCGCGCCCTCGACCTTCGCAGCCGTCGTCGCCAAGGCAGCCGGGCCGAAGAAGAAATGATCCGCTTCAAGACGATCGACCCGGCCGAGCAGGTCAAGCCGGCGGAGAAGCCCGTCCCAGCGACCCCTGTCATCGTGCCGCCGACACCCGAGCAAGCGGATGACGATCAGCCGACAGCCGCGAAAAAGGGCCTGACCCGCAAGGCGCCGCTGCGGGCCAAGAAGGCCGATGCAGCGCGGTTGTTCCGGGACTGAGCAAAAGCGTCAACACAGAGCGCCGTCATTCCGGGCGCTGCGAAGCGCTGCCCCGGAATGACGGGCGGTTGGCTTCACCCCTCCGCCACCTCGTCCGTCCAGACCCTGAACCTCGTCAGCGTGTTCGGCCCAAAGGTCGTGGCGATGGCGACATCGGCCGCGTCGCGCCCCCGCGCGATCAGCACCCGGCCGATGCGCGCCACATTGTTGCGCGGGTCGAACATCTGCCAACCGCCTTCGAGATAGGCCTCGAAGGATGCGGCGAAGTCGCCCGGCGGCCAGGGCGGCGGCGTGCCGACATCGCCGAGATAGCAGGTGCAGTAGCGCGCCGGGATGTTCATCGCCCGGCAGAAGGCGACAGCGAGATGGGCGTAGTCGCGGCAGACGCCCCTGCCCTCGCGATAGGCGTCGGACGCGGTACGGGTCACGCTGGCATCGTTGTAGTTGAAGGCGATCCGCTGGTTGACGAAATCGCAGATCGCCTGGACACGCGGCGCGCCGGGCTGCGTATGCCCGAACAGCTCCCAGGCGAGATCGAGCAGGCGGTCGGAATCGCAGAAGCGGCTCGCCAGCAGGAAGACGATGGCCTCCTCCGGCAGCTGCTCAACCGGAACCTGGCCGGCGCTGCGGTCGAAGGCTTCCGGCAGGCCGCTGTCGGAGATGACCGCATCGGCGGTGATCCGCATCGGCCCCTGCGGCGCCAGCAGACGCGTGCACCAGTTGCCGAAGCTGTCGCGATAGGCGCTGATCGGCACGGAGGGCTGGATGCGCATGTAGTCGGGCGTCTGGAGATCCGAGAACCGGCTGAAATGCACGTTCAACAGCAGGATCAGCGGCGTCGGTTGCGGGAAATCGTAGTCGAGCTCGTAGCCGATCCTGAGTTTCACGCGATGCCTTCCGCGCGACGAAGCGCGCTGGTGATGGGGGGCCCCTCAGCCGGTTTGGTCATCATGCACGTTTCCGGCCAATCCCGCGCGTCTCATGGTGGTGTGACGGGCCGGCCCGGCTGGTTGCGCATCTGGTCGGCCCACTGGAACATTCGGCGCCGCTGCTCGGCCTCGCTCAGCGCGCCCGCTGGCCGGGTCGGAGCCGCCGGCACATCGAGCCAGGCTGGGCGTCGCGGGCAGAGCGAGGGAATCTCGTAGACGGAGTTCGCCGGCAGCGGCGCCCGGTAGCGCGGTGCCAGCCCCTCATAGGCCTTTCGCGAACTCCAGGCCGCCTCGGTATAGCCGATCTCCTCGGCCACGGCGCCCGAATCGCTATCCCGAGGATACTGCAGCGCCGGGTCCGACAGGGTAATCACCACCTCCGCGATGCCGTAGAGTCCGGTCGGGAAACCGGTTCGGCCCGTATCGTAGCTCCAGGCGCCCGAACGGCCGGAACCGCCGCCGACCAGCGCCGGCCCCGACATGCCGACCGCGCGCTGGTCGAGCGCATAGACGAAGGTTTCGGCGCGCCTCACCAGCGGCTTCTCGACGCGATCCGGGAATGCCTTCCGATAGGACTCGAACATCTGCCAGCTCGGCGTCGGGCGCGGCGGCAGCGTCGCTTGCGAGAGCAGAACCGCCTTGTTGGCACGCATCACCGCATGCATCGCCATCATTCGTCCGACCATGTCGGGCCCGGCGACGCTCGTATAGCCGTCGATGCGCCGCTTCAGCAGATCCTTGAGACAGGAGTTGGGCGAACTCGCATCGCCGCAACCACCCCCACCGCTCTCGCCCTCGCGTTCGATGCGCGCGACCAGATTGCGGAATCCCGCCGCGTCGAGCGAACCCATGGCGCAGGTGTCGGTCTGTGCTGGTTCGACGGATTTCGCCGTGACGAAGCGATACCAGCCCGCCCGGCCGACACCGTAGAGGAAGCACAGGCCGATGAAGCCCGCGACGCCGAGTTGGAAGCCATGCTTGCGGACCCATTCCTCCGACATCGCGCCAGCGCTCCCGCCAGATGCTCCCGATCACGATCAAATTCGCGCCGTTGCTGGGATTGATCAAGCACTCTCGCTTGCGATGGGGCCTCATGAGTCCTAAACCACGCCCGCGCCTGCCAAAACGGCGTGCCCTGTCCGAAATCCGGAGAACCTCCCATGGCCTTCCTTGCCGACGCCCTGAAGCGCGTGAAGCCCTCTGCGACCATCACCATCACGCAGAAGGCGCGCGACCTGAAAGCGCAGGGCAAGGACGTGATCTCGCTCTCCGTCGGCGAGCCCGATTTCGACACGCCCGACAACATCAAGGAAGCGGCCATCGCCGCCATCCGTCGCGGCGAGACCAAGTACACGCCGGTCTCCGGCATCCCGCAGCTGCGCGAGGCGATCACCCGCAAGTTCAAGCGCGAGAACGGCCTCGACTACAAGGCCAACCAGGTCATCGTCTCGACCGGCGGCAAGCACGTCATCTACAACGCCCTGCTCGCCACGCTGAACCCGGGCGACGAGGTCATCTGCGTCTCGCCCTACTGGGTCAGCTATCCCGAGATGGTGGCGCTCTGCGGCGGCACGGCGACCTTCGCCGAGACCAAGATCGAGAACGAGTTCAAGCTCCAGCCGGAAGAGCTCGAGCGCGCGATCACGCCCAAGACCAAATGGGTGATCCTGAACTCACCGTCGAACCCGTCGGGCGCCGCCTATAGCCGCGCCGAGATGAAGAAGCTCACCGACGTGCTGATGCGCCACCCCCATGTCTGGGTGCTGACCGACGACATGTACGAGCACCTGGTCTATGGCGACTTCGAGTTCGTGACGCCGGCCCAGGTCGAGCCGGGCCTTTATGACCGCACGCTGACCATGAACGGCGTCTCGAAGTCCTACGCCATGACCGGCTGGCGCATCGGCTACGCGGCCGGCCCGCAGCATCTGATGAACGCCATGGACCTAGTCCAGGGCCAGCAGACGTCCGGAACCTCGGCGATCTCGCAATGGGCGGCCGTCGAGGCGCTGGACGGCACGCAGGACCACCTGCCGGTCTTCAAGAAGGCCTTCGAGCGCCGCCGCGACCTCGTCGTCTCGATGCTGAACCAGACCCGCGGCCTGGTCTGCCCCAAGCCCGAGGGCGCCTTCTACGTCTATCCCGACTGCTCGGCCCTGATCGGCAAGACCATGCCGAACGGCAAGACGATCGAGACCGACGAGGATCTGGTCATGGGCATTCTGGAGAACGAGGCGGTCGCCGCCGTCCACGGCTCGGCCTTCGGGCTCGGCCCCAACTTCCGCATCTCCTACGCCACCTCGGACGAGAAGCTGGAAGAGGCCTGCCGCCGCATCCAGCGCTTCTGCGCCGAATTGCGCTGAGTGATCCCGCGCGGCCTGCCGCGTCGGCTATTCCTGGCCGGGAGCTTCACGCTCCCGGCCAATTTCGTTTCGGGGCAGATGACGGCCTCGCTGTCGGCGCGCGAAGCCTATGATGTCGCCCGAGCCGGAACTCTCGTCCTGATCGACATCCGCACGCCCGAGGAATGGCGCGACACCGGCTTAGCCCAGGGCGCGATCGCGCTCGACGCCGAGACGCCGGGCTTCGAGGTCAGGCTGGCAGGATTGCGGCTCGACCATCCCGCCAAGCGCATCGCCCTGATCGACCGCTCGGGCGGGCTGAGCTCATCACTGCGCAACAAGCTCGCCGGCCGCGGCTGGCGCGAGATCGTCGCGGTGCGCGGCGGCATGCTCGGACCGGGCGGATGGCTGGCGGAAAAGCTGCCGGTGGTGGCTTATCCCTGATGACGGGCGTCATTCTCGGGCGAAGCGAAGCGCAGACCCGAGAATCTCAGGCAGGATGAAGCGCGGGAGGCTTCTGGTCATGAGATGCTCGGGTCAAGCCCGAGCATGACGTGCGACGGTTCTCAGAGCTCTTTGAGCAAATCCGGTCGTCGCTCCCGCGTGATCCGCTCCGCCTCGTCCCGCCGCCACTTCGCGATGCGGGCATGGTCGCCGGACAGCAGCGCTTCCGGCAGGCCCCTGCCCTCCCACTCGCGCGGCCGGGTGTAGTGCGGATATTCGAGCAGGCCGTTCTCGAAGCTCTCGTCCTGCCCCGAAAGCTCCTTGCCCATCACGCCGGGGATCAGCCGCACGCAGGCGTCGAGCAGCACCAGCGCCGCCATCTCGCCACCCGACAGGATATAGTCGCCGATCGACACCTCGGTCAGCCCCCGCCCCTCGATGACCCGCTCGTCGACACCCTCGAACCGGCCGCAGACGATGACGACGCCCTCGCCCGCCACCCAGTCGCGCACCTGGGCTTGCGCGAGCGGCCGCCCGCGCGGCGACATCAGCAGGCGCGGACGCGTGTCGCCGGCGGGAACGGCGGCATCGATCGCCGCGCCCAGCACGTCGCAGCGCAGCACCATCCCGGCCCCGCCGCCGGCCGGGTTGTCGTCGACATTGCGGTGCCGGCCGATGCCGTGATCGCGGATCTGGTGCGTCTCCAGCGACCACAGCCCCTTGCGCAGGGCCTCACCCGACAGCGAGACGCCGAGCGGGCCGGGAAACATCTCCGGGTAGAGGGTCAGGACGCTGGCGCGGAAGCTCATGCCGCAGAGAAGCGCAGCGCCGGCAGCCCGTCCAGCGCCGTGAAATCCTTCGCGCTGGCGATGACATTGTCGAAGCCGGCGAAGGCCTTCTCGTCGAGCATCGTCATGATGGCGACCGCCCGCATGCCGGCACGGCGCGCCGCCTCGATGCCGTTGGGCGCGTCCTCGAAGACGATGCAGTCTTCGGGCGCGATCTTCATGCGCTCCGCGGCGCCCAGGAACAGGTCCGGGTTCGGCTTGCCGCGAAAGCCCTGGCTTGGCGCGATGATCGTCGCGAAGCGCGAGCGCATCCCCAGCGTGTCGATCACCACATCGATATTGCCCGGAGGCGCCGCCGAGGCCAGTGCCATCGGCACGCCGGCCGCGTCGGCGCAGGCCATCAGCGTGAGCAGGCCAGGCAGGACGGCGATGTGGGGCCGATAGGCCTCGCGGTAGAACAGTTCCTTATCGTGGCCGAGACGCGTGATCTCGTCGGCGCTGGCCGCCGGAAAGAGCGGCCTCAGGATCTCGTCGGAGGCCATGCCGGCCGTGCGGTGGAAAAATTCGTCGGCGTCGAAGGGCAGGCCATGGGCCGCGAGCAGCTTGCCCCAGGCATTCTCATGAAAGCGCATATTGTCGACGATGGTCCCGTCCATGTCGAAGATCAGGGCGCGGGCAGGTGTCTCATTCGTCATCGTCGATCTCGAACAGCCCCTCGGGCGGAACCGCCTCGATCCGCCGGGCAGCGATGTCGATGCGTGGCGCGAACGCCTTGGTGAAGGGCATCAGCACCGAGCGGCCATCGGGCGTCGCGATGTCGAGCAGGTCGCCGGCACCATAATTCGCCACGACCGTGACGGTGCCCAGCGTCGCCCCATCAGGCCCGATGACGGCACAGCCGATCAGGTCGGCCTGCAGGAACTCGTCCTCGTCATCGGGCGCCGGAATCTTGTCGCGCGCAACGAAGAGCTGCACGCCGTTGAGGCTTTCGGCCGCCTCGCGGCTGGTGATGCCCTTGAGCCGGGCGACCACCACCTCCTTGGCGGGGCGGATCTCGGCGATCTCGAACAACCGCCCCTTCTCGTCGGACAGGGGGCCGTATTCGGCGATCGCCAGCGGATCACCGGTGAAGGCCTTGATCCGGACCTCGCCCTTGATGCCATGCGCGGCGCCGATGACGCCGAGCAGGACGAGCGTGTCGTCAGCAGCCATGGCGTGCACCACCGGGCAAGAACGCTCTCGCCGTCATGCTCGCCCTTGTGGCGAGCATCCACGTCTTGAACACCACTCGCGACCAGCGAAGACGTGGATGGTCGGGACAAGCCCGACCATGACGACCGGCATCGCAGGTCTCGATTGGCATCACGCCTCGGCTTCGGCCGGGGCTGCGCTCTTGGCGGCCTTCTTCTCGGCGCGCTCCTTGGCCTTGTCGCCCGGGAGACCCTTATTGGGGTTGCTGCGGGCGGGACGCTTGGAGATGCCGGCGGCGTCGAGAAAGCGCAGCACGCGGTCGGTCGGCTGGGCGCCCTTGGCGAGCCACTCCTTGGCCTTCTCGAGATCGAGAACGACGCGCTCGGGCGAATCCTTCGCCTTCATCGGATCATAGGAGCCGATCTTCTCGATGAAGCGGCCATCGCGCGGCGCGCGGGCATCGGCGATGACGATGCGGTAGTAAGGGCGCTTCTTGGCGCCGCCACGGGTCAGGCGGATCTTGAGGGACATTCTCGTTCTTCCTTTTAAGCTTCGTTTTCGGTTTTCACTGTGGCGATGGCCGCGAGCAGCTCCGCCTCTCCTTGCATCGACGTCGACTTGAACACCTCGAAGTCCACGCTTCCGTCTTCACAGACATCGATCTCCCACTTCTCGCCGGGAGGGTTCGCCACGATGGAAATCGCGTCGTCCCGGTAGATCGTGGGCGAGTGATCGATACCCGCATCTTCCAAGGCCTGCTGGATCGACCAGATCTTGGCCAGCATATCCGCGGCGCTGAAACTCATGATTTTGCTTATGCCTTGTTGTCGTCGACCAGCTGGTCGATCGCGGCCCAGGGGTCATCCTTCATACCGGTCGAGGTGAAGATCTCGAGATCGATCGAACCGTCTTCCAGAACGTCGATCTCCCAGTACTCTCCCGGCGCATGCACGAAGAACGAGAAGGCGTCGTCCCGGTAGGACGACGTCTCATAGGACAGGTTGGCGTCGTCGAGACGCGCCTTGACCTGCTTGAACACGTCGAACATGCCGACGCGCATTTCGGTGGGCTTGGTCACTTCTTCTTGCCTCCGAAGGGGTTGGAGCCCCCCAGCCCCGGAAGACCCCGGCCCGGCATCCCGCCCAGACCGGGCAGCTTCGGCATCATGCCGGCAGGCGGCGTGACGCCCTTGGGCAAACCCGAAAAGCCGCCCGGCGGCATTGCCGGCATACCGCCGCCCGCGCCGAACTGCTTCTGGAGCTCGGCAAGTTGCGCGGGATCCATCTTCGACGGATCGGGCATGCCGGCCGGCAGGCCGCCTCCGCCAAGACCAAACATCGAGCCGAGCTTGCCGAGCATGCCGCCCTTCTGCTTGGCCATCTGCTTCATCATGTCGGCCATGCCGCGATGCATCTTGAGCAGCTTGTTGATCGATTCCGGCGTCGTGCCCGAACCCGCTGCGATGCGCTTCTTGCGGCTGTTCTTGAGCAGGTCGGGATTCCGGCGCTCAGCCGGCGTCATCGAATCGATCGCGGCGATCATCCGCTTGAACATCTTGTCGCCGACGCCGGAGCTGGCGAGCTGGGCCTGAGCCTGCTTCATGCCGGGCAGCATGCCCATCACGCCGCCAATGCCGCCCATCTTCTCCATCTGCTGGAGCTGCATGCGCATGTCCGAGAGGTCGAAATGCCCCTTGGCCATGCGCTGCGTCGCGGCTTGCGCCTGCTCGGCGTCGATCGTCTCGGCCGCGCGCTCGACCAGGCCGACGATGTCGCCCATGCCGAGGATACGGTTGGCGACGCGCGAGGGATGGAAATCCTCCAGCGCATCGACCTTCTCGCCGGTGCCGACGAGCTTGATCGGCTTGCCGGTGACGGCCCGCATCGAGAGCGCCGCGCCACCACGCCCGTCGCCGTCCATGCGGGTCAGCACGATACCGGTCAGGCCGACGCGGGCATCGAAGGCGCGCGCTGTATTGACCGCATCCTGACCCGTCAGCGCGTCGGCGACGAGCAGCACCTCATGGGGATTGGTGGCCGCCTTCACCTCGGCGACCTCGGCCATCAGCGTGTCGTCGAGCGTGACGCGGCCGGCGGTGTCGAGCATCACCACGTCGAAGCCGCCGAGCCTCGCGGCCTCGACCGCACGGCGCGCGATCTGCACGGCGGACTGGCCCGCCACGATCGGCAGCGTCTCGACGCCGACCTGCTTGCCGAGGATGGCAAGCTGCTCCATCGCGGCCGGGCGGCGCGTATCAAGCGAGGCCATCAGGACGCGCTTCTTGTCGCGCGTGGTCAGGCGCTTGGCGATCTTGGCCGTCGAGGTCGTCTTGCCAGAGCCCTGCAGGCCGACCATCAGGATCGGCACCGGCGGCACGGCATCGAAGGTGATGCCCTCGCCCTCGCCGCCGAGCATGTCGATCAGCGCGTCGTTGACGATCTTGATGACCTGCTGGCCGGGCGTGATCGACTTCAGCACCTCGGCGCCGACGGCCCGCTCGCGCACCTTGTCGGTGAAGGAGCGCACCACTTCGAGCGCGACATCGGCCTCGAGCAGCGCCTTGCGCACCTCGCGCAGTGCGGCGTTGACGTCCTCCTCGGTCAGCGAACCCCTGCGGGTCAGCCCCGAGAGGATGCCGGATAGCCTGTCGCTGAGCGTGCCGAACATGCGGACCTGCTTGCCTTGCCTACGATCATGAAGCCGAAAGTGGAAACCGGTTTTCGGCCCACTTCATGCTCAAAATAAGCCGATATCAGGAGACCTATCGCCAAACGGTTTCGCGCCCGAGGGCGCAGACGCGCTGTCGGGCGTTGACCTCCGGGCTCATGAAGCGCGCTTGCGCGGCCCGGTCGGCTGATGCGGTCTCGACGATGTCGGCGAAACGGATGGCCGGGTTAAAGCCGGAGATTGTGGTGGAAGTCAAGGTTGCAGCCCGAAAGCCTACGAAACCAACCGTCGAATGCCCAGGAGTCGAATGCCCGGGACTTGAGAGCTTTGGCGGCTCCGCTATACACATCGGCCCTGCTCAACCGGAGATCGATAATGACCGCCAGAGCCATCAAGAGCTGCTTATTCGGAATTGGCGCCGTGATTCTGGGCACCTCCCAGGCAATGGCGCAGGCCTGCCCCGGCAACTTCAAGGCTGACGGCGTACCGATGGTCACAGGCATCACCTATCGCAGCTGGGACCTGATCAAGGGCAAGGCACCGGCCGCCGTCCTGAAGAATCTCGCCGCCGCAGTCGCCGCCGAAGGCTTCGCCGGCATCCGCGTCGACAACGCCACGAGCTCCGTCGCCGCGATCCAGGAGACCAGCGGCTCGGGCCGGCCGCAGACCCTGCGCGTCACGGCTCGCCAGAGCGGACCGGCGACCCGCGTCGATGCGGTCTTCGTCGTGCAGGCCGGACAGGTCGCGCCGGAAGGCTATGTTCGCGACGCACTCTGCCGCGTCATCGCCGGCGGACGCGGCTGAGCCACGCGCGGCTTCTGTCGCAGAAGCGCCCGGATCGCGGGGCACATCGTCGGCCTGCTCTCGTGAAAGGCGACGATGACCCCACTGATTCCCCGCCTGGCGTTGCTCGCCATTGCCCTGCTCGCGGCCGGCTGCGCCGGCGAGCCGCGTCGCACGACGCCGCTCGATCCGCGCGCCGCTGAGCGCCTCGCCGCGGTCAGGCTCGATTCGGCTGAGGCAAACCGCATCTTCAACGCTTACCGCGCCAGCCAGGGTCTTGGCCCGGTCAGGCTCGATCCGGCGCTGACCGGCATGGCGCAGCGCCAGGCCGACGCGATGGCGGCAGGCAATGCGCTCTCGCATGATGCCGGCGGCAGCTTTGCGTCGCGCGTCCATGCGGCTGGGCTCGACGCGGCGCGCGCGGCCGAAAACCTCGGCGGCGGCTACTACTCCACGCAGGAGGCCTTTGCCGGCTGGCGCGCCTCGGCCGGCCACGACGCCAATCTGCGGATGAAGGAGGCGACCCGCTTCGGCATCGCGCTCGCGAAGGACCCGCAGACGCAATACCGCGCCTGGTGGGCGCTGGTGATCGCAGGCGAGCCGGAAAAACGCATCGAGATGTCGGCCGGACCGGTCGGCTATTTCGGCTCGAACCTGCCGCGACCGCGCTGAGACGACAGTCCCCTCGCTTGACGGAGCCCTTTACAAACCCTCGGCCTTGGGGATGGCTCGCCGCAGCCAACTCCGGAGCCAACCATGACCTTTGAAACCTGGGCTGCCTTCGCCGCCGCCACCGCCGTCCTGCTCGTGATCCCGGGGCCGACGATCCTGCTCGTCGTCTCCTATGCGCTCGGCCAGGGCTGGCGCACGGCGGTGCCGACCGCTGCAGGCGTGGCACTGGGCGATTTCACCGCGATGACACTGTCGATGCTGGGCGTCGGCGCCTTGCTGGCGACCTCGGCCACGGTCTTCACGGCGCTCAAATGGGCCGGCGCGGCCTATCTGATCTGGCTCGGCATCAAGCTGTTTCGCGCCGGCGGGACGCTCGATGCCAAGCCGCGCGAGGATGCCGTCTCGTCGCTGAAGATGCTCGGCCATGCCTGGCTGGTGACGGCGCTGAACCCCAAGAGCATCACTTTCTTCGTTGCCTTCCTGCCGCAGTTCCTCGATCCGAAGGCTGATTTCTGGACGCAGATGCTGATCTTCGAGGCGACCTTCGTGACGCTCGCCGCCGCCAACGCCTTCGGCTACGCGCTGGTCGCCTCGCGCGCCCGCAATGTCGTGAAAAGCCCGCGTGCACTCAGCGTCATCAACAAGACCGGTGGCGCCCTGCTGATCGGGGCCGGCATCGCCACCGTCGCCATGCGAACCAGTACGCGCTGACGACGAAGCCGATACGCATGAGCAGCCGCGATCGCGTCACCCTCGATTTCTATGCCGCCGAGGCGCAAGCCTATGCCGGCCGGGCGCGCGAGGCCGAGCATGAGCGGATCGCGGCCTTCGCCGCCGCTTTGCCCGCCGGGGCGCGCGTCCTTGAGCTCGGCTGCGGCGGTGGTCATGACAGCGTGGAATTGCTGGCGCACGGGCTTGACCTGATGCCGACCGACGGCTCGCCGGAACTGGCTGCACAGGCGAGCCTGCGGCTCGGAAGGCCCGTGACAGTTCTGCTGTTCGAGGATCTCGACACGCAGCAAGCCTTCGACGGCGTCTGGGCCAATGCCTGCCTGCTGCATGTCCCGCGTAGCGCGCTGCCGGGCATTCTCTTGCGCGTCCATGCCGCGCTGAAGCCGGGCGGAGTGTTCTACGCCAGCTTCAAGGCCGGAACCGAGGAGGGCCGCGACCGGTTCGGTCGCTACTACAACTATCCTTCGCCCGACTGGCTCAAGAGCGCCTATGGCGCCGATCACTGGCGGACGCTCGCCGTCGAGGAAGATCTCGGCGGCGGCTATGATGGCGAGCCGACACGCTGGCTGCATGCGAGCGCCGTCAAGCGACCGTGAAGGCCGACGGACTTGACCGCACTTCGCGGCGCCCCATCTTCTCCGGCATGAACCGCCGCAAGCTGCTCTCCCTCCTCGGGATCCCCGCCCTGCTCGCCTCGACCGGCGCGGCCTGGGCAGCGATCTCCCGTTCCCGCAATCCCTATTACCAGGGACCGGTCACCGAGAATTTCGACGGCGTGATGTTCACCGACGGCCGGCCCGTGACCAAGGGCCTTGCCGACGTACTCCGCTGGCAGACCTCGAAGCGCGAGCGCGAGGCCTTTCCGCGGAGTTATCCGGCTCCACAGCAGGACAAGCCGCCGGCCAGCGTCGATGGCGTTCGCATCGTCCATCTCGGCCACGCCTCGTTTCTCTATCAGGTCGCGGGGCTGAACTTGCTGATCGACCCGGTCTATTCGCAGCGGGCGAGCCCGCTCTCCTTCATCGGCCCGCGTCGCGTCAACGAGCCTGGCGTCGCCTTCGCCGATCTGCCCCGCATCGATGCGGTGCTGATCACCCACAACCACTACGACCATCTCGACATCGAGACGCTGGCACGCCTGCACAAGCGCGACGCGCCGCGCATGATCATGCCGCTCGGCAACGACACCATCGTCAGGGCCCGCATTCCCGATGCCCGCACGCAGGCGCATGACTGGGCGGACCGCGTGGCGCTGTCGGATGCCGTCTCCTTGACGCTTGTGCCGAGCTATCACTGGTCGGCACGCGGCGCCTTCGACCGCCGCATGGCGCTATGGTGCTCCTATGTCATCGAGACCGCCGGAACGAAGGTCTTCCACGTCGGCGACACCGGCTATCACGACGGCTCGCTCTATGAGCGGCTCGGCACCGAACACGGCCCGTTCCGCCTGGCCGTGCTGCCGATCGGCGCCTATGAGCCGCGCTGGTTCATGTCCGACAACCACATGAACCCGGACGAGGCCGTGAAGGTGATGCTGGCGCTGAAGGCCGAGCAGGCGATCGGCCACCACTGGGGCACCTTCCAGCTCACCGACGAGGGCATCGAGCACCCGCCGGCGGCCCTGGCTGCAGCACTGGCGCAGGCCGGCCTGCCTGAGGAGCGCTTCAGGCCGATGCGGCCAGGGTTGAGCTGGACGGCTTGAGTCGAAGGCGGCGGCTCAGGGTGTTGGGGTGTAGCCCTCCCCGTCATGGTCGGGCTTGTCCCGACCATCCACGTCTTCTCTGATCGAAGGTCGTGTTCAAGACGTGGATGCTCGTCACAACGGCGAGCATGACGGTTCTGTCATGGAAACCCTGCCTATTTCGGCTGCACGTAGACGTTGATCTCGAGATTGGGATCGGCCGGGTCGCTCAGCTCGCCGACATACTCCTCGAGGAAGGCATCCTTCACGGTGATGCTCTTGGCCTCGAGATAGGCCGTGATCGTCTCATAGGTCGAATCGATGTCGTCATAGGGCGCGACATGGACGAAGCGCAGCGACGGCCCCGCCGGCGACAGCCCCGGCCTGACCCCGCTGCCGAAGCTTGAACTCCGGTCTCCGGCCGGGGCCTGGCCGACCGGCAGCATCGCCTCGTAGCGGAAGCCGTTGTCGTCCGTCTCCAGGAAGAGCGTCAGCGGCCGCCCGGCTATCGGGAGCTGCGCCCTGTCGGCCTCCTGGCGCAGGATGCGGAAGCTCTCGTTCAGGCGCTTGAAGCCCTCGTCCCAGCTCGACTGGCCCGACAGCATCAGCACCGGCTTGGCGACGAGCAGCACCGAATCGACATCGCTCGGATCGCCACGCTTGCCGGCCAGCGTCTCGTTGGCGTTGGTCGTCCCCGTCTGCTGCTGCAGGTTCGGCGGCTGAACCGGCTGCATCGTTCCCGGCGGCGGCAAGGTCGGCGGCGGTTGGACCGGCTGCGGATCGAGCGGAACCTGCGGTGCAGGCGCCGGCTGCATGGGCTCGGGCGTCACCGGCCTTTGCGGGGCTGGGGCGGGCTGAACCGGCTGTGGGCCTGGCACGGCGTCCGGCACCGGCGCGGGAGGCGCGGGCAAGGACGGCGCCGGCTGAGCCTGAACGGGAACCGCCGCTCCCGGCGGAGGCGCCAGCGGCACGGATTCGACGGCAGTGGGTGGGGCGATACGCGTCTGGGCCATGGCGATCAGGGCTGTGCCCAACAGCGCGGCCAGCGCCACAACAGCAATCCGGGAATGCCGCATCGTCACGGTCCTGTCCAACGAAAGCGAATCGCGCCCTTGCGGCGCAACATAGAATGTCCACCTAGGCCAAGGAACGCCGCCAAGGGTGGCTTTTTCACGTCGCCTCCGTCATAGAGCCGCACTTCATGGGGTATGTGTGACAGAATGAACGCCCTGGCCCATCGCCGGTTCCTCAAGATGAACGGTCTCGGCAACCAGATCACCGTGCTCGATCTGCGCGGAACGAAGCTGCGCGTCAGCGAGAGCGATGCGCGCGCCATCGCTGCCGAGCCCCGCGCCCGTTTCGACCAGCTCATGGTCCTGCATGACGCGCCGGTCCCCGGAATCGATGCCCTTATCCGCATCTACAACACCGATGGTTCGGAAGCCGGCGCCTGCGGCAACGGCACGCGCTGCGTCGCCTGGGCGATGCTGGCCGATCCCATGATGGGCGATCCCGGCAAGACAGTGCTGACCCTGCAGACCAAGGCCGGCCTGCTGCCGGCGCGGCGCGAGAGCGACCTCGTCTTCACCGTCGACATGGGCGAGCCCAAGCTCGCCTGGGAGGACATCCCGCTGGCCGAGCCCTTCCACGACACGGCCCATTTCGAGCTCCAGATCGGCCCGATCGACGATCCGATCCTGCACACGCCCTGCGCCGTCAACGTGGGCAATCCGCACGCCGTCTTCTTCGTTGACGACCCCTACCGCTTCAACCTCGCGCAGATCGGCCCGCTGCTCGAAAACCACCCGATCTTCCCCGACCGCGCCAACATCGAGCTCGCCGCAGTGATGGCGCCCGACCATATCGTGCTGCGCGTCTGGGAGCGCGGCGCCGGCATCACCCAGGCCTGCGGTTCGGGTGCCTGCGCAGCGCTGGTTGCCGCCGTCCGCCGCGAATTGTCGGCCCGCAAGGCCGTGGTCAGCCTGCCGGGCGGCGACCTGACCATCGAATGGCGCGAGAGCGACGACCACGTCCTGATGACCGGCCCGGTCGAATTCGAATGGGAGGGCACGCTCGCGCCCGAGCTGTTCGAGACCGCCGCCTGATGACCCTGGAGGTCGTCACCTTCGGCTGCCGCCTCAACATCGTCGAGGGTGAGGCGATCCGGCGCCAGGCTGAGACAGCCGGCATCGCCGACATGGCCATCGTCAACTCCTGCGCAGTGACCGCCGAGGCGACGCGCCAGGCGCGCCAGGCCATCCGCCGGCTCAGGCGCGAACGTCCCGACCGGCCCGTCATCGTCACCGGCTGCGCCGCCCAGATCGAACCCGGTCGCTTCGCGGAGATGCCTGAGACGGCCCGCGTCATCGGCAATGCCGAGAAGATGCAAGGCGCGACCTGGACGGCGCTTGCCCGCTCGAACAGCCTTGCAGCCGCGACCGGCGGCCCTGCCGCCGAGAAGATCGCCGTCGGCGACATCATGGCGCAAACCATGCTGGGAGCTGTCCAGAATGGGCGCTCGGCCACCCAGACGCGCGGCTTCGTCCAGGTCCAGAACGGCTGCGACCATCGCTGCACCTTCTGTGTCATTCCCTTCGGCCGCGGCAATTCGCGCTCGCTACCCATCGACAGCGTGGTGGCGCAATGCCGGGCGCTGAGCGAGGCCGGCGCACGCGAGATCGTCCTGACCGGCGTTGATCTGACGAGCTATGGCCGCGACCTCGATGGCGCGCCGACGCTCGGCCTTCTGGTCCGCGCAATCCTGCGCGCGCTTCCCGAATTGCCGCGCTTGCGCCTCTCCTCGATCGACGCCGTCGAGGTCGATGACGATTTGCGCGAGGCGATCGCGACCGAAACCCGGCTGATGCCACATCTGCACCTCTCGCTGCAGGCCGGCGACGATGTGATCCTGAAGCGGATGAAGCGCCGCCATGGCCGCGACGACGCGATCCGCTTCTGCGCGGAGATGCGAGCCTTGCGCCCGGACATCGCCTTCGGCGCCGATCTAATCGCCGGTTTCCCGACCGAGGACGAGGCGATGTTCGCCCGTTCGCTCGACCTCATCGTCGAATGCGGGCTGAGTTTCGTCCACGTCTTCCCCTATTCGGCACGCCCCGGCACGCCGGCCGCCCGGATGCCGCAGCTTCAGGGCGAGATCGTCTCGGAGCGTGCGGGCCGGCTGCGCGAAGCCGCCGCCGCGGCCCATGCGGCGCATCTCGGCGCACGCCTCGGCAAGCCCCTGAGCGTGCTGACCGAACGCGGCAACACCGGCCGCGCCGAGGATTTCACGCTGGTGCGCTTCGGGCAGGACATCGCGGCGGGTGAGATCGTGCAGGTCCTGGCTGGCGCGGCGGACCAGCGGGCGCTGCTGGCGGCCTGATCCTCACTCGGCTTGCGCCGCGCCGCAGACCCTCTGCACCTGATTGTTGCAGTAGCCTCGCGGATTCCACTCCATCCCCAGCGGCTGCGCGTTCCCTCCGACATCGCGCGCCTGCGCCAGCACGGCCAGAGGTCCCGGGCTCTCGATCGCAAAATCGGCGGTAAAACGCCGCCACGCGAAAGGCCCCTCGCCTTCCTCAAGTACGGCCTCGCGCCAGGTCGCGCCGCCGTCGCAGGAGACGCGCACCCCCGCAAGCGCCACCGCCCCGCTCCAGGCGAAGCCTGATACGCCGAGAACCCCGCCGACCGGGACCGTGAACCCGTGCTCCGGCCCGGTGATCAGCGATTTCACCGGCATGTCGGTGATCACAGCAAACAGGCTCTCGTCGAGCGGCTCTCCAGGGCGAACTGCTTCTGTCGGCATCCGGTAATCGGTGCCGCGCATTTTCGCACCGTCATGCTCGTGAGGGCACAGCGCGATGCGGTCGAGCCATTTCTGCCAGGCCGAACCCGGGAAGCCCGGCGCGACGATCCGCAACGGGCCGCCATGCAGGCGCGGCAGCGGCTCGCCATTCATGGCAAAGGCGATCAGCGTCTCAGGGCTCAGCGCCTTGGCGATCGGCAATCCGCGCGACAACGCCGGCCGCGCCGGATCGGCGATCAGCCGGTCGGGCGCATCATGCCCGGTATAGACCGCCGAGGGCCGCACCCCCGCATGCTCCAGCACATCCCTCAGCCGCACGCCGGTCCAGCGCGCGCAGCCGACCGCTCCGAGCCGCCAGGGCAGCCCGTCCGTCGCCGGCGAGAATTGCGAGCGGCCATTGCCGGCGCATTCGAGCACGGCTGTGAGAGTCACCGTCTCGAAGCGCGCGCGCAGCGCGGAAACGGTCCAGACGGCAGGCCGTTCGACCTCTCCGTCGATGGTCAGCGTCCAGTCGCGGCCGGAGTCGATCTGCGGCACGTCGCCATTGTTGCGGATGAAGAAGGCATCGACCGGCGTGATCGGATCGCGGAGCAGGTCGAGCGTCGGTTCGGCATTCAGCGCGGCGTCGTCATGAACATAGAGCCCTGGCTTGAGACGGCGCAGGAGCGGCAGTTCGAGCAGGGGGCGAGGCAAACAGCCACTCTCCGTTGGCGCAGGCACGACCGCACCGGAGGGTCCCGGCCGCGATCTCATCCCGGCGAGCTTAGACCAGCCGGGAGGCGAAGGCGATGGCGCCCCGCGCATCGCCCGCCGCTAGACCTTGCTCGCAACCTCCTCGCGCAGCGCCCGCCGCAACACCTTGCCGACATTGGTCTTCGGCAGGCTCTCGCGGAAGAAGATCTGCTTGGGCACCTTGTAGCCGGTCAGGCTCTCCTTGCAGAAGGCACGCAAATCGTCGGCCGTCAGCATGTCGTCCTTACGGACGACGAAGGCGGTGACGGCCTCGCCGGAATGCTCGTCGGGCAGGCCGATCACCGCCGATTCCAGCACGCCGGGATGCATCGCGAGAACGTCCTCGACCTCGTTGGGATAGACGTTGAAGCCCGAGACCAAAACCATGTCCTTCATCCGGTCGACGATCCGGACCTGCCCGTCCGGCTGCAGGACGCCGATATCGCCGCTGCGGAAGAATCCGTCCGGCGTCATCACCTTGGCGGTCTCGTCGGGGCGGTTCCAGTAGCCGACCATCACCTGCGGGCCGCGGATGCAGATCTCGCCGGCTTCGCCGATGGCTAAGTCGTTGCCCTCGGCGTCGCGGATGGCAATGTCGGTCGAGGGCAGCGGGAAGCCGACGGTGCCGCTGAACTCGGAGATGTCGGGCCGGTTGATCGAGGCGACGGGCGAGGTCTCCGACAGGCCGTAGCCCTCGATGATCGGCCGGCCGGTGACCTGCTTCCAGTGCTTGGCGACGGCAGCCTGCGTGGCCATGCCGCCGGAGACGGCAAAGCGCAGTTCGTCGAAATTGACCTGGGCGAATTCGGGATGGTTGGCCAGCGCGTTGTAGAGCGTGTTGACGCCAGAGATCAGGGTGAAGCGGCTCGCCTTCAAGGTCTTCACAAAGCCGGAGATGTCGCGCGGATTGGCGATCAGCAACCCCTTGGCGCCGATGCGCAGCATGAACATGCAGCAGCAGGTCAGCGCGAAGATGTGGTAGAGCGGCAGCGCGGTCACCATGACATGCTGGTAGTCGCTGCGTCCCAGCGGGGGCTCCAGCGCCCAGCCGAGCCAGAGCCCGCATTGCTCGACATTGGAGGCGACGTTGCGATGCGTCAGCGTCGCGCCCTTGGCGATGCCGGTCGTGCCGCCGGTATATTGCAGGAAGGCGACATCGTCGGGCGTCACCGTGACCGGCGCCATCGCGTCAGGTCCCGCCAGGATCGTCCGCAGCGGAACGAAGCCCGGCAGGTCGAAGGGCTTGACCACCTTCTTGATCCGGCGCGCGACGAAATTGACGATGTGCCCCTTGAAGCCCATCAGGTCGCCCGCCGTCGCGACGATGATGGTGTCGAGCTTCAGATGGGGCTTCGCCTCCTCGACGACATGGGCGAAGTTCTCGATCACGACCAGCACGCGGGCGCCGGAATCGTTGAGCTGGTGCGTGAGCTCGCGCGCCGTGTAGAGCGGATTGACGTTGACGACGGTGAAACCACCGAGCAGCGCGCCGAAGATCGCAGCCGGATAGGCCAGGATGTTCGGCATCATCAGCGCGATGCGATCGCCCTTCTGGCAGCCCCGCGCCTGGAGCCAAGCGGCGAAGGCCCGCGCCGCTGCGCCCGTCTCGGCAAAGCTGATCGACTTGCCGAAGCTCTCGAAGGCCGGCCGCGCGGCATAGGTCTCGCAGGCTCCCGCGATCAGATCGGCCAGCGTTCCGGCCTCTCCGATCTGCGGCGGCACCGCCGGCGGGTAGTGGCCCAGCCAGGGCCGAGCGTCGGGCGTCGCCTGCAGGGCGCTGCTCGGAGTCATGGTCGTCCTCCCATGTCGCCCGGCTTTCGCCCCTGTGACGGGTCAGCCGGTGCTTTTTTCGTAACCCTACACTGCTGAACAGCGGCGGCGGGCGCAAGCGCCCGCCGATCTTTATCCTCCTAAAGGTTTACATGTGAACTTATTAGGCAAGCGCCCTCAACGCGCCTGCGCCAGGGCATGGGCATGCGCCGAGACCACCGCATCGGCCGGTTTGCCCGCGAGTTCGGCGAGATGGTCGAAGCGCGCGCTGAAGGAACCCACGCCCGAGGTCGCGGAGCGCAGCTCGACGATCAGCCCCGCCATCTCCGCCTCCGGCAGGAGCGCGTTGATCTGGTCCCAGCCACGCCAGCCCGGCCGCGCGTCGTAGCCGAGGATCTGGCCGCGACGGGCCGAGAGGATGGCCGAGGCCCGCGACATCGCCTCCGAGGGGATCACCACCTCGACCGCCAGGATCGGCTCGAGCAGCACCGGCTTCGCCTGCGGCACGGCTTCCGCCATCGCGATCCGGGCCGCCTGGCGGAAGGCCATGTCGGAGGAATCGACGCTGTGATAGGAGCCGTCGGTCAGCGTCACCTCCAGATCGACCAGCGGAAAGCCGAGCGGCCCATTCCGGCAGAAATCCCGGACCCCCGCCTCCACCGAGGCGATGTACTGCCGTGGCACGGCGCCGCCGACGATGCGGTCGACAAAGCGGATGCCCTCGCCGCGCGGCAGCTCCGACACCTCCAGCACCACATCGCCATACTGGCCATGCCCGCCGCTCTGCTTGCGATGCCGCCCGCGCGCCCCGGCGCGGCTGCGGATCGTCTCGCGATAGCCGATCTGCGGCGGCCGGCTCTCGACCGCGACGCCATAGCGGCCCGACAGCCGTTCCAGCGTCACCCGCAGATGCATCTCGCCCTGGCCCGACAGGCGCATTTCGCCAAGCTCCGGCAGATGCGCGACGCTCAGCGCCGGATCCTCCTCGGCGAGCCGCGCCAAGGATGATGTCAGCCTGACATCGTCCTTGCGGTCCTTCACCGCGACGGCGAGCGCATGAACCGCCTCGGGCGGCGCGATCGCGCTGACCAGCGTGGCGCGCTGCTTGCCGGGTGCGATCGACTCGCCCGTCGCCACGCCCTCCAGCCGGGCGAAGGCCACGACCTCGCCCTCCTCGGCCGCCGGCTTTCGCGTCTGCTCGGCGCCCTTCAATTCGATCACGCCGGCGATGCGCGTCTCGACCCCGCCCGACGAGGTCACGACATCGCCCTCCGCCAGCCGGCCGCGCAGGACACGCGCGAGCGAGAGCTTGCCGCCATGGCTGGAATGCCAGGTCTTCATCACCTGGGCCAGCGGCGCGCCTTCGGTGACGACACCAATGCGCCCGCGTGTCGAGGCCAGGCTCGGCGCCTCGTGCCGCAGCGCCTTGAGCAGCCGGGTCACGCCATTGCCGCGCTCGGCCGAGCCGATCAGCACCGGCACGACATGGCGATCCTGCAATTCGCGGGCGAGGTCGTCGAAGATGCGGTCCCGCGGCGGCTCCATGTCGCCGAGCAAATCCTCCATCAGCGCGTCGTCGTAATCGGCGAGCGTCTCCAGCATCGAGAAACGGGCGTCCTTCTCGCGCTCCGATTCGTCCGCCGCGAGCGGCACAACCTCGCTTGCCGCATGCTCGCGATAGATGAAGGCCCGCTCCAAAGCGAGGTCGATGAAGCCGACTGCGATGCCCTTCTGCCAGATCGGGATCTGGCGCAGCAGCAGCGGCGTCCGCGAGGCCCGCTGCAGGATCGCCAGCGTCTCGCGCACCCGCCGCGCCGCCGTGTCGATCTTGTTCAGGAACAGGAAGCGCGGGATGTCGGCCTCTTCGAGCTCGCGCAGCACGAGTTCGAGCGCCGGCGCCTTCCTGTCGTCGGCCTCGCAGACCACGACCGCGGCATCGACCACGGGGAGGACATGGCGCATCTCGTGCAGGAATTCGACCGAGCCGGGGCAGTCGATGAACTGGAAGCGCTCGCCGAGGAACTCGACGCCGGCGATGTTCGGCTCCGTGCTCATCTGGTGGGCGCGGGCCTCGGGCGCCGTATCGCCGAGGCTGTTGCCGGTCTTGACCGATCCGGCCCGGGAAAGCCCTCCGCAGCGCTCGACGATGCTTTCCAGCAAGGTCGTCTTGCCGCTCTGGAAGGGGCCGACGATGGCGATGCATCGCGGCCCCGCGCGTCTGACGCCGTTCGCCGGTCCTTCGGTTCGCGCTTGTGCGGGCATGGTTGTCCTCCTTCGGGTCTGGCCGCGAAGGACGCAAGGCGATCAGCCTGCGGGCTCCGGCGCGGCATGAGGCCAGCGGGGACAGGATGAGGGGCGCCCACGCCGGTCGGGCGGCGGTCGCTCCGCCCCGACAAGGTCGGGCGGCCGTCGAAGAGGGTCGTGCCGGCAGGTTCGCGCCGATGGGGGCTGGGCGCAAGGGGATTATGTGTTGCGGTGCGGTGGACAGCGCTGGCGTCGTCGAAACAGGCGCGGGGAACCTTCTCCCCCTCGTGGGGAGGCGCGGAGCCTCGCGGCAGAACCCTCTCCTGTAAGGAGAGGGCAGGGTGAGGTGTCGGCCGTTGGACCAATTGCGTAAAAAACCCAACGGCGCGGCGGTGAGGGCTCGCTGAACCTTCGAACGGCCGACCCCTCACCCCTGCCCCTCTCCCTACGGGAGAGGGGTTCCCCGCGCTTCGCCTCAAAGACGCACAGCAAATCCCCGCCCGTGCCGTCAGGCGCGGGCGTTGTCGATTGAGGGGCAGCGGAGCGCCGCGAGACGCGAGGGTAGAGATCCGCAACCATTGAGCCAGGTCGCGGCGCGGATGGATTGAGCCACCATCCGCACGCCCCGTGGCGCTCCGCTCATCGGCGATTTCAGTCTCCGGGCCGCGCTTATAGGGAGAGGCTTGGCCTGCCTTGCCGTCCTGCGGCCTCAACGCCCCATGGGGTGCGCCACACCGCGGTGTCGGACCTGACCGCTTCCGCCGTCCCGTCCAGCGAGCTCCTCGCACAGGGACCGTAGTACCCCCAGGGCGGTGCCCCGAAGCCTCCCGAGTCCGGGGTGCAAACCCGGCCGCAGGCGCCGCTCCCACCCCCACCAACGGCATACCTCCGGATGGCTGCCCCTCGGGGATGAGGTGGTGGGAGGATAAGGGCGCTGTCGAGAGCGGGGATAAGTGCGGCGGCAGTAGCCGCTATGGGTCGATAGCGGAAGGCGCCAGCTGTCACTCGCCTTTCCAGTTCCGAATGACGTCCACCAAGTCGGCGTCATTCCCAGTGATAGAAATGGACGAGAAGAAAAAACCGTCCGCCAAAAGTTCCTTGAAGAAGGGCTCTATGACGTTCCAGTTAGGGTCGACGACAATTCCCTTTGACGGCCCGATCTTTAGAAGTGCTGTCGCTTCTACGACCAGTCCACTGCTCAGTATTAGTCTACAAGGGCTTACAACCTCAAAGCCCAAACGCGAACCAGCCGCACGCCACTCGCCGCCTTGATCCGGTGGCAACTCAAGGACAAGGCCCGACATCTCTCGAAATTCGACAGTCTCGTAATATGGGTGAGCCAAAGCGCGGTCGCACAGCGAATTTAAGCGGGCCCTGTACTCTGGCCGATCGTCCCACACTCGATCATTCGCTCTCAGCAAGCTTGCCAGAATGTCTCCGGGGAACATGCCGCCATTAAGGAGGGGACTTTCTTCAAGCCTGGGCCACACCAAATCCAGCACATAAGGAAAACCATCCTGCTGGCTTATGAGGCGCCCAATTTCCCAGTCTGAGAGCTCTCTGAGCGGCTTCTTGTGAGCACCGTAGATAGTCTTAATCATAGGGGTCGGCGCGTCTTCCGGCCTTGGCACGAGATCGCCGGTTAACTGCTCCAACGTCGATGACAGATCGGTGCGTTCGCTTTGCATAACGCGCAGCGGAGCATATGTGTCTGAGGTCCGCAACGGGCCGAAAGCGGTCATCTGGCGCGCAAAACGTTCTCGTGCCAGATTGTCGAGAATATTGGCGGAAGAGCGCGAAAATCGATGAAGGCCAAGGTATTTGATATCGCAGTTTGCGACCCTGAATACCTCCAAGCATATTTTCCCGATGACCTCACAGAATTTTGCGCATCCATTGAAATGAGCATCGGCCCGGTAGGAAGCCGCGGGGGTGATTACTTTCACGCAATCGCCTGCTCGCCGTCATGGTTCCACAACAATGTCTTGTTGCCAAAAAAGAAGCATGAAAGCCATGAGCAGGTTGTCAGGGCTGAATTTGGTAGGAATTTTCTATTTTTTGCTACCTTTGATGAAGATGAAATAAAGAGGTTCGTTGCTGATTTCATCGATAAGCAATCGGGACATGACTGGCCAGAACTGGCTGGGCGCCTAGCAAGATATTTTCATTGGGAGTTTGAAGACTACGTCGTCCTAAAGGTATAGGCCCGCCCATGTGGGCTGAGCAGGTCCGGCGGCGACACCTGATCCAGAACCCGCCGGGACCGATCTGCGAAATGTAGGCTCCAGGGGGAGCGAACCACGCCTCCACCTGCAGCACGGGAGCTGGCTCGGCGGGGAGCATGTCGGCCATGGGTCGGAAGCGGATGCTCGACCGCGCACCTGCAGCAGGGGTGCGATGCCAACATATCGATGTCGGCCTATGCGTCGTACGTTGGCGGCTTCGTCACCTGTTCGACCCTTGTCCTCTTCCCAGGCGTGGGAAGATTGCATATCGTTAAATGCTTAAGCGCGCTGCCCCGCTGTTGACGCGATCTCGACTCGGAATTCGTATGAAAACATTCGCGTTGATATTCCTTATAAACTCAAATCTTCTTCTTAAATTTGGAGCGTACAAATTTATAATATGCTATATCTCGATAATAGTGTACTATTTAGTGCGCCGTTATCCTGATTATGATGCCGCGCACTTTGGCAATTTTCTGCTTTTTATCGTACTTTTAGGTCCTGCCTTATTAGCTATTTTATCTCTCTTGATGTCGATATACTTGGCTGCCACTCTAAGGCACGAGGCTGTCGAAGAGGCTTCTATCATACGTAAGGCTGGGTACGATCAGCTCACATAGCCCTGCATAGCTCGCCGACGGACAGTGCCTGCTATGAATAGAGTGGATTCCCAGCCCGCACCCGCAGCAGGGGTGATGGCTGCAGCGGAGCATGTCGGCTATGGGTCGGAAGCGGACCCGAGCCACCCCCTCACAGATTCCGCCGCTCCCCCCGCAGCGTCGCCAGCCCGATCCCGACCGCGTCGAAGCCGCCATCGACCGCCAGCGTCTGGCCGGTGATGTAGCTCGCCTGCTCGCTGCACAGGAAGATGATCGTTGGACGCTGCTGCCATTGTCCGGAGACAGCGAGCTTACGCGATGGCTCGGCAAGATGGCGAACGACGAAAAGGGCAAGCCGAGACGGACACAAGTGTTCGACCACCTTTGGCAACCTCGGCCTCAGATTTCTTTGGCTCAGATCTGGGCCATGTATTTGTACAGCATCTCCCTCAGACGCTCGGGAAAGTCGGCCCGAAAATGCAGCCGGACCAGCTCATACTCGTAAAGTTCCTTGATCTGGATGTTGAGGTAGAAAATCGTATAGATAGCCATGCTGCCGCCATCGACAAACATCCAGTTGACATCTTTAATCTTGTCGATGCACCCGTCCCTGACGACCGTGATGCCACGCGAGACCATCGCGGTCTGGAAAGCCTTGATCCGGGCCTTCGTCTTCGGACCGATCAGCCCGTCCACCGTCAGCATCGCGCCGGAGGCGCCACCGGCAGCGGCGCGCGCACCGGCATTGGCGGGGTGCTTGAACCAGAGATTCAGCAGATACTGAACCAGCGCGACATCGTCGCGATTATTGGCGCGTCCGGGTCCGACACCCATCTCGACGACGAAGAAGGTGGAGTCGTCGACGTAATCCACAACCTTGGCCATGATCGCCTCCCATGACGGGAAAGCCCAGCGCCGCCCCGTGCGATCATGGATAGGCGCGAACTGTCACCGGCGCTGTTCCCGGCGGAACGGGCCGTTACAGCCTCCTAGACGGCGACACAGCGACACTCTGTGAAAACAAGGCGTTGATCGTCGCTGCCTGGATCATGCAAGCAGCGCCCTCCCCCTCACAGATTCCGTCTCTCCCCCCGCAGCGTCGCGAGCCCGATCCCGACCGCGTCGAAGCCGCCATCGACCGCCAGCGTCTGGCCGGTGATGTAGCTCGCCTGTTCGCTGCACAGGAAGAAGATCGCCGAGGCCAGCTCCTCCTCCAGCCCGTAGCGGGCGAGCGGGATCGCGTCGCGGTAGTCGGCGCGGATTTCGGGCGAGTGCACCGCCGCCGCCATGGCGGTCTCGACCGGACCCGGCGCGACCGCGTTGACGCGAATGCCGAGGCTCGCAAGTTCCGCCGCCTGCTGCTTGGTGAGATGGCCGAGCGCCGCCTTCGAGGTGCCGTAGGCGACGCGCAGGGTCGAGGCGCGCAGGCCCGAGATCGAGGTGATGTTGACGATGGCGCCGCCGCCGCCATCGGCCATCAGCGGGGCTGCGAGCTGCGTCGTCAGGAACGGCCCGGTCAGGTTGACCGCCAGCACGCGGTTCCACTCGGCCAGGCTGGTCTCCAGCAGCGGCTTGAACACCGCCGTGCCGGCATTGTTGACCAGCGCATCGAGCCGCCCGAAGCGCGCAGTGAGCGCCGCGAAGGCAGTCTCCAGCGCAACCGGATCGGACACGTCGCAGGGCAGCGCCAGCGTCGCGTCAGGCCGGCCGATCCCGGCGACGGCGGCAGCGAGCGTGGCCGCCTCGATGTCGAGCAGCGCGACCTGCCAGCCCTCGGCGAGGAAGCGTTTCGCGGTGGCAAGCCCGATGCCGCGCGCGGCGCCGGTGACGAGGGCGACCTTGGTGATGTCCTGAGGCATGGCTTTTCCGACCCGGTGGCTGTCATTCCTGTTGGTGCCAGCCTAAGCATGCGCGACGCGTGGACGCCAAGCGGCGCCTTCCCCGCCGGGCCGCTCCTGCGAAAGGCCTGCGCTCGACAAGCGGCGCCATCTCCTGTATGGCCCGCGCACTCAACTGAAAACAGCGTGCCGAACGCCCGCGCAGATCAAGCGCGACAGCGGCAATTGGAGATACCCGTGAACATTATCGAACAGCTCGACAAAGAGCAGATCGCCAAGCTCAGCGAAGGTCGCGAGATCCCGCACTTCCAGCCCGGCGACACCGTCCAGGTCAATGTGAAGGTCAAGGAAGGCGAGCGCAGCCGCGTTCAGGCCTATGAAGGCGTCTGCATCGCCCGCAACGGCGGCGGCCTCAACCAGAGCTTCACCGTTCGCAAGATCAGCTATGGCGAGGGCGTCGAGCGCGTCTTCCCGCTGTTTTCGCCGAACCTCGATTCGATCAAGGTCATCCGGAAGGGCAAGGTGCGCCGCGCCAAGCTGTATTACCTGCGCGATCGTCGCGGCAAGTCGGCCCGCATCGCCGAGCGCGTCGAGGCCCGTCCGGCCAAGGGCGCCAAGGCCGAAGCCAAGTAAGCTCCGGCTTCAGGCAAGAGAGTTTTCAAACGCGGTCCCTCGGGGCCGCGTTTTTTTGTTGTCTCAAGCCCTCATCCTGAGGAGCCGCGAAAGCGGCGTCTCGAAGGATGCTCCAGAAGGCGCCCGAGACCGCTGGAGCATCCTTCGAGACGCAGCCTTCGGCTGCCCTCAGGATGAGGGCTGAACACTGGAGGCCCGCTCTACTCCTGATTGCCGAAGGTCATATCGCGGCGCGCGGTCAGGATGCTGATCGAGTAGCCCGCGACGACATCGACCAGCGCCATCAGCGTGATGATCAGGAAGGTGCCGGTGCCGAAGGCCGGAACCAGCAGGAAGCCGACGAAGCAGCCGATGAAGACCAGCATCGACAGGCCGTGATTGAGGATCGAGGTGGATTTCGCGCTGGCGGCGTTCATGATCTCGAAGAACAGCACGATGGTCGAAATCGCGAGCAGGAGTTCGCTCACCGTCAGGGCAAAGCGCGCACCCGAGGGCAGGTTGAAGCCGAGCAGCTCGGCGCCCAGCGACAGCCCCATGACCTGGATGGCGACGGCATAGGCGGCGATCGCCAGAACCATGAAGGGAAAGAACCTCAGCATCGCGTCACCGTCCGGTTGCTGGCGCCTCGCACGCCGCCATCTCCATAGCAGCAGCGCGGGACGCACGCACGCGGCACGCGACGTCATTGCAGCATCGGGGATTGCCGGGACCGCCTGTCTGCGGGTAGCTCGTGCCCGCCCTTGCCGGAGAACTGCGACGTGTTCGTCTTCGAGACCGCCTCGGAACAGGATTTCGAGCGCCTTTTCGCGCTCCGGATCGAAACCATGCGCCCGAGTCTGGAGCGGATCGGCCGCTTCGACCCGCAACGCGCCCATGAGCGGTTTCGCCGAAGCTTCCGACCCGACCATACCCGGCTCATCATCGCCGATGACGGCGCGCTGGCCGGCTGCGTCGCGCTGGGCCCGGACACCGATGGACTGCTGCTCGAGCATTTCTACATCGCCTCTGCCGCGCAGGGCCGGGGGCTGGGCTCGGCGGTGCTGCTGCGCCTGCTCGAAGAGGCGCAGGCAGCCGGGCTGGCCGTGCGCCTCAGCGTGCTCCAGAAGAGCGAGGCCGGGCGGTTCTATGCGCGGCACGGCTTCGCGCCGGTCGGCGAGGACGAGTGGGACGTCTATTACGAATGGCGCCCCCTCCCACAACGCAATGCCTGAGGCGTTGCGAGCCTATCGGCTTCGTTGCCGCCGCAGTCTGGAACTGGTAGAGACAGCGCCATGATCGCAGTCCGCGCAATCGAGGATGGGAGGCTATGCATCGTTCGCCGCGAGGTGAACATGCGCCGCATTCCGACGACGCAAGGCTTCGCCGCGCTGCACGACCATGCCCGCCTGCCCTGGCGCTTCTTCGGCCGCTTCACGGCGTCGCTCGTAGGGCTTACGCGCGCCTGAGACCTGCGCTCGCGCAGGCGACAGGCCGACGCCCGGTTGCCAGCGCACCGGCGCCTTTCAAGATTTTCCGATCCGCTTTCGACACCCCAAAGGCTTCACGCCATGACCGCGACCTCCGCCCCCCGCACGCTCTACGACAAGATCTTCGACGACCACATCATCGACCAGCAGGACGACGGCACCTGCCTGCTCTATATCGACCGCCACCTCGTTCATGAGGTCACGAGCCCGCAGGCCTTCGAGGGGCTGCGCATGACCGGCCGCACGGTCCATGCCCCAGAGAAGACGCTGGCCGTCGTCGACCACAACATCCAGACGACCGACCGCTCCAAGGGCATCGTCGAGGAGGAGAGCCGCATCCAGGTCGAGGCGCTGGCCCGCAACGCCAAGGAGTTCGGCGTCGAGTATTTCGACGAGCTCGATATCCGCCAGGGCATCGTCCACATCATCGGCCCCGAGCAGGGCTTCACCCTGCCGGGCACCACCATCGTCTGCGGCGACAGCCATACCTCGACCCATGGCGCCTTCGGCGCGCTGGCGCATGGCATCGGCACCTCCGAGGTCGAGCATGTGCTGGCGACCCAGACGCTGATCCAGAAGAAGGCCAAGAACATGCTCGTCCAGGTGGACGGCACGCTGGCCAAGGGCGTCACCGCCAAGGACATCACGCTGGCGATCATCGGCGAGATCGGCACGGCGGGCGGCACCGGCTCGGTGATCGAATATGCCGGCGACGCGATCCGCGCGCTCTCGATGGAAGGCCGCATGACGCTGTGCAACATGTCGATCGAGGGCGGTGCCCGCGCCGGCATGGTCGCGCCAGACGAGAAGGCCTATGCCTATCTCAAGGGTAAGCCCAAGGCGCCCAAGGGCGCGGCCTGGGACGAGGCGATGCGCTACTGGGAGACGCTCTACACCGATGAGGGCGCGCATTTCGACCGCATCGTCAGGCTCGACGCCAACAACCTGCCTCCGATCGTCTCCTGGGGCACCAGCCCGGAGGACGTGATCTCGGTCGCAGGCGCCGTTCCCGATCCGGCGCTGATCGAGGACGAGACCAAGCGCACCTCGAAGCAGCGCGCGCTCGACTATATGGGCCTGACCGCCGGCACGAAGATGACCGACATCCCGCTCGACGTGATCTGGATCGGCTCCTGCACCAACGGCCGCATCGAGGATCTGCGCGCCGTCGCGAAGATCGTCGATGGCAAGAAGATTGCCGGCTCGCTTGACTACGCCATGATCGTGCCGGGCTCCGGGCTGGTGAAGCAGCAGGCTGAAGCAGAGGGGCTGGACAAGATCTTCCTCGCGGCGGGCTTCGAATGGCGCGAGCCGGGCTGCTCGATGTGCCTGGCGATGAACCCCGACCAGCTCAAGCCGGGCCAGCGCGCTGCCTCGACCTCGAACCGCAATTTCGAGGGCCGCCAGGGCTTCAAGGGCAGGACGCATCTGGTCTCGCCGCAGATGGCCGCCGCCGCCGCGCTGGCGGGGCACTTCGTCGATGTGAGGCAGTTAGGCTGAGACGATCAACCCGGCGTCGCGACTGCTAGAAGGGAGCGACGCCGGTGCCGACGATTCTGAAAGCGGGCCCCTATCGCATCTACTTCGTCAGCCACGACTGCCGGGAACCGGCGCATGTTCATGTGGATCGCGATATGGCGACAGCGAAATTCTGGCTGCAGCCTTTCCGGCTAGCCAGCCAGATCGGGTTCTCACGGCACGAACTGCGTGACATCGAGCGACTGGTCAGGGACAATCGTGACCGTTGCCTGGAGGTTTGGCATGAGCACTGCGGAAGAGCTTCTGATTGAAGCGCGTGTTCAGAGCGTGCGCTGCACGGACGATCGTCTCATCGTCGATCTCACGGATGGGCGCGAATTGTCCGTGCCGATCCGCTGGTATCCGCGTCTGCTGAATGCCACGGCAGCCCAGCGCGCCGACTGGCAACTGGCCGGCGCCGGCTACGGCGTTCACTGGCCGCAGATAGACGAAGACCTCAGCGTCAAGGGCCTTCTGATGGGCTGGGCCGCTCCCGGCGTCGTGAAATGAGCATGGATCCCCGCGAAGCCGCCCGCGCCGCCGAGGCGCAAGCTGCGCTCGACCGCGTCAAGCGCGACAGCGAAAGCCTGCTCGGCTCCTCGATGGGCCGCGCCGCCGAGCATTTTTCCGGCGGCGACGCCCCCGAAGGCGACAAGATCGAGCTTTGGGGCCGGCGCATCGGCCGTTCGCTCTCGCTGGTCGGCGTCATCGTGCTGGCCTGGTGGCTCGGCCATCAGTTAAAGGTCTGGTGATGGGCAGCGTTCCCGAGATGCGCGCATCCGTCGATGCGGGAATCCAGCCGCAGGATTCCGTGGAGATCGACTGGGACGGCATCAAGGCGCCCTCCGCCGACGCCTTCGAGGTACTGGCGCAGGCCGCCTTTGACCGGCTGCCGGAGGCGTTTCGCGCGCTCTGCGCCGACGTCATCTTCAATGTCACCGAATTTCCCGATGATGATGTCTGCAAGGAGCTGGAAGCAGACAGCCCCTTCGACATCCTCGGGCTGTTCACCGGCATCGGCCTGCCGCAGCAGGGCTATGCCCCGCAGACCGGCCAGATGCCCAACACGATCCATCTCTACCGCCGCCCGATCCTGGATTACTGGGCCGAGCATGACGAGACGCTCGGCGGCATCGTCACCCATGTGCTGGTCCACGAGATCGGCCACCATTTCGGCTTCTCCGACGAAGACATGGAAGCCATCGAAGCCCAGGTGGACGCTGAGGCGGAGCGCTAGATGATGCTCGACGATCTGATCAGCCATCTGCCCGATCTGGCGCTGACCTATGCCGCGTTCTTCCTGGCGGTGGCCAGCCCCGGCCCGAGCAATCTCGTCGTCATGGCGACCGCGATGGAGCGCGGCCGCAGCGCCGGCGCGACCCTGGCGCTCGGCGTCACCGCCGGCTCCCTGACCTGGGGCATCCTGGCCGCGATCGGCGTCACCGGCCTGATCGTCGCGCATCCCGAAGCGCTCTACGGCATCAAGATCGTCGGTGGGCTTTATCTGCTGTTCCTGGCCTGGCGCTCGGCGCGTTCGGCGATGCGGGTCGAGATGCCGCCGCCGAAAGCCGCCGTGTCCGGTCGCCGCGCCTTCCTGCGCGGCTATCTCATGCACCTGACCAACCCCAAGGCGATCCTGAGCTGGACGGCGATCATCGCGCTGGGCCTGCGCCCCGACACGCCGCCCGTCGTGCTCTACGCCATCATCATCGGCTGCATGCTGATCTCGCTGGGGATCAACCAGTTCTACGCGGTGCTGTTCTCCACCGCCTCGATGATCTCGGGCTATCGCCGCATCCGCCGCAAGGCCGAAGCGGTCCTCGCCGCTTTCTTCGTCTTCGCCAGCTTCAAGCTGCTGACGGCCCAACTCTGAGGGCTGCCTCGGCTATGGCAGCGGGCGCGGCCATGCAGCCGGAGCGCTGACACATCCGTGAATGCGGCGGCGCCGGTATCGCCTCATTGACGCCGCCTCACACGGCTCTAACCTTCGCCTGGAAACACGAACGCGGAGACCGACCATGCGCCGCCTCGCCTTCGCCGCCCTTGCTGTGGCCCTGCCCGCGGCCGCCTTCGCCCATCACGGCTGGGGCTCCTATGACGCCCAGAACCCGGTGACCCTGACCGGGCCGATCAAGACGCTCGAATACGGCAACCCCCATGTCCATGCCGACATCACCGCCGACGGCAAGGACTGGGAGCTGACCTTTGCGCCGCCCTCGCGCATGCAGGCACGCGGCGCCCTGCAGGATCTGATCAAGGTCGGCACCACCGTCACGGCCTATGGCTATCCCAGCCGCGTCAGGCAGGGTGAGATGCGGGCGGAATGGATCGAGGTCGCCGGCAAGCGCTTCGAGCTGAGGTGAGCCGGCGTGGAGCATGCCGGCATCGCCATCCTGCAAACGCTCGAGCGCTCGGCCTTCGGGCTCGCCATCCGTGACGCCGTGCTGATCTATCCGATCGCCAATGTCGTGCATGTGCTGGCGGTGCTGGTCTTCTTCGCCAGCGTCGCGATCATGGATCTGCGCGTCCTCGGCGCGCTGCGCGACGACGCGACGGAGGCGGTCATCCGCCGCTTCCGCCCGGTCGCGATCGGCGCCTTCTGCGTGCTTCTCGCCAGTGGCATCGTCCTGTTCACGCCGGAGGCGAGCGCGATCATCCGCAACCCCTCCTTCCAGATCAAGCTGGCGCTGATCGCGGTCGGCTTGCTGAACGTGCTCTGGATGGAGCGGGCGCTGAAGCGCGGCTATCCCGGCATGACCGCGCGCGCCGCGCGGGTTCCCGCCGCGCTTTCTCTCGTTATCTGGCTCGGCGTCGCCGCAGCCGGACGCTACATCGCCTATATCTGATGGCCATATCCCCCACGGCCCTCATCCTGAGGAGCCGCGAAGCGGCGTCTCGAAGGATGCTCCAGCAGGATCCGGAGATATCTGGAGCATCCTTCGAGACGAAGCCTGCGGCTTCTCCTCAGGATGAGGGCTGTGGGTATCGATCGAGATGTCCGAATGCCGGCCTGGGGTATCGGCTACGCGGATTTGAGGGTTCTCCGCGCCGCGCAGTTCGGCTAAAGGACTGTCGATCAGGAGTTCTCCCATGCAGCCCTTCACCACGCTGACCTCGACCCCCGCGCCCTTGAAGGTGATCAATGTCGACACCGACATGATCATCCCCAAGCAGTTCCTCAAGACGATCAAGCGCACCGGTCTTGGCACCGCGCTCTTCGCCGAGATGCGCTACAAGGAAGACGGCTCGGAGAACCCCGATTTCGTGCTGAACCAGCCAGCTTATCGCAAATCCGAGATTCTGGTGGCCGGCGACAATTTCGGCTGCGGCTCCTCGCGCGAGCATGCGCCCTGGGCCCTGCTTGATTTCGGCATCCGCTGCGTGATCTCGACCTCGTTTGCCGATATTTTCTATAACAACTGCTTCAAGAACGGCATCCTGCCGATCGTGGTGTCGCCTGAAGACCTCGAGAAACTCTTCGACGACGCCGATCGCGGCTCGAACGCCACCCTGACGGTCGATCTCGCCAAGCAGCAGATCACCGGTCCCGATGGCGGCACCGTAACCTTCAACATCGACCCGTTCCGCAAGCACTGCCTGATGAACGGCCTCGACGACATCGGCCTGACCCTGGAGAAGGCCCCGAAGATCGCGGCTTATGAGGAAAAGCTGAAGCAGCGCGCCTGGGCTTGACCGCTCTTTCGTCATGGTCGGGCTTGTCCCGACCATCCACGTCTTCCTTGGGCGGGGACGGTGTTCAAGACGTGGATGCTCGGCACAAGGCCGAGCATGACGGGACGGGCTACCCCACCAGCCCCGCCATCGGCGCAAGCGCGCCGCTGCCCGGAAACACCCGCTCGGCCAGCACCGGCCCCGACAGCCCGAACAGCTCAGAGACCACGCCCTTCGCCACGGCGCGGATATCGGTGGTCGGCTTCAGGTCGCGCTTCTCGTAGAGTTGTTCCGGCTTCAGCCCCGGCCAATCGACGATCATCCGTCCGCCATTCACGGCGCCACCGACGAGGAAGGCGACCGTGCCGGTGCCGTGATCGGTGCCGACCGTGCCGTTGACCTTCGCGGTGCGGCCGAACTCCGTCACAACCATCACGACGGTATCCTTCCAGACCGGTTTCAACCCCTGCTCGAAGGCAGCCAGCGCGCCGTCGAGGCCGCCGAGCAACTGCGCCAGCCGGCCCTTGGCGCCGCCCTCATTCGCATGCGTATCCCAGCCCTCGAAGGCGAGCGCAGCGATGCGCGGCCCGTCATCGGCGCCGACCAGCGCGGCCGCGCCCTCTGCAATCCGCTTCATGCCGTCGGCACTGTCGGGGCCGCCACCGCCCTTGGCCTCGCCGCTCATGCCGCGCCGCTGCGCGATCTCCTCGGTCAGCTTCGCCTGAGCCAGGGCGCGGGCCAGTCCCGGATCGCGCTGGCCATAGAGATCTTCCAGCCGCTGGATCAGGTCGGAGCCCGCCCGGGCCATGCGCGGCGGCGCCCAGCCGAGGATCGGTGCCTCACCCCGCACCACCAGAGGCGGCACGACGCCGACGCCGAGCACGCCGCGCTGGGAAATGCCCTCTCCCACCGGCAGGCTCGCGATCAGCCGGTTGAGCCAGCCGCTCTCCGTCTTGCCCGGCCCGGCCTGCCCGCTTTCGAGCACATCCTGCCCGTCGAAATGCGAGCGCTCGCGATAACCCGTGGCAGCCGCATGCACCACCGAAGCCTGGCCCGAGGCATAGAGGCGCGCGAGATTCGGCATGGCCGGATGCAGGTAGAAGAAGCCATCGAGCGGCAGCGCCGCATCGGGGCCGTCCCGCGTCAGCGCGATATCGTCGCGCAGGGCCGCATAATCGGGATCGCCGATCGGCGGCACCGCCGATAACCCGTCCAGCGCGCCGCGCAGCACCACCAGCAGGAAGCGCGGATCGCGCGAACCCGCCGCCGCATAGGCGAATCTCGGCACGAAGGACCAGGCGAAGAGCGCCCCGGCCGCACCGAGCACGGCGCGGCGCGAGGGCGTCATCCGTTCGCAATCGTCGTCGTCATCGCGCATCGGCATCACCTCCGCTGGAATTCGGGCGACATCAGCAGCAGCGCCAGCGCCTGCGGCTTGCTCTCGGCCCGCGCGACCGCCTGCCGCGTCTGCGCAGACATGAGCGGGCCGAGGATTTCCTCTGCCAGCGCGCGGGGATCGGGCACGCTGCCCGCGGCCTGCCGGCCCCAGCCGGCAGCGACGTCGATCCGTGTCTTGACGCCCTCGGGCGAAGCCCAGGCATCGTTGCTGTCGGGATAGCCGTTGGGACCGGACGGCTGCCAGAAGGGCTGGCCCATTGCATTGAGTGGCCCGATGATCTGGCCGAAATCGGGTTTTCGCCCAAGCGCCCGGAAGGCGGCGAGGAGAAATTCCTGCGGCGAGCGGATTTTCGTCGGCTCCGCGCGCCATGCGGCATTCGACTCGATCAGGGCGCGCGAGACAGCTGCCAGATCGCCCTCGCTGCTGCGGAAAACCGCCGAGAGATCCCTCACCAGCTGGGGCGGGGGATCGTCGGCCACAAAATGCCGGACGAGTTTGAGCGCGATGAAATCGGCCGTGGCGGGATGATTCGCCAGATCGCTGAACGCGGCCAATCCCTGCGCCTTGCCGGGCTGACCATAATGCTTGCCGAGCATGGCCGGGGCGCCGGGTTCGTGCAGCCCGGCATTGAAGGCAAACGAGCCGGGAAAGCCGAGCACCGCCTCGCGTCCCACCACCGTCCAGCCGGTGATGATCCGGGCGAGGTTGGTGACGTCGACCTGGGCATAGCCGCCGGAGACGCCCAGCGTGTGCAGTTCCAGGATCTCGCGGGCGAGGTTCTCGTTCAGGCCGCGCCCGCGCCGCTTGCCGGCCGGCGAAGCCGGGCCGATCGAGAGCCGGTTGTCGAGGAATTCGAGCATCGCCGGGTGGCTCTCTGCGGCGACCAGCATCTCCTCGAAGCGGCCGAAGACATGCGGGCGGATCGCCTCGCGCTCATAGGCGCCCGCCATGATCCGCGTCATGTTGCTCTTGGTCGCGCCAATGCAGAAATGGTTGGACCAGAACTGGACGAGCCGCTCGCCAATGCCCGTCTCGGTGTCGAGCGCGAGACGCACCCGCGCCAGGACCTCGTCGCGATAGGTCCGGTAGGGCAGCGCCGGCTCGTTCGCGGGCTTGGGCTGAGCCATCTGGTTCTGGCTTGTCCCCGGAGCAGGTGGGGCAGGCAGAGGCGGCGCCGCTGCGACCTTGGTTTCGACCGCCCGGCGCGCCTCGCGCTCGAGTTTTTCGCGATCCTCGAAGGCATAGAGTGCGGCGCCGATCTCGGCCGCGCCCGAAAACGGCACGCCGGCCGGCTGCGGCAGCCCCCGCCGCTCGATTTCGGCAAGCAGCCGGTCGCGTGCGCTCGCCCGTATGTCGCCGCTCTGGCCCAGCGCGAAGCCCAGTCCGAAACGCTGCAATCCCACGCTGTCGCTGCGTGCATCGGACGGGCTCGCCATGCGGTCGTCTCCGCTCGTTTGTCGGGCGGACGCAGATTGGCCGCAGAACTGTGGCGAAAACCAGAAGCGAAACGCGAGAATCTGACGTTTCGCCGGATCGGCCGCAACCGACGGAGCCGAAATCGGCCTCCAATCAAGGAAAAACCGCCGCCCCTTGCGAGGCGGCGGTTCCCGAATCGTCGGTCAGGATCGGGCTGGTCACATCGCCGGAAGCACCGCGAGATCACGCACCGGCGCGCTCAGCCCGGTCACCTTTCCAACCATCGAGGCCTTGCCGGTGGCGAGGTCGACCTTGTGCAAGGCGCCGTCCGCGAGGAGCCAGCCAGTGTTCGTGCCATCCGCGGCGGTCTCGATGTCGAAGGCGATCACCTTCGGCATCACGCCGAGCTTTCCGATGGCGCCAAGCACGCCGTCATTGGGCGGCGCCTGCTTGATCAGACCGCCGATCTTGCCGTCGATGTCGTAGAGCGCCGTTTCCTTGGTGCCCTTGACGGAGTTGCTGTAGGCGCCGGCGACGATCATCGGGGCCTCGCCCTTGTGTATGTCGGTCTCGGCGAATTTCAGCTTGCCGTCGACGGTGGTCTTGCCGTCCTCGACATTGACGCGAAGATTGGTGCCGTCCGAGCCGATCACGCGCAGGCGGTCGGCGGCCGGGTTGAAATCGACGGTCGCCATGGCGCCGGCGGCGAGCACGGTGTCCATCTTGGACTTCATCGTCGCCTTGCCGTCCTTGTCGACGGTGTAGATCGTGCCGTCGGTGGTCAGCGCATAGAGCATGCCGTCGGCAGGGCGGACGTCGATGCCGGCGATCTTTCCGGAAAGGCCGGTGACCTTCATCGACTTGCCGGCCTTCTGGGTCGCAGTGTCGATCAGGGTGAGGGTGTCGTCGCCGGTCAGCGCGGCGAGCGTGCCGGCCTGGGCGGAGAGGGATGCTGCGAAAGAGCTGCCGAGGATGGTCGAGGCGATCAGCGCGAGGCGCGTAGTTCTGGCGAGGCGTGTGATCCTGGTCATGTCGTTGTCCTCCGTTTCATCGTAGAGGTACCGCTCTGGCGGTTGGCGGCCGCGGCACTCGCAGCGGATATGCTGGGCTGGGCGGGCCGGATGCCGGCTGAAAAATAAAGAAGAAATACGCATCCGAACGGGAACCCGCCGCGTAGACCGGGGTTGGCGATCGGTCTCTCGGGCTGACGCCGGAAGGAGACGGGGATGGCGGGGGGCGCGTTGACACAGAAGGCAGGAGAGATCGAGGCGGCGCTCCTGGCGTGCGCCGCGGGAGATAAATCCGCGCTCCGCCGCATCTATGATGCCGAGTCGGCGCGTATGATCGGTGTGGCGCAGCGTCTGCTCAAGCGCCGCGCGCTGGCCGAGGAGGCGGTGCAGGATGCCTTCGTCCTGATCTGGCGGCATGCCGCGCGGTTCGATCCGCAGCGCGGCGCCGGCCTGACCTGGATCTATGCGATCCTGCGCAACCGCTCTCTCTCGATCCTGCGCGACGAGAAGCGGACTGAAACGAGCGATGCCCCTGTCTCCGAAGAGGCGGCAAGCGAAGAGGACGATCCCGAGACGGTCATGTCGAAACTGTCGGATGCCAAGGCGCTGCACGCCTGCCTCGAGACCCTGCCGCCGCAGCGGCGCGGCCTCGTGCTGCTCGCCTTCGTCCAGGGCCTGACCCATGGCGAGATCGCAGGCCGGCTGAAGCTGCCG
The DNA here is from genome assembly GCF_056404835.1 of Allobosea sp. P2_B12. NCBI lineage: Bacteria > Pseudomonadati > Pseudomonadota > Alphaproteobacteria > Hyphomicrobiales > Alloboseaceae > Allobosea > Allobosea sp. P2_B12. The sequence goes on along the minus strand of NZ_JBFUDG010000002.1, from coordinate 529,108 downwards.
ATCGGCACCGTCAAATCCTCGATCAGGCGCTCGCTGATGTCCCTGAAGGAGTGCCTCGGATGAGCCCCTCGACGGATCTGAACGGAACGCCGCAGGAGCGCGACGCGCTGGCCGGCGAATATGTCCTCGGCCTCGTAGAAGGCGCCGACCGGACGGCTCTGGAGCAGCGCATCGAGCGCGAGCCGGCGCTGGCGGCCTCCGTCGAGAGCTGGCGCGGCCACCTTGCCGCGATCGACGCGACCGCGCGGCCGATCCCGCCCTCGCCCGGCCTCTGGCCCCGCATCGAGGCCGAGATCGCGGCGATCCTGCCTGCCGCCGAGCGCGGACGGCTCAAGGCGCTCAAGGCTGGCAATACGCTGGCCGACTGGTGGAACAGCCTGTTCATCTGGCGCGGCGCGGCTCTCGCCGGCGCCCTGGCGGCGATCCTGCTCGCCATCGGCCTGAACGGCGCGCTCGACCGCGCCAGGCGCCAGCCGCTGATGGTGGCGGTGCTGCTGACGGACGCCAACGTGGCGGCCGCGGTCGTCAACACCTTCGCCAATGGCCGCGTCGAGATGGTGCCGCTGCAGAACATCGCCGTGCCCGAGGGCAAGGCGCTCGAAATCTGGACGCTGTGGGACCGCGCTGTCGGCCCCCGCTCCGTCGGCCTGATCGACCGCGCTCGCACGACGCCCCTGCGGCTGGATCAATTGCCGCTCGGCAGGGACCAGCTCTTCGAGATCACGATCGAGAACGCGACAGGCTCGCCGACAGGGCGGCCAACCGGCCCGATCGTCGCGAAGGGAACCACATCGCAGGCGTTGTGAGCTTCAGCCGAACAGTATCCCGGCCAGTTTCGCCGTCAGCAACCCTCGGTCGACTTGACCGAGGGTTCCGATCTTTCGCGGGATGATCGCTAGCGAAAGCGTCACAAGCTTCCACCGCAGCAGGGAGGCGTGCTTGAGGCCTGTCGGTGACAAATCGACGATGACGTGGTCGCTCTCCCATCGGCTGCCAGCACCCGTCGTGATCATCGTCGTAATCACATGACCATGAGTTTTGTTGAACGCCGCGTTGGAAAGAACGGCCACGGGCCGTGGTTTCCCATAAGCAATATCCGTGAAAGGAAACGGCGCGACGACGATGTCCCAACGATCCAGGTCCAGATCGTCAGAGGTCATCATACGCGTCCGCATCGGCCTTGCTGGTCCACTCCGTCATGAGTTCGGACACCGCTGCGAGATAGGGATCGGTCGAAGGCGTATCGTCCAACTCAATCTCGACCGCTTCACCTCGGCGCTCACGATAGATCCGGTTCCAGTAGTCCTTGAATGCCTCGTCAGGGCGAATGCCTGGGGTGGGCCTACCATCCCCCCCATCTCGCATCTTTCGAAACAGCATGGGCTTGCCATCGACACGCAAGGCAATTGCTGCGTTCTGTTTCAAACCAGTAATTTTACCAACAATATGAACGCTATCGATATGCTTAAGCCAAATCGTGTGATCGCTGACAATCATCTGAGCCATCTAACCCTCCCGCGCCAAGCCGCAGGGGGTGTATAGCCCACCCCAGCTTAACGCGCAAGGGGGGCATATAGCCCACCCCTCAAACCACCACCGTGATCGTCTCCGCTGCCCGCGTCAGCCCGGTATACAGCCACCGCGCCCGATGCTCGCGGAAGGCGAAGCTTTCGTCGAACAGCACGATGTCGTTCCATTGCGAACCCTGCGCCTTGTGGACCGTCAGGGCGTAGCCGAAGGTGAATTCGTCGGTGTGCTTGCGCAGCTCCCAGGGGATTTCGTCCTCGGTGCCATCGAAGAAGTTCGGCAGCACCGAGACCTTCACCGGCTTGGCCGAAGGGTCGTCCTCCGGCGTCACCCGCATGGTGACGAGCCCCTTCTTCGAGGTCTTCAGCTCCTGCACGATCCATGAGCCGCCATTGAGCAGGCCCTTGCTCTTGTCGTTGCGCAGACAGACGAGCTTCTCGCCCGCGACCGGAACCGTTTCGGTCCGGCCCATGATCTGGCGCATCCGGGCATTGTAGTTGCGCCGCGTCTTGTTCATGCCGACCAGCACCTGGTCGGCGCTCATCACCAGTTGCGGATCGACCTCGCTGCGCCGGATCACGCGGCTGGGCCCGTACTCGCCGACATCGAGCCGCCCGCCCTCGCGCACGGTCATCGACATCCGCACGATCGGGTTGTCGGCCGCCTGGCGGTGGACCTCGGTCAGCATGATGTCGGGCTCGGATTCGGTGAAGAAGCCGCCGCCCTTGACGGGGGGGAGCTGCGCCGGGTCGCCCAGCACCAGCACCGGCGTGCCGAAGGAGAGCAGGTCACGGCCGAGGTCTTCATCGACCATCGAGCACTCGTCGATGATGACTAGCTTGGCCTTGGCTGCCGTGCTCTCGCGGTTGAGCACGAAGGTCGGGCTCTCTTCGTCGACGCCGCGGGAGCGGTAGATCAGCGAATGGATCGTCTGCGCGCCGACGCAGCCCTTGTTGCGCAGCACCAGCGCCGCCTTGCCGGTGAAGGCCGCGAAGACGACATCGCCATCGACGGCCTCGGCGATATGGCGCGCCAGCGTGGTCTTGCCGGTGCCGGCATAGCCGAACATCCGGAACAGCTGCGGCTCGCCGGCCTGGAGCCAGCGCGCGACCGCGCTGAGCGCGGCATCCTGTTGCGGCGACCAGGTCATGCTGGGGTGGGCGTGTTCGGAGACATGCCCGCAGATGGGGACGAGTCGCGCGCCGAAGGCAAGAGAGATGACGAGCGCGATGGCGCCAAACCGGTTCAGGCGGCGCGCAGCCGTCGAACGAAATCGAAGGCCTCGCGCTGGAGCGTCCCGATGCGCTCGTCGAGCGCCCGCGCGCTGGCCGCTCCCATATCGGCTTGGGCAACGCTCTGGGCATTGGCCACGGCGATCTCCGACATCGCGCCGGCGGCGGTTCCTGTCACGTCGGAAATGCGCGACACGGTCTCGCCGAGCGAGCCGAGCAGTTCAGCCTGGGACCCGACCATCGTCGAAATCTCGGTGCTGGTCTGCTCCACCGCGCCGACGCTGCTCGCGATCGCCGAGACCGCCCCTGCGGCATGCGACAGCGCCTCGTTGACGAGCGCGATGCGCGAGACGATCTTGGCCGTCGCCTCGCCTGTCTGGCTCGCCAGATCCTTGACCTCGCTCGCAACCACCGCGAAGCCGCGGCCATGCGCGCCGGCCCGCGCCGCCTCGATCGTGGCGTTGAGCGCCAGCAGGTTGGTCTGGCGCGCAATCGCCTCGATGATCCCGACGACGTCGCGGATCTGCGAGGCATTGTCGGTCAGGCGCTCGACGAGCGCCGAGGTTCCCGCCGCCTCCTGCGTCGCGGCGGTGGCCATCACGGAGACCCGCCGGACCTCGGCATTGATCAGCCCGATCACATGCTCCAGCCGCAAGGCGGCGTCGGTGCTGTGTTGGGCATCGACGCCGGCGCCTTTCACGGAAGAGGCCGCCGTCGCGGCGCTCTTCGAGACCTGATGAATCCGCACGGCCGAGTCCTGCAGCGCGGCGCGCAGAACCTCGCTGGAATCAGCGATCTCGCCGAGCAACGTCCCCAGCCTGAGCTCAAATTCATCCGCAATGCGCTCGAGATCCTGCGTCCGCGCCTGCCGGTGCTGCTGCGCCAGATCGGCCTCGGCCTCGCGCGTCACCAGGGTCGCCCGGACCTCGCTGAACGTCCTGACGGTGCGGGCCAGTTGTCCGATCTCGTCCGCCCTGCCCTGATGCGGCACCTCGATCAGCGTATCCGACGCGGTCGCGCGCGCGATCGCCGCCATCAGGTCCCGCAGGGGCCGCGTCAGATGCGTCCGGAGCAGCAAGAAGACCAGAACGCCGCCGGCAAAAGGCAAAAGCAATGCCAGGGCGATCGTCCTCTGGCGCACATTGGCGGCAAGCTCGGCGGCTCTCGCTCTTGCGTCTCCGGCCATGCGGGTCAGTGCGTCGCGCATGCTCGTCGTCGTCACGATGATCTGGCGCACATTCTGCTGCGCCTCGTCGGCTCCAGCTTCCAGCAAGGCGGCCTTGGCCGAGATGCGCCGGCCGATGTCGACGATGTCACGCTGAAAGGCGATGAACGTCCTGATGCGCGAATCCAGGGTCGGATGCGCCTGCCGCATCTCGGGCGGCAGGGACGACAGCAGATTGGCGCGGGCGGAATCGACCAGGTCGACGGCGCCGTCCAGCTGGTCGAGCGCGCTCTCGACATCGCGTGCGCTGGCGCCTTCGTCGAAACGGCTGAGCAGCGAGGCATAGGTCACGCGGTTGGTGAGCAGGGCGGCCCGGTTGGCGAGTTCGAGAGCGTCGAGAGCTTCCTCGTCGATACCGTGAACGGCGTCGAGACCGCGCACGGCACTGACGAGACCCGCCCCCGCGGCCAGGCTCAGAAGCGCGAAGAGCAGGATGATCTTCGCCGTCAAACCCAGTCTACGCATCGTCATGGCCGCCATCGTCGAAGGTGTCGGCTGTTTCGCAGATGCGAGCGAACGGCAGGTTAACGGCATCAGGAATTTCTATACAATTCAATATATTAGCCGGTTATCGACCGGGTCGGGTTTGCCGCTGCTCAGGCGGCATGGCGCGAACGCTCCCACGCTGCCAGGCCGGGAGACGGACGAGACCATCGCCGGCCATTCCCGTGCCGGAAAGCCTTCAGCATGAGGTGAAAATCGAGGCTAGGATCGAGGGAATCGACCCGCCGGCTCGGTTGAATCGGCCACTCGTGAGCGCAGGTGTCGCGATGCATATCCACGTCAATGGCATCAGCCTCTTCGTCGATATCGAGGGCGCGGGCCTGGTCCCCGACGGTCCCGTCATGCGTCGCAAGCCGACCCTGGTTCTGGTCCATGGTGGCCCCGGCGCCGACCATAGCCTCTACAAGCCGGCCTTCTCGTGCCTGAGCGACATCTGCCAGATCGTCTATTACGACCATCGTGGCTGCGGGCGCAGCGAGGACGGTCCGCGCGAAAGCTGGACGCTGGCGCAGTGGGGCGACGATCTGAAAGCGCTCTGCGACACGCTCGGCATTGAGAAGCCGATCGTGCTCGGAACCTCCTTCGGCGGTTTCGTCGCCCAGGCCTATGCGACGCGCCACCCCGGCCATGCCGGAAAGCTGATCCTCGTCACCACGGCCGCCAGGGTCGATTTTGAGGCGATCTATGCGGCGTTCGAACGGATCGGCGGTGCCACAGCGGGCGCGGTGGCGCGGGCCTACTGGTCGGCCCCCTCCCCGGAGACGCGCGCGCCTTATCTCGAACTCTGCCTGCCGCTCTACAACGCCCGGTCGCAAGCCGGGCCGGCCGACTGGAAGCAGCGCGTCATCATGCGCAACGACACCGGCGTCCATTTCAACGGCCCCGCCAACGAGCAGGGGCGGATGGATTTCCGCAAAGCCCTCGCCCGGGTCGAGTGCCCCGTGCTCGTCATGGGCGGCGAGGAGGATCCGATCATGCCGATCGCCTTCAGCGAGACGATCGCGGCGAGCCTGCCGCCCGAGTTGGTCCGTTTCGAGCGCTTCCCGCGCTCCGGCCACGCCATCGTGCCGGATGATCCGGAAGCGGCTTTCGCCACCATCCGCGATTTCATTCTGGCAACCCCGTAGCCAACCTCACAAGGCCAGCCGCAGCAGCGGCCGGCCCGGCTTCTGCTGCGCGACCTCGGTGAAGCCGGCCCGCAGGAAGACCCGTTCGGGCCCGACATAGAGCCCCTCGCTGCTGCGCTTGAACTCATGATCCATCGCCGCGGCCTCGAGCAGCCTCGCGCCGCTTTCACGCGCAAAGCCGATCGCTCCGTCCAGCAAGGCCGCCGTCACGCCCCTGCCGCGAAAACCCTTGCGCACGAAGAAGCAGGATGCCGCCCAGTTGCGCTTGTCCTCGGCAGGCCCATCGGCCAGCGGCGTCGACGCCCGGCGCGGATTGTTCCATTCGGGGATGTCGGCGCGCGGGCCGACCTGCAGCCAGCCGACCGGCATATCCGCGTCATAGGCCAGAACGCCGGGCGGCGGCCCCGTCCTGACGCGCTCCTCGAAGAGCCTGCGCGCGCCCTCCCCGAGCAGCGGCATGCGCTGCTTCTGCGGCATGCGGAAATGATTGCACCAGCAGCCATAGCAGGGGCCCTGCGGCCCGAAGAGGTTTTCAAGATCGGGCCAGCGTTCGGGCGTCAGGGGCAGAACATCGAAAACGGTCTTCGCCATCGCCACCTTCCTTTCGCAAAAACGATCTCCGGGGCTCGACTCGCGCGCTGCGGGAGGAGACTAGTTGAGGATCGAGCCGGAGACCTCTGTCATGTCCATCGAACTCTACGCCGCCTACCTCGTCGCCTGCTTCGTCATCGTCATCGTGCCCGGCCCGACCGTGACCCTGATCATCGCCAACAGCCTGAAGCACGGTACCCGCGCCGGCTTCCTGAACGTGGCAGGAACGCAGTTTGGGCTGGCGATCATGATCCTGGTTGCGGGCATCGGGTTGAGTTCGGTCATCGCCGCGCTGGGACACTGGTTCGACTGGGTGCGGCTCGCCGGCGCCGCCTATCTGATCTGGCTCGGCTGGAAGATGTTCCGCGCCGCCAGCGCCGGCGGGGACGGTTCAGCATCGGCAAGGCCGCCGCGCGGCGGCTTCTTCCTGCAGGGCGCGCTGGTGGCGCTCAGCAACCCGAAGACGCTGCTCTTCTTCGGCGCCTTCTTCCCGCAGTTCCTCGATGCGGGCCGCGACCATGTCACGCAGATCGCCATCATGGGCGCGACGGCGATGCTCTTCGCCGCGGTCAGCGACAGCGCCTATGCCGTGCTGTCCGGCCGGGCCGGGCAATTGCTGTCGCAAAAGCGCGTGCGCCTGCTGTCGCGCGTCAGCGGCAGCGTCATGATCGGCGGCGGATTATGGCTGGCCTCAGCGCGGTCGAACTGACGCCCTCACCAGGGAATCGTCTCGCCCTGCCAGGTCCGGAAGCTCTTGGTCTGCGCCATGCCGGAGCGGTCGATCGTCGCGATCAGGCCCGCGGCGCTCTCGGACGGCGCGATGTCGGCCCCGCCGCCGCCCATATCGGTGCGGACCCAGCCGGGGTGGAACAGGAGCACGCTGACATTGCGCTCCTTCACCGCATCGCCGAACAGCACCATCGCCATGTTCACCGCCGCTTTCGACGAGCGATAGGCGATGTTGCCGGACGGATTGCTGCCGATCGAGCCCATGCGGCTTGAAATCGTCGCGATCTTGCGACCGGTCCCGGCCTCGACATTCGGCAGGAAGGCCTGCGCGATCCGAAGCGGCGCGTAGACATTGACCTCGAAGACCTCGCGCCAGGCGTCGAAATCCATGTCGAAGGCGTTCTGCCGGTCGCGTGGGCCATAAACGCCGGCATTGTTCAGGAGCACGTCGATCGGCCGGCCTTCCAGGGCAGCTTTGGCAGCGGCAACGCTCTCGTCGGAGGTCACGTCGAGCTCCAGCGGCGTGATCCCGCCGACATGCTCGGCCGCGAACTCGGCCAGCGCACCGCCCCAGGGGTCGCGTGCGGCAGCGATGACATGGTCGCCCCGCCGCACCAGTTCCATCGTCAGCGCAAGCCCGATGCCGCGATTGGCGCCGGTGATCATCCAAGTCTGGGGCATGGGGGTGTCTTTCGTCGTTGAGGCTGCGGTTTTAAGCGAGACGAGCCTGCCTTGGAACACTGCCTGCGCAAGGCTGCCCCGCGACAACGATCAAGGCGAGACACCAATTGATGGATATTCATTTTTCGCATATGAATATTCGAGAGGAGGATGGTCATGCCACTCTACATCCGTGACGATGAGGTCGATGAACTAGCGACCAAGCTCCAAAATCTGATTGGGACAACGACTAAAACCCAGGTCGTGCGCCAGGCGCTCGAACGGGAGATCAGCCGGCTCGAAGCCGCGCGGCCGCTCGAGGAGATGATCGCCAGAAGCATGGCGCTTGCCGATGCCATGGGCGCAGGTGAAAGCGACTTCGACATGAAGGCGTTCACCGACGAGATGTGGGAGACATGACCTATCTCGATGCATCGGTCATCGTCGCCATCCTCGGGCGAGAAAACGACCGTGAAAGCGTGGTGCGACGGCTGGAGGCTTCGACACGCCCTTTCTTGGTGTCGCCACCAGGCGTCTTTGAAGCAGTTGTCTCGCTGGCTTCGAAGAAGTCGCGCGATACGCGCAGGATCCTGGATGCGGCCCTGATCGCGGAGGCCCAAGCCAGTGTCGCGCAGTTCATGGCCGATATCGCCGCCACCGAGGTGACGATCACCCCGGCCATCGGGCAGGCCGCAATCGAAGCCGCCAAGCGCTATGGGCGGGCCGTCGGCAGTCCCGCTGCGCTGAATTTCGGGGATTGCTTCGCCTATGCCTGTGCCAGCGAACACGGCGCCGCCCTGCTCTACAAAGGCAACGACTTCGCGCAGACCGATCTGGGCTGAGCGCGCGCCGTGACGGCAGCCGCTCTATCCCTTCGCCTTGCCATATCCCCCCGCCGTCGGCGTGATCACCGTCACTGCCTCGCCGGCTTCCAGCCAAGTCTGGTCGGAGGGCTTCAACTCCTCGACCGCCCCGGAGAGCCGGCGCACCAGCGTCCGGCCCACTTGCCCGGCCTCACCGCCCTTCACGCCGAAGGGGCGGACCTTGCGGTGCGAGGCCAGGATCGCGCAGTCCATCGCCTTGCGGAAGCGGATGGTGCGGCTCGTGCCGTCGCCGGCATTCCACTCGCCGCGCCCACCCGAGCCGGCGCGGATGTGGAAATCCTCGAGCACGACGGGGAAGCGCGTCTCCAGGATTTCCGGATCGGTCAGGCGCGAATTGGTCATGTGGACATGCACGCCCGAGGTGCCGTGGAAGCCCGGCCCGGCCGGCGAGCCCGAGCAGATCGTCTCGTAATATTGGTACTGGTCGTTGCCGAAGGTCAGGTTGTTCATCGTGCCCTGCGAGGCCGACATCGCCTCCAGCGCCCCAAACAGCGTGTTCGTCACGGCCTGGGAGACCTCGACATTCCCCGCAACGACGGCTGCGGGATAGCGCGGCGAGAGCATCGAGCCATCGGGGATGATGATCCTGATCGGCCTAAGACACCCGGCATTCATCGGGATCGCATCGTCGACCATGACGCGGAAGACATAGAGCACCGCCGCCCGCGTCACCGGGGCCGGGGCATTGAAGTTGTCCGGCCGCTGCTCGGAGGTGCCGGTGAAATCGACCGTCGCCTCGCGCTTCTCGCGGTCGATGGTGATCTTGACCTTGATCGCGCAGCCCTGGTCCATCGGATAGGTGAACTCGGCGTCATGCAGCTTGGTCAAAAGCCGCGCGACGCTCTCGGCCGCATTGTCCTGGACATGGCCCATATAGGCCTGCACCACGTCGAGCCCGAAGGATGCGATCATCTTCTCGAGTTCGGCGACGCCCTTGGCATTGGCGGCGATCTGCGCCTTGAGATCGTTGACGTTCTGCACGACGTTGCGCACCGGATAACGCGCACCCGTCAGGATCGCGACCAGCTCATCCTCGCAGAAACGGCCCTGATCGACGATCTTGAAGTTGTCGATATAGACGCCTTCCTCCTCGATCACGGTTGCCAGGGGCGACATCGAGCCCGGGGCCGTTCCGCCGACATCGGCGTGGTGGCCGCGGCTGGCGACCCAGAACAGGATCTCCTTGTCGTCGGCATCGAAGACCGGTGTGCAGACCGTGATGTCGGGCAGGTGCGTGCCGCCATTATAGGGCGCGTTCAGGCAGTAGACGTCGCCCGGCTTGATGACCGGGTTGTTCCGGATCACCGTCTCGACCGACTTGTCCATCGAGCCGAGATGCACCGGCATATGCGGCGCATTCGCCACCAGCGACGCGGTCGGGTCAAAGACCGCGCAGGAGAAGTCGAGCCGCTCCTTGATGTTCACGGAATAGGCGGTGTTCTGCAGCGTCACGCCCATCTGCTCGGCGATCGACATGAACAGGTTGTTGAAGATCTCCAGCATCACCGGATCGGCCTTGGTGCCGATCGCGGCGTTCTGGACCAGCGCCCTGGAGCGCACCAGCACCAGATGGTCCTTGGCCGTCAGCTTGGCCTGCCAGCCATCCTCGACCACCACCGTCTGGTTGGCCTCGATGATGATCGCCGGACCGGCGACGCCCTGGCCGGGCTTCATCGCCTCACGCCGGACGATCGCCGCCTCGTGCCATTGCCCCCCAGAGAACACGCGCGTCCGCTCGGCCACCGCCGGCTCGCCGCCATGCTCGGAGGCGGAAGCCTCCTCGAACTTCGCACCGCCGCCGATCGCCTCGACCTCGACGGCCTCGATGACGAGCGCCTTGGTCCCGTCCATGAAGCCGAAGCGAGCCTTGTGCGCCGCCTGGAAGGCGGCCTTCATCGTCTCCGTCGGGCCGGCTGCAACCGCGATCGCGGTGTCTGTGCCGGCATAGCGGACATGGGCGCGGGTCAGGATGACGATGTCGCCTTCCGGCACGCCCTGCCCCGACACCTCCGCCTTCGTCTCGGCGGCAAGGCCCGCAGCGACAGCCTCGACCGCCGCCGGAGCGCCACCATCGAGGGCGACGTCGAGCGCCGCCGTCCGGGTCGAGCGGATTTCGGCGAGCCCCATGCCATAGGCCGAGAGCAGGCCGGAGAACGGATGCAGCAGCACCGTCTTGATGCCGAGCGCGTCGGCCACGAGGCAGGCATGCTGCCCGCCGGCGCCACCAAACGAGTTCAGCGCATAGCGCGTGATGTCGTAGCCGCGCTGCACCGATATCTTCTTGATCGCCTCGGCCATGTTGGCGACCGCGATCTGGATGAAGCCATCGGCGACCTCCTCCGCGCTGCGGCCGTCGCCGACCTCTGCCGCCAGCGAGGCGAACTTCGCCTTGACCGCCTCGACATCGAGCGGCTGGTCGCGCTTCTCGCCGAAGATCGGCGGGAAATAGGCCGGGATCAGCTTGCCGACCATGACGTTGGCATCGGTGACGGCGAGCGGTCCGCCGCGCCGATAGGCCGCCGGCCCCGGATTGGCTCCGGCCGAATCCGGCCCGACGCGAAAACGCGCGCCGTCATAATGCAGGATCGAGCCGCCACCGGCCGCGACCGTGTGGATCAGCATCATCGGCGCGCGCATCCGCACGCCCGCGACCTCGGTCTCGAAGGCGCGCTCATATTCGCCGTCGAAATGGGCGACGTCAGTCGAGGTGCCGCCCATATCGAAGCCGATCACCCGGTCGAAGCCGGCCGAACGCCCGGTCTCGGCAAGGCCGACCACTCCGCCGGCGGGGCCGGACAGGATCGCGTCCTTGCCCTGGAACAGCTCGGCGGCGGTGAGGCCGCCAGAGGACATCATGAACATCAGCCGCGCACCGGTGCGGGCGATGTCGAGCTCCTCCGAGACCTGCGCGACATAGCGGCTCAGGATCGGCGAGAGATAGGCATCGACCACGGTGGTGTCGCCGCGCCCGACCAGCTTGATCAGCGGCGAAACCTCGTGGCTGACGGAAACCTGCGGGAAACCGATGTCGCGGGCGATCTTCGCTGCAACCTGCTCATGGGCCGGATAGCGATAGGCATGCATGAAGGCGATCGCGACGGCGCGGAAGCCGGCATCGTACTGCGCCTGCAGCGCGGAGCGGATCGCGGCGTCGTCTGGCGCCTGCTCGATCACCCCGTCCGACAGCACCCGCTCGTCGATCTCGACGACCTCGTCATAGAGCTGCTCGGGCTTGATGATCTCCTTGGCGAAGATATCGGGCCGCGCCTGGTAGCCGATGCGTAGCGCGTCGCGGAAACCCTTCGTCGTCACCAGCAGCGTGCGGTCGCCCTTGCGCTCGAGCAGCGCATTGGTCGCCACCGTCGTGCCCATGCGGACCTCGCCGACCAGCCCGGCCGGGATCGGCTCGCCGGTCTTCAGGCCGAGATGGTCGCGGATTCCCTGTACGGCGGCGTCGCGATAGGCGCCGGGATTCTCGGAGAGGAGCTTTCTGGCGTGAAGTTTGCCTGAGGGTTCCCGGCCGATCACATCGGTGAAGGTCCCGCCCCGGTCGATCCAGAAGTCCCAACGCGAAGACGACATCCCCAACATCCCTCTCGTTCAGCGCCAGCCAAGTCGTCGCTGACGTTTCATCGATAAATTGTCGATGTCTTGTTGACAAGACGGATTCGGGCGATACGATCGCAATTGTGACCGGAACATGGCTGAGGGGCCGGACGGTCACGATATGGAGGATACGATGACGGGAACAGTCTTGGTAGACGCAGGCGCTTGGCGCGCCGCTTCACAAGGGCAGCGTCGATGATCCGCCGTTCGCTCGATGCGCTCTATCTCTGGTCCGGCTATGCTGCCGGCGTCTTCCTCGTGATCATCTTCCTGCTGATGATGAGCCTGTCGCTGGGTCGCGAGATCGGCCTCAACATCCCGGCCGGCGACGATTTCGCCTCCTGGTGCATGGCCGCGATGGCGTTCCTCGGCCTCGCCCACACCTTCAAATCCGGCGACATGATCCGCGTCGGCCTGCTGATCGACCGCTTCACGGGCAAGACGCGCTGGTGCTTCGAGGTCTTCTCGCTGGTGCTCGGCCTCGGCTTTGTCGGCTTCTTCGCCTGGCACGCCGTCGTGATGACCTGGCAATCCTATGAGTTCAACGACGTCGCCGGCGGCGTCGTGGCGATGCCGATGTGGATCCCGCAGCTCGGCTATTCCGGCGGTCTGGTCATCCTGTTCATCGCCTTCCTCGACGAGTTCGTCCACGTCGTGCTGCGCCGTCAGGAGCCGCGCTACGAGAAGCCCCCCGCGCAGTCCGACGAGGAAATCGTCGAGCGCGCCATGGCGAGCGGAGTCTGAAACGCCATGGCCATGATCGAGATTTCCGGCCTGCTCCTGCTGCTGCTGATCACCTTCCTCGCCGGTGGCGTCTGGATCGCGATCTCGCTGATGGCCTGTGGCTGGGTCGCCATGCAGTTCGTCGCAGGCGGCATCCCCGCCGGCGCCGTGCTTGCGACCACGATCTGGGGCAACAGCGCCTCCTGGACGCTGGCCGCGCTGCCGCTCTTCATCTGGATGGGCGAAATCCTCTACCGGACGAAGCTCTCCGAGGAGATGTTCCGCGGCCTCGCGCCCTGGCTCAACTGGCTTCCGGGCCGGCTGATGCATGTCAACGTGCTGGCCTGCGGCATCTTCGGCTCGGTCTCGGGTTCCTCGGCTGCGACCTGCGCCACCGTCGCCAAGATCGCGCTGCCGGAGCTGAAGAAGCGCGGCTATGACGAGAAGGTCGCGCTCGGCTCGCTCGCCGGTGCCGGCACGCTCGGCATCCTGATCCCGCCCTCGATCACCATGGTGGTGTATGCGGTCGCCGCCAACGTCTCGATCATCCAGATCTTCCTCGCCGGCTTCCTGCCCGGCCTGCTCGTGATGGCGCTCTATTCCGGCTACATCGTCGTCTGGCATCTGCTGAATCCGGACAAGTCGCCGCCGGCGGAACCGAAAATGCCGTTCCGCAAGAAGCTGAAGGAATCGGCGCAGCTCATCCCCTGCATGCTGCTGATCGCGCTCGTCTTCCTGTCGCTGCTGCTGGGCTGGGCGACGGCGACCGAATGCGCCGCCTGGGGCGTGCTCGGCTCCTTCGGCATCGCCTGGTGGTCGGGCGGTCTGACGAAGGAGACCTTCTGGCAGAGCGTCATGGGGACGACCCGGATCACCGGCATGATCATGCTGATCCTGGCCGGGGCCTCCTTCATGTCGACCTCGATGGCCTATACCGGCATCCCGCTGGCGCTGGCCGCCTGGGTGGATTCGCTGCACCTCTCGCCCTACGCGCTGATCGCGGCCCTGACGGTGATGTACATCATCCTCGGCACGGCGCTGGACGGCATCTCGATGATCGTCCTGACCACGGCGATCGTCATCCCGATGATCAAGACCGCCGGCTTCGACCTGGTCTGGTTCGGCATCTTCCTCGTGCTGATCGTCGAGATGGCCGAGGTCTCGCCGCCCGTCGGCTTCAACCTCTTCGTGCTGCAGACGATGTCGGGCAAGGACTCCAACACCGTCGCGCTCGCAGCGCTGCCCTTCTTTTTTCTGCTGGTCGCCGCCGTCGCGATCATTACGATCTTTCCTTGGATCGTAATGGTGCTGCCGCAGATGGCCTTTCCGCCGCAGTAGACGAGCTCAACAACAGGGAACGGAGACAAAAGACATGACGCGTAACGACTTCATCAAGGGCCTTCTGGCCATCGGCGTCGCCACCGGCACGCTCGCGCTCGCCACCACTGGTGCCATGGCGCAGACCAAGTGGAACCTGCCGGCGGCCTATCCGGCGGATAATCCGCACAGCGAAAACCTCGCCCTCTTCGCCAAGGACGTCGAAACGGCCACCGGCGGCAAGCTCACGATCACCGTCCATCCCAACGCCTCGCTGTTCAAGGCACCTGAGATCAAGCGCGCCGTCCAGACCGGCCAGGCCCAGATGGGCGAAGTGCTGATGTCGATCCACGAGAACGAGGATCCGATCTTCGGCATCGACGTCGTGCCGTTCCTGGCGACCTCCTTCGCCGATTCGAAGAAGCTCTATGCGGCGTCCAAGGCCGCCGTCGAGAAGAAGCTCGACAGCCAGGGCGTCAAGCTGCTGTTCATGATCCCTTGGGCGCCGCAGGGCGTCTACGCCAAGAAGGACATCAACAGCGTCGAGGACATGAAGGGCCTGAAGTGGCGCTCCTACAATGTCGGCACGACGCGTCTCGGCGAGCTGCTCGGCATGCAGTCGGTCACGATCCAGGCAGCCGAGCTGCCGCAGGCGCTGGCGACGGGCGTCGTCAACTCCTTCATGTCGTCGGGCGGAACGGGCTATGATTCCAAGGTCTGGGAGTCGCTGACTCACTTCTACGACGTGCAGGCCTGGATCCCGAAGGACGCGACCTTCGTCAACAAGGCCGCCTTCGCGGCCCTCGACAAGCCGACGCAGGACGCAATCCTGAAATCCGCCGCCGCCGCCGAAGAGCGCGGCTGGAAGATGTGGCAGGAGAAGGCCGGCTGGTATCTCGACCAGCTCAAGGCCAAGGGCATGAAGGTGCAGGCCCCGAGCGCCGATCTCGCCGCAGGCTTCAAGAAGGCCGGCGACACCCTGACCTCCGACTGGCTGAAGAAGGCCGGCGCGGATGGCCAGGCCATCGTCGACGCCTACAAGAAGATGTGAGCGTTATCCAGCAACGCCGACGAACCACGACGCCGAACCCCTCTCCCGTGTTGAAGTCGGGTCTACCCGACTTCAACACGCTGAGTGCTGATCTCGGGCATGCCCGAGATCAGTGAGAGGGGCAGGGGTGAGGGGTCGGCCCCTGGACGAGCAAAGCGGCAAACTCACCGCAAAGCGGTGGTGAGGGCACAGCCAAAGCGACTACGGGCCGACCCTTCACCCCTGCCCTCTCCCTATGGGAGAGGGTTCCCCGTGCCCTCCCGTTAAAGCGCAGATGTCCCAAAACGAACCCCTCCCCGATGATCTCGGCCCTATCGTCTCCTCCGGTCATCTGGCCGCAGGTGCGATGCCGGCGCTGTCGGAGTTCGAATTCGCGATGAACATGACGGTGCACGCCTTCCAGCGCTGGATGGTGCGCTGCATCGCGGCGGCCGGCGTGCCCGACCTCTCGCCGCTCGACGTGCTGGTGCTGCACAACGTCAACCACCGGGCCAAGCCCAAGCGCCTGGCCGATATCTGCCTCGTCCTCAACATCGAGGACACGCATCTGGTCAATTACGCACTGAAGAAGCTCGAACGCCTCAAGCTGCTGAAATCCGGCCGCAAGGGCAAGGAAAAGACCGTCGCGGTAACCCCGGCCGGCGAGGATGCCTGCCGGCGCTATGCCCATATCCGCGAGCAGCTCCTGGTCAAATCGGTGGTCGCAACCGGCCTCGACCCCAGGCGCCTCTCCGAAATCGCGGCCGCGATGCGCTCGCTCTCGGGCCAGTACGACCAGGCGGCGCGCGCGGCGGCGAGCCTGTAGGCCGCCCCGGAACGCACGGCCTGCCTTATCCGTCGCTGTAACAGGGCGGCACGATCGAACCATATTCGGTCTGAATTCAGGCGTCGCGCTGCCGCTCGACATACTCGGCCTTCAGCGCCTCATGCACCGACCAGAAGCCGCGCGGTTCCCGCCCGAGCAGCTGGTCTTCCAGCAGGCCGAGATGCAGGTGCCAGCCGCTGGAGACCATCGCCATGCGATCCTTGGTCACCAGCCTGCGATGCGTCAGCACGAGCCGGACCTTGTCGCCGGCCTGCGACAGCACGAACTCGATGTCGGAATCGGGCTCGCCCATCCCGACCCAATTGAAGGCGAAGCGGTGCGGCGGCTCGAAGGCGGTGACCGTGCCGCCCGACGCCCAGCCCTCATCGTTCATCTTGCGCGCGCTCTCGGGCGGCGACTCCTTGGTGATCCGCGAGTGCATGAAGAACAGGTCGAGCTTGCCCCCGGCCTGCGGCTCGGCATCGCCGCCGCAGAACCAGGTCGCGCGCTTCTCGCCCTCGACCAGATAGGACCAGACCCGCTCGATCGGCCCCGGCAGCAGCCGCTCGAAGCGCACCGCGCCGCTCTCCAGCACGGTTCCGTATTCCTTGTTCGCAGTCGCATGGCCCGTATTTGCTTGGCTCGTATTCGCTTGCATCACGCCTCCTCGCCCGGTTCGGGCTTCAACAACTCGGCTTCGAGAGCCGCCAGACGATCGGGCCAGAAGGCGCGCACCCGCCGGACCCAGTCGTCGAAGGCGTCGATGCCCTCGGGGTCGAGCGTGTAGATGCGCCGCTGGCCGGCGACCGTGACCTTGACCAGCCCGGCCTCGCGCAACGTCTTGAGATGCTGCGAGATCGCCGGCGCCGACACCGTGAACCGCTCGCCGATCTCGCCGGCCGACAGCGCGCCCTGCGCCAGCATCTCGACGATGCGGCGGCGGGTCGGGTCGGCGAGAGCGGTGAAACTGTCCATGGCCATATAATTCGTTATTCACTTAATTAAGTCAACACAAAAATATTGTGCGGCGCTTCGGGTCTGCCCGCTGCGCGGCTGGCGCGCTTGATCGCAAGGTCGGGCTCGGCCATTGCCAAGGCCCCCGCCACGGTAACCTTGCGACGCATGCCCACCCGAAACGCCACTCTCGCCGGCATCGGCATGATGCTGCTGGGCATCCTGATGTTCTCGCTCAACGACGTCATGGGGAAATGGCTGGTCGCGACCTATACGGTCGGCCAGGTGCTGCTGCTGCGCAGCGCGGCGGGGCTGGCGGTGCTGCTGCCCTTCGTCATCCGGCAGGGCGTGATGCGCACGCTGCGGCCGGAGCGGCCCGGCCTGCAGATCCTGCGCGTGGCCCTCGGCTCCGGCGAGGTCGCGCTGTTTTACCTCGCGGTCTCCTATCTGCCGCTGGCCGACACGATGACGATCTGGTTGGCCGCGCCGGTCTGGGCGGCGCTTTTGGCCGCGCTGCTCCTGGGCGAGCGCGTCGAGGTCGGGCGCTGGATCGCGATTGCGGCGGGATTCGCAGGTGTCGCGATCGCGCTCGCTCCGACCGGCGCCAGCCTGTCCATGCCCGCTTTGCTGGCTCTGCTCGGCAGCATCCTGTTCGCGGGCATGATGATCGCCGGCCGTCAGCTGCGCGGCACGCCCGATGTCACCCTCGTCGCCTGGCAGACGCTCGGCGCGCTGCTGATGGGGCTCGTGCTTTTGCCCTTCGGCTGGGTCGCGCCGACATGGGCGGATGCAGGCTTGCTCGGCCTGCTCGGCATCGTCGCGATGGTCGCCCATCTCTGCGTCACGCGCTCGCTCAAGCTGGCGGAGGCGTCTGTCGTCGTGCCCTACCAGTATACGCTCATCGTCTGGGCGCTGGTCTTCGGCTGGCTCGTCTTCGGCGATTGGCCGACGACCGCGATGCTAGCAGGCTCGGCCCTGATCGTAGCCGCAGGCCTTGCGCTGCTCCTGCTCGAACGCCGTGCGGCGACGCGGCCGATCACCGGAGAGGCCGGCGTTCGCTCCGCAGCGCCCTGATCTCAGCTTGCGATAAAGGGCACCTTCATCCGGTCCGAGGACTGTACGATGTGGTGCCGCATCGCGACGGCGGCAGTCTCGCCGTCGCGCCGGCTGAGGGCGCGCAGGATCGCGCCATGTTCGACAAATGCCTCCTGCAGCCGGGCGGGCTCCTGCACTGGCGGCCGCTGGCTGCGGGTGATGATCGGCCGATAGAGGCCGATGATGTCGCGGATGGCCCGGTTCCCCGCGATTTCCGCGATGGCCATGTGCAGCGCGAAATCCGCTTCCATGGCGTCCCGGAAGCGTGTCTGCTCGATCGCCGTCCGCATCGCTTCGTTCAAATCGGACAGGCGGGCGATATCGTCCTGCGAGGCGTGCCGCGCTGCGAGCTGGACGGTGAACCCCTCCAGCGCGAAGCGAAGCTGGTAGACCTCCACCTCCGAAAAGCGCTGCTCGAAGGTCCAGCCCGTAAGATCGGCCTCGGGACGGTCGAAACCCTCCGCGACAAAGGCACCACGGGCGGGCTCGATCCGGATCAGCCCCATCCCTTCCAATTGGAGCACGGCCTCGCGAACGGTCGGCCGGCTCGCCCCGAGACGCTGCGCCAGCTCACGCTGCGGCGGCACGCGGTCTCCCGGTTTCAGCCCGGTCTCGGTCATCAGGCGCCGGATCTGCTGGACCAGTTGCGTGGTGACCGGTCGCCTGTCCTTCTCGACGTGCATGAACCTCGACCCCCACCGTCCCATCATAGCCGTTGACGGCTCCGGCGGCTCATGTCAACTCGTGGCCATACCGGTAAGACCAAGATCCAGATGAGCGGTGTTGACCAGCCGCATGGTCGTCGGCAGCAGGCGAGGAACATCATGGCTTTGATCACCTATCTGACCACCGTGAAATTCGGCTTCGGCGAGATCGCCGGCATCGAGGCGGATCTGGCCGGCCTCGGCGTCAAGAAGCCGCTCATCATTGCCGACAAGGGCATCGTCGCGGCCGGCATCATCGCCACCGTGCAGGCGCTGTCCCCGGCCCTGGCGTCCGCGCCCGTCTTCGACGGCACGCCGACCAATCCGACCGAGGACGCCGTCGAGGCCGCGCTCGTCATCTATCGTGAGCACGCTTGCGACGGGCTCGTCGCCATCGGCGGCGGCTCGCCGATCGACCTCGCCAAGGGCGTGGCGCTGCTGGCGACGCATCCTGGCCCGCTCGAAACCTATGCCGCGATCCTCGGCGGCGTCCCGAAGGTGACCTCCGCGGTCGCCCCGGTGATCGCCGTGCCCACGACCTCGGGCACCGGCAGCGAGGTCGGTCGCGCCGCGCTGATCTCCCTGAGGGATGGCCGCAAGCTCGGCTTCATCTCGCCCTATCTGATCCCCCGCCTGGCCATCTGCGACCCCGAACTGACGCTCGGCCTGCCCGGCTGGCTGACCGCTGCGACCGGCATGGACGCTGTCACTCACTGCATCGAGACCTATCTCAGCCCGCGCGAAAACCCCCCCGCCGATGCGATCGCGCTCGATGGCTTGAAACGCGCCGCCGCCTTCATCGAGCGCGCGGTCAAGGACGGCTCCGACCGCGAGGCCCGCAAGGAGATGATGATGGCGGCCCTCCAGGGCGGCCTGACCTTCCAGAAGGGTCTCGGCGCCGTGCACGCGCTCTCCCACCCGCTCGGCGGGCTGAAGGAGGTCTCGCTGCATCACGGCACGCTGAACGCGGTGCTGCTGCCGGCCGTGCTGCGCTTCAACGAGCCGGAAGCGCGGGCTAAATATGCCGAGATCCGCAAGACCCTCGGCCTTGCCGCCGACGCCGACCTCGCAGCCTGGATCGCAGCGCTGGTCGGCCGGCTCGGCCTGCCCGGCAGCCTGACGCAGATGGGCGTGCCGCGCAGTGTCGTTGCTGCGATCTCGGAAGCGGCGGTCAAGGACCACTCGACCGCGAGCAATCCGCGCCCCGCCACGGCCGCCGACTATGCGGCGATGCTGGAGGCGTCGTTCTGATCGCCAACTGACCGCGATCCACCAAGGCGCGGGCGGCTGCCCGCGCACCGTCGAGCACAGGGCCCGCCGACGCGAGATTGACTGGGCCCGTAAATCAAAAATGACAGGGAGAAGACGCAGATGACCGACAGACGTACGATGCTGAAGGGCGGCCTCGCCGGCGCGGGAGCCGCCATCGCCGCCGGCGCGACGCCAGCCGCAGCCCAGACGGGCGGCGCCCCGATCAAGTGGCGCATGACCTCGAGCTACCCGAAGGCGCTCGACGCCGTCTTCAGCGCCGGCGACACCTTCCTCAAGGCCGTATCGGACATGACCGGCGGGCGCATCCAGCTCCAGCACTTCGCCGCCGGCGAGGTCGTGCCCGGACTCCAGGCGCTCGACGCCGTCCAGAACGGCACCGTCGAATGCTGCGACACCGCCGCCTTCTACTATATCGGCAAGGATCCCGCCTTCGCCTTCGGTGCGGCGGTGCCGTTCGGCCTCAACACTCGCCAGCAGAACGCCTGGTTCTTCCAGGGCGGCGGCCTCGCGCTCTTCAACGAACTGCTCGCGCAGTACAATGTGGTCGGTCTGCCGATCGGCAACACCAACGCCCAGATGGCCGGCTGGTTTCGCAAGGAGATCAAGACGGTCGACGATTTGAAGGGCCTCAAGATGCGGATCGGCGGGCTCGCCGGCCAGGTCATCGCGAAGCTTGGCGCCGTACCCCAGCAGATCGCCGCGGGCGACATCTACCCGGCGCTGGAGCGCGGCACGATCGATGCGGCCGAATGGGTCGGTCCCTATGACGACGAAAAGCTCGGCTTCAGCCGCGTCGCGCCCTATTACTACTACCCCGGCTGGTGGGAGGGCTCGTCGGCCATCCTGTTGATGATCAACAGGAGCAAGTGGGACGAGCTCAGCGCCACCGACAAGGCCATCTTCACCGCGGCGGCTCATCAGGCGCATTCGATGACCATCGCCAAGTATGACGACGTCAATCCGGCCGCGATCAAGCGCCTGATCGCTTCGGGCACGCAGCTGCGCGCCTTTTCGCCCGAGATCATGGATGCCTGCGCCAAAGCATCCAACGAACTCTACGAGGAAATCGGCGCCAAGAACCCGATGTTCAAGAAGCTGCACGACCACATGATGGCCTATCGCAACGAGCAGTTGCTCTGGCAGCAGGTCGCCGAGTTCAATTACGACGCCTACCAGATCCGCTCGCGCACCCGGCGCTGACGCACCCCTACGCCGGGTCGCCGCCGCTGGTGGCGGCCCGGTTTTCGATAGTGCGTACGGCCGTGCTCAGTAAAGCCGCGTCCGGTAGCCCTCCTCCATCGTCGCCTCGGCCTCGGCGACGCCGATGGCCTTGGTCTGCTCGGCGACGATACGGCCAAGCGTCGGGAAGCTGCCGCGCTCGACCTGCGAGGACGGATCCCAGAGCTTCGAGCGGATCAGCGCCTTGCCGCAATGGAAGAAGGCCTCATCGACATCGACGAGAAGGCCGAGCGTCGGGGTCCGCTCCTGCACGGTCGCGGGCTCGAGCAGGGTCGGATCGCGCGTCAGCCGGGCCCGGCCATTGACCCGCAGCGTCTCGGCGATGCCCGGCACCATGAAGATCAGCCCGACGCCGGGTGCCGCCAGGATATTGCCGAAGCTGTCGACGCGGTTGTTGCCGCGCCTGTCGGGAATCAGCAGCGTGTGGTCATCCAGCACCTGAACGAAGCCCGGACCATCGCCGCGCGGACTCGCATCCGCCCGGCCCTGCGCATCGGCAGTGGCGAGGACCAGGAAGGGCGAAAGCGCGATGAAGTCGCGGCAGAACCCGTCGAGCCGGTCCAGCACCTTGCGTTCGGCCAGCGGATTGACCGCACCCATATGCGCCCGCAAATCCGCCGGAGCGTCGATGAGAGTCGCGGGATCGTTGGGTTGCGTCGTCATGCCATCCTCCTTGAAAGCCGTCGCGAGTGTCCGTGATTGTGTCGCGCCGCGCCAGCCCAACCGTCATGCCGCCGATGCATCGCCGGATCGAAATGCCACAGCCCGCGCGCCGATGCATCGATCCCGCGCCATGCGCCTTGACCCCCACCGTCGCCGTCGCCATCGTGCTCCATCCCGTCCGTATCCTCTGCACGAGGCCTGCCCCATGCGCCGCGTTTTGCTGCGAACCGCCCTTGCCTCCCTCGCCGTCCTGACCGCCGCGCTGTCCGCGGAGGCCTCGGGCCGCCGCGTGCATCCGGCCGACATTGCCGAGAATCGCATCGTCCCGATGTATGGCAACCTGCCCGCCTGCGACGACCCGGCGGTGCTCGGGGAGATCACGAGCTGGTTCAATTCGCGCGAGGCGAAGTTCTGGGGTCCGCTCCAGGCCGTCGCCTATGACAGGATCAGGCCGGTCGCCTTCCGCCCGCTCGGAGACGATTTCATTCCGCGCCGCTTCTGCAGCGGCCGCATCGCGCTGAACGACGGCACGCTCCATCGCGTCGACTATTCCGTACGCGAGAATCTCGGCCTGTTCGGGCTGACCTGGAACGTCAACTGGTGCGTCAGCGGGCTCGACCGGCACCGCAGCTACGCCCCCGACTGCAAGATGGCCCGGCCCTGAGCGCGGGCCGCGCCATGACCCTCGCCCGCATCGGTCTGTTCGTCGCGGCGTTGTTCGGCCTGCTGATCGGCGAGGTCACGGCGCAAGGCCGCTACCAGCGCGGCGGCGAACCCGGCGATTTCGACTTTTATGTCCTGGCACTGTCATGGTCGCCGGGCTTCTGCGAACTCGACGGCGACCGCGAGCGCAACCGCGAGCAATGCGCCGGGGGCGCCGGCCTGCGCTTCGTGGTGCATGGCCTCTGGCCGCAGAACGAGCGCGGCTATCCCAGCGAATGCGGCCCGTCCGGCCGCACGCCCTCGCGAATCGCGCTCGACCAGGCGAAGGGCCTGTTCCCTACCGAGGGCCTCGCCCGCTACGAATGGCGCAAGCACGGCACCTGCTCGGGGTCGAGCCCGAGCGACTACTTCGCCGATGTCAGGCGCGCCCGCGAGAAGATCGTGATTCCCCCCGTCCTGGCCAAGGCCGAGCGCGACCAGAACTGGACGGCGATCGATCTCGAACGCGCCTTCGCCGCCGCCAATCCCGGCCTGCGCACCGACATGATGTCGGTCGCCTGCAAGCGCGGCGTGCTGCAAGAGGTCCGCATCTGCCTCTCGAAGGACCTGCGCGATTTCCGCATGTGTGGGGAGGTCGACCGCTCCGGCTGCCGCACCCGCGACATCACCGTCGTCGCACCGCGCTGACATCCGCTGCAAAGCCGCGTAAGAGCGCGGGATGAACTACCGCCACGGCTTCCATGCCGGCAACTTCGCCGATGTCCTCAAGCACGTCGTGCTGATGCGCATCCTGACCCATCTCAACGGCAAGGCGACGCCCTATCGCGTCGTCGACACCCATGCCGGAGCGGGCCGCTACGACCTCGGCTCCGAGGAGGCGCTGCGCACGCATGAATGGAAAGACGGCGTCGCGCGAATCGACCGCTCGCCTCTATCTGCGCCCGTCGAAGCCTTGCTCAAGCCGTGGCGCGACGCGGTCTCGGGCGCGCGGGCCTTGTATGGTCCGGATGCCTATCCGGGCTCGCCCTGGCTCTGCCGCCACGCGATGCGTCCCGATGACCGCCTGATCGCCGCGGAACTGCACGAGCACACCCACAAGAAACTCGTCCAGGCCATCGGCCGCGACGAGCGCTGCAAGGCGCTGGCGATCGACGGCTGGAACGCCCTGCGCGGCAACGTCCCGCCCAAGGAACGGCGCGGCCTCGTGCTGATCGATCCGCCGTTCGAGGAAAAGGACGAGTTCGCCACGCTGGAGGCGGAGTTGATCGCCGCCCATCGCAAATGGCCGACCGGAATCTACGCGCTCTGGTATCCGGTCAAGGACAAGCTCGCCGTCGCGAATCTGATCGCGGGCATCACGGTCGCCGGAATCGGCCGCCTGCTGCGGCTCGAGATCGACGTCGACCGGCCGGAAGCCGCCGGCGGTCTCAGCGCCACCGGCATGCTGGTGGTCAACCCGCCCTGGCTGCTGGCGCAGGAAGCACGGATTCTGCTGCCGGCGCTGACGGAGCGCCTCGCCCAGGGCCCGCACCCGCGCTATCTATGCGAGCCGATCCGCCCGGACGGCTGAACCACCCGCTCTTGCCTGAGGCCATGCCGATGCTGATCCTGCGCTCCTCCCCTGCTTCCCCGTTCGGCCGCAAGGTCAAGATCGCGGCGCTCGAACTCGGATTGATGGACCGCATCGAGATCGTCGCCGCCGACACCAACGACCCGGCCGAACCGCTGCGCCAGCAGAACCCCCTCGGCAAGATCCCGACTTTGGTGCTGGAGGACGGCACGACCCTGTTCGATTCGCGCGTCATCGTCGATTATCTCGACCATCTCGCCGGTGGTGACCGTCTGATTCCCGCCGGTGACGAGCGCTTCGCGCAGCTTCGCCTCCAGGCGCTGGCCGACGGACTCTGCGACGCGGCCCTGCTTCAGGTCTACGAGACCCGCTTCCGGCCTGAAGATGGCCGCAACGCCACCTGGGTCGCCAACCAGGCCGGCAAGGTCTCGCGTGCCCTGGCCTCTCTCGAAGCAGCCCCGCCCGCCTATCCCGACAGGCCCCGCATCGGCGAGATCGCGCTTGCCAGCGCGCTCGGCTATCTCGACCTGCGCTTCGCCGGGACCTGGCGCGCCGACCATCCCCGCCTCGTCGCCTGGCTCGACGCTTTCGCCGCGAAGGTCCCGGCTTTCGAGACGACGCGCTTCAAGGGCTGAGCCGGCCCGCCGCCCGATCATCCCGACCAACAAGGCATTTCGACAACAAAAAACCCGGTGGCCGAAGCCACCGGGTTCATGAGATCCCCGGGAGGGGAGGCAGACTAGAACTTGTAGTTCAGGCCAGCGCGAACGACCGAGAAATCGGTGCCGACCTTGACGCCCGAGTTGAACACGTTCTTCTCGCCGAGATCGACGTAGAGATACTCGACCTTGGCGCTCCAGTTGTTGGTGAAGGCGTACTCCAGACCAGCGCCGATGGCGTAGCCGCCGGTGTGGGTCTTGTCAGTCGAGCCGAGGCCGCCGATCGTGGTCTTCACATTGCCGTAAGCCCAACCACCGGTGACATAGGGCAGGAACCGGTCGAAGGCGAAACCAACGCGAGCGCGGACCGTGCCGAAATACTCGGTGCGGACGCTGTCGCCGAAGGCGTTGGAGCCGGTGCTCAGATCGGCGCCCTGGAAGTCGGCCTCAGCGCCGAGGACGATCTGGCCAACCTGGTAATTATAGCCGACCTGGCCGCCGCCGACGAAGCCGTCGAGATCGCCGATCGAGACCGTGCGGCCACCGAACACGGTGCCGGCATTGACGTTACCGAAGCCGTAGCCGGCGTTGGCACCGACATAGAAGCCGGTCCAGGTGAAGATCGGAGCATAGACCGGCGCCATCACCGGGCCCTTGCGGGACGGCAGATCGGCGGCAGAGGCGGCACCAGCGCCGACGAGGACGATCGCCGCAACGCTCGAGAGCAGAAACTTCTTCATGATGGAACTCCTAGGTGTCGCTTTTGCCGGCGGGACCGGCGGGTGATGTCGATGAGAGGGTTATAAGACCAGAAGCCGGCTTTGTCTGTTGCGTCGGAAGCACATCTGCCTTGCAGACCGCGGCAGAAATGCGGCACGAATAGGATGACTGAGGCAAATGAGTAAAGACAGATTAATGATTGTTAAAGCACGCTGAATGGTAAATCGAATACTAATAAAGCCGTTACGCCTCGCATCAGCCCGCGAGAAAAACGCCGTCCCTCCCCTAAGGTTCCAACTCTCGCCACGTTTTCTTCAGGGCTGCTTGCAGCCCCTTCTGACGCGTGCTTAAGCCTTGATGGACCACGTAAAAAACGAGAGCTGAGGGTGCCGCACCTTTCGATTTTCATCATCGCGCGCGACGAGGCCGACCGCATCGCACGCACGATTCAAGCGGTTCGCGGGCTCAGCGACGATATCGTCGTGATCGATTCCGGCTCGACCGACGGCACCCAGGCGGTCGCCGAAAAGCTCGGCGCGCGGGTGATCTTCAACCCCTGGCCCGGCTATGGCCCGCAGAAGCGCTTCGCCGAAGAGAAATGCCGCCATAATTGGCTCCTCAATCTCGACGCCGACGAGGTCGTGCCGCCAGACCTCGCGGCAGAGATCGCGAGCCTCTTCGCCGAAAGCAGTCCGGCGGCCGACGCCTATGAACTGCGAATCGCCGAGATTTTCCCTGGAGAGCCGGCGCCGCATCGCTTCGCCTATGCCCTGGCTCCGGTCAGACTCTATCGCAAGGACAAGGGTCGCTACTCGCCCTCGCCGGTCCATGACCGCGTTGATCTCGAACCGCAGGCACGAATCGCGCGGCTCAAAGGCACCGTGCACCACTATTCGGTGCGCTCGCTCGGTGAGCAGATGGCCAAGCTCAATGGCTACAGCGACGCCCAGGCCGACGATCTCGACAAGCGTGGCATGTCGCTCTCCGTCTTCCGCCTCGTCGTCGAATTTCCGGCGAACTTCATCAAGGCCTATATCGGCCGCCGTCATGCGCTGCGCGGCGTCTATGGCTTCATGACCGCGATGAACTACGCCTTCTATCGCTATCTGCGGGTCGCCAAGCACTGGGAGAGACGGCTTCAGCGCCGCGCGGGCGCGTCCGGACCGGACAAGCGCGATGTCTGAGGTCGCGTTGGTTACGGGCGGCGCGCGGCGAATCGGCCGCGCCATCGTCGAGCGCTTGGCCGGGGCCGGCTACGCGGTCGCGATCCATTGCGGCAGCGCGCGGGCGGAGGCCGAGGCGCTGGCATCGGAAATCGAACGGCGCGGCGGCCGCGCGGCGGTGGTGAGCGCCGATCTGGCCGATCCGGCTGGCGTCGATGCGCTCGTGCCGGCAGCGGAAGCGGCGCTCGGCCCCGTCACCCTGCTCGTCAACAACGCCTCGAGCTTCCTGATCGACGATGTCACCGCGATCGACGTCACAACCTGGAACCGCCAGTTCTCGATCAATCTGCGGGCGCCATCGGTCCTCGCCGGCGCGCTGGCCAACCGGCTTCCCGAGGGGCGCTTTGGCGCGATCGTCAACATCATCGACCAGCGCGTCTGGAAGCTGACGCCGCAATATTACTCCTACACCCTGACCAAGGCGGCCCTGCTGACGGCGACCAAGACGATGGCGCAGGCGCTGGCGCCACGCATCCGCGTCAATGCGGTGGGCCCCGGCCCGACGCTGCCGAACTCCCATGACGGCGCGGATGCCATGGCGCAGGAAGCCGCCGCCACGCTGCTGCGGCACAAGGTCGAGGCGAGCGAGATCGCCGATGCGGTGCTCTATCTGGCGCAGGCGCGCTCGGTGACCGGCCAGATGATTGCCGTCGATGCCGGCCAACATCTCGGCTGGCGCACGCCCGACATCATCGGCTGACCGATTCAGGCGCTGGCGTCGGGCCGATAAGGCGCGCGGCCACTCGTGAGAGCGCTGTCCAGCAGTTCGAGCCGGTCCTGGCCCCAGAACACCTCGCCATCGAGCACATAGCTCGGCGCACCGAAGACGCCAGCCTCGATCGCCGCCGTGATGGTGGCCTCGTAACGCTGCCGCACCGCGTCGCTCTCGGCAACCTTGGCGAGCGCGTGCGCGTCGAAGCCCGTCGCCTGCGCCACCGCGGCGACGGCATCGGGCTGCGTCATGTCGTCGTCCCGCGCCCAGACACCAGCCATGATCTCTCCCATGAACCGGCCGGGGTCGCCGCCCGCCTGCACGATCGCGATCAGGAAGCGATCGGCCAGCGCCGGATCGAACGGAAAATGCTTCGGTTGCAGCACCAGCGGCACGCCGCGGCGCTCGCGCCAGCGCTGCAGATCCATCAGCCGGTAGCGCTGGCGCACGGGATGGCGTTTGGGCAGCGGCAAGCCGCCGGTCTCGTCGAAGACCGCACGCAGCGGCACCGGGCGGTAGACGATGGTGCAGCCATGCCGCCCGGCGATGTCGAGGAAGGTGGCGTGACCGAGATAGGTCCAGGGCGAGTGCAGGGAGAAATAATAGTCGATGGAGCGGGGCATCGTGGTCTTTCCGATCGCGGCACAAAGCCATCGTAGGAGATTTGCCTCGGCGGCGTCACGCATCGTTGCGCATGACAGGCGCGACGGCGCGCTATATACCAAGCTTTGGTAACGCAGGAGACGATGCGATGGGCAAGAACACCTCGATCAGCCTGAGCGAGCATTTCGTCGCCTTTATCGAAACCGAGGTCGAGAAGGGCCGCTACGGCTCCGCCAGCGAAGTCGTTCGGGCCGGATTGCGGTTGCTGGAGGAAAACGAGACGCGCCTGGAATCGTTGCGAGCCGCTTTGCTTGAAGGCGAGCGAAGCGGAGACGCCGAAGAATTCGACCCCGAATCGTTCATGGCCGAGGAGTTCCCCGAAACAGCTCCCGCGAAATGAGGCGGCTTTTCCTCAGGCCAGCAGCCAAAGCCGATCTGCGGCAGATAGCCCATTACTCGAAGCAGGAATGGGGTGTGGCTCGCGCCAAAATCTACTTGGCAAGCCTCGCAAACTCGCTATCGCGGCTATAAAGACATGCCCGACCTCGGAGTCGAATGCACCGATCTTCGTGCGGGCTATCGACGCTATGGTGTCGGTTCGCACGCCATCTTCTATCGCCTCGCCCCAGACCGCATCGAGGTCGTCCGCATTCTCCACCAGCGCATGGACGCCGGCCGCCACCTTCTGTGACAGGCCTCAGTCCAGCGCGATAGCCGAGATCAGCCGGCCGTAATCCGGCTCGCTATTATGCGTCGTGCGGCGATAGCTGAAGAAGCGCTCCGGGTCGCCATAGGTGCATAGCGACAGATCGACGAAGCGGCCGATGCCCGCCTCCTGCGCGCGCAGGCCGATGAAGGCCGGCAGGTCGAACATCGCATGGGCCGCCCGCTCGGAAGCGGTGAAGAACCGGCCATAGGTCGGGTTCGCCGCCTTGAAGCGCTCGATGAATTCCGGCCCGACCTCATAGGCGCCTGCGCTGATCGTCGGGCCGAGCACAGCCAGGATGCGCTCGCGCCGAGCGCCGAGCTTCTCCATCGCGGTCACGGTCGAGGCCACGATGCCGGTGAACGCACCCTTCCAGCCGGCATGGGCCGCGCCGATGACCCGCGCCTCGCTGTCGGCGAACAGGATCGGCCCGCAATCGGCCGTGGATATGCCGAGCGCGACACCCGGCGCGACGCTGACCATCGCGTCGGCCTTCGGCCGCTCCGCCTGCCACGGCCCGCTGACGATTTCCACATCCGCCGAATGCACCTGATAGAGGCTGACCAGATGCGACGGCTCGACGACCATATGCGCCGCCATGCGCTTGCGGTTCTCGACGATTGCCTCGGGCGAATCGGCCGAACCGAGCCCGCCATTCAGCGAGGCATAGATTCCGGTCGAGACGCCGCCCTCACGGGTGAAGAAGGCGTGGCGGATGCCGGGCTCGGCGGCGAGATCGGGAGAGAGAATGACCATGATGTCGTCCGGTTCGCGGCAGGGCTGTCGTCAGCCCTGCTCTGGCAGCCGATGAAGGTCAAATCCGGGCAGCGGCGGCAGAGCCGGATGCGATAATGCCAGAACCTTGAACAAATCGCCCATACCGGTCGCGCCGGCTTGCGTCAGACGGTCGAAAGCCACGCCGATCGCGTAGGCCTGGTCCGGCGGCGCCTTGCGCGACAGCGCCTGAGCCCGCTCGGCCAGGCCCAGCGCGAGCAGGAAACCGGCCTGGGTCACCGGCCCATGGAGGGCCGCGCCCGCCCGCAGCGCCGCTTGTCCCATCCGCGCGAAATCGACATGCACGGTGAGATCGGCCTCACCGGGCTCGGCCAGAACCGGCACGAAAGCATGCCGTTTCATCGCCTGCAGCGTATCACCGAGGCCCGATTGAACAGAGCCGTAGTCGATCAGGAGCACCCCGCCCCCCGCCTGTGCGACATGCCCGGCGATCCTGGCGACGATATCCAGCGCAACGTTCGGCTGCTCGAAGACGTCGCCTTGGGTTCCGGCCAGCGACAACCCGCTATCGGCAGCCGCCAACCCCAAGATCAGCTCGCCATCGCCACCCAAACCGACCAGCCGCTCGCGCCAGCCCTGTGGCGTCATCACGAACTGGTCGAGCGGCAGCGCATCGAGGAACTCGTTGGCGACGACGATGGCGGGTCCGTCCAGCGCGCGGCCGATCTCGTCATGCCAGACCGGCTCGGTCGTTCCGGCGAGCGTTTCGGCCTGGACGGCCCGCAACACCGGGCTCGTCTCGACCAGCCGCACCGATGCCGCCGCGTGGAAACCCGGCACAATCCGCGTGGCGCGCAGCATGTCGGCCATCAGCGTGCCGCGTCCGGGGCCGAGCTCGACCAGCCCGAAACGCGGCGGCGCGCCCATCGCCTGCCAGAGATGGGCCGCCCAGAGCCCGATCATCTCGCCGAACATCTGGCTGATCTCGGGCGCAGTGGTGAAATCGCCCTGCGCGCCGAAGGGATCGCGCGTCATGTAGTAGCCATGGCGCGGATGGCCGAGGCAGAGCGCCATATAGCGCGAGACCGACATCGGCCCCTCGTCGCGGATCAGGCGGATGAGTTCCGCCTTCAACCCGCTCACGCGACGGTTCTTCTGGCGCGCAGCACGAGCCATAGCCCGGCGACGAAGAGCGGCAGCGACAAAAGCATGCCCATGGTGACGCCACCCGACAGCGCATCGACCGAGGCACCGAACAGGAAGCCGAGCTGCGGATCCGGCTCGCGGAAGAACTCGCAGACGATGCGGGCAACGGCATAGCCCATGCCGAACACGCCGGCGACGAGCCCCGGCCGCTTCAGCCCGCCGGCCCGCACCAGCAGCGACAGCAGGATGAACAGCAGGATGCCCTCGCCCAGCGCCTCGTAGAGCTGGCTCGGATGGCGCGGCAGCGGCCCGCCATCCGGAAACACCACGGCCCAGGACACGTCCGGCGCAGGCCGGCCCCAGAGCTCAGGTTTGATGAAATTGGCGATGCGGCCGAGGAACAGCCCGATGGGCACCACCGCGGCAGCCAGATCGAACACCGACAGCGCCGGGCAGCCGCGCCGGCGCGCAAACAGCCACAAGCCCGTCGCGGCGCCGATCAAGCCGCCATGGAAGGACATGCCGCCCTGCCAGATCGCGACGATATCCTGCGGCCGGGCGAGATAGCGCTGCAGATCGTAGAACAGCACGAAGCCGAGCCGCCCGCCGAGCACGACGCCGAGCGCCACGAACAGCAGCATATCGTCGAGCTCATCGGCCTTGGGCCGCGCCCGCCCGGCCCAGAGCGGCTCGGCCGAAACCAGCCGGCGCGCATACCACCAGCCGCCGAGCAGGCCCACGACATAGGCGAGCCCGTACCATTTGACCGAGAGCGGCCCGAGCTGCAGCGCGACCGGATCGATCACCGGAAAGGCAATGGCGAATGTTGGCATGGGCGAGGCGTCCGGTGGCGGGCGCAAGGTGATGGCCACCGGATGCGGGCAGGGTCAAGTCCAAGCTTGGGGAGGCGCGAATGCGTGAGGCGCGACCAGCCGGACCGCGCGTGCACCTCGCACGACATTTTTTCTGGGCTCATGTCACATTCTGCACGCCTGTCTCGTCTTGCCTGCACATGCATGGTGCATGAAGGAGAACGATGATGACGCCGCGTGTGAAAAACCCCTTCAAGGTCGCGCCTGAAGGCATCAAGGCGATGATGGCGCTGGAAACCAGCCTGAAGATCGAGAGCCTCGATCACATTCTCATCGAACTGGTGAAGCTGCGGGCTTCGCAGATCAATGGCTGCGCCTTCTGCATCCATATGCACGCCACCGACCTGCGCAACCATGGCGAAAGCGAAATGCGGCTTTATATGCTGACGGCCTGGCGGGAATCGCCGTTCTACAGCGAGCGCGAGCGTGCGGCTCTGGCCTGGACGGAGGCGCTGACATTGCTGCCGCAGACCGGCGCGCCCGATGCCGACTACGAGGCGCTAAAGAGTCAGTTCAACGAGACCGAGATCGTCCATCTGACGCTGCTGATCGGCGCGATCAACCTGTGGAACCGGCTGCAGGTGGGGCTTCGCGCGGTTCACCCGGTGGACGCTCCCCGTGTCGCCGCCTGAGGCTCCGGCCGATATCTTCGAGGCGCAGCGGCCGCGGCTGCTGCGCCTCGCCTATCGCATGCTGGGCTCGCGTTCTGAGGCTGAGGATGTCGTTCAGGACGCCTGGCTGCGCTGGCGGCAGGTCGATCGCGGCGAGGTCCGCTCGGTTCCTGCCTTCCTCTCGCGGATCGTGACGCGGCTCTGCCTCGACGAAATGAAATCCGCCCGCGCCCGCCGCGAAACCTATGTCGGCGAATGGCTGCCCGAACCGCTCGTCATGACACCCGACGAGCCTGATCATGACGACCTGACGCTGACCCTGATGCTCGCGCTCGAGCGTCTCTCGCCGCTGGAGCGGGCCGCTTTCCTGCTGCATGACGTCTTCGGCGTGGCGCTCGACGAGGTCGCCACCACGCTGGATCGCGACGCTGCGGCGGTTCGCCAGCTCGCGGTCAGGGCGCGCCGGCACGTTCAGGCCGCCCGCCCGCGCTATCCGGTGGCGCGCGCCGATGGCGACCGCATCGCCACCGCCTTCTTCGCCGCATCGACCAGCGGCGATCTCGGCGCCTTGCAGGCACTCCTCGCCCGCGACGTCGTGCTGCAGGCCGATGGCGGCGGCAAGGTTCTCGCCTTCCGCCGGCCGATCCTCGGCGCTGCCCGGATCCTGCGCCTCTTTGCCGGGTTGAACCGCAAGTTCGGCGATGGCTGGGCCTCGATGGTCCAGCCGCTCTGGATCGACGGGCTTCCGGGCTATGTCAGTTATGAGCGCGGCGAAGTCCTCCAGACGACCGCGCTGGCGATCGAGGACGGGCTGATCACGGGAATCTACATCACGCGCAACCCCGACAAGCTCCAGCGCATCGCACAGGCGCAGCAGCAGGACCCGCCGCTCCTGACATGACGAAACGCCGATCTCGTCCTACATGGGGTTGATGAATCGCCCACCGAACGACGACCTGCCGCAGACCGAGATCGAACCCGAGGTGGAGGACACTCTTCCGGCCGCTCCCGCGCTCGATCTCGGCGAGACCGCGCCCGGCGCGTTGAAGCACGGCATCGAGGTCATTGCCGGTTTCGCCAAGCATTTGCCCAACAAGCCCGGCGTCTACCGGATGTTCGATCGCGCCGGCGAGGTGCTCTATGTCGGCAAGGCCAAGAGCCTGAAGAACCGCGTCACAGCTTATGCCCGCGGCATGGCCCATACCAATGCCGTCGCCCGCATGGTCGCCGAGACGGCGAACATGGAATTCGTCACCACCGGCACGGAAACCGAGGCGCTGCTGCTCGAATCCAACCTGATCAAGCAGCTCCGGCCGCGCTACAACGTGCTGCTACGCGACGACAAGAGCTTCCCCTATATCCTGCTGAGCGGCGATCACGAGGCGCCGCAGATCGCCAAGCATCGCGGCTCGCGCCAGCGCAAGGGTGATTATTTCGGTCCCTTCGCCTCGGTCTGGGCGGTCGAGCGCACCATCGACGCGCTGCAGAAAGCCTTCCTGCTGCGCTCCTGCACCGATTCCTTCTACGAGAACCGCACGCGCCCCTGCCTGCTCTTCCAGATCAAGCGCTGCTCCGGCCCCTGCACCGGCGAGATCACGATTCCGGATTATCAGGCGCTGGCTGGCCAGGCGCGGGACTTCCTCTCGGGCCGCTCCTCCAATGTGAAGCAGTTGCTATCCGCCCGCATGCAGGAGGCGGCCGAGGAGCTCGAATTCGAGAAGGCGGCGCGCTACCGCGACCGTCTGGCGGCGCTGTCCGCCGTGCAGGCCGGGCAGGACATCAACACGCAAGGCGTCGAGGAGGCCGATGTCTTCGCCATCGACGAGCAGGCCGGGCAGTTCTGCGTCGAGATCTTCTTCTTCCGCAACAAGCAGAACTGGGGCAACCGGGCCCTGTTTCCGCGCGCCGACCGCAGCCTGACGCCCGCCGAGGTGCTGGCCTCGGTCGTGACCCAGTTCTACGACGACAAGCCGCCGCCGCGGCTCGTGCTGCTCTCCCACCCTGTCGAGGAGATCGAGCTGATCGCGGAGGCGCTCTCGGCCCGGGCCGGCCGCAAGGTCGAGGTCGCCAACCCCAAGCGCGGCGAGCGGGTCGATTTGATCGAGCACGCCCGCAAGAACGCCCGCGAGGCATTGTCGCGCAAGCTCGCCGACAATGCCGGCCAGACCTCGCTGCTGGCGGCGCTCGGCGCCGCCTTCGGTCTGGCCAAGCCGCCGCGCCGCGTCGAGGTCTATGACAACTCGCACATCATGGGCACCAACGCGGTGGGCGGCATGATCGTGGCGGGCCGCGACGGCTTCATGAAGAGCCACTACCGCACCTTCAACATCTCCTCCGACACCATCGCCGGCGACGATTTCGGCATGATGCGGGAGGTGCTGCAGCGGCGGTTTGCAAGGCTGGCGAAGGAGGCGGGCGTTTCTCTACCCTCGAGCCCTCATCCTGAGGAGCCGCAAAGCGGCGTCTCGAAGGATGTTCCAGCCAGCGACGGAGCCTCCGCGACCATCCTTCGAGACGCGCCTGACGGCGCTCCTCAGGATGAGGGCTCGGATGGGATGGGCGGAGTTGCGCCACGCGACGAGGATGACGACGCCTTCCCCTCGCGGCCCGATCTCGTCATCGTCGACGGCGGCAAGGGCCAGTTCGAGGCGGCGCGCCGGATCATGGCCGAACTCGGAGCCGCCAACGTCCCGCTCGTCGCGATCGCCAAGGGCGAGGACCGCAATGCCATGCGCGAGACCTTCCACATGGTCGGCCGCGAGCCGTTCAAGCTGCAGCCGCGCGATCCGGCGCTGTATTTCATCCAGCGCCTGCGCGACGAGGCCCACCGCTTCGCCATCGGCACGCACCGGGCGCGGCGCAAGAAGGACACGATGACGAACCCGCTCGACGAGATCCCCGGCATCGGCCCGTCGCGGAAAAGAGCGCTGCTTTTGCACTTCGGCACGGTCAAGGCGATCAAGCGCGCCAAGCTCGACGATTTGATGCGCACGCCCGGCGTCAATGCCGCCACGGCCAAGGCAGTGCACGACCATTTTCACGAACACTGACGGCGCAGCCTCAGAGCTTCGCGGCGATCTGCTCGACTGCCTGGTCGGCCGCGTTCTGCAATCCGAAATCCCAGGCCGGATAGGGAATGGTGCCGGCGCCGTTGCCGACAAGGCGCGCCGTCGGCCGTCTGGCCCGGTCGAAGAACACGATGTTGATCTCGACCGTGGACTTGTCGCCGCTGACCTTGCCGGCACGCGTACGCACATCGACGACGGCCGTGCTCGCATGCCCCGCCGCGATCGACGACGACAAGTCCTTCGCCACATCGACGCTGGGATAGCGCCGCTTCAGCGCCGCGATCAGGCGTGCATGGAGATAGGTCGGATCGATGTCCTGCTGCGCGGCGGTGTTGACGAGCACGAAGCTTCCCAAGCTTTCGTGAATCTTCTTGGAATCCTGCAATGAGCGCTCGGTATTGGCGTTGACGACCAGCCCGATCCGCCCGGTGCTGGGAGCGGAACCAGAAGACCCGAGCGAGCGCCCCGTGCCGAGCGCCGCGTCGTCGTATTTGGGCGGCTCATAGGCAACGCAGCCGGCAATCGCGGCAAGTAACGGCGTCACGCAAAGCACGAATATTCGCCTGCGGCTGCTGAACTGGATCATATTCCCCCCATGGCGCCGGGCAACAGGTCGATTTATGATACGACGATCACTGCTGCAGTCTTCCGGGGGCGATGATGCGCGCAATCACGAGCGGACGAAAGTGGCTCGCCATGGCGTTCACAGCGCTTTTCGTCATGGCCATGCCGCAAAGTCAGGCCCAGTCGCAGGAACCGGCGGCGAATTCGTCCTGCGGGCCCGTCTATCCCTATCGGCTCGAGGGCGCCATTTGCAAAAAGATGCGCCAGGCCAGCGGCCAGGACGACTATGGCGGCTCGGGCGTCCATGTCAGTGTGCCTCCCGGAGCGACGCCGGTGTGCTGCGTCACCAAGGAGTTCGCGACGCAGAACGATTATCTCCAGCGCGATACCCAAGCCGAACGCTGCGGCGGGTATTTCAAGGACTGGCAAGAGGCTTCCGCCCGTGGAGACGGCCAAGTCTCCCGCCGACTCTACGACCGGATCAAGTCCAGATGCCCCACGGAGCTACGCGCGGTCGCAGCCGCGGCCAATGTCCGACTTGACCGGCCGGCCCGGGCGCATGAGCCCGCGACCGGGCAACTCGGCGGCGATCTTTATCGCAGCCTCGCGGGCAAAAGCTCCGGAGAACTCGAAGGTATCGCCACCGCGCGCCGGCGCGACCCCAGCCAGGACATGACCATTGCCGACGCGATGATGCTCGGATTGCAGATCGGCTCGATGGCGGCGAGCATGTATCCCGCCCGTTCGATTTCCTATGGCCGCGCCTATGCCCCGGCCCGCAGCGCAGCTCCGTCGCGACCGGTCTATATCCCAAGCGGCCCGCCTCGGCGCTCGAGCAGCGATATCACGGGGCTCAGGCGCTGAAGTCGGCAGCCCGTCTCGCTCCTGCCAGCATTGCGTGTTGACGCTGTCGCAAAGGCGCTGCTTTGGTGATGACCGTGACGATTCTTCCAGATGCCATCAGGCGGCGCGGCCCATGGTCGCTGCCCAACCTCCTTACCTACGGCCGGATCCTCGCGATCCCGGCCCTGGTCGCGCTGCTCTATTGGCCCAAAGACGACTGGGTCCGCTGGATCGCGCTCGCGATCTACGTCATGGCGGCGGTTACCGATTTCCTCGACGGCTGGATCGCGCGCGCCTGGAGCCAGCAATCGGCGATCGGCCGCATGCTCGATCCGATCGCCGACAAGCTGCTGGTCTGCGCGCTGCTGCTCATGCTGGTGGCCGACGGCACCATCCATGGCTGGTCGCTCTGGGCGGCGATCGTCATCCTCTGCCGCGAGATCCTGGTCTCGGGACTGCGCGAGTTCCTGGCCGAGCTGAAGGTCAGCGTCCCCGTCAGCCAGATCGCCAAATGGAAGACGACGGCGCAGCTTCTGGCGCTGGGCTTCCTCGTCGCAGGACCGGCCGGCGACAAGGTGCTGCCGCCCAACACCCAGATCGGCATCGTCATGTTGTGGGTCGCGGCCGCGCTGACCATCTATACGGGCTGGGACTATTTCAACGCCGGCATCCGCCACATGGTCGAGGAGGACACGCGCGAACCATGACGCAGGCTCTCGCGACATCGGCTCCGGCCACTCAGGCCCGCAGCGTCAGGCTGGTTTATTTCGCCTGGGTGCGCGAGCGCGTCGGCATGGCCGAGGAACAGGTCGAGCTGCCTGCCGGCACCCGCACGGTGCTCGACCTCGTGCGCTGGCTGAAGACCCGCGACGAGGGCTATGCCGCCGCCTTCGAGAACGAGACGCTGGTGCGCGCCGCGATCAACCAGACCCATGTCAAGCCGGGCGCGAGCCTGGAAGGCGCCAGCGAGATCGCCTTCTTCCCGCCGATGACGGGCGGCTGAGCCAGACGATGACCTTCGCTGAAAAACGCGGGTCATCCCGGGCGACCGGAGGGAGACCCGGGATCCATTCCGGAACCTCTCTTGCATATGCTCCGGAATGGATCCCGGATCTCCGCTTTGCTGCGTCCGGGATGACGGCGCGATGGGAGCAACGACGTTGACCCCGACAATCCGCATCCAGCGCGAGGATTTCGACCTCACCACCGAGATCGCGGCGCTCTCGGCCGACCGCCGCGACATCGGCGCCGTCGTCAGCTTCACAGGGCTCTGCCGCGACGAGGGCGGAACGCTGGCCGCGCTCGAACTGGAGCACTACCCCGGCATGGCTGAGGCGGAGATCGCCCGCGTTGCCGCGGAAGCCACCGCGCGCTGGCCGTTGATGGGGCTTCTCGCGATCCATCGTTATGGGTTGGTGAAACCAGGCGAACAGATCGTTCTGGTGATCGCAACCTCCGCCCATCGCCGCGCTGCTTTCGAAGCCGCCGATTTCATGATGGACTACCTCAAGACCCGCGCCCCGTTCTGGAAGCGCGAACACCTCTCTGACGGCACCATCGGCGGCTGGGTCGAGGCGAAGGCCAGCGACGACGAAGCAGTGGAACGATGGAACACGGGTACCTGAACCGATTGTCATTGGCCCTGATCGGCGGGCTTCTCACACTACCGGCTGGTGGCCACGCCGCGGATCTGAGCACCAAGGTCTTCCGAGACTGGGTCGCGGGTTGCGACAATCTCCGGCAATGCACCGCGCTCTCGATGCCCGGCGATATCAGCGACAGCATCGCCTATCTCAGGCTCGAACGCACCGGCACCGCTGCGGCCGCGGCGAAGCTGACGCTCAACATCCGCGACAAGAAGCTGCCGAAGGAGTTTCCGATCGATCTCAGCCTCGACGGCGCGCCTTTCGCACCCGCTGCGGGCAGGCTCGCGGCTTCCGCCTCATCCGACGGTGAGGTCGGCGATCTCGAACTGGCGACCGCCGATGCCGAGGCCCTGATCGCAGCGGCGCGCAAGTCGACCAAGCTGGAGATCAAGCGGCCCGGCGCAACCTATACCCTGTCGCTTGCGGGTGCGGTCGCAGCCCTGCTCTGGCTCGACGAGCAGCAGGGGCGGATCGGCACGGTCACCGCCCTGATCCGCAAGGGCGAG
Organism: Allobosea sp. P2_B12; assembly: GCF_056404835.1. Lineage (NCBI taxonomy): Bacteria > Pseudomonadati > Pseudomonadota > Alphaproteobacteria > Hyphomicrobiales > Alloboseaceae > Allobosea > Allobosea sp. P2_B12. The sequence goes on along the minus strand of NZ_JBFUDG010000002.1, from coordinate 490,353 downwards.
GCACCGGCCTCGCGCGTCCCGGCGCCGGCCGTCCTGCCCGTGATCACGGCCCGCGCCACCAACGCCCTGGCGGCGCCGGACGCAAAAACTGCCAAGACGCTGATCGACGCCATCCGCCGCCAGCTCGATGCGCCCGCCTCCGATCTCTGCGAGAAGGATCGAGAGGTGCGCGTCGGCAACGACAAGGTCTGGCCGCTCGACGGCAAGCGCGTGCTGATCGGCATGTATTGCCATGGCGGTGCCTACAACGTCACGCGAGCCTACTGGATCGCCACCGGACCGACTGCCGCCAGCGCCAAACCGGTCGTCTTTCCCGGCCAGCGCGACAATGTGCTGGTCAATTCCGAATACGACCCCGAGGCGGGAGACGTCGATTTCTTCCTGAAGGATCGCGGTATCGGCGATTGCGGCAGCGCCGGCAGCTATGCCTGGACGGGCACCGGCTTCGTCCGCACGCGCCTGACCGCGATGAGGCCCTGCGCCGGCCTGCCGCCGGACGAATGGGTCTCGCTGTTCCGCAGTGACGTGAAAGTGGCGAAGTAGCGCGGCTGCGGCCAGCGAGGCGCGAGACCGCGAGGGGAACCGATGCCGGGACACGGGACGATTGGGAACCTCACCTACGCCGCCCTCGCAGGGCTGGTCTCGCTCTTCTCACAAGGCGCCATCGCGGCCGAGCCGCAGGCGAAGGTCTTTCGCGAATGGATCGCGGGCTGCGACAATCTCGGCCGCTGCGTCGCCCGCTCTCTGCCCGACGACACCGCGAGCTTCGGCGCGAGCCTGATACTGGAACGCGCGTCCGGCGCCACAAGCCCGCCCGTCCTTGCGCTCGTCCTCAAGGCCGACACGCTGAAGGCACCGCCGCCGGTTGTCACACTGACCCTCGACGGCCAGCCCCTGCCCGGCGCCGAGCGGCTGCCGCCCGCCGAGATCGTCGATCTCGAAACGGCGCGCATCCGCTTTCCCGCGAAAGAGGCGGAGGCGCTGATCGAGTCGGCGCGCAAGGCGACCAAGATCGAGGCGAGCATGCTGGGCGAGCGCTACGAGATCTCGCTTTCCGGCGCGGTCGCGGCGCTGCTCTGGCTCGACGCGCAGCAGGGGCGGCTGGGCACGCCGACAGCCCTGATCCGCAAAGGAATCACCCTGGCCAAAACTGCTGCCATCCCGCCGCTGCCGGTCGTTGTGCCGGTTGCCACCACTACGCTCCCTGCCCTGCCGCGGCCCCGCGCCAAGGCGTTGACCGCAGCACTGCGCAAGCGGATCGGCTCGACCGAGCCGGATTGCGAGGACACCGAAAGCCTGCGCGAGATGGACAGCGCCGTGCCGATCGCGCCCGGCGAAACCCTTGTCATGATCTTGTGCAGGGGCGGCGCCTACAACTACACCACCGGCTTCTGGATCGTGCCTGGAAGCGACACCGCCAAGGCGCGCAAGCCCGCCTTCCAGCGGCCCGGCAAGGCTCCCGGAAACATGCTCGTCAACGCGGCCTATGACCCGGCAACGGGCCAGATCGAGTTCCTCGAAAAGGGCCGCGGCCCCGGCGATTGCGGCAGCATGGGCAACTACGCCTGGACAGGAAGGGCCTTCGTGCTAACGCGCTATGCCGAGATGAGCCAGTGCCGGGGACTGCTCCCCGACGACTGGCTCGTACTCTGGCGCAGCGAGGTCAGGACCGCGAAATAGCCGGGCTATCCGCGATCCCGATGATGCGCCTTACGCCGCCTTCGACTTCGGCCTCACCGCGTCCGAATAGTCCTCCATAATCACCTTGCCCATATTGCCGGTGATGAAGGAGTAGGGCCCGATCTCGGAGACCAGCGTCACCTCGGCGGCCGAGCCGGTGATGAAGCACTCGTTGAAGGTCTCCAGCTCTTCCGGGCGAATGCGCCGCTCGATCACCTCGAAGCCACGCTTCTTGCACTGCTCGATCACCGACTGGCGCGTCAGCCCGTTGAGGAAGCGGTCCGCCTGCGGGGTGTGGATGACGCCGTCCTTGATGAAGAAGATGTTGGCGCCGGTGCATTCGGCGACATTGCCTTCCCAGTCCAGCATCATCGCATCGGCATAGCCGGCGCGCTCGGCCTTATGCTTCGAGAGCGAGCAGATCATGTAGAGACCCGCCGCCTTGGCATGAACCGGCGCGCAGGCCGGGTCCGGCCGGCGATAGGCGGCGACGTCGAGGCGCACACCCTTCAGCTTCTGCGCCATGTCGAACATGCTCGGCCACTCCCAGACCGCGATCGCGGTATGGATCGTGTTGTTGATGCCCGAGACCGCCATCATCTCCGAGCCGCGCCAGGCGACCGGGCGGATATAGGCGTCCTTCAGCCCGTTCTCCTTCAGGCAGAGCTCTTTCGCCGCATCGAGTTCGGCGACCGACCAGGGGATCGTGAAATCCATGATCTCGGCGGACTTGTGGAAGCGCTTCGAGTGCTCGGTGCCCTTGTAGATCACGCCGTCATAGGAGCGCTCGCCCTCGAACACGCAGGAGCCGTAATGCAGCCCATGGGTCAGTACGTGGACCTTCGCGTCCTTCCATGGCACGAGCTTGCCGTCGAACCAGATAACGCCGTCGCGCTGGTCGAAAGGAATGACTGACATGGGAGTGCTCCTCTTGCACGTCCGGCCCGGTTGAACCGTTGGAGCCCCCGCAACCGTCACCATGGCGGGAGGGGCAAAGGGCCGAAATTATACTGCGCTGCAACATCGTCTTGCGACATATTCCGTCGTCCAGCGCGCTTGACCGGTAATCTTCCGTCTGAGATATGTCAACATCACTGACATAAATTTCAGGACGGATGCGATGGCCCAGACGCAGCCCCGACCCGACGACGCAACCGGGCCCGCCTTGCCGGGCGAAGCCGTATCCGGAAGCGTGCCTTACGACCTCATCGAGCTTCTGTTCTTCGCCTACCGCGATTTCGTCGGCGGCCCCGATCTGATCCTCGCCGAATACGGCTTCGGCCGCGCCCACCACCGCGTCCTGCATTTCGTCCTGAGACGACCGGGCCTGACCATCGCCGAACTTCTCGACATTCTCAAGATCACCAAGCAGAGCCTGAACCGCGTGCTGAAGGAGCTGGTCGAGACCGGCTTCGTCGAGCAGCGCACCGGCGTCCAGGACAAGCGCCAGCGTCATCTGCACGCCACCCGCTCGGGCCAGGATCTGGCGCTGCGCCTCGTCCAGTTGCAGGCGAAGCGGATCAACGAGGCGCTGGGGCACCTCGCGCCGGAAGCGGCGGAAACGGTCGCGCTCTACCTCGCAGGGTTGATCGATCCCGCCGAACGCCACAAGGTGCTAGGCTTCCTCGCCGCGCCGCGGTGAGGCGCGAGCACAAGACGACCGACGTCACGGCGTAGGAACATAAGGGCGGAAGACACATGGCCGCACAGCCGGCGCGCAAGCCGCTCCCCGACGAGGCACCCCACATCCTCGTGGTCGACGACGATCGCCGCCTGCGCGACCTGCTGGCGCGTTTCCTCGGCGACAACGGCTATCGCGTGACCACGGCCGCCAATGCGGCGGATGCCGACCTGCAGCTCGCCCGCCTCGTCTTCGACGCCATGGTCCTCGACATCATGATGCCCGGCGAGAACGGCTTCGACTTCGCCCGCCGCTTCCGCATCGATTCCACCGTCCCGATCCTGATGCTGACGGCCCGCGCCGACGGCAAGGACCGCATCAACGGCCTCGAGATCGGCGTCGACGACTATCTCGCCAAGCCCTTCGAGCCGCGCGAACTGTTGCTGCGGCTGGGCAATATCCTGAAGCGGACCATCGTCGTCGACACCGCTCAATCCGGCCCGCGGCCCGATTTCGTCCGCTTCGGGCCGTTCCTCTACGGGCTCTCGCGCGGCGAATTGCGCAAGGGCGAGGAGCCGATCCGCCTGACCGAGCGCGAGCGCGAGATCCTGACCGCGCTGGCCGAGCGCGCCGGCGAGGTCGTGCCGCGCGAGGAACTGGCGGCCCAGGGCACCGCCGCCAATGACCGCACCGTCGACGTGCAGATGAACCGTCTGCGCCGCAAGATCGAACGCGACCCTGCCGATCCGCTCTATCTCCAGACCGTTCGCGGCGTCGGCTACCGCCTCGTGACGGACCGGACGTGACGCAGGTCCAACCGGGTCGGCGTGGCGCGGGCCCGGCGAAAGCCATCGGCGCGGGCATGGCGCGGATGCGCGCGGCCGGCGCTCGCTGGAGCGCGAGCCTCAACAATCGGCTGAAGCCCCTGCTCAAATGGGCGGGTCGGCCGTTGCACATCATCGCCCGCTACATGCCCAAGGGCCTGTATCCGCGCGCGCTGGTCATCGTCATCGCGCCGGTGGTGCTGCTGCAGTCGGTCATCGCCTATGTCTTCATGGAGCGGCACTGGCAGACCGTGACGCAGCGCCTGTCCTCCGCCGTCTCGGCCGACATCGCCATGATGATCGATGTCTATGAGAGCTATCCGCAGGATGCCGATGCCAGCATTCTCGCCCGCATCGCCGCCGATCGCCTCGGCATGGATGTCGACATCATCCCCGATTCCGACCTGCCGCCGCCAGGTCCGCGGCCGTTCTTCTCCCTGCTCGACAGCGCGCTCTCGACCGAACTCGCCAGCCAAGTCGCCCGCCCGTTCTGGCTCGACACGGTCGGCCGCTCCAGCCTGATCGAGATCCGGATCAAGCTCGGTAAGAACGTGATGCGCATCCTGACGCGGCGGAATTCGGCCTACGCCAGCAACAGCCACATCTTCCTGCTCTGGATGCTCGGCACCTCGCTGATCCTGCTGACGATTGCGGTCCTGTTCCTGCGCAACCAGATCCGCCCGATCCTCAAGCTCGCCGACGCGGCCGAAGCGTTCGGCAAGGGCCGCGACGCCGAGTTCCGGCCGCGCGGCGCGCGCGAGGTCCGCCGGGCCGGCAACGCCTTCATCGAGATGAAGCGCCGGGTCGAGCGCGCGGTCGGCGAGCGCACGACCATGCTGAACGGCGTCAGCCACGACCTGCGCACCATCCTGACCCGGTTCAAGCTCTCGCTAGCGCTCCTGGAGCGCTCGTCCGAGATCGACGCGCTTGAAAAAGACGTCGACGAGATGAGCCGCATGCTGGAGGACTATCTCGCCTTCGCGCGCGGCGACGCCGGCGAGGCGGCGGTCGAGACCGACATCCGCGCGCTGCTGGAAGAGCTGAAATCCGACGCCGAGCGTCAGGGTCACCAGACCGAACTGACGGTGGCCGGCGACCCGCTGGTGGTGATCCGGCCCGACGCCTTCCGCCGGCTGATGACCAATCTCGTCTCCAACGCCGCCCGCTTCGGCGACCGCATCGCCATTCGCGCAACCCATGATGCACGCTATCTGATCATCATGGTCGATGATGACGGGCCGGGCATCGCACCCGAGCAACGCGAGGACGTCTTCCGACCCTTCTTCCGCCTCGACGAGGCCCGCAACGTCGATTCCGGCGGCACGGGGCTCGGGTTAGCGATCGCCCGCGACATCGCCCGCGCCCATGGCGGCGACATCATCCTGGCCGATTCACCGCTGGGCGGATTGCGGGCAACCGTGCGGCTGCCGGTATAGCGACGCAGGACAACCGCGATGGACAGCCCCGAGCGCCGGGGCTAGCGTCGCCCCAACGATAAAAAATACGACAGGGGGAAGCGTCATGAAGATCTCGGCCCTAGGTCTGCTCACCGCGTTGGCTTTGGCAGCGCTCACTGCCCCGGCACGCTCGGAGGAGGTCGTCGATCTCGGCGGCGGCTTTTTCGGCGGCGGCAAGGCTCTTCTAAACAAGCCTGCAGGCAAAGCCCGCGCCGGGCTCGTGCTGCTGACCGGCGGCGATGGCAATATCGGCATCGGCAGCGACGGCAGCGTGGCACGCAGCGGCAACTGGATCGTGCGGACCCGCACCGCCTATCTGCGCAGCGGCATCGCCAGCATCACGCTCGATGCCGGCGCCGACGCTGCCAAAGCCGTCGAGCTGATGCGCACGATCGCTCCGCGCGTCATCGTCGTCGCGATGAGCCGGGGCGCATTGAAGGTCGCAGGGACGCTGGCGCAGCGGCCGGACGGGATCGTCTTCGCGTCGGCGATGCTCGACGCTGCGTCGTCGTCCCTCGGCGACCCCTCGCAATTGCCGCCAATGCTGATCATCCAGCATCGCCAGGACAGCTGTCGCGTCACGCTGCCGGAATCGGCGCAGGCATTCCAGCAGAGAGCCGGCGGTCGCGCTCGCTTGCTCTGGATCGACGGTGGTTCGTCCACGGGTGATGCCTGCCAGGCGCGCGCCTATCACGGCTTCATCGGCCGCGAGGGCGCCGTCGTTCAGGCGATCAGCAGCTTCGCCGGCTCGTTGCGCTGATCAGAACAGCCGCCCGCCATCCGGCACGGTCAGGCTCGGGCCGATCAGCACAACCTCGCCATCGGCGTCGGGCACGCCCAGCGTCAGAACCTCGGACATGAACTTGCCGATCTGGCGCGGCGGGAAGTTCACCACCGCCAGCACCTGCTTCCCCGCAAGGTCCTCCGGCCGGTAGTGCCGGGTGATCTGCGCCGAGGACTTCTTCAGCCCAATGGTGCCGCCGAAATCGATGACGAGCTTGATCGCGGGCTTGCGGGCCTCGGGATATGGGGCGGCTTCGACGATCGTGCCGACACGGATGTCGACCTTCATGAAATCATCGAAGCCGATCGTGCCGGCCTGTCCTGCCGGATCGGATGGAGCGCTCAAAACTCCTCCCAACCCTTGTCATGGGCGCTCGGATCTGCCTTGCGGGCCGTCGCTGCACCGCCTGAGCGCGCGACCGGCTGAGCGGCACGCGGGGCCGCCGGACGCGGTGCCGGCGCGACGGCGGCTTGCATCGTCCGCGCAATCGCCTTCAGCCCGGCGACGTCGCCGCCGAGCTGGAAGCGCGCGACCAGGGCGGACAGTCGGTCCGCCTCCTGCGACAGCGAGTGCGCGGCGGCCGTCGACTGCTCGGCCATGGCCGCGTTCTGCTGCGTCGACTGGTCCATCTCGCCGACGGCGGTATTGACCTCCTGGAGCCCCGAGGCCTGTTCCTGGGCGGCGCCCGCGATCTCGGCGACGAGTGCGGTCGCCCGGGTGATCTCCTCGGCCATGCGTTGCAGCGCGCTGCCGGTCTGGCCGACGAGCGTGACACCCTTCTCAACCTCGACATTCGAGGCTGCGATCAGGCCCTTGATCTCCTTGGCGGCCTCGGCCGAGCGCTGGGCGAGCGCACGCACCTCGGAGGCGACGACGGCAAAGCCCTTGCCGGCGTCGCCGGCGCGCGCCGCCTCGACGCTGGCGTTGAGCGCCAGCAGGTTGGTCTGGAAGGCGATCTCGTCGATCACGCCGACGATCTGGGAGATCTCGTCGGCCGATTTCTCGATCCCGCCCATGGCGAGCACGGCGTCGCGAACGATGGTGGTCGATTGCTCGGCCTCCGACTTGACCTGCGTCGTCGCCTGGCTGGCGAGGCGGGCGCTCTCCGCCGTCTGGCGGACCGTCGCGGTCAGTTCGTCGAGCGCCGTCGCGGTCTCCTCGACGGAGGCGGCCTGCTGTTCGGTACGCCCGGCGAGATCGTCGGCCGCCTGGCTGATCTCGACCGAACCTGCCTTCATGCTCTCGGTGTTGGTCGCGATCTGCCGCATGGTTTCCTGCAGCTTGGCGATCGCGGCGTTGAAATCGTCGCGGAGCTTGGCGTAGTCGGAGCCGAAGCTTTCGGTGATGCGATAGGTCAGGTCGCCCTCGGCGAGGCGTTCGAGACCAGTCCCGAGCGCATGGACGACCTCTTCCTGTGCGCGGGCCTGCTCGGCCCTCTCCGCTTCGCTGCGCCGGCGCTGGCCATCGGCCGCATCGCGATGGCCTTCCGCCTCCTGCTCCATGCGCGCCTTATCGGCTTCCATCGCGTCCTTGGCCAAGGCCGCGTCGCGGAAGACGACCAATGCGCGCGCCATCGAGCCGATATGGTCGGGCCGGTCCTGATGCTTGATCTCGCTCTGCAGATCCCCGGCCGCAAGCCCGTTCATGGTGCCGGCGAGCGAAGACAGCATGCCGGAGGCGCGGCGGCTCAGGAAGAAGACGAGCCCGAACATGACCAGCCCGAGCGGCACCAGCACCTTGGCGACGTCGCCGATCATCCGCAGGAAGGCGGCATCGACGTCCTGGACGTGAAGGCCCGAGCCGATCGTCCACTGCCACTTGGGAATGGCGGCGACATAGGAGATCTTCAGCGAAGGCTCCTTGTCGCCCGGCTTGGTCCAGCCATAGTCGATGAAGCCGGCGCCTGGCCCCTTGGCGACCTTGATCATGTCCTGGACAAAGAACTTGCCCGTCGCGTCTTTCAGCGGCGTCATATCCGTCGTCTCGATCTTCTTGTTGGCATGCGAGACGCTGATGCCGTTGTAATCGATGACGAAATAGTAGTTGCCGTTGTCGAAGCGGGCATTCGAGATGGCATCGATCGCCATCTTCTTGGCATCGGCCTCCTTCAGCTCGCCCTTTTCCGCACGCGCCAGATAGCTGTTGACCGTTGAAGCGGCAGCCTCGACCGCATTCTTCATCTCGGCGCGCTTGAGCTGGATCATATCGTCATGCGCGACGTGGAGCGTGAACCCGACGCCACCGGCCGCGATGACGAGAGCGAGAATGGCGATCAGCGCGAAGGAGCGGCTGATCGACAGGGTAGCAAGCTTCTTCGTCCAGGACATACGGAACCCCTGCGGGATGGAAGATTCCGCAGAGTCGGGCCAAATCGCTAAGAGTCGCTTAACGATGTCGCATTTCGGCCATGGTTGAGCCGTTCCGGCCTAGATCGCCGGTGCGAAGTCCTCGCCCTCGCGGCGCAGGCCCTCATCGGACCGTTCGCGGCGGCGGACACGCGGGCGCTTGCCGGAGCAGAGAGCCCGCGCCAGGCCGCGCAACGGTGCCGTCAGCCGATGCACATCCTCGACGCGCGCCATGATCGCGCCGGCGGTCTTCAACTCGCGGTCGAGCCGCGCCATCGTCCGCGACAACTCGGGCTCATCGTCATCGAGCCAGACCTCCGAGACGCGTGCCATCAGCAGCACCGCACCCTGTACCCGCACGCCGCCCAGCGCATCCTCGGTCGCGATGCCGGCCGAGGCCAGCATGTAGCGCCAGGAACTGACGGCGCCGCGGTTGAGCGCGGCCATCGCCAGCGGGTCGCGGCGGATCACGGGCGCGATCTTGCGAAGTCCCGCCTTGTAAGGCGCCAGCGCATCGAGCCGGCGCATGACGAGGTCGAACATCCGTTCGCGCACCGGCTCCGCGGCCAAATCATCCGATCTCCCCGCCAGCACCGCATCGTCGACGATGCGGGTCAGGCCGCCCAGCATCGCAAGCTTGGACGGGAACAGGCCACGCAGCTTGGCCAGCGGCACATCCGCCTCGGTGGCGATATCGCCGAGTTCGATCTCATCCCAGCGGCGGGTCGCCGCGAGCCGCATCAGCGCCTCGACGACCTGCTTGCGCGGGTCGGCCGGCGGCAGGGCGGTAGCGGATTCAGGAGCGGCGGATTCAGGTGGAAGCGGTGTGCGGGCCATGGGATGTCTCCTTCGCGACGCAGTCAGAAGAAGCTAGGCCTCGATCGCGGCCTATGGAAGGCCGTTCAGCCCGAAAGCTCGCCGGCGCGACGTTTGGCGGCAGCCACCGTCCTGATGATCAGCGGCTTCAGCGCGTCTTCGGCCATCAGCACCTCGAGCCCCGCGGCCGTCGTGCCCGCGGGCGAGGTGACGTTCTGGCGCAATGTCGCCGGCGAAAGCGGCGATTGATAGAGCATCTCGCCGGCGCCCTCGATCGTCGCCCGCGCCAGCCGCTCGGCGATGTCGTCGGGCAGGCCCGCCGCCTTGCCCGCGGCGGCCAGACACTCGACCAGATAGAAGACATAGGCTGGGCCCGAGCCGGACACGCCGGTGACGGCATCGATCAGGTTCTCGCTGTCGAGCCATTCGACCTTGCCGATGCTGCCGAGAAGGGCATCGGCCATGGCGCGCTGCGCACCGGTCACGCCCGGCCCCGCCGCCGCCGCAGTGGCGCCGCGCTGCACCGAGGCCGGCAGGTTCGGCATGGCACGGATGATCGCGGTCGCATTCGGCAGGCGCGCCGAGAGATCGCCCAGGGTCTTGCCGGCGAGGATCGAGATCAGCAGCGTCTTCGGCGTGATGAAGGCCTGCACGGCGGGAGCGGCGGTGTCGAGCGTCTGCGGCTTGGTCGCCAGCACCAGCACCTCGACGGGCCCGAGCGAACGCGGATCCGGGTTGATCGCCATGCCCTTCTCTGCGGCGAGCGTCACCATCTCGTCGGACGGCTTGGGGTCGATCAGGCTGATGCCGGCCGGGTTCATGCCGATGCGCAGCCAGCCCTCCAGCATGGCGCCCCCCATCTTGCCGGCACCGAGGAGCACGAGCGATTGCGGCAGGGGGCTGGTCATGGGCGTCTCTCGCGGCTTTGGGACAAGGCATCATCCTCGGGCTCGCGCCCTGAGAATCTCATGACCGGAAACTCTCCGGCTGGAGATGGTCGGGTCAAGCCCGACCATGACGCGCAGGTCCAGGCCCGGGTCAAGACCGAGCCTTACGAAACCGATCAGATCAAGCCTCGCCGACCGTCTCCAGCATGGCGCCTTCAAGGCCCTCTTTCGCCGTCTTCCCAGCCCAGACGACGAACTGGAAGGCCTGGAAATAGCGCTCGCAGGCATCGATCGCCGCCTTGATCAACGCGGCCGCCTGCTCGTCGGTCGGCTCCGCCCCGCCCGACAGCAGGAGCGCATGGCGGTACATCACCACGTTCTCGGAGCTCCAAAGGTCGAAATGGCCGAGCCAGAGCTGCTCGTTGACCAGGCTGACCAGTTGCAGCACCTCGCCCCGGCGCCGTTCCGGCACCTTGAGGTCGAAGGCGCAGGCGATATGGATCGCCTCCACCTCGGTCAGCCAGGTGATGGCGACATGATAGTCCGACCAGCCGCCGGTGACGGCGACCGACAATTCGTCGTCGCTGTCGCGGTCGAAGGTCCAGTTGTTGAGGGCAGCGAGTCGTTCGATCAGGTCGAGAGGGTTGGAAGGCCGCTCAAGCTCGGCGTCCAGGTCGAGATCCATCATGCCCTTGGGTCCAACTGCCGGGCGCCGCAGGACGCGGTCCGGCGCGTTCGAGAATGGGAACACGGCGACGGGAAAGCTGACGGGAACGCAACCCAACAGGTGCCGGCCGGCCGAAAACCGGGCGCCACGTTCCGTCGATTCCCCCTAAGAGGTTGGACCGACGAATCAATTTCTCCACCGACGTTAGCGCAGGGGCTGTGACACTCCCAACACGAAGTGACGCTCGACGGATTCGGGTATGGGCTCAATCCCCGTGGAGCCCTGTCCACAGCACATGGCTGTGGACACGCGGTCGAGCGAGGGAGGTGAAAGCATGCGGTGAGCGCAGCACGCCCCGTCCCGCTCAAGCCTTGGGCTGCCCGGCCTCCAGCGCTGCGAGTCGTGCCGCGAGCTTGTCGTTCTCCTCGCGCGCCAGCAGCGCCATTTCGCGCACGGCCTCGAATTCCTCGCGCGTGACCACGTCGAGATCGCGCAGAAGGCGCTCGATCTGGGTCTTCACCACGGTCTCGACCTCGCGGCGCACGCCCTGCGCCGCGCCGGCGGCGTCGGTGGCGAGACGGGCGATGTCGTCGAGGATACGGCTGCTGGTCGTGACCATGGGACTCTCCGAAACCGGGCCTCCCGAGCCCGCACGCCCGGATATATGGGCCAGCACGCGGCAACCCGCAATCGCCGCGAAGGTCAGGGCGATGGCGCGCAATCGGCACGATCTGGACCTTCCGATCCGTTACGCCTAGAAAGACCGCGCAGGGACTACGCAAAACACTCCAACCCGTACGCTCAAAGACAAGCGGGAGGCGTCATGATTAATCGTTTGAACGGCCTCGTCCTGGGGCCGGCCGTTGCGCTTGCGCTTGCCGGCTGCCAGGAGACCACGACCGCGGCGCGTCCGCGCGTCGATGCGCCGGGCGTGCCGGTATCCGTGCAGAGTATTTCCGGGGCGCCCGATGCGGTGACGACCCGTTTTGCCGGCCTGCTCGGCGAGGCCGCGGCCGAGCGGCGCATGGAGATCGTCCCCGGCGACAAGCCAGCCCGCTTCCGCGTTCGCGGATACCTGACCGCCCAGCCGACCGAGGACGGCCAGACCTCGCTCGCCTTCGTCTGGGACGTCTATGACGAGACCAAGAAACGCGCCCAGCGCGTCCAGGGCGAAAGCCTCGGTCGGCGCGGTGGCACCTCCGACCCATGGTCCGGCGTCGACCAGACCATCGTCGCCAAAGCGGCAGCCGAATCGATGGATGCGATCGCCAGCTTCCTGGTGACGACGCCGGCCGTGGAAACGGTTCTGCCGGCCGACAAGACCAAGACGGCGGGCAAGCCGGCCAATGCCAAGGATGCCGTCGCGGCGAAGACGGCCACCGCTTCGGGCAGCAAGAAGCTCTGAGCGGCGTCAAGGCGCAGCGCACACCCGCTGCATCTGACCGCTATCATGCCTTGTGTCGGGCGCGTGCGTTTTGCACGCGCCTTTCGCAGTGCAGCGGTCGACTCGCCGTCACACGGCTGTTAAGAGCCCTGCGAACCGAGCCGGCTTCGCGCAGGCCCGCCCAGCCCTGCTTCAACGGTGCGCCACGGCATGCCTTCTTCGTTTAAAGTCGTTGCCGGTAATTCCAACCGGCCGCTCGCGGAAGCGATCTGCGCCCATCTCGGAATCCCGCTCGCCAAGGCCTCGGTCAGGCGCTTCGCCGACATGGAGGTCTTCGTCGAGATCCAGGAGAACGTCCGCGGCCAGGACGTCTTCATCATCCAGTCGACCTCCTTCCCGACCAACGACCACCTGATGGAACTGCTGATCATCACCGATGCGCTGCGCCGCTCCTCGGCGCGCCGCATCACGGCGGTGATCCCCTATTTCGGCTATGCCCGGCAGGACCGGCGCGCCTCGGGCCGCACGCCGATCTCGGCCAAGCTCGTCGCCAACCTGATCACCCATGCCGGCGTCGACCGCGTCCTGACGCTCGATCTGCACGCCGGCCAGATCCAGGGCTTCTTCGACATCCCCACCGACAACCTCTTCGGCGCGCCGCTGATGTCGCGCGATATCAGAGAACGGCTCGACTACAAGAACGCCATGGTCGTCTCGCCCGATGTCGGCGGCGTGGTGCGCGCCCGCGCGCTCGCCAAGCGCATCGACGCGCCGCTCGCCATCGTCGACAAGCGCCGCGACCGGCCGGGCGAATCCGAGGTGATGAACATCATCGGCTCCGTCGAGGGCCGCTCCTGCATCCTGCTCGACGACATCGTCGATTCCGGCGGCACGCTGGTCAACGCGGCCGAGGCGCTGCTCGACCAGGGCGCCCACGAGGTCTACGCCTACATCACCCATGGCGTGCTCTCGGGCGGCGCGGTGGCACGCATCGCCAACTCCAAGCTCAAGGAGTTGGTGATCACCGATTCGATCATGCCGACCGAGGCCGTGAAGGTGGCGCGCAACATCCGCGTCATCTCGATCGCGCAGCTGATGGGCGAGGCGATCGAGCGCACGGCCAGCGAATCGAGCGTCTCCAGCCTGTTCGACTGACGGCCGGACTGCGCCCGTCATGACCTCCCGCGCCCTTGTCCTCTTCTCCGGCGGCCAGGATTCGACCGTTGCGCTGGCCTGGGCGCTGGCGCGCTTCGAGGAGGTCGAGACCGTCGGCTTCGACTATGGCCAGCGCCATCGTGTCGAACTGGAGTGCCGGAAGGTCATCCGCGAGAAGCTGCCGGCGCTGTCGCCGCTCTATGCGGAACGGCTCGGCCCTGACCATCTGATCGATCTGGCGGCGCTCGGCGCGATCTCGGAAACCGCCCTCACCCGCGACAGCGAGATCGCCTTTGCCGAGACTGGCCTGCCGACGACCTTCGTGCCCGGCCGCAACCTGATCTTCCTGACCTTCGCCGCCGCGCTGGCCTATCGCCGCGATGCCAGGCACATCGTGCTGGGTGTCTGCGAGACCGACTACTCCGGCTATCCGGACTGCCGCGACGATACGATCAAGGCGATGCAGGTCGCGCTGGGCCTCGGGCTCGACCGCCGGCTTGTGCTCCATACGCCGCTGATGTGGCGCGACAAGGCCCAGACCTTCGCGCTGGCAACGGCATTGGGTGGTCAACCCCTGCTCGATCTGGTGGTGGAGGAGAGCCATAGCTGCTATCTCGGCGAGCGTTCGATGCGCCACGCTTGGGGCTATGGCTGCGGCCACTGCCCGGCTTGCGAGCTGCGTAGCCATGGCTATGCCGCCTACCTGACATCTCCCGACGACAGCGGACCATCCCATGACTGACCACCCCATCGCTCTCGACCGCCAGCGCCGGATCGAAGGCCTCGTCGCGCTAGTCCTCTTCGCCCTGACCATCCCCGCCGCGAACTGGCTGATCGGCAATGCCGGCACCGTCTGCGTGCCCAATGGTCCCTGCCTCGTGCCAGTCTGGCCCGGCATCAAGGCGCCGAGCGGCGTGCTGATGATCGGGTTGGCGCTCGTGCTGCGCGACATCGTCCAGCGCAGGCTCGGCGCCGTCGCAGGCCTCGGCGCGATCGTCGTCGGCGCCGCGATCTCCGGCTTCCTTGCGCCGCCGGCGATTGTCGTCGCCTCCGTCGCCGCCTTCCTGCTCTCGGAGCTGGCGGATCTCGCCGTCTACACCCCGCTGCAGAAGCGCCGCTTCGTGACGGCCGTCGTCGCCTCCAGCCTCGTCGGCCTCGTGATTGACTCGATCGTCTTCCTGCAGCTCGCCTTCGGCAGCCTCGATTTTCTGTCCGGCCAGATCATCGGCAAGGCCTGGATGGTGCTGCTGGCGCTGCCGCTGATGCATCTGCTGCGCCGCCGCGACGAGAGGCTGGGACTCGCGCCCGCCTGATGCCGCAACACCAGTTGCGGACAATTTGACCCATCTCCGAAACTGCGATTTCACGCCCCACTGACATAGCTTGCCGCTTCGTCATTGAGAGTCCCGAGATGCGTGAAAGCGGCTCCGCCGAACGCCTGCAAGCCCTTCAGAACGAGATTCTGGAGGCAATCGCGCGTGGCGAGATTCTGCGCACGATCATGGAGCGCCTGTGCCTGCGGGCGGAGGCGATCACGCCGGGCGTCATCTGCTCGGTCGTGACCGTCGACGACGAGAACCGGCTTGTGGCGCTGGCGGCCCCCAGCCTGCCGGAGACCTATTCGGCTGCCCTCACGGGCATCCCCATCGGCCCGCGCGTCGGCTCCTGCGGCACGGCGATCCATCGCGGCGAGCCCGTCTGCGTCACGGATATCGTCACCGATCCGCTGTGGCAGGGCTTCGAGCACCTCGTTTTGCCGCTTGGCTTGTGCGCCTGCTGGTCGAGCCCGATCAAGGCCCGCGACGGACGCGTGGTTGGCAGCTTCGCCTTCTACTACGACCGGCAGCGCGGCCCCGACGAGCTCGAACGCCAGATCGTCGCGACCTGCGTCCATCTCTGCGCCATTGCGATCGAGCATGAGGAGGTGCGGTCGCGCAATCACCGGCTCGCCTATTACGACACGCTGACGGGCCTCCCCAACCGCGTCAGCTTCAACGACGCGATCACCAGCATCAGCGCCGTACCGCCCTTCGAATTCGGCCTGATGCTGATCGACATCGACCATCTCAAGGCGATCAACGACACCATGGGGCATGCCGCCGGGGACGCCTTGATTGCCGCCGTCGGCGCGAGGCTCCGCGCCGTGATCGGCGACGGGATGGCCTGCCGGATCGGCGGAGACGAGTTCGCCGTCCTGCTGCCGAACTGCACCCAGGCGGCCCAGATGCGGACCACCGCCGGCGCCATATTGGCGGCGATGGCAGCCCCGCTCGATCATGACGGGCACGGCATCGTTCCCAGCGTCACCATCGGCGCGGCGCTGGCCGGCGAGGATGGCGAGGACAGCGTCACGCTGCGCCAGAACGCCGATTTCGCGCTGTACCACGCCAAGGAGACGCGGCGCGGCGGCTATGTCCGCTTCAAGGACGGCCTGCGCACCTCCATGACCCGGCGTCTCCAAACCAGGCGCGACGTCGACGAGGCGCTCACCGACGGGCGCATCACCGCCTATTATCAGCCAGTCATCCGCATCGACACCGATGAGATCGTCGGTCTCGAGGCGCTGGCCCGCATGCGCATGCCGGACGGGCGGGTCGCCTCGGCCGGCGAGTTCCAGGAGGCCATGCTGGACCCCAAGGTCGCCCACCGCATTTCCGGGCAGATGCTCGGTGCGATCGCAACCGACATGGCCGCCTGGCGGCGCGCCGGCGTCAACTTCCAGCATGTCGGCCTGAACGTCACCTCTGCCGACTTCCAGAAGGGCGATCTGGTCCAGCGCGTCGTCAGGGCGCTCGAGCGGGTCGAGGTCCCGCCGCAACATCTCGTCATCGAGATCACCGAGCAGGTCTTCATGGGCGGGCGCAAGGACGGCATCGCCCGCACGATCGAGGCGCTGCGCCAGCGCGGCATGCCAGTGGCGCTGGACGATTTCGGCACCGGCTTCGCCTCGCTGACCCATCTGCTGGATTTCCCGGTCGACATCATCAAGATCGACCGCTCCTTCATTGCGGCAGCCCAAAGCAGCACAAAAAGCAGCGTCATCGTCGAGGCCATGGTCAACATCGCCAACCGGCTCGGCATGAAGATCATCGCCGAGGGCATCGAGACCCAAGGACAGGCGGAATGGCTGCAGTCCATGGGCTGCCGCCTCGGCCAGGGCTTCCTCTACTCTCCTGCCGTGCCGGCCGGAATCGTCACGGAGCTGCTGCAGCGTTTTGGGCAGAAGCAGGATGCAGGCGCCCTGCCGCGGGCGGATCTGAGGGCGAGCGCCGCCTGAGCCACGCGACGCCGGTCCTGAACCAGTTCGAATTTCTGCTCGGGGGTGGTAAGCTGCCATTCGTCTCGCGAGGCAATATCACTTGCGCGCGGTTTGGAGCCGCAGATGGGATCGCGGACAAAAAACCGAGGTAACGAGCCTGCGTCCTACGACGACGATGGTCTTCGTCAGGAGATCGAGCGAGTTAGGATGCAACTGAAAGTCCTACCTCAACTCAAATCCTCGCTTCGCAAATTGAGGCTTAGCCGCCTTCACCACCTTGAGACCGAACTTGCGCGCCGTATTTCGCTCCCAGAATGAAGGTCGGAAGCGGAATCGAACTACCCCACCCCAAACACCTGCGGGGTTGAGATCGCGGCGCATTTCGCTTATGAGCCTGCCAGCGCCCGACTGACACCCTTGGAGGCACGGGCGCTGAACCGCAAAGAGGCCGCCTTGAGGCGGCCTTGTCATTTGAAGCAAGGACTAAAACCATGACCGCCGTGAAGCAAATCGAGGCTTCGGCGCGCGCACAGGTCGGCAAGGGGGCCGCCCGTGCAGTTCGTCGTCAAGGCCTGACACCCGCCGTGATCTATGGCGGGGGCGCCGCTCCCGAAGCAATCGCGCTCGACGCCAACAAGACCCGCCTGATGATCTATGGCGGCCATTTCCTGACCACGCTGTTCGAGATCAATGTCGGCGGCAAGAAGCAGCGGGTCATCCCGCGCGACTACCAGCTCGACCCGGTCAAGGATTTCCCGATCCATGTCGACTTCCTGCGCGTCGCCGCAGGCCAGACCGTGACGGTCGAAATTCCCGTGCATGTCGTCGGCCAGGACGCCTCGCCGGGCGTCAAGAACGGCGGCGCGGTGCAGATCGTCGAGCATTCGCTCGAGATCACCGTCGAGCCCGAGCTCATCCCGGAATTCTTCGAGGTCTCGGTTGCGGGCCTGGAGATCGGTGGCTCGCTCGAAGCCAGCGCCGTCAAGCTGCCCAAGGGCGCCAAGCTCGCGATCGGCGCGGACGCCACCATCGTCACCATCGTTCCGCCGATGGCCGAGGAAGTCGAAGAGGCTCCGGCCGAGGCGGCTGCAGCTCCGGCCGCCGAGGCCAAGCCGAAGGCTTGATCCCCGGATCGATACGAATGAGAGAATACGGACGGCCGGGTTTCCCGGCCGTCTTGCTTTGAGGCCAGACCGTCATGCTGATCTTCGCCGGCCTCGGCAATCCGGGCACGCGCTATGCCCGCAACCGCCACAATATCGGCTTCATGGCGCTCGACGAGATCGCACGGGTGCACCGCGCCTCGCCCTGGCGTTCACGCTTTCAGGGGCAGGCCTGCGAGGCGACGATCGGCGGCGAGAAGGTCGTCTTGCTCAAGCCGCAGACCTATATGAACGAATCCGGCCGCGCGATCGGCGAGGCGGCGCGCTTCTTCAAGGTCGAACCCGCCGATGTGATCGTCTTCCATGACGAACTCGACCTCGCTCCCGCCAAGCTCCGGATGAAACTTGGCGGCGGCAATGCCGGCCATAACGGCCTGCGCTCGACGACCGCCACGATCGGTAACGAATATCGCCGCGTCCGGATGGGCATCGGCCATCCCGGCCTCAAGGAACTCGTCCACGCCTATGTGCTGAGCGATTTCGGCAAGGCCGAGCAGCCCTGGGTCGAGGATCTCTGCACCGCCTGCGCCGACAATGCCGCGCTGCTGGCGGCCCATGACGATGCCGGCTTCCAGAACAAGGTCCACCTGTTCATGGATGCCCGCGGCCATGGCGCCGTGAAGCGGCTTGGCGAGAAGGCCGGCGATTAACTCGTCCGAGAACACCCTCCGGCCCTCATCCTGAGGAGCGCCACAGGCGCGTCTCGAAGGATGCTCGAGCTTGCACCGGAGCCTCCTGAAGCATCCTTCGAGACGCCGCTTCGCGGCTCCTCAGGATGAGGGCTGGAGGGTATCAGGCCGGGGTTCTCATGACCGCCGAGCGGATCCCGATCAATAAGGAAGCTGCGCGCCCGGCTTGGCGATGGTGATCCGGCTCGCGCTGAAGCTGCCATCGGCCTGCTTCGTCGCGGTCATCGCGACCTGGGCTCCGGCCTTCAGCTCGGAGGCATCGGCCGGCGTCGCCATGATGATGTTGGCATCGGGCGTGATCGCGACCTTCTGCTCGCCGCCGGGATAAGTCAGCACGATATTGGCACCATCGACGCGCGAGACGGTCTCGGCGACCGTCGCGTTCGTCATCGTCGAATCCGGCAGAACGCCCCAGGGACGATGTCCCTCGCCCGTGCCGCGCATCGCCTCCGGGAAGATGAAGACCTGCACCGCCAGCAGCGATCCATCCGGCTGGGGCCGCGCGCCGACGCCGATGAAGCCGCCCTTCTTGATGTCGGCCGTCGTCGCCTTGACGACACCACCAACCGAATAGCCTGACGCCAGCGCAACCTTCGCCGACCCGCCATCGGCCGTCCTGATCATCAGCGTACCGCCTTCGGCGGTCTCGACCTCACCACGGATGCGTGTCGTGGGGGATTGGGCGGAGGCCAGGCTGGACACGGTGACGCCGAGCACGAGAAGAGCATTGGCCAGGAAACGCATGGGTCTTGGTCCGTTCGATCAGGGTGATGCAATGCCTTTTTCTGCGCTGGCAGCGAGCCTGCCACCAAGCACATTCGCGTGACCGTGCACGGCTCGAAACGTTGACACGGATACACGGAAACACGATAATCGTGGTGCCCGAGGAACGGTGCCGTGAAAAATCTGACATTGACATTGCCTGACGACATTTATGCCCGCCTTCGTGTCGAGGCGGCTCGGGACGGCAAAAGCATGTCGAAATTCGTGGCCGGGCTTCTCGAACGGCGCGTTGGTCGAACGATCAGCCAGCGCGAAGCGCTGGACAGGTTCCTCGCCGGGCCTCCTCTTCCGCTGTCGGACGAAAACGGCAAACTTCCTTCCCGGACGGAATTGTATGACGAGCACCTTCTTTCTCGACACGAACGTGCTGATCTACAGCCGGGATCCGAGCGTGAAGCAAAAGCAGGAGCGCACGAAAATCTGGCTGAACGCTCTGGTCGAGACGAAGCCGCCAGTGATCAACCTGCAGGTCATCAACGAATTCTGTCACGCCGCGCTTCGTAAGCTTCCGCATCTCGGTGTTGCCACCGTGAGAGCCGACGCCGAAGGCTTGAGGATCTGGGGCGACACGCCAATCGATCATCAGACGCTTGTCGATGCCTGGCGGATTCGCGAGGCAGCAGGCTATCAATGGTTCGATTGCGTGCTACTGGCGGCCGCACAAAATTTGGGTTGTTCCCACTTCCTCAGTGAAGACATGCGGCACGGTCACGTCGTAAACGGCATCACCATCGTCAATCCGTTCATCGCTCTTCCCGGCGATTTCAAGCTCCGAGACTGAAAGACCACCATGGGTTTCAAATGCGGTATCGTCGGCCTGCCGAATGTCGGCAAGTCGACCCTGTTCAACGCGCTGACGCAGACGGCGGCCGCCCAGGCGGCGAATTATCCGTTCTGCACGATCGAGCCGAATGTCGGCGACGTCGCGGTGCCCGATGACCGGCTGGAGCAGCTGGCCAGGATCGCCGGCTCGAAGGAGATCATCCCGACGCGGCTGACCTTCGTCGACATCGCCGGCCTCGTGCGCGGCGCCTCCAAGGGCGAGGGCCTCGGCAACCAGTTCCTCGCCAATATCCGCGAATGCGACGCCATCGCCCATGTCGTGCGCTGCTTCGAGGATGGCGACATCACCCATGTCGAGGGCAAGGTCGCGCCAATCAACGATATCGAGATCATCGAGACCGAATTGATGCTGGCCGATCTCGAAAGCCTCGAGAAGCGCGTGCTGCCGCTGGAGAAGAAGGCCAAGACCGGCGACAAGGACGCCAAGGAACTGGCCGACCTGATGAACCGCTGCCTCGTCCTGCTGCGCGAGGGCAAGCCGGCCCGCCTCGTCCAGGTCGCGGCCGACGAGCGCAAGAGCTTCGAGACACTCGGCCTGCTCTCGTCCAAGCCGGTGCTCTATGTCTGCAATGTCGAGGAAGCCGCTGCGGACAAGGGCAACGCCTTCTCGCAGATGGTCAAGGCGCGCGCCGCCGAGGAGAACGCCGTCGCCGTCGTCGTCTCCGCCAAGATCGAGAGCGAGATCGCGGTGCTGCCGGCAGCCGACCAGAAAGACTATCTGGAAGCCGTCGGCCTCGAGGAGCCCGGCCTCAACCGCGTCATACGCGCCGGCTACACCCTGCTCGACCTCGTCACCTACTTCACGGTCGGCCCCAAGGAGGCGCGCGCCTGGACGATCGAGAAGGGCACCAAGGGCCCCGCCGCCGCCGGCGTGATCCATAGCGATTTCGAGAAGGGCTATATCCGCGCCGAGACGATCGCCTATCCCGACTACATCGCCAACAAGGGCGAGGCGGGCGCACGCGAAGCCGGCAAATTCCGGCTCGAAGGCAAGGAATATGTCGTCGCCGATGGCGACGTCCTGCATTTCCGGTTTGCCAACTGAGCCAAGACTCCAAACTGAGCAGGGCCTGCGACGCGATGCTGTATTTCGAGGATTTCATCGTCGGCGAGACGGTCGAGACCGGCAGCATCGCGGTCTCGCAGGAGGACATCATCGCCTTCGCCTCGCGCTTCGACGCGCAGGATTTCCATGTTGATCCCGACAAGGCGAAGGCGAGCTTCGCCGGCACGCTGATCGCCTCGGGCTGGCATAGCTGCTCGCTGCTGATGCGGTTGATGGCGGAAAGCTTCCTTTTGGCCTCCTCGGGCATGGGCGCGCCCGGCATCGAGGAGGTCAAATGGCTGCGGCCCGTCCAGCCCGGCGACGTGCTGCATGGCCGCCGCAACGTGATCGAGATCAGGCCCTCGCGCTCGCGGCTCGACATGGGGCTGGTGCGTTTCCGGCTCGAGTTGGTCAACCAGCGCGGCGAGTCGGTGCTGGAGCAGGTCAACTGGATCATGTTCGGCCGGCGCGGCTCCGGTGCCGCGCAGGCTGCGGGCGACTGGCTCGCCCATCCGCCGCGCTATGTGCCGCCCGTGTCACCCAGCCCGATCGATCCGCCGACAACCCCAACCGAACCCGCGCGCTTCTTCGAAGACATCGAGATCGGCCAGAGCTTCGAGCTCGGCAGTTGCGTCTTCACGGCCGACGAGATCATCACCTTCGCCCGCTCCTTCGATCCGCAGCCTTTCCATATGGACGAGGCGGCCGCCAAGGCCTCGTCCTTCGGCCGGCTTGCGGCTTCCGGCTGGCATTCGGCCGCCGTCTGGATGGCGACCATGGTCACCCATCGCCGGCGCCAGCTCGCGGCCTTCGGCGAGGGTCGTGCCCCACGGCTCGGCCCCTCGCCGGGCTTCAAGAACCTGCGCTGGTCGAAGCCGGTCTTCGCCGGCGACCGCATCACCTATCACTCGGCCGTGACGGACAAGCGCGCCTCAAGCTCGCGCCCGCAATGGGGCCTGTTCTTCCACCACAACACCGGCGTGAACCAGAACGGCGACGAGGTCTTCAGCTTCGACGGCTGCGTCTTCGTCGAGCGGAAACCCGCCTGAGCATCTGCCGGCCTAAGCACCTGCCGGCCTGCTTCCCGTGCCGGGAGCCTGTGCAGCCGCGATGCTTCTGGAATCGCCGATCAGCCTGTAGGCAAGGGACCTCAAGGCCGCGGCAAAAGCGGCCGAGCAAAAGCCGAGGGGGACTTCGCCGTGCCGACCGGACGCGTCTTCACGACAGGCCAGATCGCCGCTCTCGCCCGCAAGCGCCTGCCGCGCGCGATCTTCGATTTCGTCGAGGGCGGCGCGGGCTCCGAGACGGCAGTGGCACGCAACCGTGCCCGCTTCGAGCAGATCGCTTTGATGCCGCAGGCCTTGCGGGATTGCTCCGCCGCCCATTCCGAGGTGACGATCTTCGGCCGCCGCTACGCCGCCCCCTTCGGCATCGCCCCGATGGGGTTTGCCGATCTGGTCCGGCCCGGCACCGACCGCGCTCTGGCAGCAGCGGCGAAGGCGCAGAACATCCCCTATGTCCTGTCCACGGCCGCGACGACCTCGATCGAGACGATCGCCGCCATCGCGCAGGACAATCTCTGGTTCCAGCTCTATCCGGGCTCCGACGAGGCCATGGCCGCGAGCTTGATGGAGCGCGCGCTCAAGGCCGGCGTCACGACCCTCGTCGCCACGATCGACATTCCCGTTCCCGGCAAGCGCCCGCGCGATCTCGTCAACGGCCTCGCCATCCCGCTGCGGCCGTCGCTGCGCACGGTGCTTGATGTCGCCATGCACCCCGCTTGGGGCTTGCGCGCCCTGTTCGGGGAGCGCCTGGGCATGGCGAACTTCGTCGAGAACAAGGGCTCGCTGAGCGGTCTGGCCCATGCCGAATTCGTCTCGCGCCAGCTTTCCAGCGCCGGGCTCGACTGGAAGCGGCTCGAGCGCATTCGCCAGGCCTGGCCACATCACCTCGTCATCAAGGGCATCCTCAACCCGCAGGATGCGGTGATGGCCGAGCGCATCGGCGCCGACGGTATCGTCGTTTCCAACCATGGCGGCCGCCAGCTCGATTCCGCACCCTCCTCGATCGAGGTCCTGCCGGCGATCCGCGAGGCCTGCGGCGACCGGCTCACCCTGATCCTCGATAGCGGCGTGCGCAGCGGCGACGACATCGCCCGCAGTCTCGCCTCTGGGGCAGACTTCGTCCTGCTGGGCCGGCCGTTCCTGTTTGCAGTCGCGGCGCTCGGCCTGGCGCGCGGCCCCGATGCGATCATCGACATCCTCCGCGCCGAATTCCTGAACACGCTCATCCATCTCGGCTGCGCCGACCCGACCGAGCTCGGCAGAGACCATCTCTGGCCAGAAAACCAAATCTCGCTGAGACAGGGTTCGAACCGATGAAGATCGCGATCATGGGAGCCGGCGCCGTCGGCTGCTATTACGGCGCCATGCTGGCAAGGGCGGGCCATGCCGTGACGCTGATCACGCGGCCGCAGCATGTTGGGGCGATCAAAGAACGCGGCCTCGTCTTCGAGACCAGGGCCTTCACCGAGACCGTCCAGGTCACCGCGACGACGCAGCCCTCCGGCGTGGCCGATGCAGAGATCATCCTGTTCTGCGTCAAGTCTGGTGACACGTCCTCGGCCGGCCAAGAGATCGCTCCTCACCTCGCCACGGGCGTCTCGATCCTGAGCTTGCAGAACGGCGTCGACAATGCCGAGCGCCTGCAGGAGGTGCTGGGCCGGCCGGTGATCCCGACCGCGGTCTATGTCGCCTCCGAAATGTCGGAGCCGGGCCATGTCAGGCATCACGGGCGCGGCGAACTCGTCATCGGCCCCGGCCCTTCCAGCGCGACGATCGCCGAGACTTTCGGACAGGCCGGCATCGGCACGGAGATTTCCGACAACGTCATCGGTGCGCTCTGGACCAAGCTGATCGTCAACTGCGCCTACAACGCCTTCTCGGCCATTCCGCAGCTTCCCTATGGCCGGATGACCGCGGTCGAGGGCGTCTTCGCCAGCATGGCCGACGTCGTCGCGGAATGCCTCGCCGTGGCGAAAGCGAGCAAGATCCAGGTCGATGAAAGCATTCTCGACAAAGTGCTCGCGTTGGCCTCGACGATGCCGGACCAGTTCTCCTCCACCGCCCACGACCTCGGGCGCGGTAAGACGACCGAGATCGACCACCTCAACGGCTATGTTGCCAGGATGGGCGCGCAGCTCGGGATTGCGACACCGGCCAACCGCCTGCTGACCGTCGTCGTCAAGCTAATGGAGGAACGCGCCCGCTCCTGAACGCCGCGCCGACGCGATGCGCCGAGCCGCCATGCCGGCATGCGCCCGCGTTCATTGTCGCCCATGCCCGGCGCTGCCATGCTGCCCTCACGCCGACAACGGCGAAGCAAAAAAATCGGGCAGGAAACGACATCCATGAAGCGCAGATCCTTTCTGAAGGGTGCCGGTGCCGGCGCCGGCGCCGCCGCCGGCATCGCGTCCCCCGCCATCGCCCAGAGCACGCCCACGGTCACCTGGCGCCTAGCCTCAAGCTATCCGAAGTCGCTCGACACGCTCTACGGCTCCTGCACTCATCTGTCGGAAGCCGTGTCGGCAGTCACCGACGGCAAGTTCAAAATTCAGGTCTTCGCCACCGGCGAGATCGTGCCGGCCCTGCAGGTCGCCGACGCCGTGACCAACGGCACGGTGGAGATGGGCCATTCCGGCTCTTACTTCTACATCGGCAAGGACACCGCCTTCGCCTTCGGCACGGTGATTCCGTGGGGACCTAACAGCCGCCAGATGCAGGCCTGGCTGTTCCACGCCGGCGGGCTCGAACTGCTCAACGAGTTCTACGCCAAGTTCAACATCTACAACCTGCCCGCCGGCAACACCGGCGCGCAGATGGGCGGCTGGTTCCGCAAGGAGATCAAGTCAGCGGCTGATCTCCAGGGCCTGAAGATGCGGATCGGCGGCCTCGGCGGCAATGTGCTGCAGAAGATGGGCGTGGTGCCGCAGCAGCTCGGCGCCGGCGACATCTATCCGGCGCTGGAGCGCGGCGTCCTCGACGCGGTCGAGTTCGTCGGCCCCTATGACGACGAGAAGCTCGGCTTCGCCAAGGTCGCGCCGTACTACTACTACCCCGGCTTCTGGGATGGCTGCGCCGAGCTGAGCTTCTTCATCAATCTGGAGAAGTGGAACAGCCTGCCGCCGATCTACCAGAAGGTGCTGAAGACCTGCGCCATGGCGGCCGGCCACGACATGCAGGCAAAATATGACGCCCTCAACCCGCCGGCCCTGAAGCGGCTGATAGCCGGCGGCGCGCAATTGCGTCCGCTACCGAACGACATTCTCAAGGCGAGCTACAAGCACACCAAGGATCTCTACGCCGAGATGTCGGCCGCCAATCCGAACTTCAAGAAGATCTACGATCACCTCTGGGCCTTCCAGCAGGACAGCACGCGCTTCTGGCAGATTTCGGATCTCTCTTTCGACCTCATGTCGGCCACGGCGCTGCAGCAGCGCTGGGCCGATGGCTGATCGCAAGCCAACAGCACGACCGACGATCCGAAGGCGCCTCTCAAGGGCGCCTTCATTGTATTCTGGCTTCGCTCAGACGCCGATCGCCATGCCGTCGCGCTGCGGATCGGCTCCGCCTGTCCAGCCATCGCCCTCGACCCTGACGCCATGCGGCGCGCCGAAGGCGAAGGACTGGTAGGAGCGCGCCACGCCGTAGCCCATCGCCTGCAACTCGTCGGTCACGCCGCGCTGGACGCGGTTGGAGACGTCGATCGTGTCGCTCAGGCAGACGATGCGCGGCGCCGCCACGGCATCCGACATGCTCATGCCGAAATCGATGACGTTGCTCAAAGCCTGCGCGATCGCCGGCACGATAAAGGTGCCGCCAGGCGCCCCTATCGCGATCACCGGCTTGTCGTCCTTGAACACGATGGTCGGCGCCATGGCGCTGCCGCGTGCCTTGCCGGGCGCGATCGAGGCCGCCCGCCCCGGGCGCGGATCGAAGCCGCTCATCGTGCCGTTATACATGAAGCCGAGGCCGGGCGTGATCGCGCCCGAGGGCTGGCCGAGCGTATGCGTGATCGTCACCGCATTGCCCTCCTCGTCCATGACGCAGGTGACCGTCGTGTCGGGCGCGTCCTTGGCGAGTTCGGAGCGCGGCACGCTGGCCCTTTCGCCGGCCCGGATGCGGGCAGCGCGGTCGGCGGCGTAAGCCGGCGAGAGCAGCATGTCGAGCGGCACGTCGACAAAATCCGGATCGCCCATATGGGCATCCTTGTCGATCGTCATCCACTTCATCGCCTCGGCGAGGATGCGGATATGATCGGAGCCATTGTGTGGGAGCGCCGACAGGTCGAAGCCCCCGAGGATCTGCATCAGTTCGATCAGCGAGGCGCCGCCGGCGGCGGGCGGATTGCCGGCGATGCGGAAGCCGCGATAATCGCCCCAGATCGGCGCCTTGTCGCGGACCTGATAGGCGGCGAGATCGGCCATCGTCAGCAGGCCCCCGGCGGCTGCCATGTCGGCGGCGATCTCCCGCGCGATCTCGCCGGTGTAGAAGATTTCCGGGCCGCCAGCCGCGATTCGCTCCAGCGTGCGCGCGAGATCGGGATTGGCGAGCCTGTCGCCCGGCCGCTTCAGGCTGCCGTCCGGGTGGAAATAGATCGCCCGGCCGGTCTCGCTGAGGCGCAGCTTGTCCTCGGTGTTGACCTGTCCGGTCGCGCGCTGGTCGATCGCCCAGTAGTAATGCATGTAGGGACGGATCATGAAGCCGTCGCGCGCCTGGCGGATGGCCGGCGCCACGACATCCTTGAGCGCCATCGTGCCGAAGCGCGACAGCGCCTCGCAATAGCCCTTGACGTTGCCCGGCGTGCCGGCGGCGAGATGGCCGAGTTCGTTGGCATGATCGCTCAGCAGGAAGACGAAACCGTCGCGCGTCTGCCCGACGAAGCGGTCGGCCCACATGTCGGCAGTGGCGGACAACGGCGCGCGGGCAAGGAATTCCAGCACGGTGTGGACGCCGCGGCTGGGCATGCAGATCTGCATCGTCCCGAAGCCGCCGATCCCGCACATCTGCGGATCGACCACGCCCTGGCTGAAGGCGCAGGCGATCGCGGCATCGACCGCATTGCCGCCCCGCCGCAGGATCTCGGCCCCGACCTCGGCGGCCTCAGGCTGTGCGGCAACGATCATTCCACGCATGGCTTGTCCTTTTCGCGATCCCCAGACCGTGTGGAACTGAAGCCCGCATCCTGAGGAGCCGCGAAGCGGCGGCTCGAAGCATGAGGGCTCAATGTGCATTTGGGCCGTCTCAATCCAGCCCGTCCTTGAAGCTCCGAACGGCTCGAAAGCGAGGGCACCCGGTGGCGCCGGAACGGCGAGGACGGGCGGGGAAGCAGAACGTTCCACAGAAGCCCCGCACAGGCAATTGCATATTGGCGATTTTATCCAATTGACAGCTGCGTCCTTTCTCCCGTCTCCTGAAGCGACTTTGGAGGAGGAGATAGCCGGTTGGCGGTTACGCAGAATTCAGCCGCAGCAGCCCCGGGAATCACCGTGCCCGGCCACCCGGCCAGCGCCGCGGCGCTGCGCGGTCTCGTGCGCCTGCTCGTCGTCATCGGCATCGCGCTGATGCTGATCCCTCTGCTGATGACGGCCTATATGAGCCTCTTCGCCGATGGCGTGGTGACCTTTCCCCCGAGCGCCTACACCCTGTCCTGGTATGGTCGTCTCGCCGAGTTTCCGAAGTTCGGCCAGGCACTCGGCACCAGCCTGCGGGTCGCGGCGATGGCGACCCTGTGCAGCCTGCTGATCGGGGTGCCGGCCAGCATCGCGCTGGTCCGCTACAGCTTTCCCGGCCGCAGCGCGCTGAACGTCCTGCTGCTCTCGCCGCTCACCGTGCCCGGCGTCGTCATCGGGCTTGGCCTCTATGTGCTGATGGTCGACATCGAGATCCGCACGGAATTCCCGCTGATCGGCTCCGACTGGGTCCTGATCCTCGCCCATCTGCTGATCACGACGCCCTGGGTGGTCAGGCTCTGCGTCGCCAATCTCGTGCAGCTCGACCGCTCGATCGAGGAGGCCGCCGCCAATCTCGGCGCCTCGCCCGGCCGCGTCCTGTGGGGCGTGACACTGCCGATGATGCGGCAGGGCATCGTCGCCGCGGCGCTCTTCGCCTTCATCGTCTCCTTCGAGAACATCGAGATGACGCTGTTCCTGATCAGCCCCGGCATGATCACCTTCCCGATCTCGGTGCTGCAATATCTCGAATACCGCTTCGATCCCCTCGTCGCCTCGGTCGTCGTCGTCCAGACGGCGGTCATCGCGGCGCTGCTACTGGCGATCGACCGCTACGTCAAGCTGAGCAAGGTCGTCTGATGAACACCGCGTCCCATCTCCGGATCGAGGGTTTGACAAAGATCTACGGCTCGGCCGCTGCCGTCGAGGACGTCAATCTCGATGTCCGCCAGGGCGAGATGCTCGTGCTGCTCGGCCCTTCTGGCTGCGGCAAGACCACGACCTTGCGTCTGGTTGCGGGCTTTGTCGCCGCCACGCGGGGGCGCATCCTGGTCGAGGGCCGGGACATCGCGTCCCTGCCGCCCTATCAGCGCGAGATGGGCATGGTCTTCCAAAGCTATGCGCTGTTCCCGCATCTGACCGTGGCGCAGAACGTCACCTTCGGCTTGCGCATGCGCAAGCTGCCCAAGGCCGAGATCGACAGGCGCCTCGAAGAGACGCTCGACATGGTCAAGCTGACCACCATGGCTGACCGCTATCCGCGCCAGCTCTCGGGCGGCCAGCAGCAGCGCGTTGCGCTGGCGCGGGCACTGGCGATCCGGCCCAAGGTGCTGCTGCTCGACGAGCCGCTCTCCAATCTCGACGCCAATCTGCGCCAGTCGGTCGCCCGCGAAATCCGCCAGCTCCAGCGCGCGGCAGGCCTGACCGCGCTGATGGTCACCCATGACCAGGACGAAGCCATGACCATGGCCGACCGGCTCGTGCTGATGAACGAGGGCCGGGTTCAGCAGGTCGGCACGCAGGAAGAGCTCTACGAGCAGCCGCTGAACCCCTTCGTGGCGCGCTTCATCGGCCACAGCAACCTGATCAAGGGCGAGTTGGTCGACGCCGACACCTTCCGCCTGCCGGGCGGCGCGGTGATGAAGCTCGCCCGCAGCTATACGCAGCGCGGTCCGCATACGCTCGCATTGCGGCCTGAGCGCGTTCGCCTGCACGCGCAAAGCAACGTCGCACCGCCGCGCGCGACGGCCCGTGTCGAGGACGCCACCTATGTCGGCGGCTATGTCGATTACCTGCTCTCCTTCGAGGAGGGCAGCAGCCTCGCCTTGCATGAACCGACCGGCGCGACCGGTGGAACCCGGCGCGCCATGGGCGAGACCATCGCCATCACCTGGGACGCACTCAACGAACGCCTGTTCGACGCGAAGGGAACCACCATTCCAGCGATGGACGCCGCCTGAAACGACGACCGCCTGACGCATCTGCCGACCAACAACCAGAAACCAGGGGAACACCACGATGACGGATCTGTTCACACCCAATCGACGCCGTGTCCTGACACTGGCAGCCGGCGCCGCCGCCGCGCCCGTCTTCGCCCCCACCATCCTGCGCGCGCAGGAACCCGGCCGCTGCGTCATGAGCACCTGGGGCGGCGACTACGCCAAGCTGCTGACCCAGAACATCGAGGAGCCCCTGCTCAAGCCCAAGGGCATCGAGGTCGTGCAGGACGCCGGCACCGAGCCGACCCGCGTCGCCAAGTCGATCGCGCAGCGCCGCCTGCCGCGCGGCAGCGTCGATGTCATCTGCGTGCAGGCGCCCGCCGCCTACGATCTCGAGGATTCCGGCCTGCTCGAGCCGCTCGACGAGGGCAAGGTGCCCAACCTCAAATACGTCCAGCCGACCTTCGCGACCCTTTATTCGATCCCGCACATCTACAGCCCGCAGGTCATCGCCTACAGCCCCGAGCGCGTGAAGACGCCGCCGAAGACCTTCGACGAGATGGCGGCCTATGGCTCCAAGGTTGGCATCCTCGACAACAGCTATATCTGGGTCGCCATGGCCGCGGCCCTCAAGCAGCAGGGCGACCCCGGCAAGATCGCCGAGGTCAAGGGAACGCTGGAGAAGCTGATCAAGGCCGGCGCCAGGGCCTATACCTCCACCGAAGCCTTCGCACCGGCGATCAAGTCCGGCGAGATCGATGTCGGCCTGGTCTGGCATGCGCGCGTGCTGTTCTGGACCAAGGGCGGCGTCGAGATGGCCTCGTCCTTCCCGACTGAGGGCTGCCTGACCTATGTCTCCAGCATGTGCGTGCTGAAGAACGCGCCCAACAAGGCTGGTGCGTTCGCCTACATCAACGCCGCCCTCGACCCCAGCGCCCAGCGCGGCTTCGCTGACAGCATGGGCTACCACCCGACCATCACCAATGCCGCTCTGGAAGGCGACGTCGCCAAGCGCCTCGCTTTGCCCGATGGCGCCAAGCTCCTGCCCGCGCCCTACCCCCAGCTCAGCGCCGTTCGCGACGACATGAACGACTGGTGGCGTCGCCTGCTGGACCGGCGCTGAGATGAAAACGCGCCGGCCCGAGGGGCTCACCGCTTCGCTGCTCATCGGGCCGGCGACCATGGTCGTCCTGCTGTCGCTGGTGCTGCCGCTGGCGCTGCTCGCCCGCTACAGCCTCAACAAATACGACCGCCGCACCTTCATGATCGATGCCTTCACGCCGGAGAACTATCTCCGCTTCGTGACGGACCCGTTCTATACCGGCGTCCTCTGGACGACCTTCAGCATCGCCATCGTCACGACGCTGCTCTGCCTGATCCTGGGCTTCCCGATCGCCTACAAGCTCGCGCGCTCGCAGAGCCGCTGGAAGTCGATCGGCGTGCTGCTGATCATCCTGCCGCTGTTCATCGGCTCGACGGTGCGTGCGCTCGGCTGGATGGGCGTGCTGGGGCGCGGCGGCATCATCGATGCGGCCTATGGCGCGCTCGGCGGCAGCGGCATCTCGCTGCTCTACACCTCCTTCGCGGTCGGCATCGGCATCCTCTCGATCAACCTGCCCTACATGATCCTGACCTTGCAGAGCGTAATCGAAGGCATCGATGCGCGGCTTGAGGAAGCCGCCGACAGCCTCGGGGCCGATCCGACCCGCCGGTTCTGGCATGTCGTTTTGCCGCTCGCTTTGCCCGGCATAGCCACCGGCGGCATCCTCGTCTTCATCCTCGCGATGAACGCCTATGCCACGCCCTTTCTGCTCGGCGGCGCGCGCTTCCAGATGATGGCGCCGATGCTGTATCGCGAGTTCGCCGTGAACAACAACTGGCCCTTCGCGGCGGCGATCGCCTTCATCCTGATGCTGACGACGCTGTCGCTGACGGCCGTTTCCGGGCTGCTGGTCCAGCGTCGCTACAAGGCCCAGTGAACCGGAAACCCGCATGATCGCGCCCATCTCCATGCGTCCGAAACTGCCGCAGTTCCGCCAGACCGTCACGGGGGCAGCGGTGGCGGAACTGCGCCGGCGCATCCTCTCCGGCTCGGTCGCGGCTGGCGAGGCGCTGCGGCAGGACGCGCTGGCGAAGGAGTTCGGCATCAGCCGCATCCCGATCCGCGAAGCTTTCCATCAGCTCGCAGCCGAGGGGCTGATCACGCTCCACCCGCATCGCGGCGCGGTCGTGACCGCGCTCTCGGCGCTCGATATCGCCGAGCTCTTCGACCTGCGCGCCATGCTGGAGCCGGACCTGATCCGGCGCGCCGTGCCGCGGCTGGATGAGAACGACTTCGCCCGCGCCGAGACCATCCTTGCCGAATATGCCGCAGCGATCGCGAGGGGCGACCTCGAGGCCTATGGCGAACTCAACCGGGAATATCATCTCTCGCTCTACCGGGCGTCCGGCCGCAACCAGACGCTCGAACTGGTGCGGGTGCTGCTCGCCAACACCGACCGCTACACCCGCGTCCAGCTCGCCATGTCGGACGGCGCGACGACACGGGCGAAAAGCGAGCATGCGGCCCTCTTGGAGTTCTGCCGTGCCGGCGACGCCGAAGGCGCGGCCAGGCTGACGCTCGACCACGTCATGGCCGTCCGCCACGACCTGCTGCAATTGCTGCAGCCGGACGAGGACAGGCTGGCCGAGCCCCAAGCGCCCGCGGCCTGACCCATCATCGTTTTCGACACCGACCAACTCTCAAGACTGACAGACGGGGATAAGCGACCATGACGATCGGAGTGGGTGGATCGAGCTTCGAGGCAGAACTCGCCAAGCTGAAGCCGATGACGGACGGCATCGAGCCGATCGCGGTCAAGGAATTCAAGGCGCGCATCGCCAAGGCGCAAGCGCTGCTGCGCGAGCAGGGCCTGCAGGCGCTCTATCTCGATACCTCGACGAGCCTCGCCTACTTCACCGGCATGCAGCTCAACCTGACCGAGCGGCTGCATGGCGCGATCATCCCGGTCGAGGGCGAGATCGCCTATCTGAGCCCGACCTTCGAGGAGCCGAAGACGCGCGAATACATGAAGTTCGGCGACGATGTCCGCTGCTGGGAAGAGCATGAGGACCCGACCGAGCTGGTGATCGAGACCATCCGCAGCATGGGCTATGAGAGCGGCCAGGTCGCGCTTGATCCGCATACGCCGTTCTACATCGTCGACGGCCTGCGCAAGGCCGGAAACCGCTTTTCCTTCACCCATGGCAACTCCATCACCGCCGTCTGCCGGCAGTTGAAGTCGACAGCCGAGATCGCCCTGATCCAGCGCGCCATGGACATCACCATGGAGGTCCATCGCGCCGCCGCCCGGACCTTGCAGGTCGGCGTCACCACGGCGCAGGTGAAGATGTTCCTCGACCAGGCCCATCGCAAGCTCGGCATGAACTGGACCAGCGGTGCGGCCCAGTTCGGCGAGGCCACTGCCTATCCCCATGGCGTGCCCTACGAGCAGACGCTGGTCGAAGGCGACATGGTGCTGATCGACATGGGCACCAAGGTCGGCGGCTACCGCTCCGACATCACCCGCACCTATGTCTTCGGCGAGGCGACCGAGCGCCAGCGCGAGATCTGGAACCTCGAAAAGAAGGCGCAGCTCGCCGGCTTCGCGGCCGCCCAGCTCGGCGCGCCCTGCGAAAACGTCGATTTCGGCGCGCGTGGCGTCATCGAAGCGGCGGGCTACGGCCCCGGCTACAAGGTACCGGGCCTGCCGCACCGCACCGGCCACGGGCTTGGCCTCGACGTGCATGAGGAGTCCTTCATGGTGAAGGGCAACAAGACCCCGCTCCAGGTCGGCATGTGCTTCTCGATCGAACCGATGATGTGCATCTACGGCGAGTTCGGCGTTCGTCTCGAGGACATCGCCTACATGGCGGAAGACGGCGCCCACTGGTTCACCCAGCCCGCCCACACCGTCGACGACCCCTTCCGCTACGAAGCCTGATCGCTCTGCCGCCCCCTGATCACTCAAGCCTTCACAAGAAAATCCAGAGGAAACACACCATGCCTTCGAACGTCTTCGCCGGCACGATCCCGGCCCTCATGACGCCCTGCAAGGCGGATCTGACCCCTGATTTCGACGCGCTTGTCCGGAAGGGCCAGGAGTTGATCGCAGCCGGCATGTCGGCCGTGGTCTATTGCGGCTCGATGGGCGACTGGCCGCTGCTGACCGACGAGCAACGCATGGAAGGCACCGCCCGGCTAACGAAAGCGGGCATTCCTGTGATCGTCGGCACCGGCGCCCAGAACACGCAGCGCGCGGCGGCGTTTGCGAAACACGCCAGCGAGGTCGGCGCCAAGGGGCTGATGGTGATCCCGCGCGTGCTCTCGCGCGGCCCCTCGGCCTCGGCGCAGGCCGCGCATTTCGGCGCGATCCTGCAAGCCGCCAACGGCCTGCCGGCCGTGATCTACAACAGCCCCTATTACGGCTTCGAGACCCGCGCCGAGCTGTTCTTCCAGCTGCGTGCGCAGTTCCCGAACCTGATCGGCTTCAAGGAATTCGGCGGCGCCAAGAGCCTGACCTATGCGGCCGAGAACATCACCGGCCAGTCGGACGACATCACGCTGATGGTCGGCGTCGACACGCAGGTCTTCCACGGCTTCGTCAATTGCGGCGCCAGCGGCGCGATCACCGGCATCGGCAACGTCCTGCCCAAGCCCGTGCTGCATCTGGTCGCGCTCTGCGAGCAGGCCGCCAAGGGCGATGTCGCGGCGCGCGCCAAAGCGCTTGAACTCGACGCCGCGCTTGCCGTGCTGTCGAGCTTCGACGAGGGGCCGGACCTCGTGCTGTTCTACAAATACCTGATGGTTCTCGAAGGCAGCCCGGAATACGAGCTGCACTTCAACGCCTCGGACAACCTCAGCACCGGCCAGAAGCATTTCGCCCGGACCCAGCTTGATCTGTTCAAGCGCTGGTACGCGGCCTGGACCAAGGCTTGACGCAGCACGGCGAGGCCAGCCGGCGCCGCTCAGGCTCCCGCCGGACTGGTCAAGCCGTCCGGCGCGCGACCGGCAGGGGGCGCGACTCGATACGGTCGCGTCCATTGCGCTTGGCCGCATAGAGCGCCTCGTCGGCGCAAGCGTACAGCGCGTCCCCATCGATGGGTCCCTCGCTGGAGCAGAGCCCGACCGAGATCGTGGCGGCGTCCAGATGGGGGTGAAGGCTTCGCCATGGCGCACGGGCCAGCGCCGCGCGGATCGCCAGCGCCATCCGGTGAGCGTCCTCGGGCGCGGTCCCGCCAAGGACAACGCCGAATTCCTCACCGCCGATGCGCGCGACCAGTCTTCCGGGGCCGCCGGCCTGCTCGGCAATCGTCAGGCCGATCAGCTTCAGGCAGGCATCGCCGATGAGATGGCCGAACCGGTCATTGATCGCCTTGAAATGATCGACATCGATTGCCAGCAGCGACAGCGGGCGGCAGTTCCGGGCCTCAGTCGCCAGGAATTCCATGAAGGCGCGCCGGTTGGCGAGTCCCGTCAGCCCGTCGGTGTCTGCAAGCTTCGCCAGTTCCGCATTGGCGCGCCGCAAAGCTGCCTGCGCCTCGATGAGCTCGATGTGCTGGCGCTTGGCCATGGTGATGTCGGCATGGGTGAAGAAGCCGATGCCGCCGACACTGTGCCGGGCGATCACCCTGAGCCAGCGTTGGCCCGGCAGCTCGATCTCGAAGGGAGCGCCATCATAACGCAGGCCATTGCGGATGGCTGCACGCCAGGCGCCCGCAGGCGAGGCCCCGCGCCAGCACCCGGCAATGATCTCGTCGAGCGTGCAGCCGACGACGGGCTGGTCTCCGGGCAGGCCGTAAAGCTGCCGGAAGGCATCGTTGGCCGCAATGATGCGATCGGCCCCGTCCAGAATGGTCGCCCCGTCAGGAATGAAGCGAAGTGCCTCGAAGACGGGGAGCACGAGTTCAGGAACCGCCTCCGCCTTCGCATGAGCTTCGATATCGAGGCGCTGCCACAGGCGCACCCGCGCACCACTGGGAGCCCGAAGCGACGAGGCGCGAAGCCGACGGCCGTTATGGATAAATTCGAACGGCTGCGTCTGGTTCTCGTGGCGCGCGACACCCTCCGCGATATAGCGTTCGATCTCGGGCATCTCTTCCGGGGACAGGCGGCCACGATAGAAGCGCACCAGATTGTCCGCGTAAGGCTCGCCGACGTAGATCGCCCCGTCATCCTCCGGGAAGAACTGCAGGAAGGTGCTGTTCCAGCTCACAGCCTCCAGACGCGCATCATACTCGCATGCGGCGATGCCGAGCATATCCAGCGAGTCGTGCAGATACCGCGTGAGGATCATGCCACTTGATGACGCATAGGCATTAACAAGCAGTAAGACGCGTTGAGGCGCCCGTGGCGCCGGGTTCAGCCGACCTTGCCGTAGCCCGCGAACTTCGCGCTGACCCGCGCCATCTCCGCCGCGTCGAGGATGACCGGCTCGAGCCCGGCCGCGAGGATGTCGAGATACTGCCCGGCAAGATTCTCGACCTCCGCGACGATCTGGTGTGCGCCGGCGAGCGAGGTTCCCAGCGCGATCACGCCGTGATTGGCGAGCAGCACCGCCTTGCGCCCCTCCAGCGCCCTGACCGCGTTCTCAGCCAACTCCGGCGTGCCGAAGGTCGCATACTCGGCGCAGCGCACATCGGCGCCGCCGCAGAGCGCGATCATGTAGTGGAACGCCGGAATGCCGCGCCGCGTCGAGGACAGCGCGGTCGCGCGCGGCGAATGGGTGTGGACGATCGCCTGTGCCTCCGGCCGCGCCTTGTAGATCGCCAGATGGAAAGGCCATTCCGAGGAGGGCTTGCGCGCGCCCGCTATCACCGTGCCGTCCAGCGACAATTCGATCAGGTCCGCCGGCGTCGTCTGCGCATAGGGCAAGCCAGACGGCGTGATCAGGAAGCCGCGGTTCGTCCGCGCCGAGACATTGCCCGATTTCGAGGGGCAGAAGCCCGCTCTGTCGATCGCCTGCGCGACCGCGACGATCCCCGCTCCAAGCTCCGTCATGCTCATGCCGCGGCTCCCCTCGCCTGTTCCGGAAACAGCCGGGCCAGCCCCTCGGCACTTGCTGCGGCAACGCCGCGCTCGGTGATCAGCCCGGTGACGAGCCGCGCCGGCGTCACGTCGAAGGCCGGATTCGCCGCATTGCTCCCTGGCGCGACGACGCGGAAAGCACGCACTTCGCCATCCTCGCCCACCCCGGTGAGATGCGTGACCTCGCGCGCCGAGCGCTCCTCGATCGGAATCTGGCGCAGCCCGTCCGTCATCGACCAGTCGATGGTCGTGGATGGCAGCGCGACATAGAAAGGCACACCGTTGTCATGCGCCGCGAGCGCCTTGAGATAGGTGCCGATCTTGTTGGCGACGTCTCCCGTGGCAGTCGTCCGGTCGGTGCCGACGATCACGATGTCCACATCGCCATGCTGCATCAGATGCCCGCCGGCATTGTCGGCGATCACGGTGTGCGGCACGCCATGCGCGCCGAGCTCATAGGCCGTCAGCGCCGCGCCCTGGTTGCGCGGCCGGGTCTCGTCGACCCAGACATGGACGGGGATGCCGGCGTCATGGGCGAGATAGATCGGCGCCAGCGCCGTGCCCCAGTCGACCGTAGCGAGCCAGCCGGCATTGCAGTGGGTCAGGATGTTGACGGGCTGCCCCGCCGGCTTGCGCGCGGCGATGTCCCGGATCAGTGGCAGGCCGTGCTCGCCGATGGCGCGGCAGAGCGCGACATCCTCATTGCAGATCAGCGCAGCTTCCGAATAGGCCATGTCGACGCGCCGGTCCGGATCGAGCGGCATCAGAACGCGTCGCATCCGCCCGAGCGCCCAGTGCAGGTTGACCGCGGTCGGGCGCGTTCCGCGCATCAGGTCGAGCGCGCTGTCCAGCGCTGCATCGGAGGCATCCGCCCGCATCGCCAGCGCCATGCCATAGGCGGCCGTCGCGCCGATCAGCGGCGCACCGCGCACGATCATGCTGCGGATCGCCTCCGCCGCCGCCTCGCTCGATGACAGCGTCACCGTCTCGAAACGGAAGGGCAGCCGCGTCTGGTCGATCACGCAGACGCGCCAGCCATCCTGCGCCAGCCAGATCGTGCGATAGGCCTGCCCGTGGATCTTCATGACGCGCCTCGCTTCAATGCCCGCCGAAGGCGACCAGCGTCCGCACCGGCACGCCCATCCGCCTGATCCTGTCGGCACCGCCGAGATCGGGCAGGTCGACGATGAAGCAGGCCGCCACGACCTCCGCGCCCAACTGCGACAGCAGGTTGACCGCGCCCTCCGCCGTGCCGCCCGTCGCGATCAGATCGTCGACGAGCAGGACGCGCTCGCCGGGCGCAACCGCATCCTTGTGGATCTCGATCTCGTCGGTGCCGTATTCGAGCGAATAGGTCACGCTGACCGTTTCATGCGGCAGCTTGCCCTTCTTGCGCACCGGCACGAAGCCGGCTGAGAGCTGATGCGCCACCGCGCCGCCGAGGATGAAGCCCCGCGCCTCGATGCCGGCGATCTTGGCGATCTTTAGCCCGGCGAAGGGCTGCACCAGCTCGTCCACGGCGCGGCGGAAGGCGCGCGCGTCACCCAAAAGCGTGGTGATGTCGCGGAAGATGATGCCGGGCTTGGGATAGTCCGGGATCGCGCGGATGGTATCGGCCAGATTCATAGCTGTCGCTTCATCGCTGTCAGGTCGCTTTCAGGATACGCCCCGCCACCGCGTCGAGCTTCGCCAGAACGGCGGGGTCGCGGAAGTCCGGCGCGGTGATGATGGCATTGTCGAGGGCGATGTGGGACCCCGCCGGGCAGGGAATGCGCTGCGCCGGGAAATCGGCCGCGAGCCGCGCCACCAGCCGCTTGGCCTTGTCGGCGTTCTCATGCAGCACCTTGACCACGGCGGCAACATCGACCGGCCCGTGCTCCTCGTGCCAGCAGTCGAAATCCGTCACCATCGCCACGGTCGCATAGGTGATCTCGGCCTCGCGGGCGAGCTTGGCTTCCGGCATCGCCGTCATGCCAATCAGATCGTAGCCGAGGTTCTTGTAGGTCATGGATTCGGCATAGGTCGAGAATTGCGGCCCCTCCATCGTCACCAGCGTGCCGCCCTGCACGAAGGGCAGCCCCTCCGTGGTGGCGGCGTCGGCGATCCGCGCCCTCAGGGCGGGACCGACGGGGTGGGCGAGCGAGACATGCGCGACGCAGCCCTTGCCGAAGAAGGAGCTCGCACGCCCGCTGGTCCGGTCGACGAACTGGTCGACCAGCACGAACAGGCCGGGATAGAGCTCCGACTTGTAGGAACCGCAGGCCGAGAGCGAGACCAGGTCGGTGACGCCCGCCCGCTTCATCACGTCGATATTGGCGCGGTAGTTGATCTCGGAGGGCGGAATCGCATGGCCCCGGCCATGGCGGGGCATGAAGACGATCTTCGTCGTGCCGATGCGGCCGATGCGCAGCACGTCGGACGGATCGCCCCAGGGGCTCTCAACGCGCTCCTCGCGCAGATCGGTCAGCCCCGGCAGGTCGTAGATGCCCGACCCGCCGATGATTCCGAGAACGGCTTCGCTCATGCGTGATTCTCCGGCCAAAAGAACGACGGGAACAGGGTTGTGTGACGGTCTCATCAAACAGTCGTAGCGGCAAAGACGATAGCCTGCCTGAAACGAAAAAAGCCCCGTCGCCGGGGCTCTCTCCTGATGTCGTATGCGATCAGTGGTGCAGCGGCGAGCCGTCAGGCATGCGCGCCCAGACCTTCTTCTTGGTGTAATAGAGCAACCCCGCGAAGATCATCAGGAACAGCATGACCTGCAGGCCGATGCGCTTGCGCTGCTCGAGATGCGGCTCGGCCGTCCACATCAGATAGGCCGTCACGTCCTTGGCGTACTGGGCCACGGTCTCCGGCACCTGCGGCTGGCCATCGGCGCCCTTGGGGAACTCGACCTGCCCGTCCGACAGCGGCTTGGGCATCGCGATCAGATGGCCCGGCATATAGGTGTTATAGTACTGGCCGGGCAGGAGCGTGACGCCCTCCGGCGGCGGGTCCTTGTAGCCCGCGAGCAGCGCCGCGATGTAGTCCGGCCCCTGCTCCTGGTACTGCGTGAAGATGTCGAAGATGAAGCGGGGGAAGCCGCGCTCATAGGTGCGCGCCTTGGCGATCACCGAGAGATCGAGCGGATAAGCACCGCCATTAGCCGCGCGGGCGGCCAGCTCATTCGCGAACGGCGACGGAAACGGATCGGCCGCCCGGCCCGGCCGGTCGAACATCTCGCCCGTATCGTTGGGGCCGTCCTTGATCTGATAGGTGGCGGCCAGCGCCGTGACCTGGCTCGGCGTGAACTCGGGCCCGCCCGGCTGGGACAGGTTGCGGAAGCGCATCAGCGAGGCGGCGTGGCAGCTCGCGCAGACCTCCTTGTAGACCTTGTAGCCGCGCTGGAGCTGGGCCCGGTCGAACTTGCCGAAGGGTCCGGAGAAGGACCAGCTCAGCGCCGGCGGCTCGACACGCCCTTCGGCGGCGTTGGCGGCCGGAACAGCCAGGGCAAGTCCGAGGCCGAGGCTGAGCCCGGTCAGGGCGAGGCGGAACGAAAGCGTGCTCATGTTTCGTCTCAGCCCTTGGCGTTGGGTTCGGCGACAGCAGTCGTGGCGATGCGCGCACCCGAGCTGCCCTGGAGCGAACCGAGCACGGAATCGGCAATCGAGTTCGGCAGCGCCTTCGGCCGCTCGAACAGGCCGATGACGAACAGCGCCACGAAGAAGCCGAAATACAGCACGGTAAAGATCTGCGAGGCGGTGACGTAGCCACCCTCCGCCGGCATCGCGCCGAGATAGCCCAGGCCGATGCAGACCGCCACGAAGGCCCAGAAGAACTGCCGCGCGATCGGGCGATAGCTCATCGACTTGACCTTCGAGCTGTCGATCCAGGGCAGGAAGGCGAGCACGACGATGGCGGCGCCCATCGCCAGCACGCCACCGAGCTTGTCGGGAATGGCGCGCAGGATCGCGTAGAACGGCAGGAAGTACCATTCGGGGACGATGTGCGACGGCGTCACGGCCGGGTTGGCCGGGATGTAGTTGTCGGCATGACCCATGAAATTGGGCTGATAGAACACGAAGTAGGAGAACACGATCATGAAGACGACCATCCCGAACAGGTCCTTGATGGTCGCGTAGGGCGTGAACGGCACCGTGTCCTTCTCGACGTTCTTCACCTCGACGCCGGTTGGGTTGTTCTGGCCGACATGGTGCAGCGCCCAGACATGGAGGATGACCACGCCGAAGATCATGAACGGCAGCAGGTAATGCAGCGAGAAGAAGCGGTTCAGCGTCGGGTTGTCGACCGAGAAACCGCCCCAAAGGAAGGTCACGATCGTCTCGCCGACCACCGGCAGCGCCGAGAACAGGTTGGTGATGACGGTCGCGCCCCAGAAGGACATCTGGCCCC
This sequence comes from Allobosea sp. P2_B12, assembly GCF_056404835.1. NCBI lineage: Bacteria > Pseudomonadati > Pseudomonadota > Alphaproteobacteria > Hyphomicrobiales > Alloboseaceae > Allobosea > Allobosea sp. P2_B12. The sequence goes on along the minus strand of NZ_JBFUDG010000002.1, from coordinate 449,045 downwards.
AGGGCAGGACGTAGCCCATGAAGGCCGTCGCCATCATCAGCAGGAAGATCACGACGCCCAGGATCCAGAGCACCTCGCGCGGCGCCTTGTAGGAGCCGTAATAGAGCCCGCGGAAGATGTGGACATAGACGGCGACGAAGAACATCGAGGCGCCGTTGGCGTGCAGATAGCGCAGCAGCCAGCCATAGTTCACGTCGCGCATGATGTGCTCGACGGAAATGAACGCCAGCGCCGAGTTCGGCGTGTAATGCATCGCCAGGATGATGCCGGTGACGATCTGCGCCACCAGCATGAACATCAGGATGCCGCCGAAGGTCCAGAAATAGTTCAGGTTGCGCGGGACCGGATAGGACACCGCCGAATCATGCGCGAGGCGGATGATCGGCAGGCGCGCATCGAGCCAGCGCTCGATGCCGGTCTTCGGGACGTAGGAGCTGTGACCACTCATGCGGAATGCCTCGGGGCTGTCTCATCCAGGCGGAAAAGCGTCGAGCGCATCGCTCAGCCGATCCTGATCTTGGTGTCGGCGTTGAACGCATAGGGCGGCACCGGCAGATTGAGCGGCGCCGGGCCCTTGCGGATACGGCCGGAGGAATCGTAGTGCGAGCCGTGGCAGGGGCAGAACCAGCCGTCGAAATCGCCCTTCGGATCGCCCGGTGCGTTGCCGAGCGGCACGCAGCCGAGATGGGTGCAGTTGCCATAGACGACGAGGAACTGGTCGTGGCCCGCCTTGACGCGCTGCGCGTCGGTCTGCGGATCCTTCAGGGTCGCGACATCGACCGCGCGGGCCTCGTCGATCTCCTTCTTGGTGCGATGACGCACGAAGATCAGCTTGCCGCGCCAGAACAGCTTGATCGCCTGGCCTTCCGCGATCGGCGCGAGATCGAGATCGATCGGCGCACCTGCGGCCACCGTCTGCGCGTCGGGCGCAAGCTGGCTGACCAGCGGCACGACGACGGCGCCGAGCCCGACGACACCCACTGCGCCGGTCGCCAGCATGAGGAAATCGCGGCGGGTGGTTTCGGTCGATTTCGTATCGGTCGCGTGCGCCACGATCCAACCCTCTAAAACGTCAGTCGAGTCTTGGAACAACTCGAAATTACAGCCCTGAGCCCGTCTTACGGGCACGCCGTGACAGCCGCAATGCGGCGGCGCGTCACTGTCGCGCTCTTTGGCATGCAGTTTGGACGAAGTCTACTGTTGCGCGGGGTGCGCAGACGCATGACGCGCAGTCCGTCAGCCGGGCTCAGGCTGAAAGCTTTTCCGGGTCCGCAGCCGCCAGGAAGCCGCCCGACTGGCGCGACCAGAGCCGGGCATAGAGACCGCCGCGTGCTACCAGCTCGGAATGGCTGCCGATATCGACGATCCGGCCCTTGTCGAGCACGATTAGCCGGTCGAGCGCGGCGATGGTCGAGAGCCGGTGCGCGATCGCGATCACCGTCTTGCCCTGCATCAGCGAGGTCAGCTGTTCCTGGATCGCCGCCTCGACCTCCGAATCGAGCGCCGAGGTCGCCTCGTCCAGGATCAGGATCGGCGCGTCCTTCAGCAGCACGCGGGCGATCGCGATACGCTGGCGCTGGCCGCCGGAGAGTTTGACGCCACGCTCTCCGACCCGCGAATCGAAGCCCTGGCGCCCGTCCTGATCGCTCAGCGACACCACGAAATCATGCGCCGAGGCCTGGCGCGCCGCTTCAGCGATCTCGGCTTCGGTCGAGCCGATCCGGCCATAGGCGATGTTGTCGCCGATCGAGCGGTGCAGCAGCGAGTTGTCCTGCGTCACCATGCCGATCTGCGCGCGCAAGCTATCCTGCGTGACATGGGCGATGTCCTGCCCGTCGATCAGGATGCGCCCGCCCTCCAGCGGATAGAGCCGCAGCAGGAGGTTCACCAGCGTCGACTTGCCGGCCCCCGACGGTCCCACGAGCCCGATCTTCTCGCCGGGGCTGATATCGAGATCGAGCCCCTCGAACAGCCCGCCGCCCTTGCCATAATTGAAGCGCAGCTTCTCGAAACGAATGCCGCCCTGCGCGACGACAAGCGGCAAGGCATCAGCCGCATCGGTCAGGTCATGTGGCCGGGCTATCGTCTCCATGCTCTCCTGCACGGAGCCGAGGTTCTCGAACACGCCGCGCACGAGATGGATCAGCCAGGTCGACATCTGCACGAGCCGCAGCACCAGCCCGATCGAGGCCGCGACCGCGCCTGGCGTCATCTCGCTTTGGCTCCAGAGCCACAGGCAGAGCCAGGCCGTGGCCACGACGAGCAGGCTGTTCATCGTCTGCAGGATGACGCTGACGCCGGTGATCAGCCGCGACAGATGCAGGAAGGAGGCGTTCCAGCGCGTCAGCGAATCGCGCACGGCCGAGCGCTCGGCATCGGCGCGAGCGAAGAGCTTGACCGTCAGGATGTTGGTGTAGGCATCGACGATGCGCCCCGTCGTCGAGGAGCGCCCGAGCGAATTCGCCTCCGAGCGCTTCTTGGCGCGTGGCACGAAATAGATCAGCAGCACGACATAGGCTGCAAGCCAGACCAGCACCGGCAGCGCCAGCCAGAACGAGGTCGAGCCGAAGAAGCCGATCGCGACCGTGGCGAAGATCAGCGCGTACCAGAGGTCGTCGATGACCTCGATCGTCGCGCCACGGATCGACTGGCCGGCCTGGAGCACGCGCGAGGACAGCCGGCCGGCGAAGTCGTTCTGGAAATAGCCGAGCGCGTGACCGAGCGTGTAGACATGGTTGCGCCAGCGGATCTGGTTGGTGATCTGCGGCACCACGACCTGATCGACGATGGCGTGGTTGGCGAAATAGATCAGCGGCCGGACCACGACGAGCAGGAAGGCCGCCCCCAGCAGCATCGCGCCATAGTCGTGGAAGATCGTCGCGGGAGACTGCGTCGAGAGCAGGTCGACGAACCAGCCGACCATCAGATACATCGCCGCCTCGATGCCGCTGAAGCCGAGGCCGGTCAGCATGATCAGGGCCATCCAGCCCTTCACGCCCTTGATGTGGTGCCACATGAACGGCCAGACGCCGCGCGGCGGGGTTTCGCGCTCGTCGAAGGGCGCGAAGACGTCGATCCGGCTCTCGAGCCAGCGGAACAGGGCGGTGAACATGTCCGCCCTCCCTTGGACCGGCATGGCGACGAAAACGTGGCTTGATATGGGGCGCTTCGCCAACGAAGGCCAGCATGCTTGATGCATAGCTGAAAGCCAGCGTCCTTGACGCATGTCGGGCCGTCACCTCATGACAGCATCATGTTGCGTCTCGCGCTCTATCAGCCCGACATCCCGCAGAACGCGGGCACGATGATCCGCATGGCGGCCTGCCTCGGCATCGCCGTCGACATCGTCGAGCCTGCCGCCTTCGACGTCTCCGACCGGCATTTCCGCCGCTCTGGCATGGATTATCTCGAACGCGCCGCCGTGACGCGCCATGATTCCTTCGCCGCCTTCGACGCCTGGCGAAAGGCCGCCAACCGGCGCCTGATCCTGGTCGAGACCGACGGGGCGCTGTCTCATCTCGATTTCGCCTTCGCGCCCGACGACATCCTCATGGTCGGCCGCGAATCGGCGGGCGTTTTGCCCAATGTCTACGAGGCGGCCGATGCCGTAGTGCACATCCCGATGCAGGCCGGCTTGCGTTCTCTGAATGTCGCGATGGCCGCGGCGATGGTCGTGGGCGAAGCCCTGCGGCAGGTTGGCGGCTTTGCCCGCCCAGACGATGGCGGCTCTGCCGCGGAGACAGCGCATGATCGAATACGAAGCTGAGACCCTGGCGGAATCGATTGGCCAAGCCGAGGCGATGAAGCCCCGCGCCCAGACCTGGTTCGAGACGCTGCGGGACCGCATCTGCGATACCTTCGAGGTGATCGAAGCCGAGGCGACCGGCCCCTTCCCGCCCGAGACCGAGGCGCCCGGCCGCTTCAAGCGCACGCCCTGGCAGCGCACCAATCATGACGGTGAACCGGGCGGCGGCGGCGTCATGTCGATGATGTCCGGCCGCGTCTTCGAGAAGGTCGGCGTCCATGTCTCGACGGTGTACGGCACCTTTCAGCCCGAATTCGCCGGCCAGATTCCCGGCGCAGCCGAAGACCCGCGCTTCCACGCCACGGGCATCTCGCTGATCGCCCATCCCTGGAATCCGCATGCGCCGACCGTGCACATGAACACGCGCTTCGTGGTGACGACAAAGCCGTGGTTCGGCGGTGGCGCCGATTTGACGCCCGTGCTGAACGACCGCCGCAGCCAGGACGATCCCGACGCCATCGCCTTCCACGCCGCCATGCGCGAGCCCTGCGACGCTTGCGCCCCGATCTCGGACTACGCCCGCTTCAAAGTCTGGTGCGACGAGTATTTCTTTCTGAAGCACCGCAACGAGCCGCGTGGCATCGGCGGTATCTTCTACGACTATGTCTGGTCGGGCGACGTGGAGGGCGACTTCGCCTTCACCCAGGCTGTCGGCGAGGCCTTCCTGAAGGCCTATCCGCCGATCTTGCGCGCCAACATGGGAAAGCCCTGGAGTGAAGCCGAGCGCCACGAGCAGCAAATCCGCCGCGGCCGCTATGTCGAGTTCAACCTGCTCTACGACCGCGGCACCATCTTCGGGCTGAAGACCGGCGGCAACGTCGATTCGATCCTGTCCTCGATGCCGCCGACCGTGCGCTGGCCGTAAAGGGCTTAGCGCACGGCCAGCAGCGCCGCCAATGCGCGCTTGACGAAAGCGGCCTGCGTGGCCGCCTCGGCCGGCGCGCCGGCGTCTACCCAATCCCGCCGCGCCGTCTCCAGCACGCGCCCGACAAGCGGTCCGGCCTCCGCGCCAAGCGCCATGGCATCCCTGCCGGTCGGCCGGAACGGCGGCGTGCGAGCCAGTTCGGTGATCATCGCTTGAGCCTGCTGCCTTACGGCCTCGTCGGCGTTTGCTGTCAGGAAAACCAGCCCCGCGGCCACTGCGTCATTGCCGAGGCGGTGGGCGAGATGGCGCAGCGACGCGATATCCGGCGGCGAAGCCCACCCCGACAGTCCCTCCATCGCGCCGGCGATGCGCTCGATCCGGTCGAACTCCTCGTTCGACAGCCGCAAGGCGTCCCGCAGCCGCAGCGCGTCCTCGCGTACCATGACGGTGAGCGCAGCCAGCCGAAACGCCGGATAGACCTTCCCGCCATCGCCATCAGCGCTGATCGCCGTAAAGCGCGACAGATGCGGCACGCCGCCAATGATCGGCATCAGCAGCCCGGCGCCTGCCATCGCGGCGACGACCTCGGCCGCGCCGGGTGCGGCGAGCAGCTTCATCAGCTCCGCCCGGACGCGCTCACGCGACAGCCCGGCGAGCCCCACCCGTCCGGCAATGCAGGCGGAAACACCCCCGGGGTCGGGCGCGCCTGCGCCATAGCGGGCATGGAAGCGGAAGAAGCGCAGGATGCGCAGATAATCTTCGCGGATGCGGCTCCCCGCGTCGCCGATGAAGCGGATGCGCCTTGCCGCAAGATCGGCAAGCCCGCCGCAATGATCGTGCACGACACCGCTGCGGTCGAGCGACAGCGCGTTGACCGTGAAATCGCGCCGCAGCGCATCAGCAACGAAATCGCGTCCGAACACCACCTTGGCCCGCCGCCCGTCGGTCTCGACATCCTCGCGCAGCGTCGTCACCTCGAAGCCGATGCCGTCGCGGACCAGCGTCACCGTGCCGTGCTCGATACCGGTCGGCACCGCCCTGAAGCCGGAAGCCTCACCGCGCCGGATCGTCTCCTGCGGCAAGCCCGTGGTGGCAAGATCGACATCGCCCACCCGCTCGCCCAGCAACAGGTCGCGCACCGCCCCGCCGACGACGCGAGTCTCCTCGCCGTCCCCGTTCAAGGCGGTTAGCACCGCCGCCAGCGCCGGCCGGGCCAGGAACGCGGCGATGGCCTGCACCGGCGGCAAGGTCATTTGAAGCGGCCCGGCACCAGCGTCCCGTTCTCCATATGCGGCGGCTCATAGGCGCCCTTGCTGCGCGGCGCCGTCCAGCCGCCATAGGCGACGAGCGCGATCGCCAGCGCCAGGCCGACGATCGCCAGCCAGAAGACGTGCCGGCTCCAGTGCTCGACATCGAGCGGGTTGCGGCGCTTGATGACGAGATACCCGGCAAAGATGCAGAAGGGCAGGACGAAGAGAAGCACCTCTTCGATGATCGAGCGCAGCATGGGCGTGGTCGTCCAGTCGGTTCAGCCGGCGAGCCGCTCATAGAGATTGCGGATCATGCCGGCGGTTGCGCCCCAGATATAGCGATCCCCGTATGGCATCGCATAGTAGGTGCGGTAGAGTCCCTGCCACTCCCGGCCTTCGCGTCGGTGGTTGGCCGGATCGAGCAGGAAGGACAACGGCGCCTCGAAGGCCTCGTCGACCTCGTCGGCATTGATGGTCAGCGAGAACGGCGGCTCGACCAGCGCCACGACGGGAACGATGCGATAGCCCGTGCCGGTGAGATAGGCGTCGAGGAAGCCGAGCGTGCGGATGCGTTCGCGCGACAGCCCGATCTCCTCCTCCGTCTCGCGCAGCGCCGTGATCACCGGCGAGCCGTCGACGGCATCGACCCGACCGCCGGGAAACGCCACCTGCGCCGAGTGGCTGCGCAAAGCCGCCGCGCGCTGCGTCAGCAGCACCGTCGGCCCCTCGGCACGCGGCACGATCGCGATCAGAACGGCGGCGGGAACCGCGGCCTTCTCATCGGGCAAGGGCACCGGCTGCGGCTGCATGTCATGGTCGCCACGCGGCCGGGCGATCATGTCGCCGAGCGCGGGCGGCTCGGGCCGCAAACGCTCCATCGCGAGGCGGGCGAATTCCTCGGCCGTCAAATTCAGCGCACGCATCAGGTCTCTTCGATCTCGCCCGCTGGCACGGCGGGATAAAACGCGCCGGCCACCGCGATCCCGAACCAGGGGACGCCATCGACGTCGCGCACCTCCCCGAAAGCCAGCAGGTCATAGGTCAGGGCACGGGTGACGCGTGCCCAGAGCCCGCGCCGGACATGAACATAGGGCTTCAGCCCGTCGCCGGCTTCGCGTTCGAAGCGAATCGCATGCTCGGATCCAACCGTCACGAGATCGTCGACCTGCGTCCGGAACGCGATCGAGCGCTGATCGCCCTCCCCCTCGACCGCCATCTCGACAGCCTGGAAGGGCGCGTCCTCGACCACGATCCCGAGCTTTTCGACCGGGGTCACGAGAACGTAATCGTCGCCATCGCGGCGCAGAACAGAAGAGAAAAGCTTCACCAGGGCCGGCCGGCCGATCGGCGTCCCCAGATAGAACCAGGTTCCGTCGGCGGCGATCCGCATGTCGATATGGCCGCAGAAATCGGGGTTCCAGCGCTCTACGGGCGGCAAACCGCGCCCCGGCCCGCCCCGCAACGCAGCGACCATCCGCTCCATGGCATTGCCGGAATCGCTCATCGAAAAACCCGTAGGCGCCGCATGCGGCATATTGGTTGCATCTTAGCCTCTGCCTTGAACTCCACATAATCGTGAAGCCGAGTTCTGTGCACCGCGCCATTCTAGCCTTGAGCCGGCATGGCGCCCCGTCCACACTCAACGGCCAAGGCCTTAACAAGGTTCGCCGTTGCAAGGTTTCGAGACGTCCCGAGGCCAGGCGAATTCGAGGCAGGTGCGTTCAGCGAAAGTTCGAGAACGCGCAGCTCGATGACGAAGATGCGACCCAGAGGGTGAAGGAGATCGACATGATGGCGCAAGTCCGGGCCGCGGAGGCCAACCCGCCGATCAGCCTCGATACCGGGATCGTCGAAGCCGCGGAAGCCGCGCTCGGCGCCATCAGCGCGGCGCGCGCCGAAATCGGCCAGGTCATCTTCGGCCAGCAGAAGGTGGTCGATCTCTCGCTGATCACGCTGCTGGCGGGCGGCCACGGCCTGCTCGTCGGCGTTCCCGGCCTCGCCAAGACCAAGCTCGTGGAAGCCATGGGCACGGTGCTCGGCCTCGCCGCCCGCCGCGTCCAGTTCACGCCCGATTTGATGCCCTCCGACATCCTCGGCTCCGAGGTTCTCGACGAGAGCGCCGACGGCAAGCGCCATTTCCGCTTCATCAAGGGGCCGGTCTTCGCCCAGCTCCTGATGGCCGACGAGATCAACCGCGCCTCGCCGCGCACCCAGTCGGCGCTGCTGCAGGCGATGCAGGAACACCATGTCACGGTCGGCGGCGAGCGCTACGATTTGCCTGCTCCCTTCCATGTGCTGGCGACCCAGAACCCGATCGAGCAGGAGGGCACCTATCCCCTGCCCGAAGCCCAGCTCGACCGCTTCCTGCTCGAGATCGACGTCGCCTATCCCGATCGCGAGGCCGAGCGGCGCATTCTGATGGAGACCACCGGCGCCTCCGAGCACAAGCCGGTCCAGGCGATGACGGCCGAAACGCTGATGGCGACGCAGCGCCTCGTGCGCCGCCTGCCGGTCGGCGAGAACGTGGTCGATGCGATCCTCGATCTCGTCCGTTCTGCCCGCCCCGGCGAGGGCAGCGATGGCGCGATCACCGACAAGCTCGCCTGGGGCCCCGGCCCGCGCGCCAGCCAGTCGCTGACGCTGGCCTGCCGCGCCCGCGCGCTGGTCGAGGGGCGGCTTGCTCCCTCCGTGGACGATGTCGTAGCGCTCGCCATTCCCGTGCTGAAGCATCGCGTCGCGCTGACGTTCGCGGCCCGCGCCGATGGCGAGACGGTCGAGGGCATCATCGGCAAGCTCGTGGAACGGATCGGATAGGGGCCGCCGCCGATGCTGCGAACGCGCGTTCTCGGGTCCTCTGAGCGCCAGCCCGCCAAGCCGGTCGTCACCGCGTCGCTCGATCTCGCGGCGCGCCTGCCACGGCTGATCCTCGAGGCGCGGCGTGTCTCGGCCAGCGTCCACGGCATCCATGGCCGCCGCCGGGCCGGACCGGGCGAGACCTTCTGGCAGTACCGCCCGCTCGTCACCGGCGAATCCGCCTCGCGCATCGACTGGCGCCGCTCGGCCCGCGACGGCCACCTCTTCGTCCGCGAACGCGAATGGGAAGCCTCGCACGCGATCTGGCTCTGGATCGACCGCTCCGCCTCGATGGGCTTCGCCTCCTCGCTGGCCCTGGCCTCGAAGGTCGATCGCGCCCTAATCGCGGGTTTCGCTCTGGCCGAGACGCTGGTCGATGGCGGCGAGCGCGTCGGTCATCTCGGCCTGACGCGGGCCCTGGCCTCGCGCCGCATCGTCGAGACGCTGGCGCAGGCGATCCTGGCTGATGCGAAGGGCACCGACACCGATCTGCCGCCGGACATGCCGCTGCCCCGCCTCGCCGACGCGATCATCATTACCGACGGACTCTCGCCAGCCGCTTCGCTCGCCAAGCGCATTGCCACGATGTCGTCGTCAGGCGCGCGCGGCCATGTCCTGCTGATTGCCGACCCGATCGAGGAAACCTTCCCCTTCACCGGCCAGGCCGAGCTCTTCGACCTCGAGGACGGGCTGTCGCTGCGGGTCGGCGATGCCGGTTCCTGGGGCGTCGAATATCGCCAGCGGCTGGAGGCCCATCGCGACGCGATCCGGGAGGCCTGCCGCAAGGCCGGCTGGACCCTGACGCTCCACCGCACCGACAGGCCCGCCAGCGAGGGCGTGCTGCGCATCGCCAGCCTCGTCGCGGCTGCGCGCGGAACGGGGAGATAGCCGGTGCTGAGCTCGCTCCCCCTCGCCTTCTCGGCGCCGCTCGCTCTCGCGGCGCTGGCCCTGCTGCCGGCGCTCTGGCTGATCCTGCGGGTGACGCCGCCGCGCCCGCGCCGGATCGACTTTCCGCCGCTGAAGATCATGGCCGACCTCGTCGCCAAGCGCGAGTTGCCGGCGCATACGCCCTGGTGGCTGCTGGCGCTGCGCATGATCGTAGCCGCGCTCGCGATCCTTGCGGTCGCCGGCCCGGTCTGGAACCCGCCGCGCGAGGCCGGACCGTTGCGCGGCCCGATGCTGCTCCTCGTCGACAACGGCTTCGGCGCCGCGACCGACTGGCCCGAACGCCTCCTGGTCGCGGAATCCCGCGTCGCCGCCGCCGCGCGCGAGGGCCGGCCCGTCGCCATCCTCGGGCTTGCAGAGAACCCGGCCGAGATCATGCTGTCGGAGCCGCGCGCCGCGCTCGATCGCTTACGCGCCTTCGCGCTCCAGCCCCATGCGCCCGACCGCGCCGCCCATCTGCCCCGGATCGAGGCGTTCCTGCGGATGGCGCCGGATGCGGAGGTCGTCTGGGTCGCGGACGGGCTTTCCGTCACGGACGACGCCGCCTTCCTCGCCAGGTTGAAGCAGGAGGCCAGCGCCGGCCGCATGTCGATCCATGCCGGCTCGATCGACCAGCTCGCGCTGGCGGCGCCCGAGAACCTCGCCGGAGCTCTCGCCGTCAAGGTGCTGCGCCCGACGCCTGCGGCAGCCGCCAGCGGCCAGGTCCGCGCGCTCGACCTCAAGGGCCTGCCGCTCGGCGACGCCCCCTTCGTCTTCAACGGCTCCGAACTCCAGACAACGGCGCGGCTGACCCTGCCGATTGAAGTGCGCAATTCCGTCTCGCGTCTGGAGGTGGTGGGCGAGCGCAGCGCGGCGGCCGTCGCGCTGCTCGACGACCGCGCCAAGCGCCGCCGCGTCGGCATCGTCTCGGGCGCGACCACAGACACTGCCCAGCCACTGCTGTCGCCGACCTATTACGTCTCGCGCGCGCTGTCGCCCTTCGCCGAGATCCGCGAGCCGCGCCCGGGCTCGACCGACCCCGTCGGCGAATTGCTGACGCAGAACCTCTCGGTGCTGGTGCTGGCCGATATCGGCGCGCTCGACGGCGACACCGCCGGCAAGATCAACGCCTTCATCCAGCGCGGCGGCGTGCTGCTGCGCTTCGCGGGAGCCCGCCTCGCAGCCGCATCCGACGAGCTGACGCCGGTGCGCCTGCGCCGGGGCGGCCGCACGCTCGGTGGTGGCTTGTCCTGGGAGACGCCGCGCAAGCTCGCCCCCTTCAGCCGCGAGAGCCCCTTCTTCGGCACGGCCATCAACGACGACGTCCGCGTCTCCCGCCAGATCCTGGCCGAGCCCGAGGCCGATCTGGCCCGCAAGACCTGGGCTGCGCTGGAGGACGGCACGCCCGTCGTCACCGGCGAGCGCCGCGGCGACGGCATGATCGCGATGATGCATGTCACCGCCGACACGACCTGGTCGAACCTGCCGCTCTCGGGCCTCTTCGTCGAGATGCTCAGAAAGATCGTCGGCCTCGCCGGCACCGGCCCTGCCGAACCCCAGGGAGAGGATGCCCGCGTGGAAACCCTGTCGCCGACCCGCGTCCTCGACGGCAGCGGCACCTTCCGCAGTCCCCCGGCCACCGCCCAGCCCGTAGCCCGCAGCTTCACCGGACGCGCGACGCTCGCCCACCCGCCCGGCATCTACGGACCCGCCGACGGCTCGCTCGCCGTGAATGCGCTGAACCCAACCGACACCCTGCGCGCCATCGACCTCGCGGCGCTCGGGGCGCCGATCCTGCCGGTCGACAAGCCCGTCGCGCTCGACATCCGCCCGCAACTGCTGGTGCTGGCGCTTTTGCTGCTGGTCGCCGACACGCTGGCGACGCTCTGGCTCGGCGGCAGGCTCTCGGTCGCCCGCAGGGCCCGCCATGCCGCGCCGGCGGCGATCCTGCTGGCGTTGGCTCTGGGCGGCACGACGCTGCTGCCCGAACCGGCACGCGCACAGGCGCAGCCAGCCACCCCACCGACGGCCGTCGCCCCCCCCGACCAGCGCCCGCCGATCCCGCGCGAGCTCTTCGCAGCCGGCGCCGTGACGCGGCTGGCCTATGTCGTCACTGGCGACAGGGCGGTCGACGACATGTCGAAGGCCGGGCTGGCTGGCCTCAACATCGTGCTTGGTGCCCGCACCGCGCTGGAGCCGGGCGAAGCCGTCGGCGTCAATGCCGATCGCGATGAACTCGCCTTCTTCCCGGTGCTGTACTGGCCGATCGTCGCCGGCCGGCCGATCCCGACCGCCGAGACCCTGCGCAAGCTCGAAGCCTATATGAAGGGCGGCGGCCTCGTGATCTTCGACACCCGCGACGCGATGAGCGCCCGGCCCGGCGGCGGCACCACGCCCGAGGGCGAGCAGTTGCGCCGCATGCTGCAGACGCTGGACATCCCCGAGCTGGAGCCGCTGCCGCGCGACCACGTCCTGACCAAGACCTTCTACATCCTTGACGGTTTTGCCGGCCGCTATGATTCCGGCACGACCTGGGTCGAGATCCTGCCCCCGGCCGGCGCCGATGGCCGTCGTCCGGCCCGCGCCGGCGACAATGTCTCACCGATCGTCATCACCTCGAACGACCTCGCTTCGGCCTGGGCGGTGAACCGGCGCGGCGAGCCGCTGGTACCGCTCTCGGGCTCCGATCCGCGCCAGCGCGAAATGGCGCTGCGGGCCGGCGTCAACCTCGTGATGTATGCGCTTACCGGCAACTACAAGGCCGACCAGGTCCATGTCCCGGCCCTGCTCGAGCGGCTCGGTCAATGACAGAGTTTGGACAGTAAGCCATGTGGAGCCTCTCCTTCGCGCCGCTCGTCCCGCTGCCGCTGCTGATCGGCCTTGCCGTTCTGGCGGCGCTGGCGGCTGGCGCAGCGATCGTGCTGGCCGGCCGCAGTGCCATCCTGCGCGCGCTGGCGCTGACCGTGTTGGCCGTGACGCTGGCCGATCCCTCGCTGGTCTTTGAGGACCGCGAGCCGGTCAAGGACGTCGTCTCCGTCGTCGTCGACCGCTCGGGCTCGAACCGTCTCGCCGACCGCGCCGCGCAGACCGAGGCCGCCCAGGCTGAGGTTGAGCGCCAGTTGCGCGGCCTGACCAATGTCGAATCCCGCATCGTCGAGGTCCGTGACGCGCAAGGGTCGGGCGACGGCACCCGCCTGTTCGAGGCGCTGGCCGCGAGCCTCGCCGACGTCCCCTCCGAACGCGTCGCCGGCGCTATCGTCATCAGCGACGGGCTGGCCCATGACGCGCCGCCGACCGCCGAGGCGCTCGGCTTGCGCGCGCCGCTGCATGTGCTGACGACCGGCCGCAATGCCGAGATCGACCGCCGCATCGTGCTGGTCGATTCGCCGCGCTTCGGCATCGTCGGCAAGGACCAGACGGTGCGCCTGCGCGTGCTCGAAAAGGGCGGACCCGGTCGTGCCGGCCTCACCGTCCGCCGCGACGGCGAGATCATCGCGCGCCGCGAGGTCACGGTCGGCGAAACCGTGTCGGTGCCGGTCCGGATCGACCGCGGCGGCCCCAATGTCATCGAGATCGAGGCCGCCCCGCTCGACAACGAGTTGACGCTCGCCAACAACCGCGCCGTCATCACCATCGAGGGCGTGCGCGACAAGCTCCGTGTCCTGCTGGTCTCTGGCGAGCCGCATCCGGGCGAGCGTACCTGGCGCAATTTGCTCAAGGCCGACGCCAATATCGACCTCGTCCACTTCACCATCCTGCGCCCGCCGGAGAAGCAGGACGGCACGCCGATCAACGAGCTTTCGCTGATCGCCTTCCCGACGCGCGAGCTGTTCCAGGTCAAGATCAAGGAATTCGACCTGATCATCTTCGACCGCTACGCCAACCAGTCGATCCTGCCGCTGGTCTATTTCGACAACATCGTCCGCTATGTCCGCGAGGGCGGCGCGCTGCTGATCGCGGCCGGGCCGGAATATGCCGGTGCCCAGTCGCTCTCGCGCACGCCGCTCAGCCAGATCCTGCCGGCCACGCCCGACGGCTCGGTCATCGACGAGGCCTATCGCGCCCGGGTCAGCGAGCCCGGCAAGCGCCACCCGGTCACCCGCGACCTGCCAGGCTCCGAGGTCGAGCCGCCGCGCTGGGGCGAATGGCTGCGCATGGTCGGCGCCCGCGCCCGCACCGGCTCGCCCGTGATGACCGGCCCGGGCGATCGCCCGCTGCTGATGCTGGCGCGCGAGCAGAAGGGCCGCGTCGCGCTCTTCCTCTCCGACCATGCCTGGCTCTGGGCGCGCGGCTTCCGCGATGGCGGGCCGCATCTCGACCTGCTGCGCCGCCTCGGCCACTGGCTGATGAAGGAGCCAGATCTCGAGGAGGAGGCGCTGCGCGCCGTCGCGCGCGGCGGCGTCATCGAGGTCGAACGCCAGACGCTCGGCGACAACCCCGCCCCCGTCATCGTCACCGGCCCCGACGGCCAGTCCCGCTCCGTCCCGCTCGAACCCGGCCGGCCGGGCCTGTTCACCGCGCGCATTCCGAGCAGCGAGTTCGGCCTGCACCGCATCTCCGGCGACAATCTCACCGCTTTCGCCAGCCTCGGCCCGGAGAATCCGCGCGAGCTGATGGAGGTCGTCAGCAACCCGACGGCGCTGCAGGCGCTGGCCGAAGCGACCGGCGGATCCTCACGCCGCATCGGCCAGGAGAGCGGCTCCGCCGTCTCGGTGCCGCGCATCGTGCCGGTGCGTTCGGGCAGCCAGTTCGCCGGCACGGACTGGATCGGCCTGCGCATCAGCGATTCCGGCATCGTGCGCGGCGTCTCGATCTCGCCGCTCTTCATCGGCCTGCTCGGCCTCGCCCTGCTCTTCGGAGCGCTCGTCGCCGGCTGGATCGGCGAAAGCGGCCGGCGCTTCAACCGGCGCCCGGACGCGGCTGCGTAAAGGCCTGGCGCGTCATGGTCGGGCTTGACCCGACCATCTCGGAAACCAGAGTTTCCGTGTCATGAGATTCTCGGGTCAAGCCCGAGAATGACGTCGCGGCAAGCCTCATGCGCCTGGCTTGATCGCGGTCACAGCCCCCCGCCGCTGCGCCAGCACGCCCTCGACCAACTCCAGCGCGAGAAACCGCGCGGGATCGGCCGGCCCCGGTAGCAGGAGCTGGCCGGGCGGGATCCCCCTGAAGCCGAAGCGGGCGTAATAGGGCGCGTCGCCGACCAGTAGGATGAGATCGTGACCGGCCTCCCGCGCCGCTTCGATCGAGCGGTTCATCAGGGCAGCGCCGATGCCGCGCCCCTCGAAGGCGGGATCGACCGTCAGCGGCCCCAGCATCAGGGCCTTGCGACCGCCCGCAGCCACCGGCGTCACCCGGATCGAGCCGACCAGAAACGTGCCGACATGGGCCGCGAATGTCAGCGCGGGATCCGGCGGCACGCCCTCGCGCAGGCGGAAGGCGGTGCGCGCAAAACGGCCCGGCCCGAAAGCGCGTTCATGCAGGCGCTCGATCGCGGCCGCATCGACGGGAAGCTCATGGCGAATGGTCAAAGGCAAGGAGGTCATGACGGCGGCAAACCTGCGGGCAGAACAATGCTGGACGATGTGAACGCAGGTCCGCGCAAGGCGCAGGCCTGCCGGAAAGCGCGTTCAGCGCGCCGGTCGTCGCAGCAGTGAAATGAGGTGCCCGTTCGTCATGATGGCGGCGATGTAGCAGAGCGACGGGCGGGCGTCTATCGCCCCGTTGCGCTTACCAATCCGTGGCCGGCACGGCACCTTCGGTGATCTCCGCCAGTCGCCGCCGCGTTGCCGGCGTCAGCCCTTGCGGCAGCTCGTCGAGCGGAAAGAAGCGCGCCTCCGCGATCTCCATGTCAGGCTTCTTGGCCTCGTCGACGACGAAACCCCTGACGATATAAAGCGCCACGTGATCGCGCCGCGAGACCTTGCGGTTGAAGTAGATGCCGAACAACTGCGCTGGGCCTGTCAGCCGGATACAGGCCTCCTCGCGCAACTCCTTCGCCAGCGCCTCGTTCAGCGTCTCCCCAGCCTCCACGCCGCCGCCCGGCAGCTGCCAACCCGGCGTATAGGTATGGCGGATCAGGAAGACCTCGTCGGCATCGTTCAGCACGGCCGCCCGGACCCCCAGCGTCATGCCGCGCGCGAAGCGGAAATAGGTGTGCAGCACCCTGATCTGCAGCCTTTGCAGCCGCGTCAGCCCGGCTTCGGGCTCCCTGCCGCCACTCGCGCCCCCGCTCTCCGCCATGACGACGCCTCCCGATGGTTTCTGATTTGTCTATGCAAATAACGCATAGCGGACACTCATTCTAGGTTCCGTTACGTCACAAACGCGCCGCAAAGGAGGCAGATACCACCGGCTCACTGCTGGGGAATTTCGTCATGCTGCTCACCTTTATCATCGCTCGCCTGCGGGCCAAGCCGGCCTTCGTCTGGCAGCCCGCTTTGACCCTGACCGATTCGCGCGTCGTCTCCGAGCTCACCGGCGCGGCCAACTGATCGGCCACGCAGCGCGGATGGCGTCGAGTTCGACCCATCTGCGCGCTTGACGGCAGCTGGTCGCGAGGGCAAGCGCTGAGGCTGTGTTCAAGCTCGCGCATCTGTCCGACCCGCATCTCGGCCCGCTCGCGGGCTTCTCGCTGCATCAACTGCTGGGCAAGCGCGCGACAGGCTACGTCAACTGGCGCCGCAAGCGCCGGCACGCCCATGATATGGACACCCTGGCGCTGATCGTCGCCGATATCCAGGCGCAGCGGCCCGATCATATCGCCTGCACCGGCGATGTCGCCCATATCGGGCTGCCCAATGAATTCAAGACGGCCGTCGCCTTCCTCGACACGCTCGGCCCGCGCGAGGCGGTCTCCTTCGTGCCGGGCAATCACGACGCCTATGCCCGCTCCTCGCTGAAGGCGCTCGCGAGCCATCTCGGCCCCTGGGTCGCCAGCGACGACGGCACGATCGGCTACCCCTGGTATCGCCGGCAAGGCAATGTCGCGCTGATCGGCCTGAACAGTGGCATCCCGACCATGCCGCTGATGGCGACGGGGCGTATCGGCGCCAAGCAGATCGCCGCAACTGAAGCCCTGCTCGATCGTGGCCGCGACGAGCGCCTGATCCGCGTCGTGCTGATCCACCATCCGCCCTATGTCGGCGGCGCCCGGCGCTCGCGCGAGCTGGTCGATGCAGCCGCCTTCGAGACTATGCTGGCGCGCAAGGGGGCCGACCTCGTGCTGCACGGCCATAATCACAAATTCTCGCTGGCTTGGCGGCCCGGGCTCGGCCGCGACGTGCCGATCGTCGGCGTGCCCTCCTGCTCGATCGGCCCCCTCGGCCATGGCGAGATGGCGACCTGGCACCTGTTCCAGATCGAGGGCGACGCAGCCGCGCCCCATATCACGCTCGAGCAGCGCGGCTTCGAACTCGACGGCACCGTGATGCTACGCCAGCAGATCGCGCTGCATACGAAGCCGGTGTGATCCTCTACGGCGTCATTCTCGGGCGGCGCAAAGCGCCGACCCGAGAATCTCAGGACGCGAAGATCCTGGTTTCCGAGATGCTCGGGTCTGCGCTGCGCTTCGCCCGAGCATGACGAGGAAAATCCTCAGATGCAGCGTCCGCCATCTACAGCCAGCACGCTCCCCGTCACCATCTCCGCCTCGTCCGAGCACAGGAACAGCGCCGCATTGGCCATGTCCTGCGGCGTCGAGAGCCGGCCCCAGGGAATCGAGGCGCGGAACTGGGCGCGCTTCTCGGGCGTGTCCTCGCCCATGAAGGTCGCCAGCAGCGGCGTCTCGCCCGCGACCGGCGCGATCGCGTTGACCCGGATATGGTCCGGCGCCAGCTCCACAGCCATGGATTTCGAGAGCAGGTTCACCGCGCCCTTCGAGCCGTTGTACCAGGTCAAGCCGGGGCGCGGACGGATGCCCGCCGTCGAGCCGATGTTCAGGATGACGCCGCCGCCATGCTCGCGGAAATGCGGCACGGTCGCCTTCGCCATCAGGTAGATCGACTTCACGTTGACGGCGAAGACGCGGTCGAACACATCCTCGGGAACCTCGATCATCGGCATGTTGCGATGGCTCGTGCCGGCATTGTTCACGACGATGTCGAGGCGGCCGAACTTCGCGATGACGCGCGCCACCGCCTTGTCGACGCTCTTGGCCTTGGCGACGTCGCAGGTCACCGCAAAGGCCTTGCGGCCGATCGCCTTCGCCGCTTCCTTGGCCTTGTCGCCATTGAGGTCGAGCACCGCGACGCGGGCACCTTCCCTGACGAAGGTCTCGGCGATGCCGAACCCAAACCCCTGCGCCGCGCCGGTGATCAGCGCCGTCTTGCCCTTCAGTCTCATGCCGTTTCCTCGCCTTCTTGTGCCGCGACAGTGCTTAGATTCAGCCCCCGCAACAAATGCGTTTTCGCGATCGGGCGGAGACGAAAAAGGTATGGCGGGGCCTGACTTCACCGTCATGCTCGCCCTTGTCCGACCATGACGAAGAGGCGAAGCGTCAGGCTGAAACGAAAGCCTTCAAGCCCCGATTTCCTCCTGCAGCATCTCCAGCGCTAGCCAGCGCTCTTCCGCCTGCCCGATCTCGCGTGTCACCTCCTCCAGCCTCGCGGTGGCCTTGGCGAAGAGCTTCGGGTCGCGGGTGTAGAGATCGCCCGCCAGCGCCACGTTCAGCTTGGCGGCCTCGGCCTGCAAGACCTCGATGCGCTTGGGCAGCGTCTCCAGAGCATGCTTCTCGTTGAAGGAGAGCTTGCGCCTGTTGACGGGGGCCGGTGCGGCCGCAACCGGCGCAACCACACCCGCCGGCGACTTGCCGGCGACGATCCTCGCCTTCGCCCCAACGCCGCGCCCGCGCTGTGCCACCATATCGGTGTAGCCGCCGGCGAACTCGGTCCAGACGCCGTCGCCGTCCGAGATCAGCGTCGCCGAGACGACGCGGTCGATAAAGTCGCGGTCATGGCTGACCAGCAGCACGGTGCCCTTGTAGTCGGCCAGGAGCTCCTGCAGCAGGTCGAGCGTCTCGAGGTCGAGATCGTTGGTCGGCTCGTCCAGCACCAGCAGGTTGGAGGGCTTCGCCAGGGCGCGGGCCAGCATCAGCCGGCCGCGCTCGCCTCCGGACAGCGCGCCGACGGGCGTGCGCCGCTGGATCGGCTGGAACAGGAAGTCCTTCATATAGGCGATGACATGGCGCGGGGTGTCGCCGACCATGACCTGGTCCGAGCCGCCGCCGGTCAGCACATCGCCGAGCGGCGTCGCCGGGTCGAGGCTTTCGCGGCGCTGGTCGAGCGTCACCATGTTCAGGGAGACACCAAGCTTCACCGTGCCGGAATCGGGCGCGAGCTGCCCGGTCAGCAGATTGATCAGCGTCGTCTTGCCGGCACCGTTGGGGCCGACGATGCCGATCCGGTCGCCGCGCGCGACGCGCAGCGACAGATCCTTGATCACGACATTCGAGCCATAGGCCTTGGCGACGTTGACCGCCTCGATCACCAGCTTGCCGGAGGTCTGCGCCTCGCTGGCTTCCAGCTTGACGTTGCCGACGGCGAAGCGCGCCGTGCGGCGCTGCTCGCGCAGGCCGTGGAGCTCGCCGAGGCGGCGCTGGTTGCGGGTGCGCCGCGCGCTGACGCCATAGCGCAGCCAGTCTTCCTCGCGGGCGATCTTGCGGTCGAGCTTGTGGCGGTCGAGCTCTTCCTGCGCCAGCACCTCGTCGCGCCAGGCCTCGAACTCGCCGAAGCCCCGGTCCATGCGCCGGGTCAGGCCGCGGTCGAGCCAGATCGTGGCGCGCGACAGATTGGTCAGGAAGCGACGATCATGGCTGATCAGCACCATGGCCGAGCGCAGCGATTTCAGCTCCTGCTCCAGCCATTCGATCACCGGCAGGTCGAGATGGTTGGTCGGCTCGTCCAGCAGCAGGATGTCGGGCTCCGGCGCCAGCACGCGCGCCAGCGCCGCGCGGCGCGATTCGCCGCCCGACATGGTGGCGGGGTCTTCCTGGCCGGTGAGGCCGAGCTCGTCGATCAGGTACTGCGCGCGATAGGCGTCGTCGCCGGGTCCGAGCCCCGCCTCGACATAGGCCAGCGAGGTCTTGTAGCCGGTGAAGTCCGGCTCCTGCGGCAGATAGCGCACGGTGCAGCCCGGCTGCACGAAGCGTTCGGCGCTGTCGGCGTCGACAAGGCCCGCCACGATCTTCAGCAGCGTCGACTTGCCCGAGCCGTTACGGCCGACGAGGCAGACGCGTTCGCCGGCGGATACGGCGATCTCGGCCGCCTCCAGCAGGGGCTGGCCGCCGAAAGTGAGCGCGACGTCGCGCAGATGGAGCAAGGGGGCCATGATGTGTCCGTGAGGGGGAAGCAGGCGGGATAGCCCGGCGCGGCCGCGCTGTCACGCCCGCAGCCGTGGCGCGTCACTTGCTTGGACACATCCACCCCTTATCGTGATGCCAGCACAACAGAGTCAAACACGCATGCCCCGCCCACGTCCTATCGGAATCGGTCATAATGGCGGCCCGCCGCTGAAAGAGCGCAAGCGCCGCTCCGCGAATGGCAGCGGCGCAATCGGCCGCACTTTCGACTGGCGCTTTGCCCACCGCAGGGCCTGGAAGAAGCCGCGCGACATCGCATTGAACCGCCAGGAGAAGGCGGAGGCGCTCGGCTTGACCTATGAGGAATATTCCCTCGAGATCATGGAGCGCGGCTATCACCCGCAGCCTGAGCATGCCGAGGCGATCAAGGCCAGACGCGCAGAGCGTCGCCGGGCCGGCGGCGTCGTGGGCCAATCGCTGAAGGGCAAGCGCCTGACATAGCGCAGAGCGTCAGGCACCGAACCGCCGCCGCAGCCAGTGTGTCGCGGGAACCTCGAACAGGCGGTGCGCCGCCAGCGCGGCGACCACCGCCCCTGCCAGCGCCACGACGATGAACAGCGTCGGCTGATATAGGCCCGCCCGCATGAACAGCTCCCGCAGCCCCCTGATCACGAAGGGATGTACGAGATACAGCGCATAGGAGGCATCGCCGATCCGCGCCAGCGCCTGCATGGCTGCGGACGGCGCCCCTTCCTCCCCGCCCGAAACCGCCGCCAGCACCAGCAGCGACGCGGCCGAGCCATGCAAGGCGACATCGCGCCAGGCACCGGCCGGCAGCTGCAGGTGCACTCCAAATAGCAGGATCGCTACGCCGCCCGCCGCAATACCCCAGCGCAGCGGCGAGGCCAGATGCAGGCCGCCCCGCCGCAGCAGCGCCAGCGCCATCCCAGCCGCGAATTCCAGCACGATCGGCTGGCCCCAGAAGCCGAAGGGCAATGGCAGCGGTCCCGCCAGCAGTTCGCTGAACACCAGAACCAGAAGCGCCGCTGTCACGGCCGGGACGACAGAAGCCCGCGGCAGCATCAACGCAGCCGCGAACAGGACGTAGAACAGCATCTCGTAGTTCAGCGTCCAGCCCAGCGAATAGACCGGCTGGACGAGCCCCTGCGTCGAGACCGCCGGCCAGAACAGGTAGGACGCAGCGATCTGCCCGAGGCCCGGCGCGCCGGAGTTGAGCACAGCCGGGACAGCAAGCCCGATCAACAGGAACAGCGTCGTTGCGGCCCAGTAGAGCGGCACGATCCGCGCGATCCGGCGCTCCAGGAAGAGCTTCGCCGCGCCCGGTCGGCCGAAAAGCTTGCCCGAGGCATGCACCATGATGAAGCCGGAGACGACGAAGAAGATGTCGACGCCGGCCATCCAGGGCAGGAGGTCGCTGCGGGCAAAGCTTCCTCCGCCCTGCAACGCCAGAACAGCCGCGTCGGGCTGGACATGGTGCACGGCGACCATGAAGGCCGCGAACGCGCGCAGCACCTGGATGGGAAGGATGGACAAATGCGCGGCAGATGCTCGGTCAAAGCCCGCCGGCCGGCGCGCCTGCCTCAGCCAAACCACAACCGGGCGGGATCGTCGAGGCCGAAGCGCTTGGGCGCGGCCGCTATGGCCGCCAGGCCCTGCTCGGCGCCGTCATGGGCGGTGACGACATGGAGCGCGAAACGCGCCGCCAGATCCTCCATCGGCGGCTTGCTGCAGAAGACGGCGTGGATCGTCGCCTTGTCGGCGAGCGGCAGCAGGCGCGGCACGATGCCGCCAGAGATATAGACGCCGCCTGTCGCCTTGAAAGCAAGCGCGAGATCGCCCGCCACCCGCGCCAGCAGCCGCCAGAAGCAGACCACCGCCATCAGCGCGGCGGGATCACCGTCGAGCGCCAGCGTCGTAACGTCGGCCGCACTGACATCGGCCTCCAGCATGCCGGCTTCGCTGGCGACGGCGCGGTGGAAGCGCACCAGCCCGTTGCCGCTCAACAGGTCTTCGATCGTGACCCGGGCAAGTCCGGCCTTCAGCGCCGGCCATATCCTCTCCTCTGCCGGGTCTTCCGGCCCGACGCCGATATGGCCGCATTCGGTCGGCACCAGCACGCCGCGCGCGCCGCGCTTGACCAAGGCCGCGGCGCCGAAGCCCGTGCCCGGCCCGAGCACGAGACGCACCCCATCCGGCTCCGGCGCGCCTGAAACGACCGTGGTCACATCGGCTTCGCCCAGCACGGCGAGCGAGGCCGCCTGCGCCTCGAAATCATTGACGAGCAGCCCCTGCTCCAGCCCGAGCGCCCGCCCGATCAGCGGCCCGTCGAAATGCCAATTGGCATTGGTGAGTTGCGCGCTGCGCCCTTCCAAGGGCCCCGCGACGGCGAGCACGGCCGAGCGCGGCCGCTGCGTCAGCGTCGTCAGCACGGACTCGAGCGCAGCCTCCGGCGTCGGGTGGCTGCCGGTGCCGATCCGCGCCAGCGGCTGGTGCGGCGCACCGGCGTTCTCGACCAGCGAGAGACGGCAATTCGTGCCGCCGATATCGGCGACCAGCACCGGATAGGAGAACCCCGTCATCACGCGGCGTCCAGCGGATCGGATTTGCCCTCAGGTTTGCGGTATTCCGAAAACCAGCCGAGACCTTCGAGCGTGCCGGCCCTCGGCCGGTACTCGCAGCCGACGAAACCGTCATAGCCGAGCTCATCGAGCAGGGCGAAAAGGCTCGGATAATCGGGGCCGGCGCTGTCGGGCTCATGGCGTCCGTTGGCGCTGGCGATCTGGACATGGCCAACCAGCGGGTAGAGCGCCTTCAGCTTGCCGGCGACGTCGCCGTGGATCAGTTCGCAATGATACATGTCGAACTGCAGCTTGACGTTGGCCCGGCCGGCCTCTCGGACATAATCCGCTGCCCGGTCGAAATCATTGAGGAAATAGCCCGGCATGTCCCGGCCGTTGATCGGCTCGAGCAGCAGGTCGATGCCATGCGGCGCCAGCGCATCGGCCGCGTAGGCCAGCGAGGCGCGGTAGGTTTCCTGCGCTGTCCGGTCCTCGGGATCGGCCAGACCCGCCATCATGTGCAGGCGCTTCACGCCGGTCTCATGCGCGTAAGCCAGAGCGGTCTCGACGCCGGCCTTGAATTCCGCCTCGCGCCCGGCCAGCGCGGCGATGCCCCGCTCGCCATTGGCGAAATCGCCCGGCGGCAGGTTGAACAGCGCCTGCTGCAATTCGCCGCCGGCAAGGGCCAGCCCGATCTGCTCGGAGGGATGCTCGTAGGGGAACAGGAACTCGACCGCCTCGAACCCTGCATTGGAGGCCGCCTTGAAGCGGTCCAGGAACGCCCATTCGGTGAACATCATCGAAAGATTGGCGGCAAAGCGCGGCATGGCGGTCTCGAGGCTGGGTGACAACTGGGCCAAGGCTAGCGCGATGCGCGGCCCGCGTCATGGGGCAACGCGTCAGGAACGCAATGCGTTCCTACTTCTTCGCCGGCGGGTTCGGATCGGTCGAGAAATGCCGGAACACCATGTCGGGCGAGGAGGTGTTGTGGCGCGAATGCGTCGTGCGGCCCATCCAGATGTCGGTCGCCTTGCCGCCGGTGAACGGCATCAGCGGCTCCTCGCGCCAGCCCTTGGCGCCGGGCTCGCGCACAGCGATCCGGGCGACGTCGTTGTTACCCTCGGTGACATACATCGAGCGCAGAGCCACGAAGGCCTTGCCCCCGGTCACCGGCTTGTCGAGCACGGCGTCGAGCACCATCCGGTTCTCATCGACGGAATCGAGCTTGAGCGTGCCGGCCGAGCCGTCCTTGAAATCGAGCTTGAACGACAGCGTCGCGGGGTCGAACGCGATCTCCTTGATGTTCACGACCGGGCGGCCGCCATCCTGCTCGATCGGCCCGAACAGGAAGGAGGAACCATAGGCCGCGGCGGAGAGCTGCGGCGGCGGCAGCGGCCGGGTGCGCCAGTAGCCGTCCTGCGGATAGATCACGAGCACCTCGTAGGAACCGGTCTTGCCGAGCTTCCAGAGCTGGACAAGATGCAGCCCTTTCTCGACGCGGTCCCCCACCTTGAAGGTGGTATCGGCCGGCCGCCAGAAGGTCGGGAAGGTGTAGCCGACGAGCCAGTATTCGATGCTCTCGTAGAAGGTGACGCGGCGCGGCGGCACCGGCGCCTTGAAGGCAGGATCGCCGGTCATGTCGCAAGCGGTCCAGTCGGCCTCCCAATTGTCGCGCAGCAGGCCCGCGATATAGGCGGGATGGGCGGCCTCGATCTGGAAGCGACGCACCTCGGGCGAGATCGCCTTGATCGTGACGTTGTCCTTCTCGGCGCAGAGCACCGGCTCGGATTCATTGCGAACCTCGACCGCAATGTCCCCTGCCGCGAAGGCGGGGGAAGCGACTCCAGTCAGGGCGAACAACGCGATGCGGAGGCAGGCGGCGATTTTGGTCATGACGGCTCAGCTCTCGATAATGGCATAGACATCGCCCGAATTGGCGGCGTGGGGAAGCTCGCGCAGATAGCCGCCGATGGCTTCGGCACTGGCAGGTTCGTCCAGTTCCAACCGCTGGCTTTCGCCGAGCGCGACGTTGAAGCGATAGGGGCCGAGCGTCTCCAGTAGCGCGAGGCAGGCTTCGGCGACGTCGCGCTGGATCGTGGTGAACTCGAAGGAGATCACCGGGACCGGCCGGGTCAACCCGGCCAGAACATGAGCCTCGAAGCCCTCGACATCGATCTTGAGCAACGCCGGCAGGCCATGTCGCGCGATCAGCGAGTCGAGCGTGGTGCAGCGGACGGCAATCTCGTGGTCCCAGACCTGCTCCGCCCAGCCGTCGGCTCCGTGCGCCGCGCCGATGAAGGCATCCGACGCGGTCGAGACGGTCGGATTGGCGCTGTTGATGCGCAGCGTGATCGAACCGTCATGGTCGCCGCAGGCCGCCTCGACCAGCGTGACCTGCGCATCGCGGCCGTGGATCAGCCGCAGTACCCGCGCCGGACCAGGCTGCGGCTCGAGCGCGACGACGCGGGCGCCAAGCCGGCGGAAGGACGAGACACGGTCCCCGACATGGGCACCGATATCGAAGGCGAGATCGCCTGGCCGCAGGAAGCGGCCATAGAGCGCATCCATCGCGGCGTTGCGGGCCGCATCGCCATGATAGACGCGCAGCGAACGCGACAGCGCCTTGGCGGTGCCCCTGGGATAGATCGGAGCGTTCATGCGCGCGGCCGATCGGCGATGGCGACGAGCTCGGCCGGAGGATCGAAATCCTCCGGGATGCCGCAGAGTCCACGGCGGGCAAACCATGCGCCCAGACCCGGCAGCGCGGTCGCCATGGCGAAGGGTATCGCCAGCAGATAGCCGGCCGTCAGAGGCAACGACCAGAGCAGGACCGCTGGCGAGAGCAGAATCAGCGCCCCGAACAGATAGGTCGCGAACAAAAGATGCGGCCACAAACCGGCGAAGGCCGTGGCGAGCGACAGCGTACGGGCGTCGCGCGCCTGCCCGTTCCAGCCGATGCGCGCGCGGCCGAACAAGAGACCGACCATGAACAGCGTGGTCCGGAAACTCGACACCGCGCCCTGAAGAAAGGCGAAGACGACCTCGATCGCGGCCGAGGCAACGAAGCGCAAGGGTCCGCCATAGCGCTTTGCGCCGTCGCGACTGAGCAGGATGTCCGTGAAGCCCGCGAGCTTGGGCGAGAGATACATCGCCAGGAACAGCAGATAGAGCCCCGCCGCGAGACCCGACGGGTAGCCTTCGATACCTCGGTCTTCGACCACCTTGAGCGGTAAGAGCGCGATCATCAGCGTCCAGGCCGGCAGGCCGAGGAACATCAGGATCGCCCAGACGAGCTGGAAGCGGCTCATCGGACGCAAGCCCGGCAAATCGAGCAGCTTCAGATATTGCAAATTGCCGAGGCACCAGCGCAGGTCGCGCTTGGCGAAATCTAGCATGGTCGGCGGGTTCTCCTCCCAGCTTCCCATCTCGTCGGGCAGCACGCGCACCTCGTAGCCAGCGCGGCGCATCAGCGTCGCCTCGACCTGGTCGTGGCTCATCACGGCGCCGCCGAGCGGCGGACCACCGGGCAGCACCGGCAGATGGCAGCCGTCGCGGAACGGCGCGATCCGGACCATGGCATTATGGCCCCAGAACGGGCCGCAATCGCCGATCCACCAGGCCGAGCCCATCGTGTAGGGCCGCATGCCCTGGCGCATGCCGAACTGGAAGACACGCGCGAAGGCGGACTTGCTCGGCATGCCGACGACCAGGCTCTGCAGGATGCCGAGCCTAGGATAAGCCTGCATCATTCGCGTCAGCCGCACGATCGCCTCGCCCGACATCACGCTGTCGGCGTCGAGCGGCAGCATCACCTCGTAGTCGCCGCCCCAGCGCTCGCAGAAATCGCGGACATTGCCAGCCTTGAAGCCGGCATTGTCGCTGCGGCGGCGATACGTGATGCGCCCGTCCTCACCGGTCTCATGCTGCCATGCGGCAGCGAGTTGCTCCTCGGCGGCGGAGACAATCGGATCATCGCTGTCCGAGAGGACGAAGAAATCGAACCAGCCGCCCTCGCCGGTGGCATCGAGGCTGTCCTTGACGACGCGCAACCGCTGGAACGCCCGGGCCGGGTCCTCATTGCGCAACGTCATCAGGATCGCGGTGCGGATCGCGATCGGCGTCGGTTGATCGCCGGCAGCCGCGAAGGGCGCGACGCGCTCCATCCCGTCCTTGACGCCATGCAGCAGCCAGAAGCCGATCACCGCGTTCCAGAAGCCGAGCACGGTCCAGGGCGCGCCGAACAGGAAGGCGACGAAGATCGCGACATCCGCTGCCGTCCAGCCGCCGGCACCCAAAACCTGCGCGAGGCCATAGACCAGCGCCGCCAGCGTCACAAGATTGAGGGCAAGAACGAGCCGGCGCCGCTTCGCCAGAACCGCGTCCGACTGCAGTCCGGCCGGCGTCAGGCCCGGCAATGGCTCCGCCCTTTCCGGAGCGGCAAGGCCTTGCGCCGCCGGCTGGAACGTGGTCGGAGCGGGACGCTGGTTCATGGCTGTCTCCGTCATGCGATCGATCTGGGCGAGGCGGGCAAAGCAGAGCTGACGGGAGACGGCGACATGGCGGAAAACCACACGGCGCAAGACCTAAAGCCGGCATTTTCGTCGAGTGCAAGTTCGTCGAATGCAAGCGCATCCGCGACGGCGCTTTGGTATGTCGCGCCGCGTGAATGCGCCCTGAACGTCGAAGCGCTTCCGGAGCTTGCCGAACAGGACTGCCTGATCCGCACGCTGTGGAGCGGGATCAGCCGCGGCACCGAGCGCCTTGTCTGGGAGGGGCGCGTCCCAGTGGCTGAATATGAGCGCATGCGGGCTCCGTTCCAGCAGGGTGCTTTCCCCTTCCCGGTGAAATACGGGTACTGCGCCGTAGGCATCGCGGATGCCGGCCCCGCAGACCTGATCGGCAAGACCGTCTTCTGCTTGCATCCGCATCAGGA
Source organism: Allobosea sp. P2_B12 (assembly GCF_056404835.1). Taxonomy (NCBI): domain Bacteria; kingdom Pseudomonadati; phylum Pseudomonadota; class Alphaproteobacteria; order Hyphomicrobiales; family Alloboseaceae; genus Allobosea; species Allobosea sp. P2_B12. The sequence continues at coordinate 421,542 of NZ_JBFUDG010000002.1, read as the reverse complement.
TCGCTTCATCGCCTCCGCCGAGCGGCTGACCCGCGTTCCGTCGAGCGTGCCCGCCCGCCGCGCCATCCTCGCCGCCAATATGGAAACCGCCCTCAACGCGCATTGGGATGCCGGCTCCGGCCCGGCCGACCGCATCGTCGTGGTCGGCGGCGGCGTGATCGGCCTGCTGGTGGCCTGGCTCGCGGCAAGGCTGCCGGGTGCGGAGGTGACGCTGGTCGATCTCGACGAGAGCCGTCAGGCGGTGGCGAACCGGCTCGGCTTCGGCTTCGCCCGGCCCGACGCTGCGCCGCAGGATGCCGACATCGTCTTTCACGCCAGCGCCTCGGCTGCGGGTCTCGCAACGGCGATCGGCTGCGCCGGCCCCGAGGCGCGGATCGTCGAGCTGAGCTGGTATGGCGAGGGCGCGGTGGCGGCCCCGCTCGGCGGCGCCTTCCATTCGCGCCGGCTGCAACTGCTCTCCTCGCAGGTCGGCCAGGTCTCGTCCTCGCGCCGGGCGCGATGGGATTATGCCCGCCGCTCCGCAGCCGCGATGGCGCTGCTGGCCGACGACCGGCTCGACGCGCTGATCACCGACGAGATCCCCTTCACTGATGCGCCGGGGCGGCTGCCGGCCCTGCTGGCGCCGGGCGCGGCTGGTCTCACCGCCGCGATTTGCTATGGAGAGCCCTCATGACAGCCCTCCGCTCGCATCCGCGCCCCGCTCTGGTGCCGGAACTCAACATCACCTCGCTGCCGGCAAGTCTCGCCTTCTGGCGCGACCTGCTCGGTTTCCGTGTCCTCTACGACCGGCCGGACCAGGGTTTTGCGGCCATCGAGCGCGACGGCGTCGAGTTCATGCTGGAGGAATACGACACCGGCCCAGCCGAACGGCGCGATATCTGGGCAACCGGCGCGCGCGAAAAGCCCTATGGCCGCGGCATCAATTTCGAGATCATGGTCAAGGATGTCGCCGTCCTGCTCGATACGCTGGGCCGGGCTGCCTGGCCGATCTTCTTCGGTCCCGAGGAACGCTGGTACAAGATCAGCGACACCGAGGAGACCGGCGTCCACCAGTTCCTCGTCCAGGACCCGGACGGCTATCTCCTGAGGCTCTCCCAGTCGCTCGGCCGCAGGCCGCTCGCCAACTGAGCCCGCCCCCAATCACAGCCAAGGAACGCGCATGTTCTCCGTTGAAGTCCGCGACCGCATCATGATCGGTCATTCCCTGCCCGATCCCTTCTTCGGCCCCGCGCAGAACATGCATGGCGCGACCTTCGTCGTCGATGTCGCGTTCTTCCGGCAAACCCTGACCAAGCAGAACGTCGTGGTCGACATCGGCGCGGCGCTCGACGTGCTCAACAAGACGCTCAAGCCCCTGAACTACCAGAATCTCGATGCACTCCCGCAATTCGCCGGCGTGCTGACCACCACCGAATTCCTCTGCAAACATATCTTCGATGCCATGGCGACCGCGGCCAAATCCGGCGCACTCGGCGAGGATGGCAAAGGCCTGGCCCGCATCCGCGTGACGCTCCATGAGACCGACCTCGCCCGCGCCAGCTTCGAGGGCGCGCTCGCGTGAGTGCGATCGCCTTCGCCATCCCCGGCGATATCGATCTGCCGACCGGCGGCTACGCCTATGATCGCAGGCTGCTGGCGGAATGGCGGGAGATGGGCATCGAGGCCCGGCATCTCGCCTTGCCGGGCTCGTTCCCGTTCCCGACCGAGGCCGACCTGTCGCAGACCGGCCGTGCGATCCTGTCCCAGCCCTGGGACGATACGTTGCTGATCGACGGTTTGGCCTATGGCGCCTTTCCCGAGGGCATCGCCGCGGGGTTGGCCGGGCGCGTCGTGGCGCTGGTCCACCATCCGCTCGGCCTGGAGACCGGGCTTGCACCCGAGCAGGCGCGGCTCCTGCTGGCACGCGAGACAGCGGCCCTGCGCTATGCCCGCGCCGTCGTGACGCCCAGCCCTGCTATGAAGCGAATTCTGGCGACGGATTTCGGCGTCGACGAGGCCCGCATCACCATCGCCCTGCCCGGCGTCGATCCGGCGCCGCGTGCCACGGGAGGACCAGCAGAGGGTCCACTGCGGCTCCTCGCCGTCGGCGCGATCGTTCCGCGCAAGGGCTATCATGTGCTGGTCGAGGCGCTGGAGACGCTGCGCGATAGAAACTGGCATCTGACCATCGTCGGCGCCAGCGACCGCGCACCCCAGACGATGCGCGATCTGACGAGCCAGATCGCCGCAGCCGGGCTCACGGACCGCATCTTGCTTGCGGGAGCGGTGGACGACACGACGCTTGCAGCGGCTTATGACCGCGCCGACCTCTTCGTCATGCCTTCGCTGTTCGAGGGCTATGGCATGGTGCTGACCGAGGCGCTGGCGCGCGGCCTGCCGATCGTCTGCACGACAGGGGGTGCAGCGGCCGACACCGCACCGGACGCCGCCGCGCTGAAAGTCGCTCCCGGCGAGACCGGCGCGCTTGCCAAGGCCATCGCAAGCCTGATTGATGCGCCGGCCCGGCGCAGCGCGCTCGCCGATGCGGCCTGGACGGCAGCGGCCGGCCTGCCGCGCTGGCGCGATACGGCGACGATCGTCGCCGGAGTTTGTCTGCCCGATGCCGGGCGAAAGGTAGGCTGATGGGTGGTTTCTCCCCCGAATGGCTGGCTCTGCGGGAGCCCGCCGATCATGCGGCCCGCAATCCGCAGGTTTTGGCCGCAGTCGGCGCGCATTTCGCCGCGAAGGCCTCGCTGACCATCGTTGATCTCGGCTGCGGCGCGGGTTCGAACCTGCGCGGCACCTATGCCGCCCTGCCCGCGCGCCAGCACTGGACGCTGGTCGATCTCGATGCCGGCCTGCTCGCGGCCACGCGCAAGACGCTGGCGGGCTGGGCCGACGAAGCCCGCGAACAGGGCGAGGAACTCGTTCTGTCGAAGGGCGACCACACCATCACGGTGGACACCCGCCAGGCCGATTTGAACAAGGACCTCGAATGGGTGCTCGGCTGGCAGCCCGACCTCGTCACCGCCGCCGCGCTGTTCGACCTGACCTCGAAACGCTGGATCGAGCGCTTCGTCGCGGCGCTGACGAGCCAGCGGCTGCCGCTCTACACCGTGCTGACCTATGATGGCCGCGAGACTTGGAAGCCGCCTCACGCCGCCGACGCCCGGATGCTCGCCGCCTTCAAGCATCACCAGCGCGGCGACAAGGGGTTTGGCCCCGCAGCCGGCCCCGATGCCACCGATCTCATGGCGGAAGCCTTCCGCAAATCCGGCTTCGCCGTCTCGATCGGCGACAGCGCCTGGCAGATCGACGAACGGCGCGGCGAACTGGCACAGACGCTGGCAAAGGGCATCGCCGATGCCGTGCTCGAAACCGGCCAGGTCGATCCCGCGACGATCGCCGACTGGCTCGCTGCCAGGACGCAGTCCGCCTCGGCCCTGGTCGGCCATCACGATCTCTGGGCGCGGCCGGTCTGACCGCGCGCCTTGCTTACCTCAGCCCCGGCAGCATGCGGCGCAGCACGCCGTCCTTGCGGATGAGATGGTGGTAGAGCGCAGCTCCGATATGGGCGCAGGCAAGCAGCGCCGTCACGATGGCGAGCTTGCCATGGACCGTCAGGATGGAGGCCGCGAGATCCTGGTTCGGCGTCGCGAGCGCCGGCAGGTCGAACAGCCCGAAGATCTTCAGTGACGGATACAGCGAGACCCCAATCCAGCCAAGCAGCGGCACAACCAGAAGCAGCCCGTAGAGCAGCCAGTGCAGCAGATGCGAGCCCGCCTTCTGCCACCACAGCAGCGTCGGCTCGTCCGGTGGCGCGCCCTTGAGCAGCCGGTAGGTCAATCGGCCAGCGACGAGCCAGAGCACCAGGAAGCCGAGAAGCTTGTGCGTGCTGTAGAGCGCATCGGTCCGCCCGTCCCAGATGTTCAGCGTATTGCCGCGATAGGTCATGGCGAGGCCGAGCGGCACCATCACAAGGACGGCGCCCGCCGTCGCCCAATGCATGTGGCGCGCCGCGGCGCTGTAGACGGGGTCTGCCGCAACCCCGGTCACGCTGTCATGATGCTGCGTCATCCCCGCTCCCCTGCCTTGCCCCTTCCGGCTTGAGGTGCCGGTCGCCACATTCATCGCGCGTTCAAGCTCTCAAGCCTATACGGCCTTTCCACGGAATGGCATGGCCGGCCTCGGCGGAATGTTTGCGTGATGGAACTGCTTTCGCCTCCGGCACGTTTGATGGAAAATTGTGCAGCGTTGATCTATATCGACGATACCAGCGTAGAAGCATAACCTCCCGCCGGGCCCAAGCCCATCTGAGCCAAGCCCAATCTGACGGACACTTCCATGCCTCAGTCGCGTACGCTGTTCGGACGCCCGCTCGAGACGAGCCTCGTCGCGGTCGATCGGGCCATCTCAGAATTTCGCTCAGGTCGTCCGGTCCTGTTGCGCTCCGGTGAGAGCCTGGCGCTGGCGCTCTCGGCCGAACTGGCGGAAGGCGAGCTTGTCGGCCGCCTCGACGGCCTCGCCGGCGGCATGGCTCATCTCGCGCTGAGCGCAGCGCGTTTGCGTCGGCTCGGCGCCAAAAGCCGGGCAGAGACCGGCATCCTTGCAATGCCGACTCTGGATCTGGCGCGCGTCGAGATGCTCGCCCTCAAGACCGACGGCAAGGTCGATGCCCCCGTGGCGCCGGCTTCTGCCGTCGATGACGCAGCCCTCGAACTGGCGCGACTCTCGCTCGTGCTGCCGGCCGCCATCGTCGTGCCGGTCTCCGCAAAGGCCATCGCCGGCGAACCGCTGATTGAGGTCGAGATCGACGCGGTGAACGGCTATCGCGCCGCCCAGGCCGCGACGCTGACCATCGTCGGCCGCGCGCCCGTTCCCCTGGAAGGCGCGCCCGAGACCGAGTTCGTCGTGTTCCGCGGTGGCGAGGGCCTGCGCGATCAGGTCGCGATCATCGTTGGCAGTCCCGATCTCACCTCGGCGGTCCCGGTGCGCCTGCATTCGGCTTGCCTGACGGGCGACCTGTTCGGCTCGCTGAAATGTGATTGCGGCGACCAGCTCCGCGAGACGGTGCAGTGGATGGCCGAGAACGAGGGCGGAATCCTGCTCTATCTCGATCAGGAAGGCCGCGGCAACGGCATCTCCAACAAGATGCGCGCCTACAAGCTGCAGAGCCAGGGCTGGGACACCTATGACGCCGACGAAGTTCTCGGCTTCGATCTCGACCAGCGCCATTTCGACTTCGCCGCGACGATGCTGAAGCAGCTCGGCGTGACCCGCGTCACGGCGCTGACCAACAACCCGTTGAAGGTCGGCGCCATCAAGGCGGCAGGCGTCGAGGTTGCAGCGACGCAAGCCGTGCTTGGCCGGCCAAACGTCCACAATGTCCGCTATCTCGCCTCCAAGCGGGACCGCGCCGGCCACTTCATCGACATGGACGCGCTGATGGCGCGTGCCGCGCCGAAAGACTGAGATTCAACGCCTTAGCCTTGTCAGGGGATTGATCGCGATGATGACTTCGGGCACCGCAGCCTGATGTCGCAGCCCATCGGCCCGCAATCCGCAGCCTCGAAGCCGCGCTGGCCGCTGGCCAGCGTGATCTGCATCGTGATCCTGGCCTGGATCGCTTTGTCCTGGCCCTGGCTGTCGGGCGTCGTCACGATCCCCTGGGACGCCAAGGCGCATTTCCAGCCGCAGCTCCAGTTCCTGGCCCAGGCATGGCACAGCGGGCACTCGCCGTTCTGGACGCCTTACGTCTTCGCGGGCTCGCCACAGATCGCCGATCCGCAATCCCTGATCTTCTCGCCACCCTTCGCGCTGATCGCGGCGCTGGAGCCGGTACCGGGTTTCAGGCTGGGCGATTTCGCGGTTCTGGGCACGCTGCTCGCGGGTGCGCTCGCCTTCGTCGTGATCTTCCGCGACCGCGACTGGCATCCCGCCGGCGCGGTTGTCGCGGCGCTGGCCTTCGCATTCGGCGCGGCCGCCGCCTGGCGCATCCAGCATGTCGGCCAGGTGCTGAGCCTCGGCTATTTCGCCATCACGCTCGCGCTGATCGCGCGGGCGCTGGAGCGCGGCTCGCTGGCCTATGGCTTCGCCGCCGGCATCGTCGCGGGCTTCATGGTGCTCGGCCGCGACCAGGTCGCGCTGCTCGGCGTCTACGTCCTGGCCTGGCTGGTGATCGCGGCGATCGCGATGGCGCGAAAGCCCTGGCAGGCGCTGCGGACCAGCCTCATGCCTTTGCTGGCGGGCGGGCTCGGTGCGGTTCTGGTCGCGACGGTACCGATCCTGCTCACGGCTGTCCTCGCCGAGGAATCGAACCGTCCGGCGATCGACCTGATCGGCGCCGGCAAGGGCTCGCTGCATCCGGCCGCCCTGCTGACCGGTCTCTTCGCCAATCTCTATGGCGCCGCCGGCCCGCTCGACAATTTCTGGGGCGCGCCGAGCCCGGCCTTCGAGGCACGCTTCGGCCCGCAGGACCTCTATCTCGCCCGCAATATGAGCCAGCTCTATCTCGGCCTGATCCCGATGGGACTGGTGCTGACCATCGGCATCGTGCGCGGCGCACTATTGCGGCGCGAGATTGTCGCGCTCAGCGTCGCGGCGCTGCTCGTGCTGATCTTCGCGCTCGGTCGCTTCACGCCGGGCTTCCGCTTACTGTTCGAGCTTCCCGGCATTTCGTTCTACCGCCGCCCCGCCGATGCGCTCTTCATCCTCGGCGCACTGCTGGCGCTTTTGGGCGGCTACCTGACCCATCTCATCATGACCGGCGCGGAGCCGCGCGCCCGGCCCTGGCAGCGCATCGTCGAGGTCGCGATTTTCGTGGCTGCACTGGCTCTGGCTCTCTGGCTTGCCTGGACGGTCGGCCGTCTGTCCATCGCGGCCGTGCCGCTGGTCACCGCGCTGCTCTGCGGCGTGCTGTGCATCGGCGCGCTGGTCGCCGCGCGCGGCTTTGCGCTGCGCGGGGCGGGTCTCGCGGCAGCCGTGGTGCTGGCCGTGACGCTGACCGTCGATCTCTCGGTCAACAATGGCCCCAGCGAATCCACCGCCTTGCCCTCGCAGGACTATGACGTGCTGCGCGCCGACAGCGCCAACGAGACCATCGCCCTGCTGAAGCGCGAGACCGCCCGCACCGCAGGCCCAGACCGGCGCGACCGGATCGAGCTCGCCGGCATCGGCTTCCACTGGCCCAATGCCAGCCTCGTCCACGGGCTCGACAACACGCTGGGCTACAACCCGCTGCGGCTCGGCCTCTACAGCAAGGCGACCGGCGCCGGCGACCATGTCGCCCTGCCCGACCAGCGCAGCTTCTCCCCGCTGATGCCTGGCTATCGCTCGCTGCTCGCCGACATGCTCGGCCTGCGCTTCATCGCCACCGGCGTCCCCGTCGAGCAGATCGACAAGGCGCTGAAGCCCGGCGACCTCACCCAGATCGCGCGCACGGCCGACGCCTATGTCTACGAGAACCCGCGCGCCTTGCCGCGCGCGCTGCTGGTGACGAAGGCCGCCAAGGCCGATTTCGATGCGATCCTGGCGAGCGGGCAATGGCCCGCGGGTTTCGACCCGCGCCAGAGCGTCTTGCTCGACCGCGACACCCCTCCGCTGCCGCCCGGGCCCATCGTGACGGGCCGGAGCCCGCCCGGCCCGGCCCAGCCGGGATCGATCCGCATCGCCGCCTACGGCACCACCGAGGTGTCTCTGAAAGTCGATGCTCCGCAGGGCGGTTATGTGGTGCTCAACGACGTCTGGCACCATTGGTGGCAGGCCGAGATCGACGGCGCCTCGGCAGAGATGCTGCGCGCCAATGTGCTGTTCCGCGCCGTCGCCGTGCCGCCGGGGCGTTCAACGGTGCGGTTCGTGTTTCGGCCGTTCCGGGGGCTGTTCGAGGATGTCGGGAAGCGGTTGCATCTGCGCAGAGCTTCAGCGAGGTGATTTAGAAACTGGCCGACGACCGCAGTGGAACGGATGGCCGGAGCGCTGAACGATGGACAACCGGACAGAACGGCGACGATCGCAGTTCCCAAAGCTGAAAAGCTGGCGGCGGAATCGCGCCGGCAACTGGCAGATCGAGCTTCGACACTTCCGCGTGACGATCTTTCAAAAGCCCCCAGGCTGGAGCGCCGTCATACATCACCCGGGAATGACTGCCGCCGCGTTCACGCGCGACGGTTGCGGCAACTTCGCCGAGGCGCAAATGGCTGCTTTCGATCTGCTGACAATGCTGGAGCGCCGGATGGTCTCGCCTACCCCAGCGCCCCCATAGCCGCCACGGGCTTCACCGGATGCCCCGCAAGCACGGTCTCCAGCCCATCGCGGTCCACCACGCCATCCCGCATCGTCTCGTCACGGTGAATGCCGCCAGCGATGAACAGGCTGTCGAAGCCCATCAGCCGCGCGCCGGCAAGATCGGTGCGGACCGCGTCGCCAATCACCAGCACCTTCGCCGGATCGACCGGATGGCCGCCGCGCGCCGAGCGGGCCGCCTCCAGAGCGAGGTCATAGGCCGGACGATAGGGCTTGCCGGCCCAGGCGACGCTGCCGCCGAGCTCTTCATAGATCAGGGCCAGCGCCCCGGCGCAGGGCAGGAGGTCGTGCCCGACATGGACGACGAGATCGGGATTGCCGCAGATGAAGGGCACGCCACGCGCCGCGAAGCGCTCCAGCAGGGGCCGGTACTGCTCCGGCGTCTCGGTGCGGTAGTCGTTGAGCTCGGTCGCGACGACGAGATCGGCCTCGTCTTCCCCGACCAGCTCGACATCGGCGCGCTCGAACACCGAACGGTCGCTCTGCCAGCCGATATGGAAGACCTTGCGGTGATGGCTCTCGGCGATCAGCGCCCGGGTTACGTCGCCCGAGGTGACGAGCCTGTCCCAGGCCGCGCGCGGCACGCGCTTCTTGTCGAGCAGTTCGGCGACCTGCTCGGACGGCGACGGTGCGTTGGAGAGCAGCACCACCGCCCCGCCCTGCTCGCGAAACGCGCTCAGCGCCGCGCAGGCCGGCGGCAACGCCCAGACGCCGTCATGCACCACGCCCCAGACATCGCTGATCAGCACATCGTAACGGGCGAGCAGCGTGCCCGCCGAATCCAGAACCGGAACGGCCATCAGTTTGCTTTCTTCGCCTCGAGCGTCGACTTCTTCTCAAGGCCCATGCGCGCCTCGACATCGGCGCGGCGCGGCACCGGCGCGACCGCCCCGAAGCCTTGGGTCGAGAGGGCGGCCGCGACATTGGCATAGGCGCCGGCCGCGAAGGCGTCGCCCGTGCGGATGTATTCGGCCAGGAAGGCGCCGTCATAGCAGTCGCCGGCGCCCGTGGCGTCGATCGCCTCGACCTTGATCGGAACCAGCCGCTCGCGGCGCGCCGGCGTCGCCACCAGCGAGCCCTCATGGCCGAGCGTCAGCGCCACGATCTTCGCTCCGAGACCAAGATAGAAATCGACGATCGCGTCGGGCTCGCTGAGGCCGGTGAGCTGGGTCGCGTCGTCATAGCCGGGCAGCACGATGTCGGCCATGCCGCAGGCGGCGTTGATGATCGCTTTCGCCCGCGTCAGCGGCCAGAGCTTGAGCCGCAGATTGGTGTCGTAGGCGGTCAGCACGCCGGCTTCACGCGCCATCGCGAAAGCCTCGAAAACGGCGTCGCAGGCGGACGCCGAGATCGCCTGGCTGATGCCGGAAGCCTGGACGATCCGCGCGGAAGCGATCAGGTCGCGCGGCATGTCGCGTGGCCCGACGAGGCTCGCAGCCGAACCGGCACGCAGATAGGAGAAGACATGGCCCGCCGGGCCGTGATCGACGAAATAGAGTCCCGTCGGCGCGCTTTGATGCGTCGAAACATGGGCATCATCGACGCCCTCGCGCTGCCAGAGTTCCCGGATCGACCGCCCCGCCATGTCGTCGCCGAGCGCGCCGAGATAGGCAGCCTTCGCCCCCTGCCGGGAGGCCGCGATGGCACAGTTCGAGGTGTCGCCGCCATGGCCGAACTGGAAGGCGCCGGTCTCGGCCCGGGTCGCGTTGAACTCGCCCAGGGGCTCGCCGATGCAGAGAAGGTCGAAGCGGGGTTCTGTCACGGGGCGGGAACCATCTCGGGCAAAAGCGGGACGCGGATTCTGCGCGTCTTCCTAGAGCATCGGTCCGAAAAACGGAAAGCGGTTTTCGGACCGCCCGCGCGCTATTCCGCCGCTTCCTGCTTGGGCGGCAGCGCCATCAGGCGGTCGGCGACCGCCATGATCTCCTGCCGCAGCGCCGCATGCACCGCCGGATCCTGCGCCGGCGCCACCCCGGCCTTGCGCATCTGTGCCGCCTCGCGCTTCAATTTGGCGCGTTCGGCGCGGGATTGTTCGAGTGCCCCGTGCAGCGTCTGCACCTCGGCATGGACGGTTTCGAGCTGCGCGTCGCGCGCCCTCAGATCCTCGCGCAGGCCCGTCAGCTCCTGCGATACGCGCTCCCGTTCGGCTGCAAGCGCAGCCTTGGCCTGCGTCAATTCCTGCTCCATGGCCTGCCTCGCCTCGCTTTCTCCGCCGCGCTCCTTGGTTTCCTGCGCCAGCAGCGCCCCGATCCTCCGCGCTTCGGCGGCAGCCGCGCCAGCGCGGGAATCGGCAGCGGCCAGCCCGGCCTCGGCCTGCTCGGCCCGCGCCGCCAAGGCGTCGGCACGCAACCGCTCGCTGTCGCGGTCAACCGTCATCGCCTTCAGCGCGGCCTGGCTCGCATTCAGCGCGCTTTCCCTGGCGGCAAGCCGATCGGCAAGGTCGCGGCCCGAGCCTTCGAGCACCATGATCCTGGTGCGGTCCTCGACCTGTGCGACCCGCAGCTGGTCGTAATCCTGCCGCAGGTTCGCAAGCGCCGTCTCGCGTTCAGCCAGCAGCGCCTGGGTCCGACCGAGCGTCTCGCGCGCCTGCGCAAGCTCCGCATCGCGCGCCGAGAGATCGGCGCTGGTGCCGGTCAGCGAGGTGCGCGTCTCCGCCAGCCTACGCTCGACGCTGGCGAGATCGGCGACGCGCTTGTCAAGGGTGGCCGTCGTCTCGGCCAGCGTCGCGGTCTCGCTCGCCAGCGCGGCGCGGGTCTGCGCCAACTCGGCACGCGTCGTCTCCAACTCATCCGACAGCTCGGCGATGCGACGGTCGCGGTCGCGCAGTGCGACGTCGAGTTCGCCGATCTTCATGTCGCGCCGGCCCAACTCCTGCATTGCGGCGGCCTTGGCCGCGAAGCCGCGCTGCGCGTCCTGCTCGAGCGTGCGCGCCCGCAGCGCGAGTTCGGCCCGCAAATGGTCGCGGTCGGCGGCGATCTCGGCGAGCGACAGCGGAAAAGCAGCCTCCGCCCGCTTCCGCGCGAGCCTGTCGGCACGGCGCGACAAGGCCGGCACCGCCGCCAGAGCCAGCAGGCTTGCGCACAGGAAGCCGAGCGCGACGAGCATGACAGCTTCGATCAAGACCTGCGGCTCCACTTCGGGGGCAGCCAGATTAGGACATCACGCCGGAAAGCGGAAATCTGTTCCGGCGTGCCTGCCGTCTTCAACTATTGTTGCGCGTCGGCTTCCGCAACCCGGGCGCTGCAGCATACCGTTGCGGCATGGCGACGGGAGAGGTGCTCAGAAGGGGTTCCAGGTCGCCTGCGGCGTGAACTTCAGATAGCCGAGATTGACACCCAGCCGCCAGCCGACGCCGGTGCGGATCGGCACCACCGTCACGCCCTCGGCCGTCAGCGCCGTGAACCCGAAGCCACCGATGAAGTAAGCGGACCCATCGACGCCGGCGAAGCGCTGATAGAGCGCCTCGACCGCCGGCAGCCCATAGACCAGCATCATCGTGCGGGCGCCCTCGCCGCCGAAATCGAAGCCGACGGAGGGGCCCTGCCAGAACACCTTGCGGTCGCCGGCATTGCGGGTGAACAGCGTACCCTCGCCATAGCGCAGGCCGCCGACGAAGGCGCCTGACGCCTCCTGGCCGAGCACATAGCCATTCGGCTCGCCCCAGCGCCTGATCGCCTCCTCGACAGCCAGCGCGAGCCCGCGCGAGACATTGCCGAAGAACTGGTGGCCCGAGCCGACGAGCTCGTTCTGCGAGAACGACCGGCTCTCGCCATAGGATTGCTGGGCCAGCACCGGCTCCGGCAGGTTGGCGAGACCGGCACCGGCGAGCGCGAGACCACCTGTGATGAGGCTGCGGCGGGTTTGAGTCATCAGGTGGGATCTCCGAGTGGGGCGCGTGGTGGCGCCGTCAATCCGCTCCGGCGCCTCGACCCCAAAGCTGCCGGCAGCCCGGCGAGGTCTCCGCCAAAAACGGTGGAAGGGTGATGCCGGACCCGGGCGATCCGGCGAAATCCGAACTCCAGGCACGATGCCGCGCAAATGCGAACCAATTCCGTAACCAGTTTGATACCCTCGAAAGTGTATCCAAGCCGTGAAGATCGCAGGGTCGCCAGAGGGCAGCCAGGCAGCACACAAACTCAGGATTTGCCTGCGATGAAGGCTGGAACATGGCGGCGCGGGATTTCGACGGCCGCGAGCGCTTTGGCGATAGCTGCCGCGGTGATCGTTGCACTCACCAATCCTGTCGCGGCCGATACGGCCGGCCTGCCCTCGGGGCTGCCCAAGCTCCCCTCATTGGGAGAGGCCATGCAGCGCGATTCCCAATCGGGCCTCGCCCTGCATGGCTATGATCCCGTCGCCTATCGGATCGAGAAGCGCGCCATCGCCGGACATCCGGCCTATGAGACGATTCACAACGGGGCCGTCTGGCGCTTCGTCTCGGCGGCGAACCGCGAGGCCTTCCGCGATGCACCGGACATCTACGAGCCGGCCTTCGCGGGCTACGACGCGTCGGCTGTTGCCGAGGGACGCGCCGTCGATACCGATCCGCGCCAGTTCGCCATCGTCGGCTCGCGGCTCTTCCTGTTCCGCACGCAGGAGAACCGCCGCAGCTTCGTCGACGATTCAGGGCTGCTGAAAATGGCCGACACGCAGTGGAACGACATCTCCCGCAGCATCGCCCGCTGACGAGGCGAGATCCGGGCCAACCGCTCAGTCGGCCCCGGCAGCAGCGACCGCCCGTCTCGCCAGGGTCTCGCTCGAGGCCGCGATGAACGGGGGATTGCGAAAACCGCGGTCCATCCGGCCATAGCGGGGCACGGTTCCATCCAACGCCAGGATCATGCCACCCGCAGCGGAGAGGATGGCGTCGCCGGCCGCGATATCCCACTCCATGGTCTGGCCGCCGCGAACATGCAGATCGGCTTGGCCGGAGGCGATCAGACCAAATTTGACGGCCGACGACATCGGCATCGTCGTGGTCGAACACAGCGCGGCGGAAACCTCCTCGCTCAGTGCGTCGCAGTGAAAGCGGCTGACCAGCGTCTCGGGGCCAGCCGCCGGCAGCTTGCGCACGGCGATCGGGCTAGGCTCGCCGACCGGAGAACCGTCCGGCAGGAGCGCCTGCGCAAAGGCGTCCGTTCCAGCAAACCACAACCGGCCGCTGGCCGGGGCGGCGATCGCTCCCGCAACCGGCCTGTCGCCGCAGATCACCGCGATGGCAACGCAATAATTGTCGCCGCCGGCGAGGAACTCGCGCGTGCCGTCGAGCGGATCGAGCAGGATGAAGACGGGCGCGGTCGCAACCGCCTCGGCGCTTTCCTCGCTGATCACCGGAATGCCCGGCAGAAGCCGGGCCAGCGCCCGCTTGGCAGTGCGATCGGCAGCCATGTCGGCCGAGCAGACGGGCGAGCCGTCCGCCTTGATCTTCACGTCGCGGGCCGCGCGCATGGCGAGAAGCACCGCGCCGCTGAGCCGCGCCGCTTCCGCGAGCCGCCGGCCGAGATCGTTCCGGTCGGCCAGGCGCGGATCGGAAAGTCGCAGATCGCGAATGCCCGGATTGTCTTGGACGGTTGTCACCGCTGCGCGTCCTTCGCCCCGCTCTGCTGGAAATGGGGGCTTAACCACATGAAAACCAAGATACCACCATATCTCATCACAACGGTGTTCAGTCGGCCCCGAGCGCCACGCAGCAATGACCCCAGGACATACCCCATGACCGCCATCTCGCTTGAGCCGCTCGATCTGGCCGCGCTCCTCTGCAGCCGTGTCTGCCATGACGTGATCAGCCCGGTTGGGGCCATTGTCAACGCGCTGGAAGTTCTGGAGGAGGACGACCCGTCGATGCGCGATTTCGCGCTTGAACTCATCAAGAAGAGCGCCCGCAACGCCTCCTCGCGGCTGCAATTCGCCAGGCTCGCCTTCGGCGCGGCAGGCTCCGCCGGCGCGATGATAGACCTCGGCGATGCCGGCAACGTCGCCAACGGCTTTCTCAACGACGAGAAGCTCTCGCTCGACTGGGAGGCGCCGCGCGCCTTGCTGCCGAAGAACCAGGTCAAGCTGTTGCTCAACCTGCTGGTCCTCGCGGCCCAGGCCGTTCCGCGCGGCGGCAAGCTCGTCTCTCGCGCGACGGTGGAAGGCGAGCAGGGCAGCTTCACGATCACCGCGACGGGCTCGCATGCGCGCATTCCGGCCCATGTCGAGGAGCTGATCGCCGGGCGCTCCGAGACCGGGACGATCGACGCGCATGCGGTCCAGCCGCTCTATGCCGGGATGGTTGCCCGCGCCGCCGACATGGCCATTTCCTTCGCCATCGAGGGCGACACCGTGACGATCACGGCCCAAAAAGCGGCTTGAAGCGAGATGCCGCCGAATAAGACCGGCTTTCGTTCCAATCGAAACCGATCATAAACCCTTCTGCTGCTTAGTCTGTTGCAGTGTGTTGTCGCGTTGAGTGGTAGTCCCTGCATGGACGACTTGCTGCAAGAGTTCCTGATGGAGACCGGCGAGAATCTCGACACGGTCGATCGGGAACTCGTGCGCTTCGAGCAGGACCCGAACAACAGCGACATCCTGCGCAACATCTTCCGGCTGGTCCACACCGTCAAAGGCACCTGCGGCTTCATCGGCCTGCCGCGCCTGGAAGCGCTGACCCATGCGGCGGAGTCGCTGATCGGCCAGTTCCGCGACGGTGCGAGCGTCAGCGCCATCGCCGTCACCGCCATTCTCGAGACGATCGACCGCGTCAAGGACATCCTGTCGGAGCTTGCCGAGAAGGGCGAGGAACCGCCCGGCAACGACGAGAATCTGATCCGCGAACTCGGCATTCTCACCGATCACGCCAAGGCCGAGCTGCAGCAGAGGCCGCAGCAGACCACCGATGGCGCCGATCCCGTCGCGGCCTATCTCGCCCGACATGCAGGGTCGGTCCCCACAACGCCGGGCGAGGATGCACTCGACCTGATCTTCCGCAGCGCGCCCGGTCCGCAGCGGGGTCGTGACGGCCGGATCGAACAGACGGAGGCATCCGAGCACGGCGACGAGCCGGTCTCCCGCGAGAACCGCCAGGTCGGTCCCGCCACACTGCGCGTGAATGTCGACACCATCGAGCACCTGATGACGATGGTGTCCGAGCTGGTTCTGACCCGCAACCAGCTGCTCGAAATATCGCGCAAGCAGGACGACCATGGGCTGAAGGTGCCATTGCAGCGCCTCTCGCTGATCACGGCCGAGTTGCAGGACGGCGTCATGAAGACGCGGATGCAGCCGATCGGCAACGCCTGGTCTAAGCTGCCTCGCATCATCCGCGATCTCGGCGCCGAACTCGGCAAGCGGATCGAACTGGTCACGGAAGGCGCCGAGACGGAACTCGACCGGCAGATCCTCGACCTGATCAAGGATCCGCTGATGCACATGGTCCGCAATTGCGCCGACCATGCGATCGAAGCACCGGCCGAACGTCTCGCCGCCGGCAAGCCGGAGCACGGCACGATCCGCGTTGCCGCCTATCACGAGGGCGGCTCGGTCACCATCGCCGTGACCGATGACGGACGCGGCCTGGACGTCGAGCGCATCCGGCGCAAGGCGATCCAGCAGGGCCTCGCCACCGAAGCCGAACTCGGGCGCATGAGCGACGCCCAGGCCAGTCGCTATATCTTTCACCCCGGCTTCTCGACCGCCGACAGCGTCACCGCCATCTCTGGACGTGGCGTCGGCATGGATGTCGTCAAGGTCAATGTCGATGCCATCGGCGGCCTCATCGACATCGTCAGCAAGCCGGGCCTCGGCACCACGATCACGATCAAGATTCCGCTCACGCTGGCGATCGTCGCCGCCTTGATCGTCGTCGCCGGCGACCAGCGCTTCGCCATCCCCCAGATCGTGGTCCGCGAACTGGTCCGGGTGAAGGCCGGCGCCGATCACCGCATCGAGGAGATCAACGGGGCGCCGATCCTGCGGCTGCGCGGGCGCCTGCTCCCGATCATCGCGCTGTCGGGCCTGATGGGCACGGATGCGCCGGCACGCGAAGACGGCTTCATCGTCGTTACGCAGATCGGCGAACGGCAATTCGGCATCCTGGTCGACGGCGTCTTCCACACCGAGGAAATCGTCGTCAAGCCGATGTCGAGCAAGCTTCGGCACATCCCGATCTTCTCGGGCAACACGATCCTGGGCGATGGCGCGGTGGTGCTGATCGTCGATCCCAACGGCGTGGCGGGCCTTGTCGGCGCCGCGACGGCCGGCGAAGCGTTCCTGAGCGAGGCAGCAACAGCGGCCGCACCGACGGCAGAGAAGACCACCGTGCTGGTGTTCAAGGCAGGCCCCGAGGGCGTCAGGGCCGTGCCGCTCTCGCTGGTCACCCGCCTCGAGGAGGTCGATGCCGGGGAGTTCCAGACCGGCAGCGGCCGGATTCTCCTGCATTATCGTAACCGGCTCGTCCCGGTCGTGCCCGTCGGCGAGACGCAGATCCGCACTGAGGGGCTGCAGCCGCTCGTGATCATCTCCGAGGGCGAACTGACCGTCGCGCTGGCCGTCGACGCGATTGTCGACATCGTCGACGAGGTCCTCGACATCGAGATGGCCACGGCACAGGACAGGGGCATCATCGGCTCGGCCATGATCCGGGGCCGGGCCACGGACATCATCGACCTCGCCTACTACCTGCCGATGCAGGAACGCGGCTGGCGCCATGCAGGCTACGAGCGCGCCGAATCGTCGGCGCCGGCGCAGATCCTTCTGGTCGAACCCTCGGACTTCCTGCGTGACATGCTCACGCCCGTGCTCAAGGCCTCGGGGCATCGCATCGCGGTTGCATCCAGCTTCGAGGCGGCCCGCCAGCATCTGGCCGATGGCACGATCGCGACCGTCCTGATCGATATCGACGGCGACATCGAGAGCGCCTTCGCCTTCGCAGCAGCGCTGCGCGAGGGCCCCGACAGCGACCGCCTGCGCCTGATCGGCATGACGACGCTGGTAACGCCGGACCTCCATATGCGTGCCAGCCAGGCGCGGCTGGACGAGGTCGTCGCCAAATTCGACCGGCGTGCCCTGCTCGGCGAACTCGCGGAGCGCCGGCCGGGCCTGAAGGAGGCCGCATGACACTCGACCAGACAGATCGTGGCCTTGCCGCCGCCGCTCCGGTCGGCGCCTTCGACTCGCTCGACTACGTCACCGTCATGATCGGCGACCAGATCCTGGGACTGCCGATCGGGCGCGTGCACGACGTCTTCATCACCAATCAGATCACACTCGTACCGCGAGCGCCGTCCGAGATCGTCGGCCTGCTCAACCTGCGCGGCCGCATCGTCACCGCGATCTGCCTGCGCAAGCGGCTCGGGCGGTCGCCAATCCTCAGGCAAGACCGGGAAGGCAAGACGGAACTGGTGGCTGTCGGCATCGACCATGAAGGCGAGGCCTATGCGCTGATCGTGGACGCCGTCGGCGAGGTGATGCGGCTGGATCAATCCACGTTTGAACCAACACCGGTCCATCTCGACCGGAACTGGGCGGCACTCACGACCGGAGTGCACCGCCTCGAAGACCGTCTGCTCGTCGTTCTCGACGTCGATGCCATTCTAAGACTTGACCTGCAAGCCGCGGCCTGACGCGTCGCCATACAGATCTGGAGATTGATTATGAAATATTGTCTCGTCGTCGACGACTCGGCCGTGATCCGCAAGGTCGCCCGCCGCATCCTGGAAGGCCTGCAGTTCCGCATCACGGAAGCCGAGGACGGCGCGCGCGCCATCGACGCCTGCAAGGGCGAGATGCCCGATGCGGTGCTGCTCGATTGGAACATGCCGATCATGGACGGCTACGACTTCCTGCGCACGCTGCGCCAGATGCCCGGCGGCAAGCGCCCCAAAGTCGTCTTCTGCACCACCGAGAACGACATCGCCCATATCGCCCGGGCCATGCATGCCGGCGCCGACGAATACATCATGAAGCCGTTCGACAAGGAAATCGTCGCCTCGAAGTTCCACCAGGTCGGACTGCTTTGAACGAGGCCCAGACGCGATCTGACGCCGGTGTGTGTCATCGGCGCTGCCGATCGCGGGGTTGAGATGGCAGGGCGGCGCAGTGGAATGAGTGACGCATGAGCAGATCCTTTCCGGCCAGCGCCGTGGGCGCCCAGAGGCACAAGACGGTCGTGATCGCCGACGATTCCGTCGTCGTGCGTGGCCTCTTCGCGCGCTGGCTCGGTGAAAGCGGACAGTTCCATGTCGTGGCTGTCGCCGGAGATGGTGAAACCGCCGTCGCCCATGCCGGTCGCTTCAAGCCGGACGTGATGGTGCTCGATCTCGACATGCCGGGCGTCGATGGTGCGACCGCCCTGCCCCAGATCCTGAAGGAAAGCCCCCATACCGGCGTGCTGCTGGCGACGACGCTGACCGAGCGCAACACCCGCATCGCGCTGGAATGCATGACCAAGGGCGCGATGGACGTGGTCTCCAAGCCCGACAGCCGCAGCGGCCTAACGCTTTCGCTCGACTTCCGCAGCGAATTCCTGCTCAAGCTCGGCAACATCGCGCAGTCCCGCATGCGTCCGGGCGCGCTGCCGCCGGACATGGACCTGGATTTTACTCCGACCGGCACGGCAAGCCTGCGCCAGCTCGTCTCGGTCGTTCCGCGCTATCTCGTCATCGGCGCCTCCACCGGCGGCCCCCGCGCCGTGGCCAAGGTGCTCTTCGACATCGGCGAAGGCCTGCAGGACCTGACGACGATCGTCGTCCAGCACATGCCCCCGCTGTTCACGGCCTCCTTCGCCGAGCAGATCGCGAGCTATATCGGCATACCCGCGCGCGAACCCTTCGACGGAGAACGCCTCAGCCGCGGCACGATCTATGTCGCGCCCGGAGGGCGGCATCTCGGCATCGACCGGCGGCTCGGGCATATCGTGGCGAACATCAGCGATGCCCCGCCCGTGCGCTTCTGCCGCCCGGCCGTCGACGTTCTGTTCAACGACGCCGCGCGTCATCTCGGCCCCGCCGCGCTCGGCCTGGTGCTCACCGGCATGGGCACGGACGGCACGGAGGGCGCGGGCGCGCTGCGCCGCGCCGGCGCGGCCGTGATTGCGCAGGACGAGCATTCGAGCACGATCTGGGGCATGCCCGGTTCGGTCGTGCGCGCACAGCACGCCAGTTCCATCATCCCGCTCGACGATATCGGCGCCGCGATTCGCGGCCTCGTGCGTGCATGGCCGCACTGATGACGGACGCCGATTTCAACTTCCTGCGGCTGCTGCTGCATCTGCGCTCGGGCCTCGCGCTCAGCCTGGAGAAGCGCTACCTCGCCGAAAGCCGGCTCGGCATCCTGTGTCGCCGACGCGGCATCGAGGGCATCGAGCTGCTGGTCCAGCGGCTGCGCCAGGGCGGCGAAGCCGCTTTGGAAAATGCTGTCGTCGAGGCGATGACAACGAACGAAACCCTGTTCTTCCGCGACCAGAGCCCGTTCGAACTCTTCCGCAACGTGATCCTGCCCGAGAAGCTTGCCTCGAATGCAGCGAGCCGCTCGCTGCGCATCTGGTGCGCCGCGGTCTCCACCGGCCAGGAAGCCTATTCCCTGGCGATGGTGCTCGACGAGATGGCCGCCCGGCTGTCCGGCTGGAAGGTCCAGATCATCGGCACGGACATCTCGACGGAGGTGCTCGAGCGGGCGCGCACCGGCATCTACAACCAGTTCGAGATCCAGCGCGGCCTGCCGATACAGATGCTGCTGCGGCACTTCCAGCAGAATGGGGACAAATGGCAGGTCTCGGAGCGGCTGCGCGCCATGGTCGAGCTGAAGCAGCACAACCTGCTCGAGCCCAGCAGCCATCTCGGCCAGTTCGACGTGATCTTCTGCCGCAACGTGCTGATCTATTTCGACGTGCCGACCAAGGCGAAGGTGCTGGCCGGCCTCGCCCCGCGCCTGGCGCCGGAAGGCGCGGTCGTTCTCGGTGCGGCCGAGACGGTCATCGGGATCTCCACCGCCATCGTCCCCGACAAGCAGCATCGCGGCCTGTATCGCGATCACCGCTCCAGCCACGCGCAGGCGGCAAACATGTCCCTGCCGGTCACGCCGCTGCTGGCCCAGGCCGGCTCTCGCTCCCGGGCCTGACAGAACGCCCCCGCTCGCCCAAGTCCCAATTCGCTCGGAGCGTCTGGACAAACAAAAACCCCGCCTCTCGGCGGGGTCCCCGTCAGCCTGTCGTGTACATCCGACGATCAGGCCGCTAGCTTTATCTCATCGGGAGATGACCGCCCTGTGACGGTCGCCCGTATCGGCATCAGGCCGGAATGCGTTGCTCGACCTCGGAGGGCTCGCGCAGCACATAGCCGCGGCCCCAGACCGTCTCGATGTAATTCTTGCCGTCGGACGCATTCGCCAGCTTCTTGCGCAGCTTGCAGATGAACACGTCGATGATCTTGAGCTCGGGCTCGTCCATGCCGCCATAGAGGTGGTTCAGGAA
Source organism: Allobosea sp. P2_B12 (assembly GCF_056404835.1). Lineage (NCBI taxonomy): Bacteria > Pseudomonadati > Pseudomonadota > Alphaproteobacteria > Hyphomicrobiales > Alloboseaceae > Allobosea > Allobosea sp. P2_B12. Next base: position 400,814 of record NZ_JBFUDG010000002.1, on the reverse strand, counting down.
CATTTCCTTGGTCAGCGTCGTGCCCTTGCGGAGCGAGAGCAGCTCCAGCATCTGGTATTCCTTGCCGGTGAGGTGGACGCGGGCGGCGTCGACTTCCACGGTCTTGGTGTCGAGGTTGACGACGAGGTCCCCCGTGGTGATGACCGACTGGGCATGGCCCTTCGAGCGGCGCACGATGGCGTGAATGCGGGCGACGAGCTCGTCTTTGTGGAATGGCTTGGTCAGGTAGTCGTCGGCGCCGAAGCCGAGGCCCTTGACCTTGTCCTCGATGCCGGCAAGGCCCGAGAGGATCAGAATCGGGGTTTTCACCTTGGCGACGCGCAGGGAGCGGAGAACCTCGTAACCCGACATGTCGGGCAGGTTCAGGTCGAGCAGGATGATGTCATAATCGTAGAGCTTGCCGAGATCGACGCCTTCCTCACCGAGATCGGTGGTATAGACGTTGAAGCTCTCCGATTTGAGCATAAGCTCGATGCTTTGAGCGGTTGCGCTATCGTCCTCGATCAGCAGAACCCGCATGTCCACGTCCCCAATTTCGCCCGCAGGCAAGCTGACCGCTCTTCTCGTCCGAACCCCCACGGCTCAGGACGACGACGTACTTGCCCGATGAAACGCCACGCGACACGCTACGAAGAAATGGTTAACAAACCGTGATTCCCCGACGCAAGCGCTTCCTGGGAGAAAGACGACGATCCTTGTCGAGGTGAGTCGAATTTGACACGGATCGTTTCGCTATTCACCCGCGAAATTGCCTTTCGCGGAGGCGGCGATGCGGAACCGGGTCGAAATGACCCCGCGCCGCGACGCAGCCTCGAAACACAGTGTTAATCACTCGGGTAAATGAAAGGTTTACGGCCACACTTATGAACAGCCCGGCACGCGCCCAGGATAGCCTCTCGAAACTCGCCGCCACGATCGCGGGGCTTGACTCCGTGACCGTTTACGGCCGCGTGATCGCCGTGCGTGGGCTCCTGGTCGAAATTGCAGGCCCGATCGGCGCGATGAGCCTCGGCGGCCGCATCGAGATCGAGATTGCACCGGGAAGCCGCGTTCCCTGCGAGGTCATTGGTTTTTCGGGCGAAAAGGCGCTGGTCATGCCTTATGGCGGCCTTGATGGCGTGCGCCGCGGCTGCCCGGCCTATGTCGACAAGGCGCAGCCCGGCATCAAGCCGACCTCGGCCTGGCTCGGCCGCGTCGTCGATGCGCTCGGCCGACCCGTCGATGGCGGCCCACCTTTGCCCCAGGGCGAGGCCCTCTTTACCTTTCGAAACGATCCGCCTCCTGCCCATTCGCGCCGCCGCGTCGGCCGGCCGCTCGATCTCGGCGTGCGCGCGATGAACGCCTTCCTCACCTGCTGCCTCGGCCAGCGCATGGGCATCTTCGCCGGTTCGGGCGTCGGCAAGTCGGTGCTGCTCTCGATGCTGGCGCGCTATGCTCGCGCCGACGTCAACGTGATCGGCCTCGTCGGCGAGCGCGGCCGCGAGGTTCAGGAGTTCCTGCAGGACGATCTCGGTCCCGAGGGCCTCGCCCGTTCCGTCGTCGTGGTCGCGACCTCAGACGAGCCGGCGCTGATGCGCAAGCAGGCCGCCATGACCACGCTGACGATCGCCGAATATTTCCGCGACCAGGGTCTGCAGGTGATGTGTCTGATGGATTCGGTGACGCGCTTTGCCATGGCGATGCGCGAGATCGGCCTGGCCGCCGGCGAGCCTCCGACGACCAAGGGCTATACCCCAACGGTCTTCGCCGAACTGCCGCGCCTGCTCGAGCGCGCCGGCCCCGGCGTCGGCGACGGCGCGATCACCGGCATCTTCACGGTGCTGGTCGATGGCGGCGATCATGACGAGCCCGTGGCCGACGCCGTGCGCGGCATCCTGGACGGTCATATCGTGATGGAACGCTCCATCGCCGAGCGCGGCCGCTATCCCGCGATCAACATCCTTAAATCGGTCTCGCGGACCATGCCGCGCTCCTGCGACCCGAATTTCTACCCCGTCGTCCAGAAGGCGCGCGCCACGCTCGCGACCTATGCCGACATGGAGGAGCTGATCCGCCTCGGCGCCTATCGTCAGGGCGCCTCGGCCGAGGTCGACGAGGCGATCCGGCTCAATCCGGCGCTTGAAGGCTTCCTGAAGCAGGCCAAGGACGATGCGACCCCCCTGGCCGAGTGCTACGCCAGGCTGGCAGCGATCATGGAGAGCTGACGGCCAGCGCCGGACGGGCCAGGAGGCGCAGCAGTGCCAGCATGGCGAGGAAGGCGACGCATTGCAGCGCCGCGGCCGCAGCAAGCGTCGCCTGCTGCCCGGCCCACTCGATCATCGCAGCGAATAGCAGCGGCGACGCGGCGAAGGCAAGATTGAGCGGCACGTTGAGCCGGCCTAGCGTCGATGCGAAGCCGTTGCGGCCGAACAAAGCGAGCGGCAGCGTCGCCCGTGCCACCGAAATCACGCCCATCGCCGCGCTGAAGGCCAGGACAAAGCCGGTCGAGGCGAACGACGAACCCGGGGCGACGACCAGCAGCAGATTGGCGAGTGGGCCGACGAGGAGGCCGGCCAGCGCGGCTCGTTCGACGGGAAAACGGTCCCCGATCGTCGTCTCCGCCAGCCTTGCGAGCAGCGTCGCCGGCCCGGCGAGCGCCGCGATACCGACAGCCTCGGCCTGGCTGAGGCCGGCATTCCCCAGGATGTCGATCAGATGCAGCGGCAGCCCCCATGACACGATGCCGCTGACCGAGAAGATCAGGGCGACGAGCCAGAACGCCGCTCGCCGGTGCTCGGGCGCCACGCGGCCGGCCTCGCCCACGCCCGCCACCGGTGCGAGTCCCGTCGGCGCACTGGTGCTGCAATGATGGCGCGGGATCGCGGCGTGGATCGGCAGGACGATGAGGATTTGCATCACGCCGAAGACGAACCATATCGCCCGCCAGCCATAAGCATCGCTCAGCGCCGCCGTCAGCGGCCAGAAGATGCTGGAGGCGAGCCCGGTGGCCAGGATCATCAGGCTGATCGTCCGCCGTGCCTTCGCGCCCATGATCTGGACCACGGTGACCGTGCCGACATTCGCAAGCGATAGCGCGTGCCCGATGCCGATCAGGAACCAGCACGCCAGATAGCTTGCCGCCCTCTGTGCGACTCCGAGCAGTGCGAGCCCGAGACCGCAGATCACCGCGCCCACGCACATCGCCCGGCGCGTCCCCTCGCGGTCGAGCTGGCGGCCGACGGCAGGCCCGAGCGCCGCGCCCGTGACGAGGAAGATGGTGATGCCGCCGAAGACGCCGACGCTGCCGAGCCCGAGATCCCGCTCGATCTGCCGCCCCAGCACGGAGAGCGCATAAAAGGTCGAGCCCCAGCCGATGATGCGGGTGATGACGAGGCCGCAAATCAGCAGCGCGTGCCGGGGAAGACGCGAGAGGATCGGCAAGGGACTGTTTCCGGATCGGCAGGCGGGAACGAACCGCCTTCGCCTATTAGCCCGGAGTGCCGGCCGGCGTCAGCAGCCGCGTTTCGATGGAGCGCATGCGTCGAATGCGTCCCTTCTCGGTAAGGAACGGTCAACCTCCTTGCGGCATTGTGCTTTTTGTCTCGCGGAATGAGTTCCGGTCGTGCGCCGAGGGGTCGGCGCTCGACCAATGCGTAATCAGGAGTTGGAAACAACATGAAGTCGCGAGAGACCCTTCTGCGTCTCAAACGCTTCCAGGTGGACGAAAAGCGCCGCCGGGTAAGCCAGATCGAGATGATGATCGCCGATTTTCACCGCATGGCGACCGACCTGGACCGTGAGATCCAGAGCGAGGAATCGCGGGCCGGCATTTCCGATCCCGCCCATTTCGCCTATCCGACCTATGCCAAGGCCGCGCTCGGCCGCCGCGACAATCTCCGCCAGTCCGCCGATAATCTGAAGGGCCAGCTCGACGACGCCAAGTCCGAGCTGCAGGAGGCCTTCGAGGACATGAAAAAGGTCGAGATTCTCGACGACCGCGAGCGTGCCACCGAGCGCGCCGCCGAAGCCGCCCGCGATCAGGCGATGATGGACTCGATCGGCCTGCGTCCACGCGCCTGAGCCCGATGATGGCCATTCCGGTCGTCAGGCAGCTGTGTCTGCTGCCTGACCGGGCTGCGCCTGATACCTTCACGCCATGAGCGACATCGCCATTCGGTTCGACGGGCTGATCCTGCTGATCGCGCTCGCGGCTGGCGGCGCGATCTATGGCCTCATTGCCATCGCAGCACTGGCGCTGGCCATTTCGCGGAGAGGCACGGCGCCACGAGCCGGGCGCGTCGCGCGCGCGGCCGGCATGCTGGCCATCGCCACATTCGCCGCATGCGGACTGTTCTTCGTCTATTGGGCCGGCAGCGGAACCGGCAAGACCGGCACGAACTGGCTCGACCTGATGGTGTTTCCCTGGCTGATCCTGTTCACGGCAGCTTGCTGGCGGCTGTGGCGGATCTAGCCGATCACCGGATGATGCGGGGCGCAATCGCGCGGCATATGCCCCGCCAGCCTTGGATCGTCATCAACCTCGATGCCGCGCTTGAACACCACGAAGCCGGAACGCTGATAGAACTCCGGCGCGCTTTGATGGTCGAGCGTGCAGGTATGGACCCAGAAGCGCGAGATCGGCTTTGCCCACGCTAGCGCCAGCGCCCGGTTCATCAGCCAGCGTCCGGCGCCCTTGCCGAGCGCGCTCTCGTCCAGGCCGAAGAAAGCGAGTTCCGCCTCGCCTCCGACCCTGAAATCGAGCTCCAGCAGCCCGACATCGGCCCCCTCGTGACGGACGAGGAACGTTTCGACGCCTGGATCCGCCAGGATCGCCGCGACCTCTTCCACCGGCTTGACCAGCCGGCTGAACCACATCCAGCGCTCCCCGATCCGGCGATACATCGCCAGGTAGCGCCCGACCTCCGCCGCGCCGATGCGCTCGAGCGTAAAACTTTCGAGCCCCGGAGGGTCGGGCCGCACGGGGGGGGCCGCGTGCATCTCCAGCGAGGTCACGATAGCGGCGATCTTGCCGGGCGGCAGGTCGGTGGTGCCGGTCAGGCTGATGCTCAGGGTCGATGTCATGCGGGGCTTCTTGAGGCTGGGCGGCAGGCGCGATGCCGCGATCATGACATGATCGCGGCGGAAAGCTCGGATGATTTCCGACCGGATACAAGGACGACCCCGATGACACGACGCGCCAGGACGACGCTCGTAGCCGTAATCGGCGCACTCGCTTTCACGGGCACGCCTTTCACTGAACGCGCTCGAGCGTCCTCTCGCCGATCACGAGAAGGAAATCGCGATGATGCGCGACTGGCTGAAAAAGAACGGCAAAATCGCCGGTCGCCAAATAGCTGATCTCGTTGCAGGCGGCGGCGACGCCGCTTGCCCTTGTGTCGGCCCGCTGGCACACAGGCGACGGTGTGTGCTCGCTATCCGGCGGTTCACGCTGCCTGCCTTTGCCGCAAGCCTTCTCTGCACAAGCCTCCTCTGCCAAGCCTCCTCGCAGCCAGCGGGTTTCATGAAACGCTATCTCGACTATCTCTGGCCGATCATCGGCCTCGTCGCGGTCGTCTGGTCGGTCGACCTGCTCTGGGACAAGCTCAAGGCGGAAGCCGGCACGGACGCCGCCATCGAGGCCCTGCTCGAACAGGGCAGCTTCTGGGACAATCTGCGCATCGTCGCCACCCGCATCGGCCAGAAGATCGCCGTGATCCCGACGGACGCCTTCCTTCACGCCGCCCTGGCCACCCTCGTCGCCTATGCCGCGCTGGCCTGGTACGACCGCATCGCTCTGATCCATATCGGCAAGGAGAAGGGCATCTCCTGGTCGTATATCTCGCTGTGCTCCTTCGTGACCTATGCGCTGTCGCATAATATCGGCGCCTCGGTGTTCTCCGGCGGCATGGTGCGCTACCGCGCCTATACCGCGAAGGGGCTGACGGCCGCTGAGGTCGCGGTGCTCGTCGCGCTGTGCTCCTTCACCTTCGCCTTCGGCACGATCCTGCTGATGGGGCTGGTGCTGATCTACGAACCGGAAATCCTGCGCCCGCTGACGCGGCTGCCGATGGCATCGAAGTTTTTCGCCATTGGTGATGGCACGGCGCGTCTGATCGGCGTGGGCATGCTCGCCTTCGTGGCGCTCTACACGATCGGCTCCTGGCTCAAGTTCAGGCCGTTCAGGATCGGCAAGTTCGAGGTCATCTATCCCCGCCTGCCGATCGTTGCGCGGCAATATCTCGCAGCCCCGCTCGAACTCGCCGGCGCAGCCGGCATCATCTATTTCGCGCTGCCCGACCAGGGTAATCCGGGCTTCATGATCGTGCTCGGCGCCTTCCTGCTCTCCTTCTCCGCCGGTCTCCTCAGCCAGGTGCCTGGTGGCGTCGGCGTGATGGAGGCGGTCTTCCTGGCGGTGATGCCCGGCATTCCGGCGCCGGCCGTCTTCGCGGCCCTGCTGGTCTGGCGGATGTTCTACCTGATCCTGCCGCTGGTGATCTCGCTGCCGGTGGTGCTCGCCTTCGAGCGCGACCAGCTCAAGCGCAACACCCGCATCGCGCCGCCGCCGTGAGCGTCGGCCCGAAAAGTGGAATGCGGTTTTCGGATGAAGCCGACGCTCCTTAAACGATGTCGTCAGCGTCGCAGCACGATCGCTGCAGCGCCGAACATCATCAGCGCGCCGACGGTCTCGGCCCAGCCGAAGGGCTCGCCCAGCACCGCGACGCCGGCGGCGACCGCGATGACCGGGCTGACGAAGGCATAAAGCCCGGCCCGGAAGGCGCCCCAGTCGCGCAGCAACCGCAGATAGATGGTGAACCCCATCAGCGAGCCCGCGACCACGAGAAAGAGCACCGCCGGCAGCACCGGCCACGACAACACCGCGCGGAATTCCGCCGCGCCGACCGATTCGATGGCAAGCGCCACCACGGCGAGCGCGACGGCTCCGAACACGGTCTGCCACGCGGCCAGCGTCAGGGTCGGCATTATCGCCGCGATCGGACGGGCCAGTACGGCGCCGACGCAATAGAGCAGCGTGCCGAACGCGACCGAGGCCAGCCCCCAGAGCTCCAGCGGATCGCCCTTCGAGGCCTCCAGCCCACCGGCCGCCCGCGTCGCGAACAGGAAACCCAGCCCGGCTGTTCCCAGCGCGATCGCGGCGATCTGCGAATAGCCGATGCGCCCGCCCTCGATCACGCGGCTCGCCAGCAATGAATAGATCGGAATCGTCACCATGTTGACGATCGCGGCAAGCCCGCTCGGCGCATGCGCCGCGCCCCAGAACATGAAGGAGTAGTTGCCGGCATTGACCAGCAGCGCGGTCACGACGAGCCGGGGCCAGGCCTGCGCCGGCACCTTCAGGATATCCCGTCCGGCCCAGGCGACCAGCACGACGCCAGCCAGAGCAAAGCGCAGGCTGGCGAGGAAGACGGGCGGCACATGCCCGGTGGCGATCTTCACCGGCAGGAAGGTCAGGCCCCAGACCAGGCACATCACGGCGAAGAGCAGGGCGTTGCGGTTCATCGGCAAGGCTTAGACGCGCCCTGCCCCACCGACCATTGCGCGCTGCTCAATCCCCACCCGTGGAAATGCGGGCCGGGCGCAAAGCCTCACACCGTCCCGACCGTCTTCAGCCGGACACGGGGGTGGATCTCCGCCTGCGACAGAACCGGCGTCTCACGGCGGAAGCGCTCGATGATCTGGCGCACGAAGGGCCTCGCCATGCCCGACGTCACGAGCGCCGGCATCTCGCCGATGCGGGCCGCATCCTCGAACTTGTCGCGCACCTGATGCACGAACTCCTGCAGCCGCGAGGGCTGCATGGCGAGGTGGCGCTCCTCGCCCTGGCCGACGATCGATTCGGCGAAGATGCTTTCCCAGGCCGGCGACATCGTGATGATCGGCAGGTTGCCCTGGGCGTTCGAGAACTGGGCGCAGATCTGGCGCGCGAGTCGCATGCGGACATGCTCGGCGATGTCGCGCGGATTCTTGACACTGCCGGCAGCCTCCGCGATGCCTTCGATGATGGTGGCGAGGTCGCGGATCGAGACACGCTCGGAAAGCAGGAGCTGCAGCACACGCTGGATCCCGGTCGTCGAGATCTGGCTCGGCACGATCTCCTTGACGAGATCGGCGTGGTCCTTGGGCAGCTCGCGCAGCAGCTTCTGAACCTCGCCATGCGATAGCAGCTCCGGCATATGCGACTTCAGCACCTCGGTCAGATGCGTCGAGATCACGGTCGCCGCATCGACCACGGTGAAGCCGCGAAGCTGCGCCTCGTCCTGCAGCGCAGCGTCGATCCAGGTCGCTGGCAGGCCGAAGGTCGGCTCCAGCACATTGTGGCCCGGCAGATTCACGCTGCCGCCCATCGGGTCCATCGCCATGTACTGGCCGGCATAGACGATGCCGTGACCCGCATCGATCTCCTTGATCTTGATGTAGTAGTGGTTCGCCTCGAGCTGGACGTTGTCGACGATGCGCACGGCCGGCATGACGAAGCCGAGTTCGGCCGCAAGCTGGCGCCGCAGCGCACGCACTTGGTCGGTGAGGCGGTCCTGCCCGCCGGCCGCATTGACCAGCGGTAAAAGCCCGTAGCCGATCTCGATCTTGAGCTCGTCGAGCTTGAGCAGGTCGTTGAGCGTCTCTTCCTTGGGCGTGCCGTCCGCCGACAGCGGCGAGGCCGCCTGCGCCGCATCCGCGACCTCGATCTCCTTGGCCTTCGCGAGCCGGCCGAAATGCCGCGCCAGCCACGCCGCGCCGCCTGCCAGCGCCAGGAACGGCAGCATCGGGATTCCCGGCAGGACCGCGATCAGCAGCATCACTGCCGCCGACATGCCAAGCGCCTTCGGATAGCCCGAGAGCTGCTTGCCGAGCGCCTTGTCGGCAGCGCCGCGCACGCCCGACTTGGAGACGAGCAGACCCGCTGCCGTCGAGACGATCAGCGCCGGGATCTGGCTGACGAGACCATCGCCAACGGTCAAGACCGTGTAGTTATGGGCCGCCGCGCCGAAGCTCATGCCCTGCTGCGCGACGCCGATGATGATGCCGCCGAGCACGTTGATGAAGGTGATCAGCAGGGCCGCGATCGCATCGCCGCGCACGAACTTGGACGCACCGTCCATCGAGCCGAAGAAGTTGGCCTCGTCCTCCAGCGCCTTGCGCCTGACCTTGGCGACATCCTGGTCGATCAGCCCGGCTCCGAGATCGGCATCGATCGCCATCTGCTTGCCCGGCATGGCGTCGAGGGCAAAGCGCGCCGCGACCTCGGCGATACGGCCCGAGCCCTTGGTGATGACGACGAAGTTCACGATGATCAGGATGGTGAAGACGATCACCCCGATGACAAAGTTGCCGCCCATCACGAAATTGGCGAAGGCCTCGATGACATGGCCGGCCGCCGCGCCGCCCTCATGCCCATGCGACAGGATCAGGCGCGTCGAGGCCATGTTCAGCGCCAGGCGGAACATCGTGACGATCAGCAGCACGGTCGGAAAGGCCGAGAACTCCAGCGGCTCCTCGATGAAGAGCGCGGTCATCAGCACGAGTACCGACAGGATGATCGAGAGCGCCAGCAGCAGGTCGAGAAGCAGCGCCGGCAGCGGGAAGATGAGCACCACGAGGATGCCCATGACGCCAATCGCCAGGAACAGATCGGGCCGGTTGAAGAGCTTCTGCAGGGCACCGCGGCTCGGCATGTTCATGCCGCCGCCCTGGCCCGCCGTCACATCGGTCATCGACAAGCCCGTTCCCCGCTGCGCAGACGCAGCCCATTCCAACGCCGCGCATGGAGAACGCGACCCGGCAATTCTTGCCGGGTCCATGGTGAACGAGTGGTTAAGACATTCGAAAAAAGGCAGTGCCGATCGCTGTCTGAACGGGCTGTTATCAAACTGCCGCGTTGTAGCCGCATTCCACCGCGCAACTGCACCGGGGCGACAAAACCGGTTTGGCAGACCCCGGACTATTGGAGGATGACTTGGATAGACGTTCCTTTGTGATGAGCCTTTTCGGCGGCCTTGCTGCGGCAAGCCTCGGTGGCACCGCGATCGCCCAGGCGGCCTCGCCCAAGACGGTTCCCACTCCCGAGCTGCCGGAAGCGCAGCTCGACGCCGTCACCAAAGCGGCCCTCGACAAGACCGATGCCGAATTCAGCCAGGTCGTGATTCGGGAGCGCGTCGTGCGCCGGCCCTATCGCCGCCCGGTCGTCGTACGTCGCACCGTCGTCGTACGGCGCCCGCGCCCGTATTACCGCCGTCCGGTGGTCGTGCGTCGTCGCGTCATCGTTCGCTGATCTCCCAAGCGACATCCGAGGCGGCGCCTTTCATGGGCGCCGCCTTTTATCGTTCGAGGGGAACAGATCGCTTCGGGAAAGGTTAGCTCGCAGGAAAGAGGCTTGCGCGCGCCCATGGACCAACGGAATCTATCCTCGGTCGTGACCACGGACATTCCGGCACGACTCGACAGGCTGCCCTGGTCACGCTTCCACACGCTCGTCGTGGTCGCGCTGGGCATCACCTGGATTCTCGACGGGCTTGAGGTCACGCTCGCAGGCTCCGTCTCGGGCGCGCTGAAGGAAAGCCCGTCACTGCGCTTCACCAATACCGAGGTCGGCATGGCGGGCGCCGCCTATATCGCCGGGGCCGTCCTGGGCGCGCTGTTCTTCGGCTGGCTGACGGACCGGCTGGGCCGCAAGAAGCTCTTCACAATCACGGTTCTGGTCTATCTCGCGGCCACGGCCGCCACAGCCTTCTCCTGGAGCTTCTGGAGCTTCATCCTCTTCCGGTTCCTCACCGGCATGGGCATCGGCGGCGAATACGCCGCGATCAACTCGACGATCCAGGAGCTGGTCCCGGCCCGCGTGCGCGGCTGGGTCGATCTCGTCATCAACGGTTCATTCTGGATCGGTGCCGCGCTCGGCGCGGTCGGCTCGATCATCCTGCTCAATCCGGCCGTGATCGACCCCGAGCTCGGCTGGCGGCTCGCCTTCTTCATCGGCGCGGCCTTGGGCCTCATCGTCCTGGTCCTGCGGCAGTGGATTCCCGAGAGCCCGCGCTGGCTGATCAGCCATGGCCGCGCGGACGAAGCCGTGGCGATCGTAGCCGCCATCGAGGCCCGCGCCGGCGTGACCTGGAGCGCGAACGAAAACCTGCCCCTGACGCATCTGCGTCCGCGCGCGGTGACGCCGCTCGGAGAGGTCTTCCGTGCCCTCTTCGTGACGCATCGGCAGCGTGCGCTCGTCGGGCTCGCCCTGATGGTCTCGCAGGCCTTCTTCTACAACGCGATCTTCTTCACCTATGCGCTGATCCTGACCGATTTCTACCAGGTTCCGTCACAGGCGATCGGCTGGTTCATCCTGCCCTTCGCGGCCGGCAATTTCCTCGGCCCCCTTATCATCGGGCGCCTTTTCGACACGCTCGGCCGTCGCACTATGATCGCGGCGACCTATGCGCTGTCGGGCCTCCTGCTGACGGCGACCGGCTATCTCTTCTGGCGCGACGTTCTGACCGCGCAGCAGCTCACCCTGTGCTGGAGCGTCGTGTTCTTCTTCGCCTCGGCGGCGGCGAGCTCGGCCTATCTCACGGTCAGCGAGACCTTCCCCGTCGAGATGCGGGCGCTGGCGATCGCCGCCTTCTACGCGGTCGGGACGGGTGCGGGCGGCGTCGCCGGTCCCTGGCTCTTCGGCATCCTGATCGACACCGGATCGCGCGGCAGCGTCTTCCTCGGTTATCTGTTCGGCGCAGCCCTGATGCTGGCAGCCGCCGTGATCGCGGCGCTCTACGCGGTCAGGGCCGAGCGCAGGCCGCTCGAAAGCGTCGCCCGGCCGCTGAATGCAGTCGATGAGCGCGATGTGACGGCTGCACCGGCAGCGTCAGGCGGATCTTAGCCATACGTCTGAAAAAGATGCCGGACGGAACAAAGCATCATTTAAATGCATTACCCCTCGCCCGCATTTTCGCCGTATGAAGACAATGGAAGATGCGGAGATTAACAGCCTCGGAGGATGTCGTGGATAGACGCTCATTCATCATGACACTGATTGGCGGCATGGCTGCCGCCAGTATTGGCGGCGTAGCCGCCGTGGAAGCCGCGCAGCCCAAGGCCGTTCCAGTGCCGGATCCGGTCCCGGCCCGCGACGACGAGGCGGTGACCGCCGAGGTCAAGGACGCCCTCGACAAGACGGACGCCGAGTTCAGCCAGTATTACTACTATCGTCGGCCGCGCTACCGCTACTACGCCCGGCCGCGCTACTATTACCGCCCGCGCTACTACCGGCCGCGCTATTACCGCCGCCGTTGGTGAGCATCGGCTTCCGGGTCAGAGCGCGTTGACGCGCGCCTGACCCGGCTCGGCGACCACGATCCCGGCCGAGGTATATTCGCTCAGCTTGTTGCGCAGCGTGCGGATCGAGATCCCCAGGATCTTGGCCGCGTGCGTGCGGTTGCCCAGGCAATGGTCGAGCGTGTCGAGGATCAGTTCGCGCTCGACATCGGCCACGGTATGGCCGACCAGCGAACGCGTCACCGCTTCCGCCGTCTGGACCGCCCGCGCCGCCGTGTCCCGCGAGCCGGCAGGACCAAGGGTCTCTCCCTCCGGCGTCATGACCGCCTCGGCACCGATCTCAGCGCCCTTCGCCAGCAGGACGGCACGGTGAATCGTGTTTTCCAGCTCGCGGACATTGCCGCGCCAGGAATTGGCCAGCAGGACCTTGCGAGCGTCCGCCGCCACCGGCCGAAGCGGCATACCGTTGATCTCGGCATATTTGCGCGCGAAATGGTCGGCCAGGGCCAGGATGTCGCCCGGGCGCTCGCGCAGCGCCGGCAGCCGTAGATGCACGACGTTCAGCCGGTAGAACAGGTCTTCGCGGAACGAGCCCTCACGCACGGCATCGCCGAGATTGCGGTTCGACGTCGCGATGATGCGCAGATCGACCTTGACCGGTTGCGTTCCGCCGACGCGGTCGATCATGCGTTCCTGCAAGGCGCGCAGCAGCTTGGCCTGGAGACGGACATCCATCTCGGAGATTTCGTCGAGCAGCAGCGTGCCGCCATTGGCTTCCTCGAACTTGCCGATCCGGCGCGCGATGGCGCCGGTGAAGGCGCCCTTCTCATGGCCGAACAGCTCGGATTCGAGCAGGTTGTCGGGGATCGCGGCGCAGTTGACGGCGACGAAGGGCTTGTCCTTCCGCAGCGACTTCTGATGCAGGTGGCGCGCGATCACCTCCTTGCCGGTGCCGCTTTCGCCGGTGACCAGCACGGGCGCATCCGAGCGGGCGATCTGCGAGGCGAGCTGGACGACCCGCTCCATGGCGGGATCCTTCCAGATCAGGCTCGACTGGTCGGCGGCGACCGCCTCCAGCACGGCCGCGATCAGGTCCGGATCGGGCGGCAGCGGCACATATTCGCGCGCACCGGCCTGGATCGCGGCGACGGCAGCGCGTGCATCGGTCGAGGTGCCGCAGGCGACGATCGGCGTGCGGATGCGCTCCGCTTCGAGCGCGGCGACGAACTGCCCGACCGGCAGCGCCACCTCGACCATCAGCAGGTCGGCGCCCTTGGCACGTAGCACGGCGAGCGTCTGCTCCAGGCTCTCGGTATGGGTCACGTTGGCGCCATGGGCGATCGCGATCTTCGCGGCCGCAATGAGCTGTCCCTTGAGACCACCGGCAATGATGAGGCGCATGGCTCAGGCCTTTCTGCGTGAATGCGTGACGGGACGGCCGGAAATCACCGGTCGGCCTTGATGATTTCTGTCATGGTGACACCGAGCCGGTCCTCGACCACGACGACCTCGCCGCGCGCCACCAGACGCTCGTTGACGAAGATGTCGATCGCCTCGCCGACGCGCCGGTCGAGCTCGATCACGGCGCCGGGCACGATCTGGAGCAGATCGCCGATCGCGATCTTGGAGGAGCCGAGCACTGCCGAGACGTTGACCGGAACGTCGAAGACCTGCTCGAGATCCTCGGCCGTCTTGACCGGTATCGGTCCCGACCGCGCCACCGACGAGTCATTATGGTCGAAGGACAGGTCGGCCGGGTTCAGCGGCGGCAGGTTGAGGTCGTTGTCCGCGCTCATCGGTCGTCCTTACTGTATGGGGCGCGGAAGCCAGGGAAGGCGGTTGCGACCGCCTGCTCCACCAGCCGCGACAACCGTTCCGACTCGATGACGAAGCCACCATCGGCCCATTCGATGCGCCCGTCGCCAAGCGCGATGTCGGGCTCGCCCAGCACGACGAGGCGCCCGGCAAAACCGGTCTCCTGCGCCAGCCGCTTGACCAGGGCTTCCGCCGTGTCCACCGCGCCGTCATTGACCCGCATGACGAGATGCGGCGCCAGGCGCGCATGGGCGAGGCATTCGCGCAGTCCATGCTCCAGCGCCGCCAGCGGCCGTTCCGACAGCGCCACGCCGGCAAATGCCTTGGCCGCGACAAGGGCGACATAAGCGGCCTGCGCCTCGACCTCGGCCGCATGCGCGGCTTCCTGCCCGACCAGGCGTTCGGCGGCACGCGCCAGTTGCGCGACCAGGCCGTTGAGCTGGCTCTCGGCCTCGCGGCGGCCTTGCTCGCGGCCAGCAATCACGCCTTCAGCATGCGCGGCCGCGATATCGGCCTCGCCCGCAGCCCGTCGCCCGCCCTCGCGGAAATCGGTGCCGAACGTGAATTTCGTCGCGCTGCTCATCTCAGTAAACCAGCTCGTCTTCCGAATTGCCCTTGGACAGGACGATCTCGCCCTTGTCGGCCAGATCCTTTGTGAGGGTGACCAGCTTGGTCTGCGCCTCGTCGACTTCCTTGAGACGCAGCGGCCCGAGGCCCTGCATATCGTCCTGCATGTTCTTGACGGCACGCTGCGACATCGCACTGAAGAAGAAGTCCCGCATGCTCTCGCTGGCTCCCTTGAGCGCCCGCGCCAGCGTATCCTTGTCGACCTGACGCATCAGGGTCTGCAGCCCGGCCGGGTCGAGTTTGGCGAGATCCTCGAAGGTGAACATCAGGGCGCGGATTCGCGAGGCCGAATCCTGGTTCGAGGCGTCGAGCGCCGAGAGGAAGCGCATCTCGGTCTGCCGGTCGAAGCCGTTGAAGATCTCGGCCATCATCTCGTGCGGGTCGCGGCGGCGCGTCTGGGTCAGGGTCGCGACGAACTCGGTGCGCAGCGTGTTCTCGATGTGGTCGAGGGCTTCCTTCTGCACCGATTCCAGCCGCAGCATCCGGCCGACGACCTCGATCGAGAGGTCGTTGGGGAGATGGCGCAGGACATTGGCCGCATGCTCCGGCCGGATCTTGGACAGGATCACCGCAATCGTCTGCGGGTATTCGTTCTTCAGGAAGTTGGCGAGCACGATGGCGTCGATATTGCCGAGCTTCTGCCACATGTTGCGTCCGGCCGGACCACGGATCTCCTCCATGATCATGGCGACCTGATCGCCGGGCAGGATCTTCTCGAGCAGCGAGATGGTGCGGTCGAAGGAACCGGTCACGGCACCCGCACTCGACAGCTTGCCGACGAAGTCGAGCATCAGCCGCTCGACGTCATCGGCATCGACCGTGCCCAGCTCGGCCATGGCACGGGTGATGATGCGGATCTCTTCGTCGTCGAACTCGGACCAGATCGCCCGGCCGTGATCCTCGCCCAGCACGAGCAGGATCACCGCCGCCCGCTGGGGCCCGGTCATCTCGTCGATATCCGTGACGCCGCCACCACCGCCTTCGATGGCGTCGCGGCCGCCCGAATTGCGCGTTGCGATGGAGCGTGGTTCAGCCATGCTTCAGAGCCCCCTCATGCCAGGGCTTTCTCGTGGATCCAGGTGCGCAGCACTGCGACGCTGTCGGCCGGATTCTGCGAGACCATCTGGCCGATCTTCTCGACCGACTGGGCCTTGAGCTGGCCCTTGATCTGGGCGACCGCGAGCATGCGCTCGGACGGGGCGTCCACGTCGATGGGGAGTCCATCCGATACCTGCGCCAGCGCGCGCGGCGCTGCGGCCGGATCGCCGGTTCCGGCGTCGGTTGTTACCATCGTGCGCATGAAGCCGGGCAGTTGCCGCCCGCCGCCAGGGTCGGGCGCCAGGATCTGCTTGAGCAGTGGCCGCACCACGACCATCAGCACGATCAGCGTCAACAGCGAGATGACACCGAGTTCGGCGAAGCGGACCAGATCCTCCTTGGTGAAGGAGAGGAGCTGCTGCATCAGGCTCTGCTCGACAAGATCGGTCACCGCCGGAGGGGCCTCGGCGAAGCGCAGATTGACGACCTCGATCTTGTCGCCCCGGCCGTCGTCGAAACCGACTGCCGAGCGGACCAGCTGACCGATGCGCTCGAGGTCCTCGTTGCTGCGAGGCTGATAGCTGACATCGCCATTGGGGCTGCGGGTATAGGTGCCGTCGACCAGTACCGCGACCGAAAGCTTCTTGACCCGGCCGCCTTCCAGCACTTCTGTACGCGTCGTGCGCGAAATCTCGTAATTGACCACTTCCTCGTTCTTCGAGGAGGCGTCCTTCGGGGCGGTCGTTCCGCCGGTGCCCGTCTGCGCGCCCGGCAATTCGTTGCCGACCGTGACCGGGCCGCCATTCTCCGACGTCGTCGAGGCTTCGGTGCGGTTCTGGCTGGAGCGGACGACCCGGCTTTCGGGATCGAAGGTTTCCGAGCGGCTCTCGATCCGGTTGCTGTCGAGCGCAGCCGAAACCTGCACCCGCGCCCGGCCGTGACCGACGATGCTGGCGACGATGTCCTCGATCTGGAGCTTGAGGCGCTTCTCGATTCCAACCTGCCGCTCCTCGATGCCGAGGCCGGCAATGCCGTTGTCGGTCTGCGCGCCGTCGGCCAGCAGCCGCCCCCGCTCGTCGACGATCGAGACGCGCTCCGGCTTGAGGCCGTCCACGGCCGAGGCCACGAGATGGCGCACGGCCCGGACCTGGGCGGTATCGAGCTCGCCCGCCAGCTTGAGCGCGATCGAGGCGCGCGGCGGCTCGCGGTCACGCTCGAACAGGCGCTTCTCCGGGATGACGAGGTGGACCCGCGCCGCCTGGACGCGGCTGATCGAGCGGATCGTGCGCGACAACTCGCCTTCCAGCGCGCGCAGATGGTTGATGTTCTGGACGAAGCTCGTCGACGAGAAGGCGTCGCCCTTGTCGAAAAT
The DNA here is from genome assembly GCF_056404835.1 of Allobosea sp. P2_B12. Classification (NCBI taxonomy): domain Bacteria; kingdom Pseudomonadati; phylum Pseudomonadota; class Alphaproteobacteria; order Hyphomicrobiales; family Alloboseaceae; genus Allobosea; species Allobosea sp. P2_B12. Next base: position 383,710 of record NZ_JBFUDG010000002.1, on the reverse strand, counting down.
CTCGTAGCCGACGCCACCGCCGGCGGGAATGCCCTTGCTGGCGAGGTCAAGCCGCAGGCGCGGGACGTCGGCCTTGGCGACGAGCACCGTCTGCCCGTCGCTGCGCAACTCGTACTTCACGCCGCGCGTGTCGAGATCCTTCAGGATCGCGCTGACATCCTGCTGCGAAAGGTCGGAGAACAGCACGCTCATGGCCGGCTGGGACATCTTGAGCATGACGAAGCCGAAGAAGCCGACGAGGCCAAGCGTCACCGCGAGCATGGCCGCCAGGCGGGCCGCTCCGAATTTCGAGAACTGTTCGACGATGCCGCTCACGCCGCTATCCGTTCACAAAGCCATCGTGGCCGCGCCTGGAAGCGGGCTCACTAGGCAAGTTTTTCCCGGTGCGTGGTTAGCGCCCGGTTAATTTTTGCCGGGTCGACCCAAGATTGTCAGTCCAAACCACCTGCGGCGCGTACCGCGCGGCGGCATCGACAGCGCCCGCCATCGCGGCAATCTCGCATCTGCGAGCGAAAATTCGCAACGCAACAACGAAAACAGGTGGTTATCCGGCGCGAGAATTTGTCCATAATGAGGCACGGCGGAGTTGTATTGTGTGCGGCTATGTGGGGCGCAACCTGGGAGGACAGGATGCTGATCTGGACTGCAATATTCTGGCTTGGCTGCGCGGCAATCTTTCTCGATTTGGTGGAGCGCGCGCCGGCCCTGGACTGAAAGCTCGCAATCGGCGCCTGGCGGCCATGAGGTCTGCCCGGCCACCCCTGCTGCGAGGGCCTACGCCAAACACGGGACAACACGTGTCGAGACAGGTCCATCTGGACCGACTGAACAAGCCCGCTTCGGCGGGCTTTTTCCTGTCCGCATGCCGGGCGGCCTGGCAGCGGCACTACGGAGGGCCAAAACAACAAAGGCGCCGGTCCCAAGGGACCGGCGCCTTGAACACGAAGCGGAGCGCGCCCGGCTACTGGCGGTAATGCTGGATGCGGGTGGTGCGCAGGCCGGCCAGGCCGTGCTGATCGATCGACATCTGCCAGCTCAGGAACTCATCGACCGTCAGCGTATAGCGCTGGCAGGCTTCCTCGAGGCTGAGCAGGCCGCCGCGCACGGCTGCGACGACCTCGGCCTTGCGCCGGATCACCCAGCGGCGGGTATTCATTGGCGGGAGATCCGCGATCGTCAGCGGACTTCCGTCCGGTCCGATCACGTATTTCACCCGCGGTCGCAAAGGCTCGGTCATGGTACACTCACACAACTCAACAGAGCTACTTGTGCTGAGCATAGGCCTACGGCTTTAAGAATTGCCTAAGGCGAAGACGCTGGCTTTCGGCATCTTTGATTCGCGATCAGCTTTTACGGACAACGCTCTTGACCTGGTCGATCGGCACGCTGATGGCGCCGATCTTGAGCGTGGGAATCGAGCCTGTGAAGTCGACGCCATCGACGACGCCGCTGATCTTCGTCGTGGCCGTCATCACCGCGCCGGCCGTATCCTTCGCATCGATCGTGATCGAGTATTCGCCAGGAGGCGCCTTTTGCGCCGTCGAGGTCGTGCCGTCCCATTTATAGGTCTGGTCGCCCGCCACGAGAGACTTCGTCAGCGTCTGCACGACGCTTCCCTTGGAATCCTTGATCGTGATCGTCGCGGAACCGCCGCGGGGAACGTTGACCTGCCATTCGGCCTTGTCGTTTTCCAGGCGCGTGGTCGCACCATCGGCGGTGATGGTCGAGCCGATGAAGCCGACGGCGCTTGTCGCCGTGCCGGCCGAATTCAGGCTGAGCAGCGATGTCAGCGTCTCGTTGGTCTTGAGCTGCTGCTCGACGCCGGCGAACTGCACGAGCTGCGCCGTGAACTGGTTGGTGTCGAGCGGATCGAGCGGCGACTGATTCCTGAGCTGCGTCGTCAGCAGGGTCAGGAACTGGTCGAAATTGTTGGCGATCGAGGCGCCGCCGGTGACCGTGGTCGGGTTGTTCGTCGTTGCGTTGCTGTTGCTTGTGCTGGAGACGGCCATGGCGTTCCTCCTTCGGTCAGATGCTGAGATCCACGCCGCCGAGCCGCACGAAGCGGCTGGCAGGCGCGGGCTGTGTTGAAATGGCGGTGTCGTCGCCCGCCTCGGAACCATTGGCGAAGACGCGCCCGCGCTGCGGCGCCTCGTCCTGCTGCCGGTTCTGGCGGAAGCCAGACTGGTCGGATGGATCGCGAAGAGTGATGTCGACACCGGCATCGGACGGTTTCAGGCCCGCCTGCTCGAAGGCACGCTCGAGCGTGCGCGCATCCCGCTGCAGCAGATGCAGCGTCTCGACACGGTCGACGACCATGCGCGCCGTGACTTCGCCCTTATCGGAAATCGAGAGGTTGACGTCGACCCGGCCGAGTTCGCCGGGATCGAGTCGGATATCGAACTGGCGCGCCCCGGCAAGCGCCCTGAGACCGATCTCGATCGGCAGCACATGCAGCGGCGTCGGCGGGCCCTCAGTCGCGCCCTGAGGCTGTGTCGCGACCGCAGCCTGCTGGGCGCCGATCTGATCCGGCATCGTCAGGATGCGAAGCGGCTCAGGCTTTGCCCCGCCCTGCAGGCCGAGCGCCGACAGATCGATCGGGTTCAGGGCCTGCTGCAGAGCATCGATCGACTTGATGTCGGACGGGGGCGCGGTCTGCGCGGCCGGGCCCTGTGCCTGGGCCAGCGGCTGCGCGAGCTTGTCGCCCCCATCCGGCGCGGCCTCGGGCTTTGCCGCCTGATCCGCCCCGACGGGCAGCGGCAACGTCTTGGCAGGGCTGGACGACCCATTTTTGGACGCAGCGCCCGCCGTTGCCGCCGCGGATACGTCCGCACCTGACGCAAGCGCCGCTTTAGCCTCGCGCGCCGCCATCAGCGACAGCGCCGCAGCGGCTGTGCCAGCCCCCTTTTTGCCGGACAGCAAATCGCTCTCCTCGCCAGAGTCGGCCGCAGCCGCGGCAAGGTTGGTCGGAAGGGTCGGGACAGACACCGGTGGAGCAAGCAAAACGGCCGGCGGTACGGGTGTGACGGCGACTGCGATGCCCTCGGCTTTCGGCTCGCTGGCAGCGGCGCCGGCTTCGCCCTCGGTCGTTTCGCCCTTGGCCTCGCCGATCTCGCCGGTCTTTGCAGGCTGGTTCTCGGCCTGGGCCGCAATCGCGATGCTGACCAGCGCTGCGATATCCAGGTTCGGCGCTGGCGGTTGCGTTGCCGGTGCGGCATCGCTGGCCTTGCCGGCCGGCTTGCCCGTCTCGGTGGCCGGTGCCTTCGCGCCGGTCTCGGCGGCTGCCGGCTGGACGGCGGGCTTGACTGCGGAATTGGATGGTTTCTCGGACGCGGCGGTGGCCTCTTCGGACGCGCGGCGTGCATCCCCCGCGTCGCGGCGTGCCTCTGCAGCGTCGCGGCGCGCCTCGCCAACGTCGCTCGCCATCTCCCGCCGGCTTTCGCGGGCAGGTGGGGTAGCATCCTGCACGGGCTCCTCCCGCGGCAGGACAAAGCTCTCGCGCTCGCCCCCGGCGTCCCCGGGCGCAGGCCGGCGTTGCACCGCGGGCTCGGCGCCAAATGAGGAACTCGGTACTGGCTGAATCGACATCGGTTCATCCGCAACATGGGCACAGAGCGCCCCTGACCCTGTCCAGCAAATGCCAAGCCAGCGGCCCGCTCAAAGATTTCAATGCGTTAAGCAGCCTCCTCGGCGGAAACAGCGGCAAGAACGGCCGCCTTGCCCTGGCTGGGCGGCAGGTTTTGCCCATCGCCGCTGGCAGCGGCGCCCCAAAGCCGGTATAGAGCCGGCAATCGCCTGCCTTGCCGCTGGACATCTGCATCCTTCCATGACGACGCCCCGCAACTCCCTCGATATCGCCAAGCCGCCTGCGGCGACGCGCGTCGTCGCGGCGATGTCGGGCGGCGTCGATTCATCCGTTGTCGCAGCGCTGCTGCAGCGCGAGGGCTACGAGGTCATCGGCGTCACGCTCCAGCTCTACGACCATGGCGCGGCTGTCCACCGGGCCGGCTCCTGCTGCGCCGGCCAGGACATCCATGACGCCCGCCGCGTCGCCGAGCAGATCGGCATTCCCCATTATGTGCTCGACTATGAGAGCCGCTTCCGCGACGCCGTGATCGAACGCTTCGCCGAGAGCTATCTCGCCGGCGAGACGCCGATCCCTTGCGTCGAGTGCAACCGCACGGTGAAGTTCCACGATTTGCTCGGGCTCGCCCGCGAACTCGGCGCCGATGCGCTGGCGACCGGCCATTACGTCGTCGGCCGCGAACTCGACAACGGCCATCGCGGCCTGTTTCGTGCCGCCGACGCCAATCGCGACCAGAGCTATTTCCTCTATGCGACGACGCAGGAGCAGCTCGACCTGCTGCGCTTTCCGCTTGGCGGCATCGACAAGGCGCAGACCCGCGCGCTCGCGGCCGAGCTCGGCCTCGGCATCGCCGACAAGCCAGACAGCCAGGACATCTGCTTCGTCCCCAATGGCCGCTATGCCGATGTGATCGAGCGGCTGAAGCCCGGCGCCGCGCGGCCGGGGGACATCGTTCATCTCGACGGCCGCGTGCTCGGTCGGCATGACGGCGTGCTGCGTTACACCGTCGGCCAGCGCAAGGGGCTGGGCCTCAGCACACCCGAGCCGCTCTATGTGCTGCGCCTCGATGCCGATGCTGCCCGCGTCATCGTCGGCCCGCGCGATGCCCTCAACGTCCGCGAGATTCGGCTGCGCGATCTCAACTGGCTCGGCGAGATGTCGCTTGACGCGCTGCCGCCCGAGGGGCTCGACGTCGCCGTGCGCGTGCGCTCGACGCGCCCCCCGCGCGAGGCGAGGCTGACGCGCGACGAAGCCGGCCTGAGGGTCGAACTCGCCACCGACGAGGAGGGCGTCTCGCCCGGCCAGGCCTGCGTCATCTATGCCGATGCCGGACCCGGCGCCCGCGTGCTGGGCGGCGGCACCATCCTGCGGCCGGAATTGCCCCTGCCGACATCACGGCCGGGCCTCGCTCTCGCCCTCTCCTGAAGCCGGCGCCGCCTGCGCTTCCACATCCCAGATTCGACGAGCCGCTCCATGCCGGTGCCCGACCATCTCGAAGCCCAGAAGCGCGTCTACGCCGCCTGGGCGCGCATCTACGACAAGATCTACCAGCGGCTCCTGGCCACGCCCCAGCGCGAGGCAGTGGACGCGGCCTGCGCCTGCGGACGCGACATTCTTGAGATCGGCGTCGGTACGGGCCTGACGCTGGCTTATTTCAGGCCCGATTCGCGTGTGCTCGGCGCGGATCTCTCGTTCGACATGCTCAAGGTCGCCAACCGGAAGGTTGTCAGCCAGGGCCTGAAACATGTTCGCGGGCTGATGGTGATGGATGCCGGCCGGCTCGGCTTCGCGACTGAGAGCTTCGATGCGGTGACCGCGCAATTCGTCATCACCCTCGTGCCCAATGCCGAGCAGGCGCTGAGCGAAATGGACCGCGTGCTCAAGCCCGGCGGCGAGATCATCATTTCGAGCCGGCTCGTCGATGACGGGGCGCGGTTCGCGGCGTTGTGGACGGCGTTGGCTCCGCTGGCCCGTGCGATCGGCTGGAGCTCGGATTTCAAGGTCAGCCGCCTGACCGGCTGGGCGGCGAAGACGGGCCGCTACGAGACCGTCCATGTCGGCTCCGGCTATTTCAAGGTGGTGCGCCTGCGCAAGCTCGCCTCCGCCACGCCCTCTTCCACCACGCTATCCTCCGCAAAGGCTTGACGAGCCCATCCCCTGCCCCCTATATCGCGCCCTCACGACGGAACGCCGCCTTGCGACGCTTCCGGGCTGTGGGGCGGGGTAGCTCAGCCGGTTAGAGCAGCGGAATCATAATCCGCGTGTCGGGGGTTCGAGTCCCTCTCCCGCTACCAACATTTTCTTGAACCTCCGATAGCGTTCAAGTCCTTGATGAAAATCGATTATTCTTGAACGTTTCACGGTTGCGGACTGTGAGACATCTCACAGGGATGTCTCACACCGGATTCCTCTCGTTTTCGAGCCCGCAAGTTCCGTGACCCTTCAGGCGGACATCCGCAGTTTGCGCCACGCTGGCGTCAGCAGGATCGCCGCGCTGAGCAGCGCCAGCGTGATCGCGATCGGCGTCGAGACGAGCGCAGCCGTCCGTCCGCCGGAGATCGTCAGGGCGAGCCGCAACTGGCTCTCGATCATCGGGCCGAGCAGCAGGCCGAGCACGATCGGCGCGCTGGGATAATCGAGCCGCTCCAGCACATAGCCGATCACGCCGACGCCCAGCAGAACCCAGAGGTCGAACACCGCGTTGTTGACCGAATAGACGCCGATGGTGACGAAGAGCAGGATCACCGGGGCGAGCACGATGCGCGGCAGCCTCAGTACCTGCCCGAAGATCCGCGTCGCCGCCAGGCCGCCGAGAACCGCCAGCATGAGCGAGGTCACCAGGAACTGCAGCATGAAGCCGTAGACGATGTCGGGATGCTCGCGGAAAAGCTGCGGGCCTGGCCGCAGGCCATGCACGAGCAGGCCGCCGAGGATGACGGCGGCGACGCCGGAGCCGGGGATTCCCAGCGCCAAGGCCGGGATCAGCGACGCGGCGTTGTCGGCGCCGTTGCCGCATTCGGAGGCCGCGACGCCTTCGGGGTTGCCGTGGCCGAAGGTCTCGGGCTCGCGCGCCACTCGCTTCGCCTCGTTATAGGCGAGGAAGGACGACATGCTGCCGCCAGCGCCTGGCAGGATACCGATGATGATGCCGATCACCGAGGAGCGCAGCCAGACCGGCATGAAATAGCGCCACTGCCGCAGCACCGAGCCCTGCGCGTGCAGCTTGAGCTTGTCGCCGCTCATGCCGGTCTTCACGGCCTCCTCGACCATCTGCAGCACGGGCGGCACCGCGAACAGGCCAGTGAGCAGCACGATCGCGCTGAAGCCGTCGAGCAGTTCGAGCTGGCCGAAGGTGAAGCGTTCGGTGCCGTTGGAGATGTCCTGGCCGACGGCGCCGATCAAAAGCCCGATGCCGCAAGCGATCAGCCCCTTGGGAAGATCGTCGCCGAGCAGCGAGGAGACGGTCGCAAGCCCGAGGATGCCGAGCCAGAAATATTCGATCGGCCCGAACAGCAGGCTGAACGAGACCAGCGGCGGAGAGAGCACGATCAGCGCGATCGAGGACAAGACACTGCCGATCACGCCCGACAGCAGCGCGACCTGCAGCGCATAGGCCGCCTGGCCCTTCTGGGTCATTTTGTAGCCGTCGAGCACGGTGGCAACTGAGGCTGGCGTGCCCGGCACGCGCATCAGGATCGCGGGGATTGCGCCGCCATAGGAGCCGCCATTGTACATGCCGGCCATCATGCCCAGCGCGAAGAGCGGATCGAGCCCGAAGGTCAGCGGGATCAGGACGGCGAGCCCGGTGACAACGGTCAGCCCTGGCAGGCAACCGACGACGAGCCCGGCGATCACACCAATGATCATCGCCAGGATGTTCATCGGCGCGAAGACAAGCGGCACGGCATGCAGCAGCGCATCGATCATCGGAACAGCCTCCCGAGCGGCGAGAGGATGTCGGGCGGGATCGGCCGCTCGAGCGCGAGCACGAAGATCAGCAGGATCGCCACGACCGAAACGACGGCAACGACGAAGGACAGGCCCCAGCGCCGGAAGCCGACGCTGGCGGGCAGCAGAACCCCGAGCGCAACGCTCGGCAGGATGAAGCCGATCTGGCTGACCGCGAGAATATAGAGCACGAGCGCGGCCAGTCCGATCACCAGCCGCGGCCCATGCTCGGCGAAGCTGCCCGCCATCGCATGGCCCCGCCGGCGGCGAAGGACCTCGCGCAGCAGGATCCAGCAACCGAGCCCCGCGAGCGCCACCCCGATGACGAGAGGGTAGGTCGCGCTCTCGCCGGGATAGGCCGAGGCCGTGACGATGACGACGATGGCCCCTGCGATCAGGACGGCGGCGAAGCCGATCTCGGCGAGGCTGCGGGAGCCGGGCTCGGAGGCGCTGCTCACTTCCACGGCGTCGCCTTCCAGGTCGCTTCGAGATCGCGCGTGGCCCCGTCGAGGAAGGCCTTGTATTCGGACGCGCCGAGATATTGCAGCGGGATCTCGGCACGCTTCGCCGCGTCGAGATATTCCGGATCCTTGAGGGCCTGATCAACCGCCTTTTCGAGCTTCGCGATGATGTCGGCCGGGATGCCCTTCGGCGCGGCGATGCCGCGCGTGGCGCCGGCCACGACATCGTAGCCACCCTCCCGGAAGGTCGGCGCATCCGGCAGATAGGCCGAGCGGTCGGCGCTCATCACGCCGATCACCCTGATCTGGCCCTCGCGTGCGATCTGCAAAGCCTCGCTCAGATTCATCGTCGCGGCAGGGACATGGCCACCCAGAACCGCCTGCCGGACCGGGGCCGTACCGCCGAAGAAGGCCGGCGTGAATTTGGCATCGGCGAGGCGCTGGAAGTTCAGCAGCGCGATATGCTCGGAGGAACCACTCACGCCAGAGGTGCCGATGACGACGGCGCCGGCCCCCTTCTTCGCCGCTTCGACGATGTCCTTGAGCGCCGTATAGGGGCTGTTCTTGGGCACGACGAGTACGCCGGGATCGTAGACGAGATTGGCGACCGGCTGGAAGTCGCTCATCTTGAACTTGGCCTTACCCTCGATCACCAGGGCATTAATGGCGGGCGCATTGATGAAGCCGATCGTGTAGCCGTCCGGCTTGGCCTGGGCGACTGCCGTCCAGCCGATCTCTCCACCCGCTCCGGGCTTGTTGATGACGCCGATACGGGCATTGCCGCCGAGATATTTCTCCATGTAGCGGGCGATCGAACGCGCCGCGACATCGGTGCCGCCGCCGGGCGCGAAGGCGACGATCATCTCGATCGGCTTTTCCGGATAGGCCTGCGCAAGAGCCGGCGCCTGGCCGGCAAGGAGCGCAACGAGACCGGCTACTAGCGTCAGCAACTTCATGATCGGCTCCTTGGATGGGGCAACGGGTGTGATGGGTCGGTCGTGATGGCAGGTTCAGGCAAAGCGATGGATCGGGATCGGCGGCATCAGGCAGGTGCGTGGTCGTGCGGTTCGGTCACGGATGCGTCGGCATCCGCCCACTCGTCGCCGAGAAGTTCCGGCGTGGCGAAGGCGACGAGCGCCTCGTAATGCGTCTTGCGATCGGCGACGAAAAGGGCCCGCGCGATGCCGCGCGCCAGCCGCTGCGCCCCCTCGCTGACCGCCGGAATATCCCCGGAGAGTTTCCCATGCGAGAGCATGGCCGGATAGTTGAAGCAGTGGATCTGCGAAAGCGCCGGGCAGGTGCCGGGCTCACGCTCCTGGAATTCGAAGGCCGGGCCGAGATCGGGCGCGTTCTCCAGTTCGGCATTGTCGGTGCCGACAGGCGGCCCGTAGCGGTCTTTCCAGAAGCGGATGAAGGGCGCGACGGCGGCCAGTTCCCCGCGCAGGCCGAGATCGACCGAGAAACCCGTCGCCATGATCAGGAAATCGAGCGGATAGGCGCCCTTGGCCGTGGTCAGGACGAGATGCCCATCGCGCTCGGTCAAGCTTTCGATCGGGCTACCGAGATGGAAGCGGGCTTGCGGGTGGCGCGAGACGCGCAGCGTCGAGTCGCGCGGCGGTGGCGTCTGCGCCTTCATCGCATAGTCGAGGAAGCGCCATTTCCAGTCGTCGGGCAGGCCGGCAAAGCCGTGCACCACGCCCTGGCTGCCGATGCCGGTGAATTTGTTGATCCGCGGCAGATCCTTGCGACGCACGAACAGGTCGAGGCTGCCGACGCCCTGCTCCAATGCTTCGGCCGCATTGTCCATGGCCGAGGCACCGGCGCCGACGACGCCGATGCGCTTGCCCTTCAGGGCGGCGAAGTCGATCGCATCGGCGCTGTGGGCCCAGAGATTGCGGTCGATGCCGGCGACGATCGGCGGGACCCATGAGCCGCCCAGCCCGTCGCGGCCGGTCGCCAGCACCAGATGGCGGGTCAGGATCACGCGCTCGCTGCCGGCCTCGCTCAGGCGCAGCGTCAGCAGATCGCCGGGGCGGGGCGTGACGGAGACGAGTTCGACCTCGTTGCGCACCGGCAGGTCGAGCACCCGACGATACCAGACCAGATACTCCATCCATTGCCGGCGCGGGATCTTGCCGAGCGCCTCCCAGGCCTCGCTCCCGAACTGCGCCTCATACCAGGCCCGGAAGGTCAGCGCCGGCAGACCAAGCGCCGGCCCGGTGAGCTGCTTGGGCGAGCGCAATGTCTCCATACGCGCGAAGGTCACCCAGGGGCCCTCGCGGCCGGCCGGAGCCTTGTCGAGCACCAGCAGGCTCGCGATGCCCAGCCCCTTGAGCGCGCCCGCAGCGGCCAGGCCGCACATCCCCGCACCGACCACGACGACATCGGTCACAGGCTGTCCGCCGACCTCGCGCGGCGGCACCCAGCTCTTGGCGGGCCATTCGAGCCAGGACAGGTCCTGCTGCAGCCGGAGTTCGAGCTGGTGCAGTCCGGGCGGCGGCTGCGGGACGGCGTTCATGGCGTCATATCTCGTATGGAAGGCGCAGCGGCCTGACCGAAGGCATCCGCCATCAGCCGGTCGCGGGCCGTCGCAGGGTGTTTGACGAAACCGGGAATGGTTTCGCGCGAGATCTCGTCGAGCCGGTCGATCAGGCCCGCGATGAGCGCCGTCGAGGGGCGTCCATAGGGCGTCACGACGGCCCAGAAGAAGGAGATCGGCACGTCGATCGGCCGGATCGCGACACCATCCACCGGCATGCCATAGGCGATGACCGGCTCGACGATGGCGATGCCGAGGCCGGCGCGTGCCGACATGATCGCGGTGTTCGAGGTGTTGGTGTCGAGCACCGAGGCCGGGACGACGCCCCGCTCACGCAGTGCAAGATCGACGCGCCGGCGCCAGCGGAACGGGTTGGCCATGGTGATCAGGCGCCGCCCCGCCAGCGCCGAGAGCGGAATGCGCTCGGCACTGGCCAGGGGATCGTCAGCCGCGACGGCGGCCACGCAGGGCGCCTCCCCGATCCAGTGGATCTCCAGGGCCGGATGGTCGACGGGCAGGCTGGTGATGCCGATCTCGGAGACCTGCGTCGCCACCGCCTGCACGACCTGCTCGGCCAGTGCCGTACGGATATGGATCTGTTCCGGCAGGCCGGATTCTCCCAGACGCTGCAACGCCGTGGGCAGCATGCCGACCGAGAAGGAAGCGATCGAGGCGACCGAAAGCGAGCGCGGCCGGTCGAGCGCGATCGCATCGGCCCGCTCGCGCAGTTGCCGGAGCCAGGCCATCACCGGCTCGACCTCCTGATGGAAGCGTAAGCCCTGCTCGGTCGGGGTAACCCGCGGGCCGGCGCGGTGGAGCAGGCCGAAGCCGAGGGAGGTTTCGAGATCCTGGATCAGGCGGGTGAGCGCTGGCTGCGAACGGCCGAGCAAGCGTGCCGCCCCGGTGATGCTACCGGCGGACATGACTGCGGCGAAGGCCTCGAGCTGCTTCAGGTCCATCCATTCCACCATTCACATTTCGAATGATATGGACATCATGATGCAGGTCAAGCATCATTCTTGCATGCCTGTTTGGTCCCCCATCCTGCCCGGGAAGGACGAGATGACACTGATTGAAAACCTGGCCGACGTGCAGGCCGGCACCCCGCTGGCCGAAACGCTCGCGCAACGGGCCGAGATCATGGGGCTGAGCCAGGCCAGCCACGACGCCGTGCTGTTGCCCCGCGACCCCGGCGGGCTCAGCCATGCCGAACGCGCGGCCCTAGCGGCCCGGATGTCCGGCTGGAACGCCGATCGGGCGCTGGTTGCGCATTATCGCAAGCTGCTGGTGCAAGCCGGCAAGACCCCCGCCCTGGTGGCCGTTGCGGCGGGTGAAACGGGCGCTGACCCGGCGGTCGCCCCGCGCTTCGCTGCCATCATCCGCCATGCCGATCTGCTGACGCGGCGGACCCGCGATGCAAGCAAGGAGGACATCGCCACACTCATCGCCGCGGGCGTCACCGAGCCGGACATCGTGCGCCTCGCGGAACTCGCGGCCTTCGTCAATTATCAGGCCCGCGTGATCGCCGGCCTGCGCCTTCTGGGAGCGACCGCATGAGCAAGGTGGTCCATGCGTTCACGGCGACCGTCCCGCGCTGGTCGCCCTATGTCACGCCGGTCGAGCTCGACAAGGCCACGCCAGAGCAGCGCGACGCGATGCAGATCACACCGTCGAGCAAGGGCATCTCGCCCTATGTGCTGACGCTGGCGCATGATCCGGAATCGCTGAAGGTGCGCTCGCCGCTGTTCAACACGATCATGTACGGCAAGGGCGGCCTGTCCTCGGCCGAGCGCGAGCTCGGCGCGGTCGCGGCCTCGATCGTCAATTCCTGCGTCTATTGCGTAGCGGTGCATGCGGCGCGCTTCAACCAGCTCACCAGGCGCCCCGAGGTGATGGAGACGATCTTCGCCGGCGGCGTTGAGGCGGAACTGGAAGACCACCATCAGGCGATCTTCGATTTCGCCGTGAAGCTCTCCCAGTCGCCGCCGGCAGCCGGGCCGGCCGAGATCGCGGCGCTGCGCGATATCGGCCTGTCGGAGATCGAGATCCTCGACCTGATCCTGTCGGCCTCGATCTTTGGCTGGGCCAACCGGCTGATGCACACGCTGGGCGAGCCGGTCACCGACTGAGCGCTTCAGTCGCCGCGCAATTGGCGGTGTAACTCTCCGCGGTCGAGCGCCGCGAGGTTCAGGGCCGGGAGCAGGTCGTTCTCGGCCCGGAAGTCGCGGGCGCAGATCGCATCGAACAGGGCGATGCCGGCCTGATGCAGCGGCAGGACGACGCCGGCGATCCCGCCCAGCACCTCCAGCGGCGCGAGCCCGAAGGGCACGTCCTCGGTGATGAAGCGGGTATCCAACGTCTTGGGACCGAGCAATTCCGGCCGGTTCTTGTAGACGGCCGCCGCCATCTCGCCGACCGGGCCGGGCGTCACGCCGAATGAATGGACATAATGGTCCTGCACGCTACGCACGGAGAGGCCGAAGGCCCGTGCCAGCGCCAGCCGCTCGACATCCATCGCATCGACGATGCGGCCGACGCCCCGGGTGATCGAACCGTAGTTCGGCCAGTCCTCGCCGCGTTCGGCCCGTGTCAGATTGCCGAGCATGTTGGCGACATGCGCCGGCGGGTTGAGATTGCTGAGCATGATCGCCAGCACGTCGTCGCGCACCTCGAAACGGTCCCCGAACAGCGCCCGGCAGACCGCGAGCCCGGCCTGCGCATGGCGCACCGGCAGCGTCGCGACATCGAGCTTGGCCCGGACGCCAGAGATGTGGACGCTGCGCGGGCCGCTCTTGCGTGCCGTCAACGCCGTCGTCGCCCAGCAGGCGATCGGCAGATCGAGGCCGCGCTGCGTCAGCAGGCGATGCAGGTAGAGCGCCGCGAAGGAGCAATGGGCGCTGATGATGACGCTCTGCCCAGCGACCAGATGCGGCGCCAACGCATCGAACACGGTTTTGAAGCCGTTGGCCTGCACCGCGACGATGACGGCCTCCGCCCCCGCCACGGCCTCGGCACAGTCGACCGCGACGCCAAGCGGAAGCGATGTTTCGAGCTTGCCGGTGACAGCTAGCGCCGCACCACCGGCGAAATCGGCGAGAGCCGCGCCGCTCGGCGACCAGATGACGGGCTCGTGACCCTGCGTGCTCAGGTAGGCGGCATAGCCGCGCCCGATCCCGCCGGAGCCGATGATGGCGACGCGCATGGAGGTTCCTTCTTGGCGAGGGTCAGACGATGTCGAGGCCGCCCAGCACATGCTGGTGGACGATGAGTTCGAGGCCAGGCTTGTCCCGCCGGCGCAGGCGCTCGACGATATCGTAATGGTCCTGGACCGTGCGGGCGAGCAGGGTAGCGGTGTTCTTCTCGCGGGTGAGCGTCACCGGCACGCGGCTGCGCAAGTCGAAGACCATCGAAACCAGATCACGGTTCGGGCAGAATTCGAGCATGGCCGCGTGGAAGACGTAGTTCGCCTCCTCCTGCGCGACCACGGTGCCGGCTGCGACAGCCTCGGCAAAGCCATCCGCATGCTGATCCAGCCGGGCCAACCCCGCCTCGTCGATATACTTCAGCACCTCCACGGCCGCCGCGACTTCGAGGATTGCACGGATGGTCACGACATTGCGGAAGCGCTGCATGTCGAAGGTCTCGACGCGATAGCCGCGATTGGCCTCCAGCTTGACGAAGCCCTTTTCCTCCAGCCGGTCGAGAGCCTGGCGGATATCGAGGCGCGAGGCGCCGTATTGTGCCTCCAGATCGACCTGCTTCAGCCAGGAGCCGGCGCTCAGCCGGCCGGTACTGATGTCCTTCTCGATCAGTTTCGCGAGCTGGCGCGCCCGCACCGCACTGCCGCCGGCAGTCGGTTTGTCCTGGCTTTCGGCGCCCGTTGCGCCCGTCTGCTGCGTTACCAGAGCCATTTGTCCTGCATTCCCGAGGCGATTCAGGCCGCTTTTATCCGTCACCCTTCTGCTTCGAATGGCCCTCGCCTGGCAACCGCGCGACTGTTGGTAGCGCCTGCCGAAAGATTGAGCCGCCCTGCGAACAAAACGGTGATTGACAGATGCCAATACCGAACTCACGATTGGCGCCAATATCGAACACGAGGGGATCGTCAATGTCCAGCACTTCGCTTCTCCCATTCCGTGCAAGGCTCCTCGCACTGAGTCTGGGCGCCGCCGTGCTTGCCGGCCCGGCTGCGGCGCGGGACCTGACGATCGCGCTGTCCAGCAACGTCAACACGCTCGACCCGTTCAAATCGACGACGGTTGGCACCGATCTCAGCGTCGCCGCGCATATCTACACGCCGCTGGTCGATCGCGGCCCCGACATGAAGCTGCGGCCGGGGCTGGCGACGAAGTGGGAGGCCGTCGGCGACACCGCCTGGCGCTTCACCCTGCGCGAAGGCGTGACCTTCTCCAACGGCGAGACGCTCGATGCCGAGGCGGTGAAATGGAATGTCGAGCGCGTGCTCGACCCCAAGACCGCCGCTCGCAACAAGCCCTGGTTCGCATCAATCAGCGAAGTGAAAGTGGTCTCGCCCGGCGTGGTCGAGTTCATCACCAAGGGCGCCTATCCCGACCTGCCCGAGCAGATGTCGATGTTCCTGCTGATGCCGCCGAAATGGACGTCCGAGAACAACCCCGCGGTGACGGCGCTCGGCAGCGGGCCCTATGAGCTCGTGCGCTTCGCCAGCGGCGACCGCGTCGTGCTCAAGGCCCGCAAGGACTACTGGGGCGAGAAGCCCGCCTTCGACAACGTCACCTTCCGCATCATCCCCGAAGACTCCTCGCGCATCGCCGCCCTCGTCGCCGGAGATGTCGATCTGGTCACCGGCTTTCCGACCTCCGAGATCGCCCGCATCAAGGCGAGCGGCAAGGTCGATGCGTCATCGGTGCCGGGCACGCGCGGCATGTTCATCAAGCTCAACGCGCTGCGCGCGCCCTTCAAGGACACACCGAAGGTCTGGCGCGCGCTCAATCTCGCGATCGACCGCAAGGCGATCAATGACGGGCTGCTCGACGGCCTCGGCGAGATCAGCGCCTGCCAGCCGCTGTCGCCGGCCTATTTCGGCTTCAATTCCGAACTCAAGCCAATCGCTTACGATCCCGTCCAGGCGAAGAAGCTCCTGGCCGAGGCAGGCCTCACCAACGGCCTGACCATGGAGCTGGAGGTCCCGACCGGGCGCTACATCCAGGCCTCGGACATCGCCCAGGTCGTTGCCTCCCAGCTTGGCGAGGTCGGCGTCACCGTGAAGCTGCGCGAGATGGAATTCGGCGCCTTCATGAACAAGTACATCGTCGGGAAGAATCTGGGAGATTCCGCCTATTTCGGGCTGGGCTGGCCGACGCTCGACGCCGGTGGCCTGCTGAACTTCTGGGAAACCGAGAACCCCCAATCCTACTGGGGCAATGCTGGCTTCACCGATGCGGCAAAGGCGGCCCGCTCGACCAATGATCCGGCCAAGCGGATGGCGCTCTACAAGACGTTGACCAAGCAGCTCTGCGAGGACTCGCCCTCGATCTTCCTGTTCTTCACCCCGATCACCTACGGCCAGTCCAAGGGCATCGCCTGGCAAGCGCGCGGCGACGACTGGGTCCGCGCGATGGACGTCAAGACGCGCTGACAAGCCTCTGCCGACCATCCAGGCGGCGGCAGTCAGGCCCGCCGCCTGGATCGCCTTGCCTGTTTTCCGATCAACCGGATCGCAACCTCGTCATGACCGTTCACGACCAAACCGCCCTGAAGCTGCGTGTCGGCGTCGATTCCGGCGGCACCTTCACCGATGTCTGCATGTTCGACGAGACACGGGGTGAGATCCACGTCTGGAAGGTGTCGAGCACGCCGCAAGACCCCTCGCTCGGCATCGCCGGCGGCATCGAGCAGGGCGTGGCCGAGGTCGCCAAAGCGACCGGGCAGGCTGTCGAGGTGGTCTATTTCGGCCATGGCACGACGGTCGCGACCAATGCCCTGATCGTCGGGCGCGGTGCCGAGACGGGCCTGATCACCACCAGGGGCTTCCGCGACGTGCTCGAGCTGCGCCGGCAGAAACGCGACTCGCTTTACGACATCCAGACCCGGAAGCCGCGCATCCTCGTCACCCGCGACAAGCGGCTCGAGGTCAGCGAGCGCGTGCTCTTCGACGGCAGCATCCTGACGCCGCTGGACGAGGACGAGGTGCGCAGCGCCGCCCGCAAGCTCAAGGCGGACGGCATCACCACGGTGGCGGTCTGCTTCCTATTCTCCTTCGTCGAGCCGGCGCATGAGAAGCGCGTCAAGGAGATCCTGGCCGAGGAGATGCCCGGCGCCTTCGTCTCGATCTCGCATGAGGTCGCGCCGGAGTTCCGCGAATACGAGCGGCTCTCGACCACCGTCGTGAACGCCTATCTCGGCCCGATCATGAAGTCCTATCTCTCGAAGCTGCAGCCGCGGCTGGCCGAGATCGGCATCCACGCGCACCCGCACCTGACGCAGTCGAATGGCGGCGTGATCTCCTCGGAGGTGGCGCAGAACTTCCCGGCACGCACCGTGCTGTCGGGCCCGGCCGCCGGCGTCATCGCGGCGCTCTCGGTCGGCGGCCTCGCCGGCTTCGACAACGTCATCACCTTCGACATGGGCGGGACCTCGACCGATGTTTCGCTGATCGATCGCGGCCGTCCGCAGATGGCCAACGACGCCAACGTCCATGGTTACCCGCTGAAGCTGCCGATGCTCGACATCCACACGGTCGGCGCCGGCGGCGGCTCGATCGCCCACATCGACGCCGGCGGCCTGCTCAAGGTCGGCCCGCGCTCCGCGGCCGCCGATCCCGGCCCGGTCTGCTACGGCCGCGGCAACGAGGAGCCGACCGTCACCGACGCCAATGTGGTGCTGCAGGTCCTGAACCCGACGCATCTGCTTAACGGCCGCATGAAGATCGACCAGGCCGCCGCAAAGGCCGCGATCGGCAAGCTCGCCGACAAGCTCGGCCTCGGCGTGATGGAGACAGCGCAGGGCATCATCAGCGTCGTCATTGCCAACATGGCCAAGGCGATCCGGGTCATCTCGGTCGAGCGCGGTTATGACCCGCGCGACTACGTCATGCTCGGCTTCGGCGGTGCCGGGCCAATCCACGCCTCGCGGCTGGCCCGCGAACTCGACATCCCCCGCCTCGTCATCCCGAAATATCCGGGCATCATGTGCGCGCTCGGGCTGCTGCTGACCGATCTGCGGACCAATTTCTCGCTCACCCGCCTGCTGCCCCTGAGCGAAGCCGGTGCTGAGGGCATCGAAACCGGCTTTGCCGGGCTGGAAGAGCGCGGCCGCGACTGGTTCGCGCAGGAGGCGATCGCCGCCGATCGGCGTTCGCTGATCCGCTCGATCGACATGCGCTATGGCGGCCAGGGCTACGAGCTGACCGTGCCTTGCCCTGCCGGGCCGATCGATGCGGCCGCGATCGTCAAGCTGCGCGAAGCGTTCGAGCAGGCTCACAGGCAGGTCTATGGCTACATCGCAGCTGAGGAGCCGGTGCAGGTGACGACGCTCCGCATCGAGGCGGTCGGCCTGGTGCCGAAGGCCGATCTCAAGGCGTATCCGCCGGCGACCGATCCGGTCGAGGCAGCGATCAGCGAGCGCCGCGAGGTCTGGCTGCCGGAGTCCGGCGGCTTCACGCTCTGCCCGATCTATGACCGCCAGAAGCTTGGCCCCGGGCATCAGGTCGCAGGGCCAGCCATCATCGACCAGATGGATTCGACCACCCTCGTCCTGCCCGGGCAGACGGCAACGGTCGATGCCTATCTCAACCTGATCCTCGAGGGCTGACCCATGCTGGACAAAGTCAGGACCGGAACACTCGATCCGATCACCGTCGAGGTCATCGGCAGCGCGCTCGCCACGATCGTCGAGGAAATGGGCAAGGCGATCATCCGCGCCGCCTATTCGACCAACATCAAGGAG
The DNA here is from genome assembly GCF_056404835.1 of Allobosea sp. P2_B12. Taxonomy (NCBI): domain Bacteria; kingdom Pseudomonadati; phylum Pseudomonadota; class Alphaproteobacteria; order Hyphomicrobiales; family Alloboseaceae; genus Allobosea; species Allobosea sp. P2_B12. The sequence goes on along the minus strand of NZ_JBFUDG010000002.1, from coordinate 365,253 downwards.
CGTCAGGACTGCTCGACCGCACTCTTCGATGCGCAGGGACGCACCATCGCGCAGGCCGAGCATATTCCCGTGCATCTCGGCTCGCTGCTTGGCATCGCCGAGCACGTCTTCAAGAGCCATGACCTCTCGACGGTGAAGCCCGGCGACGTCTTCGTCGGCAACGATGCCTATACCGGCGGCGGCACCCATCTCAACGATATCGTCTTCATGGAGCCGATCTTCCATGGCAGCGAGCTGGTGGCCTGGGTGACGAACCTCGCCCACCACTCCGATTTCGTCGATCGCGGCCACGCCCACATCTTCCAGGAAGGCCTGCGCATCCCGCCTGTCAGGTTGTATCGCGAGGGCGTGCTGCAGGAAGACCTGATGTCGCTGATCCTGCTCAACTGCCAGGTACCGCGCGAGCGCATCAACGATTTCCGCGCCCAGATGGCCGCGAACCGGCTCGGCGTGCAGCGCTATCAGGCGCTCTGCGACAAATACGGCCGGGACATTGTCCGCGCGGCGGGCGCGCAGGTGCTCGACTACACCGAGCGCCGCACGCGGGCGGGCATCGCAACCATTCCCGACGGCACCTACCGCTTCCGCCACGACTTCGACAGCAATCTGGTCGACGGCGTGATGGACCTTCAGGTCGTGATCGAGGTCAAGGGCGACGAGATCTCGATCGACTTCCCCGATGCGCCAACGCAGGTCCGCGCGCCCATCAACATGGTCTACACGGCGCTGCTGGCGACGGTCTATTTCGCCGTCAAGGCGATCGTCGATCCCGACCTGCCGGCCAATGCCGGCTTCCACCGGCCGATCCATGTCTCGGCGCCGCTCGGCTCCGTGTTGAACTCGGTCGCGCCGGCCGCCGTCTACAGCCGCACCGACATCGGCCAGCGCCTGGTCGACATGATCTTCGCCGCGCTGGCCGAAGTCGTCCCCGAGCGCATCGCCGCGGCCTCGACGGGCGGCACCCTGCTGACGACCAGCGGCATGCATCCGCGCACTGGCCGCTTCTACGTCTATAACGAGATGCATGGCGGCGGCATGGGCGCGCGCTCGGCCATGGACGGGCTCGACGGCGTGCAGGTCAACACCACCAACACCGCCAACCTGCCGATCGAGGCGCTTGAGACCGAGCATCCCGTCATGGTCGAATGCTACGAGCTCGTGCAGGATTCCGGCGGCGCGGGCGAATATCGCGGCGGCATGACGCTGCGCCGGCGCGTCAAGATGCTCGACCACACCGCCCGCATCTCGGCCGGCGGCACCAACTCGATCGTGCCACCCTTCGGGCTCGCGGGCGGCGAGCCGGGCTCGACGGCCCGTGTCGAGCTCTCGCCCGGAGCCCAGCCGCTCGACCGGCGCGCCGGCATTCTCCAGCCTGGCGAATGGGTCGGAATGGTTGCGGCCGGGGGCGGCGGCTTCGGAGATCCCAGAAAGCGCGACCGCGCCCTGGTCGAGCGCGACCTGCGCGAGGAGCGGATTTCGCGGCAGGCCGCCGTCGAGATCTACGGCCTGAAGCCGTAGGGCGGTGGCGATGGAGGCTTGAACGATGGAGGCTTGCCGATGCCGCGTCACCTGACCTCCCGCCTCGGCGAGGGCCTGATCGCGATCTGGGGCGTCGTCACGATCGTCTTCGTCGTCTCGCGCATGCTGGGCGATCCGGCGGTGCTGCTGCTGCCGATCGGCGCGACCGAAGAGCAGATGGGCGAACTCAGGATACAGCTCGGGCTCGATTTGCCGCTGCTGCAGCAATATCTGAGCTTCCTTCTCAACGCCGTGAAGGGGGATTTCGGCGCGTCCTTCCAGTTCGGACGGCCGGCGCTGAGCGTTGTTCTCGAACGCCTGCCGGCAACCGCGCTGCTGGCGGGAAGCGCGCTCGCGATCGGCATCCTGATCGGCGGCACGGCCGGCGCGCTGGCTGCGATCCATCGCGGTTCGGCCATCGAGGCGCTGGTTCTGCTCGTCGCCCTGCTGGGGCAGGCGACGCCCTCCTTCTGGCTCGGCATCATGCTGATCCTGCTGTTTGCGGTGCAACTCGGCTGGCTGCCGACGGGTGGCTACGGCACCTGGCAGAACCTCGTCCTGCCTGCCGTGACGCTGGCCTGCTTCACCACGGCGAGCATCGCGCGCCTGCTGCGCTCCTCTATGCTCGATGTGATGCGCGACGACTATGTCCGCACGGCCTATGCCAAGGGCCTGCCGCCCCGGCGCGTCTTCCTCTGGCATGTCGGGCGCAATTCGCTGATCCCGGTCGTCACCATGACCGGCATCCTCGCCGGCGAACTTTTGGGCGGGGCGGCGGTGACGGAGACCGTGTTCTCCTGGCCCGGCGTCGGCCGGCTGATCGTGCAGGCGATCGAGACCAAGGATTTCCCGGTCGTCCAGGCAGGCGTGGCGGTGGTCGCGACCATCTTCGTCGGCGTCAATCTCCTGGTCGACCTGCTCTACACCTTGATCGACCCCCGCATCCGGCAAGCGTCATGAGGCTGCTCTCGTTCCTGCGCAGCCAGCGTTCCAACTGGCTCGGCCTGTTCGGCGCCACCCTGCTCGTGCTGCTGCTGGGGCTGGCGATCGCAGGCCCCTGGCTCGGTCTCCCCGACCCCACCCGCGGTGATCTGCGCGCCCGCATGCTCGCGCCGACAATCTCCTGGGCAGGGCTTGGCAGCCATCCCTTCGGCACCGACCAACTCGGTCGCGATATTCTCAGCCGCATCGTCGCCGGCAGCCGCGTTACGCTGACGATCGCGGGCTCGGCGGTCGTGCTCGGCGGCATCGCCGGAATCTTCCTCGGTCTGGTCGCCGGCTATTTCGGCGGCTGGAGCGACCGTTTGCTGATGCGGCTGGTCGACATACAGCTCGCCTTTCCGCTGATGCTGCTGGCGCTGCTGGTCGTGGCGGCGCTGGGGCCGAGTCTGCACAACCTCATCGCCGTGCTCGCCCTGACGAGCTGGGTCCGCTACGCCCGGATCGTGCGTGGACAGGTCCTGACGGTTCGCGAAAGGGAGTTCGTGCAGGCGGTGCGCGCCATGGGGGCCAGCCATCTGCGCATTCTTGGCCGCCACATCCTGCCCAACGTGCTGACGCCGGCGCTCGTCGTGGCGACGCTGGAGCTCGCCCGCACCATCGTGCTGGAGGCGGGGCTGAGCTTCCTGGGCTTAGGCATCCAGCCGCCGTCGCCGAGCTGGGGCCGCATGCTGGCGGATGGACGCACCTATATCGCCAGCGCGTGGTGGATCATCACCCTTCCGGGTCTGGCGCTGATGCTGACGGTACTCAGCGTCAACCTGCTCGGCGACTGGCTGCGCGACTGGCTCGACCCGCACAGCGACCGGGGCTGAGCGCCCGAAGGCTCGCGACCGCCTGTCGCCCAGCTGTCATCAGCGTTCGGCGAGCACACGCGCATTGGCCCGGATCGATGCCTCGCTGACGCGGATGCCGAGGCCGGGCCCGTCCGGCACGACGACATGACCGTCGCGATTGGCGATCTTCTCTTCGAGCACGTCCTCGGTCAGGACATGATGGGGCATGTAGAACTCGCAGCCGAGCGAGATGCCCGGCGTCGCGGCAATCAGCTGCGTGCCGGCCGCGAGCCCGATGCCGCCCTCCCACAGCGTCCCGCCATAGCCCGGCAGCCCGGCCGTGTCGGCGATCGCCATGATGGCTTGCGCCTTCAGCAGGCCGCCGGCCTTCATCAGCTTGACCGAGATCGCGCCTGCCGCCCTGAGCCGGATGATCACGGTCAGATCGCGGGCATCGAAGCAGCTCTCGTCGGCCAGGATCGGCGTATCGAGCGCGGCGACGAAGGCCGCCATCGCGTCGAGATGCGGGCGCGGCACGGGCTGCTCGATGAAGGTCGGCTTGAACTGGTCGACGTCGCGCAGGATCTTGATCGCCCCGAACGGCTGGAGCGCCTGGTTGTAGTCGAGGCGCAGATCGATCGCGTCGCCGAATTCGGAGCGCATCGCCTCCAGATGGGCGAGGTCTTCCTTGTGCGGCTTCACGCCGGTCTTGACCTTGTAGATCACGTTCCCGGCGGGAACCATGACCCGCATCCGCTCCAGATCGGCGGCGAAATCCGGATCAGCGATCGAGAAGGACAGCGGGATCGTATCGCGCACCCGCCCGCCGAGAAGATCCGCCACCGACATATCGGCTTGCTTGCCGACGATGTCGAACAGCGCCATCTCGATGGCGACCTTGGCCTCGGCATGGCCGACGAGCGTCCGGTCGAGCAGTGCCATGGTCTCGCGGATGCGCCGGACCGGCCGGCCCATCAGCACCGGCCGCAGATAGACGTCGATGGCAGCCAGCGCGGCCTCGGCCGTGCCGGTGAAGACCTCCCAGGGCGCGGCCTCGCCCCAGCCCACCGTGCCGTCGCTGGCGGTGAGCTCGACCAGCACGCGCTTCACCGTGCCCTTGACGTTGCCGACGCCCTGGAGCCGCGCCATCTTGATCGGGCTCTCGATGAAGAAGAGCCGGATGCGTTCGACCGTTGCCGTATTCATAGGATCCGCAGGCTCAAACGAGCCCTCCGTTGACGTGAATGGTCTGGCCCGTGACGTATGACGCCGCCGGCGAGGCAAGAAAAGCGATCATCGCGGCGACCTCTTCGGGCAGACCCCGCCGCCCGAGCGGAATGATCGCCTCCATCCGGGCGATGGCATCGGGCGAGAGCTTGCTCCCCTTGCTGTCGTCCTTGCGGATGAGGCCCGGCGCCACGGCATTGACGGTGATCGCGTCGCCTGCGAGGTCATGGGCCATCAGCCTGACCGTGGTTTCGAGCGCCGAACGGCTCGCCGCCGTTGCCGCGAAGGGCGCCATGTCGGTCCGCAGCGCATGCGCGACGAAGGACGAGGTCGCGACGATGCGCCCGCTGCCGCTGGCCTTCAGGAAGGGACGCGCCAGTCGCGCCATGCGCATCAGCCCCAGCGCCGATTCATCCATCGCCTGACGGAATTCGGCTTCCGGCAAATCCATGATGCCGCCTTTTCGGGCGTGGCCGGCGACCGCGATCATGCCATCGAGCCGGCCGAAATGGTCGCTGGCGAGATCGACGGCCCGTTCCAGGGTCTCCTTCGCGGCGATGTCGCCGAGGACGGTCGTGGTTGTCGCACCCGCGGCGCGAGCCATCTCGGCGACCGCGTCGAGCCCCGCCTGATTGGAGCCGGTATGCAGCACAAGGCCGATGCACTGCCCCGCGAGCGCGAGCGCTGCCGCGCGGCCGATGCCGCTCGCCGCGCCGGTGACGAGATAGACGCGTTGAAGAGCCGCCATCAGGATGCCGCGCCGGTGACCGGCTGGGCTGCCCCGCCGCGATGGAAATGGCCGAGAAAGGCCTGCGTCGCCGCCTCGCGCGGGGCATCGATGACCTGTCGGGCCGGCCCCTCCTCGACCACGACGCCGTCGCGCATGAAGATCACCCGGTCGGCAACCTCGCGCGCAAAGGCGATCTCATGGGTGACGATCACCATCGTCATGCCCTCCGAGGCGAGCTTCTGCATGACGCCGAGCACCTCGCCGACAAGCTCGGGGTCGAGCGCCGAGGTCGCCTCGTCGAACAGCATTACATCGGGCTCCATGGCGAGCGCGCGTGCGATCGCGACGCGCTGCTTCTGCCCTCCCGAAAGCCGGCTCGGATACTCGTCGACCTTGTCAGCGAGGCCGACCTTGGCGAGCAGCGCCAGGGCGTGCTCGCGGGCCGCCTGCTTGCTCTTGCCGCGCACGGTGACCGGCGCCTCCATGACATTGCCGAGCGCCGTCATGTGCGGGAACAGATTGAAGTGCTGGAACACCATGCCGGTCCCGGCGCGGAAGCGGGCGAGTTCGCGCGTGCCCGGCAGCTTGGTGCCCGGCCCGAAGGCAAAGCTGTCAGACCCGACCCGCACCTGGCCGCCATTGGGCGTCACCAGCAGGTTGATGCAGCGCAGCAGCGTCGACTTGCCCGAGCCCGACGGGCCGATCAACGCGACGACCTGGCCCTCATCGACGCTGAGATTGATGTCCTTGAGTACGACCAAATCCCCGAACTGCTTGCGTAAGCCCGCGATCTCGATCTTCGATTGCGTGTCCATCGCCAAAGCCTCAATCGCTCGTGGACAGCTTCTTCTCACCCTGCCGGACGACGATCGTCAGCGGGAAGAGAAGCAGGAAGTAGGCGACGGCCACGGCGCTGTAGACCTCCAGCGGCCGATAGCTGTCATGGGCCGCGATCTGGCCCTGGTAGAGCAGGTCCGGCACCGCCAGAACCGAGACCAGCGAGGTGTTCTTGAACTGGATGATCGACTGGTTCATCAGCGGCGGCACCATGCGCTTGAGCGCCTGCGGCAGGATGATCCGCCGCATCGCCTGGAACGGCGTCATGCCGAGCGCCGCCGCAGCTTCCGGCTGGCCAGGGTCGATCGAGACGATGCCGCCGCGGATGATCTCGGCGTAGAACGAGCCGCCATAGAGCGACAAAGCCAGGATCGACGCCGTGATGGCGGATATCTCGATGCCGCTCAGGATCGGCAGCGCATAATAGAACCAGACCAGTTGCACCAGAACGGGCGTGCAGCGGAAGACCTCGATATAGGCATGTGCCAGCCAGCGCAGCGGCGCGAAGGCGGACAGCTTGGCTAGCGCCGCCGCCAGCCCCGCGACCAGCCCGAACCCGACGATCGCAACGGTAAAGCCGACCGTGACGCCGAGCCCGTTCAGGAATAGCCAGCGATAGCTCCAGAGGAAGTTGAAATCCCATTGGTACATGAGGCGAGGTCCGGTCGAGGGATGACATGCCGTGACAAGACCGTCACGCTATCCGGGAAAACCGCGCCGTCATCCCGGGCGACTGCAAGTCGACTCGGGATCCATTCCGGAAACTCTATCGGAAGGGCTCCGGAATGGATCCCGGGTCTTCGCTTCGCTACGCCCGGGATGACGGCGCGGTTAGGACTGAAACCAGCGCCCTCAGAGCGTGACGCCGGCCGGCATGTCGGCCTCGGTGATGCCGACCGCTTCCATGTTCTTGATGATGACGCTGCGGATCAGGCCCAAGCCCCGGTTGAACTCGAGCCAGGTGTTGACGTAGTCGCGCCAGGTCTTGTCGGCCTCGCGGCGGAAGCCAGCATTCGAGGTCGTCGCGAAGACCGGGGTCGGGACAACGAGTTCGCCGAGCTGCGGGTTCTTCTTGAGCATGGTCAGCGACAGCATCATCACGATGCACTGCGCATCGGCCCGGCCGGTCATCACGGCAGTCGCAGCTTCGTCCACCGCCTTGAAGCGTGAGATCTGCGCCTTGGGGCAGAGCCGCGTCGCAACCTGATCCTGCGAGGAGCCGGCATCGACGGTGATCTTCACCGCCGGGTTGTTGAACTCGTCCCAGGTCTTCTTGCCGAGGCCCTTCTTGGCGATCATCGTGAAGGCGTTGTTGAACACCGGCACCGAGAAATCGATCACCAGCGCGCGCTTCGGCGTCGGGTTCAGGCCGAAGAAGATGTCGGTCTTGTTGGCCTGCAGGTCGAGCACCGAGTTGCCCCAGGTCGTCTCGATGATCTCGAGCTCGACCTCGAGTTCCTCCGCCAGCGCCTTGGAAAGGTCGATGTAGAAACCGCCCCACTGACCCGTGGCGATATCCTTGTTGTAGTAGGGCGCGGCGCCGGCGACCGCGCCGATCCGCAGCTTCTTGGTGCGGCGGATACGCTCGAAGGCCGTCTCGGCGCTCGGGGCCGTCTGCGCCTGGGCCGACGAAACCAGACCGGCGGAGGCGATACCTGCGGCCGCGGCGCCGAGGGCGGTGGCGATGTTCCTGCGCGAAATCATGGTGATCCCCTTTTATCGGTGCTTCGGTCGTCTGCGGCGTGCCTGCGGCCTCGCCTGCCTTACTCGATTGGAAGCCCTTGGCAATCAAGCGGCATTTCGGGTGTCCTGATATGCGCTCCTGGCCGCATCGGCGCCACGGGATTCGCTTGCAAGCCGCGAGCCGGCCCGCGTCGCGAGGAAGTCGGCGAGCGAAGCGTCTTCCTGCCGCACGAAGCCCTGTTGCGGCAGCTTGCCACTGAGGAAAAGCTCGACCATGGCGACGCAGCCGGCGGCAGTGGTGAGCTGGATCGCGCTCATCGTCGGCGTGCCGTCATAGCGCAGCACCATGCTATCCTCCTCCAGGCGCCCGGCCTTCTCGCCGATGCCGGTGACGAAGACGATGACCACGTCCTTGCGGGTGAAGGGCGCCGCATGGCTGAGGATACGCCGCATCGTCTCCTTGTCATCCGCGAGTTCGAGGCCGCGCAGGAGGAGCTTCATGATCTCGGCATGGCCGGGATAGCGCAGCGTCTTGTAGCTCATGTCGCGGACCTTGCCGGCCAGCGTCTCGGTTAGGGTGCCCAGCCCGCCCGAGGTGTTGAACGCTTCATAGGCGACGCCGTCGATCATGACGCTTTCGAGTCCCTCAAGCGCCGGCACCAGGATCGGCTTGCCGTCGAAGACGATCTCGCAAGGGTTGCAGTATTCGTTGATCAGCCCATCGACCGACCAGGTGACGTTGTAACGCAGCGCGTTCGTCGGGTAGAGCGGCAGCGCGCCGACCCGCATCTTGATCGTCTTCACGCTGTCGAAGCGCGCCGCCATGTCGGCCCCGAGGATGCAGATGAAGCCCGGCGCCAGACCGCATTGCGGCACGAGCGCGACACCGGCCCCGGCGCCGATCTGTTTGATGTAGGCGGTCGTCTCGACATCCTCGGTCAGGTCGAAATAATGCGTGCCGGTCTCGACCGCGATGCGGGCGATGCCCTTGTTGAGGAAATACGGGCAGGCGCTGACGACGATGTCGCGCGCTGTGAGGAAGGCGCGCAACTGTTCCAGATCGGCGGCATCAACGACCTCGGTGGCAAAGCGCCCGTCGGCCGCCTGCGCGAGCTGCGCCGGCGAGGCATCGGCCAGCGTCACCTGATGCCCCTGTTCCGCCAGCATCCCGGCAATGATCGCCCCGATCTGCCCGGCGCCCAGCACCGCGATCCGCTTGCGTTCGATTTTCATTGTCTTGTCTCCAGTATTGAACGTCTAAAGGGCTGCCTGGACACCGACCGCCTCGGGATCGACCCCGGCCTTCTTCAGCCAGGAGAACACCGGGGGTAGCCTGTCGGCGATGGATTCGACCGCGATGTCGAGGAAGACCGGCTCGTTCAGCGCGAAGGCCTCGGCCAACGCCGTCTCCAGTTGCACCGGGGTCTCGATGCGGTAGCCGCGGATGCCATAGACGGCCGCGAGCTTGCTCATGTCGTAGGCGCCGAAATCGACCGCGAAGCTCGGATCGTTCCCGCCATCATGCGGCGCATCGGCTCCGCCGGCATGAACCCGGTCGATAATGCGCTGCAGCGCCTTGATCCAGCCGAAGCAGGGAAGGGCGCGGGCTTCACCTTCGGGCTGAGGGCCACATTCGTGTCACCGGGCACCCCGAAAATGACCTCGACGCCATAGTCGGACAGCATGTTCGCAAGGGCTGACGCGCCGTTCATTCCAGAAGCTCCCCGGTTCCTTTCGGTTATCCGGGGTCCTAGGAGCGACATAAAGTTTCAGATCGCTGGCCATAAGCGGAATATAAAGAACTTTAGATGGGAAATAGCTCGTTTAGCAGTGAAACCATCAAAATCGCCTAGGAATGAAGCGCGATGCTTGCGCATGAAGCGGCGATTGCCTGCCTCTGCATCACCGTTCGAACTTGCGCGCGAGAAGAATCGAGGAGGTCGTGCGCCGGACGCCTTCCATCTCCGCGATCGAGTCTATGACCTCGTCGAGATGCGTCGAATTCATGCATCTGATCTTCACGAACAGGTCGAAATGTCCGCTCACGGTATAACATTGAATGATCTCGGGGCGCCTTCGAAGCAGAGCGATGACGTTTCCCTGCTGCTTGACTTCGAGCTCGATCATGATCACGGCCGATAATGTCGTCGCATGGACCTCGTCTTTGCCAATGACGGTCGTATATCCGACGATAACCCCGTCCCGTTCGAGCCGGGACAGGCGTCCCTGCACGGTCGCGCGCGAGACACCGAGCGATTTGGCGACTTCAGCCAAAGGAATCCGGGCGTTCGCCGTCAGGATGTTGATCAGTTCCTGATCTTTTCTACCGTCCGAGGGCCTGGCCATTCGACCTTCATTTCCCAATCATTTTACGCGGCAATGACGGTAAACGAATCAACGATGGCTGAAAACCGGCGCTGCCAAGTATGAAGCCATTCTGGGCGATGCGGCAGAAGCGGAAGTCGGCGCCTCGCCTGGGACCGGACCTTGTCGAAGGATCCGAACACGCTCCGGTAGCGCATAGTGCTGACAGGTTTTGCGCCAGCTCTGCCCTTCAGGCCGCGGCTGCCCACTGACCTAAGTTGCTGATCCGATCCGTCCTGACTGAAACGCCCGCCAGACCGCCTGAGGTGTCGCGGGCATATCCAGATGCGTGATGCCATATGGCGCCAGCGCATCGACGACCGCATTCATCACCGAGGGCAGAGAACCGGCGCAACCGGCTTCGCCGCATCCTTTGGCGCCGACCCGATTGTTCATCGTCGGCACACCCTGGCTCTCGAAGGAGAAGAAGGGGACATCCCCCGCCCGGGGCAAGGCGTAGTCCATGTAGGAGCCCGTCATCAGCTGGCCGCTCTCGTCATAGACGGTCCGCTCGAACAGCGCCTGGCCGATGCCCTGGACGACGCCGCCATGGAGCTGCCCTTCGACGAGCATCGGGTTCACAACGGTGCCGAAGTCGTTGACCATGACATAGCGCACGACCTCGACATGCCCGGTCTCGGGATCGATCTCGACCTCGGCGATATGGCAGCCATTAGGATAGGCCGAAGGCGCGGCCTTGAAGACGTGATCGACGTCAAGCGACTGCGGCAAGTCGGGCGCGACCGCGGCATCACCCCGCAGCCTCGCCGCGATGTCCATGATGCCGATCGAACGATCGGTTCCGACGACGGTGAACTGACCAGCAGCGAACGCGATATCGGCGACATTGGCCTCCAGGAAATGACCGGCGAGCAGCTTGCCCTTTTCGATGACCAGATCGCTCGCCTCGATGATCGCCGAGCCGCTCGCCATGAGCGATTTTGAGCCGCCCGTGCCGCCGCCGGCAATGAGCCGGTCGCTGTCGCCCTGCACGAGCTTGATCTGCTCGAACGGAACGCCGAGCTGACTGGTCAGGAGCTGGGCGAAAGGCGTCCAATGTCCCTGGCCATAGTCGAGCGTGCCGGTGACGATGCTGACGCTGCCGTCCGACTCGAAATGGATTCCGCCCATTTCATTGGTCGGTGGCGCCGTGACCTCGAGATAGCAGCCGATACCGCGCCCGCGCAGCAAACCTGCCTTCCGGCTTGCCTTCATCCGTGCTGGATACCCCTTCCAGTCGGACGCCTCGAGGGCCCGCTCGAACAGCGCAGGGAAATCGCCGCTGTCATAGACCGTTCCCATCGGCGTCGCCCAGGGCAGTTTGGCGGGCGAAACCAGGTTGCGCCGCCTCAGGCTCGCTTTGTCGATTCCCATCTCGCGGGCGGCCGTATCGATCAGGCGCTCCATGAAGTAGTTGCCTTCCGGGCGACCCGCACCGCGATAGGCGCCGATCGGCGGGGTATTCGTCACCGCACAACGCGTCCGGATCTCGACCAGCGGCGTCTGGTACATGCCCACCGAGTTCTTCCCCACATTCATCGTCGGCATCATCGCTCCGACGGGCGTGAGATAGGCGCCCATATTCGCCACGCCCGTGAAGCGCGTGGCGAGGAAGCGGCCGCGAGCGTCCAGTGCCAGCTCGGCCTCGAACACCATGTCGCGGCCATGATGGTCCGAAACGAAGCTCTCCGACCGTTGATCGGTCCATTTGACCGGCCGCTTCAACATGCGGGCTGCGTGGAGGAGGACGATATATTCGGGAAACACGGAGGCCTTCATGCCGAAGGAGCCGCCGACATGGCCCGTAATCAGGCGCAGCTCGGCCGGCTTCACCCCCATGGCCGCGGCCAGGTTGTTGCGCATGCCGAAGGCGCCCTGGCTCGGAGCGTGCAGCGTGTAGCGCTTCGACTTGCCGTCGAAGCTCGCAAGGGCCGCGCGCGGCTCGATCGGATTGACGACGACGCGGTTGTTGACGATCCGCAACCGGGTGATGTGCGCGGCCTCGGCAAAGGCCGCGGCGACCTTCTTGCTGTCGCCGAACTGGAAATCGACAATGAGATTGCCGGCGACGTCGTCATAGAGCTGCGGAGCCTCGGTGCCGAGAGCCGCCTCGGCATCGGTGACGGCAGGCAGGACATCGATGTCGAGCCTGACCGCCTCCGCGGCGTTGCGGGCCTGATCAGCGGTGCGGGCGACGACGACCGCGACGGGATCGCCGACGAAGCGGACCTTGTCGGCGGCCAACGCGGCCCGCCGGGGCTTGCTCATCGAGGCCCCGTTGCGGCCTGGCACATCGATCGGCGTCAGGATGGCATTGTAGCCTCGACCGTTCAGATCCGCCGCCGTATAGACCGCGACGACGCCCTTCATCGAGCGCGCCTCTGCCGTATCGACGCCCCGCAGAATGCCATGCGCATGGGGGCTGCGGACGAAGGCTGCGAAAACTTGCCCTTCGACGGACAGATCGTCCGTATAGCGGCCGTGCCCCTGCACGAGGATCGCGTCCTCCTTGCGTGGCACAGGCTGGCCGATCCCAACCGACGCCACGGGATCGCGGCCAGGGGAAACAGGTGAGTTCATGAAGGACCGGCCGTGGCAGAAGGAAAGACGGGGATCAGCCCCCTTGATAGGACGGGTGTCCAATCCGCTTAAAGAGCGCCCAATGCAGCCCCGCCAAGCGCCCAGCGGTTGCGAAACTGATAGACTGAGCCAGCATACACGCAAAGGCATGGCGGTTACTTGCCCCGCAGGCCGAACGAACCGAACGGAACAGGTGTCCTGATGGGCCTTCGCTTCATTTTCATGCTCACACGCAACGACCGGACGGTTGGTGATGCGATGGAGCAACTTCGGACGGCTCTGGCGCTTGGCGTCCGGCATATCGGGTTCAAGGATATCGGCCTGCCGCTCGAGAAGCTGAAGGCGCTCGACACGGCGATCAAGGCCGGCGGCGCGACCTCTTATCTCGAGGTGGTTTCGCTCGATCGCGACAGCGAGATTGCATCGGCAAAGGCCGCGGTCGAGATCGGTATCGACATTCTGCTCGGCGGGACGAGAGTCGACGACGTGCTGCCGATCATTGCCGGCACGGCGATCCAGTACTGCCCCTTCCCGGGCACGATCTCCGGACATCCGAGCGTTCTCGAGGGGAGCATCGACGAGATCGTCGCCAGCGCGCAGGCCCTGGCCGCCCGCGATGGCGTGCACGGCCTCGATCTCCTGGCCTATCGCTCGCACGAGAACGTCCCGGCACTCATCGAAGCCGTCTGTTCCGCGGTCTCGAAGCCCGTCTATGTGGCCGGATCGATCGACACCCCGGGCCGCATCGCAGCTTTGAAAGAGGCCGGGGCGGCGGGCTTCACCATCGGCACAGCCGCACTCGACGGGAAATATCCGGCCGACGGCATGGATGTGCCAAGCCAGCTCAAGACGATCATCCGCGACGTCGCGATGCTCAACCGGCACATCTCGCCGTTTCGAAAGGAGAACCTGGAGAGCGCCTTCGGACAGTTTTCGGACAGCTGGCCGCCTCGGCTCGCTGCAGCGATCAACAACCTGCAGATCAAGCTCGCGCGGTTCGAGGGCGAGGCCGGCTGGCATTTCAACAGCCGAGAGGACGAGGTCTTCTTCGTTCACAAGGGCCGGCTGCTGATGAAGTTCCGCGACCGCGACGAGGTCATCGGAGAAGGCGAATTCATCGTCGTGCCGCATGGCGTCGAACGTTGTCCGACCGTGCTCGATGAGGTCTGCGAAGTGGTTGTACTTGAGATCGGCACGTCAGCAGCAACCTCGGTCTAGAGCAGTTTTCCCGCTCGCTCGGATTGCTCGGCAAACTGCCCGAAACCGGACCTTCTCGCGATGGCGTTCAGGTCCGCGTTGCAGCGATGACCGTTTCGACGTCCGACACCACGGCCACGTTCTGCAGGGCGTAATTGACCGAGGCAATGTGCCATTCGGCGTTCATCGTCGCGCAGGCATCCTCCGGCACGACCATGAAATAGCCCTTGTCGGCGCCGGTGCGGGCCGTGTGCTCGATCGACATGTTGGTCCATGCGCCGGTCACGATCACGACATCGCGGCCGAGCGCCTTCAGCACCGTCTCCAATCGCGTGCCTCCCACGCGCTCATGCGGCACTTCTCGACGACATGGTCGCCCGCCTGCGGTTCCAGTCCCGGCACAGGCGACGATGGCAGGCTCTTCGATCAAGATGCTCACGGGGCGCTTGCGCAACTCCCTCGCCGACTTCGTGGCGAAGCCAGTGCCAACGCGTTCGACATAAGCGATGGCGTCAACAGTCGAACGTGTAGTTGGGAGACGAACGACACTTGCAAAGCGCAACGGATATTTGCGCCGCCAATTCGGCGTCATGTCATTCAAATGAATGACGACCGGAGAAATTTACGCGCTTCAGCTTGTCAAATTGCGACCAGCCACCGGTACTGAATCCATTTGAAGACATCTCGTGTGCTTTGCAGGAGTGCGAAATGACCATCTCAGTTCAATCGTCCCCAACCTCGGCTCAAACCAACCTGCCGGCCGGCGATGGTCTTGTGGTCACGCGATCCAGAGCATGCTTGCCGACCTCCGATGGACAATCCGCTCGGCGGCACGAGAGACGACGAGATGGATATCGGTCCCGGCACCCACTCACTGGAAGATGAAATAGCTATCGTCGATGGCGGCGGCGACGACGCCCTGAATGCGGAAGAAGAAGCTGCCGTAGAGGTAGACATCGGTGTCGGCGCCACTCTGATAAACACCGAGGACCCCAGCGCCGCGCGGATCCGTGCCAGCAAAGCCGGTCTGGTCGAAGACCGTGCGCAGGTCAAAGCCGTCGCGGATGCCGCCCTCGTTCAGGCCCGTGATGAAATCGCCCTGGTCGCCGAGCGCGAAGACGAAAAGGTCTCCGCCGGTGCCGCCGCGCATCACATCACCGCCGGCGCCGCCGACGATGAGGTCGCCATCAGCGCCGCCGTTCAGCGTGTCGCCGCCGCCACCTCCAAACAGCATGTCCACGCCGTTTGAACCGAACAAGGTGTCTCCATAGATTCCGCCGTAAATTGTGTCGTTGCCGGTGCCGCCGTCCACGGTTCCGATCTGGACGCCACCACGGCCGTCAAAGAAATCGTTGCCGGCGTTCAAAAGGACGCCGTTGGCCCCTTGCATGTAGCCGTTGTTGATGACGACGTCGTCAAAGCCGCTCAAATCGAGTGCATTGTCGCCCCTGCCAACAATGGAGCCCATATTGATGATGGCAGTGCCCTGCGCGCTAAAGGTGTCGACGCCGTCCTGAGCCGAATCGATGACGCCGACATTGTAAAGATTGACCCTCGACCCGGTCGACAGGATGCCATCACTGCCTGACGTCAGGATGCTGTTATAGTTGGTGATGGATGTGGCCGCGCCCGCGCCAATCTGGACGCCTTCGAGCCCTCCGTAAATCACACCGGAGTTGATCAGCGTATCCCCGCCAGAGGCAAAGTTGATGCCGATATTTCTCGCCAGAAGTGTTCCGGTGGCATTGACCACAATCGTATGGTTCCCGCCATTGAACTGCACGGCATTGGAGTTCGCTCCGGAAGCCGAGACGAAGCCATCGACCGAGAGGGCGTTAGCGCCCGCCCCGACGATGGCATGCGTCGCGTCTGCAAGCGTGGTCACGCTGCCAGGCCAGGTGACGACCAGACCATCCCCGGCGCCCAGGTTGAACGTGGCCTGACTTGATATCGACTGAACGAAGATGGTCATTTCATTCTCCTGCCGAAAGGGCACACAAGGATATCAGCGAAGGGACCTGCGGCAATCGTGGTTAATGGCGCTGCCGTCAACTGAATTGCTGAAACCTATTTTGGCGTCATCCATTTGAAGGACGATGAATGTCTTCCGACGCTCGTAATCACGCATCGGGCGTGCGGGCGTCTGTGACGGCCTGAACATTCGCGCCCTGCCGGCACTCACCACACACTCCATAAATCCTCGACTGGTCCGCTTATGGGGCGGATCACGATTCGGTCTTTGACAGCCCACGGCATTTGCGGCCCGATGGACCCAAGAAGTCCATCCAAGACACTCGCCGAGGAAATGCCTGCATGAAGATCCGCGCCGCCGTCCTGAAGGCCAGCCCCGTCTCCGCGCCCTATGCGAAGAGCCGCCCGCTCTCGATCGAGGAGGTCGAGCTCGCGCCGCCCGGGCCGGGCGAGATTCTGGTCAGGGTCAGGGCTGCGGGCCTGTGCCATTCCGACCTCTCGGTGATCGACGGCAATCGCCCCCGCCCCGTGCCGATGGTGCTCGGCCACGAGGCGGCCGGCGAAGTCGTGGAGCCCGGTCCGGGCGTGCA
Source organism: Allobosea sp. P2_B12 (assembly GCF_056404835.1). Taxonomy (NCBI): domain Bacteria; kingdom Pseudomonadati; phylum Pseudomonadota; class Alphaproteobacteria; order Hyphomicrobiales; family Alloboseaceae; genus Allobosea; species Allobosea sp. P2_B12. The sequence goes on along the minus strand of NZ_JBFUDG010000002.1, from coordinate 348,781 downwards.
CGACCTCAAGGCGGGCGACCGGGTCATCATGGTGTTCGTGCCCTCCTGCGGGCATTGCTCGCCCTGCAGCGAGGGGCGGCCGGCGCTCTGCGAACCCGGCAACGCCGCCAATGGCGTCGGCGAGTTGCTGGCCGGCGGGCGCAGGCTCTCCATCGAGGGCAAGCCCGTTCATCACCATGTCGGTGTCTCGGCCTTTGCCGAATATGCGGTGATCTCGCGACACTCGCTGGTCAAGCTCGAGGCCGACATCCCCTACGAAATCGCAGCGCTGTTCGGCTGCGCAGTCCTGACCGGCGTCGGCGCCGCCGTGAACACGGCCAAGGTCCGGGCCGGCGAGACGGTCGCCGTCGTCGGCCTCGGCGGCGTCGGCCTGAGTGCGCTGCTCGGGGCTGCCGCCTGCGGCGCGGCGCGCGTCATCGCCGTCGACCTCTCGGAGGAAAAACTCGCCGTCGCCCGCGAACTCGGCGCGACCGATACCTTCAATGCCGGCGCCTCCGACGTGGTCGAGGCCATCCGCGCCGCGACCAAGGGCGGCGTCGATCACGGGCTGGAAATGGCGGGCTCGGTCAAGGCGCTCGATCTCGCCTACCAGATCACGCGGCGCGGCGGCACGACGACGACGGCGGGTCTTGCCAACCCCGCCCATACGCTGTCGCTCTCGCCTGTCCGGCTGGTCGGCGAGGAGCGCACGCTGAAGGGCTCCTATGTCGGCTCCTGCATCCCGGTGCGCGACATCCCGCGCTTCGTCGATCTCTATTTGCGCGGCAAGCTGCCGGTGGACCGGCTGATGACCAGCCAGAGCGGGCTCGACGGCATCAACGAGGGCTTCGATGCGCTGCATGAGGGCCGCACCATCCGCCACGTCATCATGATGTGACATCGAGCGTCATTCTCGGGCGCAGCGCAGCGCAGACCCGAGAATCTCTTGCAGAAGATGCTCGGGTTCAAGCCCGAGCATGACGCGCGTGTCTGGCCCGCCCTCACCCGTGCTTGTGCACGATCGTCTTGGTCACCGCGAATTCCTCCAGCGCCATGAAGCCTTTCTCGCGGCCATGGCCGCTCTTGCCGGTGCCCCCGAAGGGCAGTTCGATGCCGCCGCCGGCGCCATAGCCGTTGATGAAGACCTGGCCGGCGCGGACCTTCTTGGCGACGCGCTGCTGGCGCCCGCCATCCCGGGTCCAGACGGCGGCGACGAGGCCGTATTCGGTCGCATTGGCCAGCTTGATCGCGTCGGCCTCGTCGCTGAACGGGAAGGCGGCCAGCACCGGGCCGAACACCTCCTCCTGCTCCAGGCGGTTGCCGCGCGGCACCTTCCCGAACAGCGTCGGCGTGACGTAGAAGCCGCCATTGGGCACGCCCTGCGCGATTGCGCCCTCCGCGATCACCGGAATGCCGGCCTCGCGCGCCTGGTCGATGAAGCTCTGCACCCGGCCGCGCTGCTTGGCGTTGATCACCGGGCCGCAATCGAGATCCATCTCGGGCGTGCCGGCACGCAGCTTGGTGAACTCCTTGGCGACCGCGCCCATGAAGTCGTCATAGACGCGCTCCTGCACCAGGACGCGGCTGCCGGCCGAGCAGGTCTGCCCGGTGTTCTGGACGATCGCCTTGCAGACGACCGGCACGGCTGCGTCGAAATCGGCATCGTCGAAGACGATCTGGGGCGACTTGCCGCCGAGTTCGAGCGTGCAGGGAATGAGATGGTCGGCGCAGGCATGCTGCACCATCTTTCCGACCTCGGGCGAGCCGGTGAAGGACATGAAATCGATGCCGTGATGGGCCGAGAGCGCCGCGCCCGCCTCATGGCCACGCCCGGTGACGATGTTGATCGCGCCATCGGGAAAGCCGACTTCCGAGGCCAGCACCGCCAGCCGCAGCGCCGTCTGGCAGGCTTCCTCGGCCGGCTTCAGCACGACCGCATTGCCCATGGCGAGCGCCGCCGTCAGCGACCGCCCGAACATCTGCGCCGGGTAGTTCCAGGGCAGGATATGGCCGGTGACGCCATGCGGCTCATGGATGACGTTGACGCTGTAGCCGTTCAGAAACGGGATGATGTGGCCATGCACCTTGTCAGCCGCGCCGCCATAGAACTCGAAATATCGTGCCGTCGCCTCGATATCGGCGCGGGCCTGCGCCATCGGCTTGCCGGTGTCTTCAGCCTCGGTGCGGGCGAGCTCGTCGAAATGGTCGAGAACCTTGAGGCCGAGCTTGGCGATCAGCCGTCCGCGCTCGGCCGCCGTCAGCTTGCCCCAGGCGCCTTCATAAGCCGCGCGCGCGGCCTTCACCGCATCGTCGATGTCCTCGGCCGTGCCGCAGGCGATGCGGGTGAACTCCTCGCCGGTCGCCGGCGCCAGCACCGCCATGGTCTCGCCGCTGCGGCCCGCGACATGGCGGCCGTTGATGAAATGCTGGGTCATGGGGATTCTCCGAATGCGACAACTCTGGTGGTCTCTGTCTCAAAAACCACCTTTGCGAACTAATGCAGCCCCGCCGCCTCGAGCGAACTCGCCGCGAGGCCACCGGCCACTTCCGTCACCTCGCCCCGCTCGATCACATAGGCGCGCTCGGCGAAGCTGCGCAGCAGACTGGGATTGGATTCGGTGATGAGCAACGCGATCTCGGGATGGCTGTCGCGCAACGCGCGCAGGGCAGTCGCGTAGCGCTGGGCCAGAACCGGCGCGAGCCCCTGGAACGGCTCGTCGAGCAGGATGATGCGGGTGCCGACCATCAGCGCGCGCGCCAGCGCCGCCATCTTGCCCTGTCCGCCCGAAAGCCCCGCCGCTGCGCGATGGCGCAGATCGGCAAGCTCGGGCAGCACCTGGTAGATCGCATCGAGCCGCCTGGTGATCTCCGCTGCGGGCACCTTCATCACCTCGGCCGGCAGGCGGATGTTTTCCTCGATCGAGAAGCTCGAGAACAGGCGGCGATCCTCGGGCGCATAGCCGATGCCGAGCCGCGGCCGCTCATGCGGCGGCATCGTCAGGATCGGTCGGCCATCGAAGGCGATGGTGCCCTCCGTCACCGTCATGAAGCCCATGATGGCGCGCAGCAGGCTGGTCTTGCCGGCGCCGTTGCGACCGATCAGCGCCACCGTCGCGCCCTCAGCCAGGGTGAAATCGACCTTGCGCAGCACCTGCACGCCTTCGATCACGGCTGAAAGTCCCTTCATCTCCAGCATGACCTAGACTCCCACCCCGATCACGGTCTCGCGCACTTCGGGATGATTCAGGATCTCGTCGGGCGTTCCCTCCAACGCGATCCGCCCGCCCGACCAGACCGCGACGCGGCTGGCATAACGGGCGACGACATCCATGTCGTGCTCGACGAAAATCGCCGTGGTGGCGCGGGCATCCAGCGCCCGCGTCAGCGTGTCCATGACCTGGAATTTCTCATGGCTGGAAACGCCCGATGTCGGCTCGTCCATGAAGATCAGCTTGGGATCGAGCGCGAGCGCGACCGCGATGTCGATCAGCTTGCGCATGCCCTCCGGCAATTCTCGGACCGGGCGTTCGGCCGTCTCGCGCAGGCCGACGCTGTCGAGCAGCGCCACCATCTCGTCGCGCTTGGGATGGCGGTCGAGCCGTTGGAAGGGCGACCAGGTGCCCTCGCGCGCACTCAGCGCCAGCAGCAGGTTCTCCATCACCGTGTTGTCGCTGAAGAGTTGCGGAATCTGGAAGGAGCGGCCGATGCCGCGCCTTGTGATCGCGCGTGGGGACAGTGCCGTCACATCGTCGCCCGCGAAGATCACCCGCCCCGATTGCGGCTTGAGATAGCCGGTGCAGAGGTTGATGAAGGTGGTCTTGCCGGCGCCGTTGGGGCCGATGATGGCAATGCGCTCATGGGCGCGGACCGTGAGGCTCGCGCCGTTGGCGGCCTGCACGCCGCCGAAGCGCAGTTCGAGATTGCGGGCTTCGAGGATGAACTCGCTCATCGCGCGCCGTCCTTGACCGAGGCAGTACGCTTGCGCCCGGCGATGAGGCCGTAGAGCCCGGTCGGCGCAAAGAAGATGATGATCAGCAGCATCACGCCGAGCACCGCGTGCCAGGTCTCCGGCGCATAGACCGCCGCATAGCCGCGGATGATCTGGAACATCAGCGCCCCGAGGAAGGGACCGGCGACGCCGCCGACTCCGCCCAGAATCGCAATGAAGACGAACTCGCCCGAGCGCACCCAATAGGCCAGCTCCGGTGTGACATGGCCGGAAACCAGCGCGATCACCGCCCCGCCCAGCCCCGCAAGCAAGCCCGACAACAGATAGGCGCCGTAGAGCACCTTGCGGCTCGATACGCCCAGATATTCCAGCCGCGTCTCGTTCGACTTGATCGCCTCCAGCGCCTTGCCGCCGGGCGAGACGAGATAGCGCGCCACGCCGAGCGCCGCGACGATCGCCAGCGCCAGCGTGATGTAGAACATCCAGAACTCGAAGGCCTCGCGCTCCAGCGTCATGCCCGCCAGCGTCGGGCGCGGCACGCGCTTGCCGTCGGCACCTCCGGTGATCGAGAACAGCTTCTCCAGCAGCGAGAAAAACACCATCGAGATGGCGAGGTTGAGCATGCCGAAGAAGATCGCCCGGTAGCGCACGACGAAGAGCCCGACCAGCGCGGCGACGAGCCCCGAGGCGGCGGTGGCGATCGGCACCAGCAGCAGCACCTCATGGCCGAACTTGGCTGCCGCCATGAAGGCGACGACATAGGCCGAGAAGGCGAAGAACAGGCCGTGGCCGAAGGAGACCTGCCCCGCCCGCAGCAGGACGAGGATGCCGAGCGCCGCCAGCCCCTCGCAGAGCGCCACGGTGAGGATGACCGTCGACCAGGGCGAGACCAGCGGGAAGACGACAAGCGCGATCAGAAGCCCCGCGCCAATGACGATGTGGCGCGACATCAGACCTTCCTCGTCTGCAGTGTGGTGAACAGGCCTTCCGGCTTGATCAGCAGCACCACGACCATGATCAGATAGGGGATCAGCACGTCGAATTCCGGCGCGAAATAGACCGCGGCGGACCGTCCCAGCCCAATCATCAGCGCAGCCACCGCCGCGCCCTCGATCCGTCCGAGCCCCGCCGTCGCCGCGACCGCGAAGGACAACACGATCATGCCCGAGCCGATGCCCGGCGTCAGCGAGGTGGTGGCCGAGGACAGGGCGCCGCCCAGCGCCGCCAGCGAGGCTCCGATCATGAAGGTGAAGAGGTAGATGCGGGTGGCGTTGATCCCCATCGCCATCGCCGCCTCGCGATCCTGCGTCACCGCGACGATGGCGCGGCCAAACGAGGTCCGGCGCAGGAACAGCCGCAGGCCGACAAGCACGGCCAGCGCCACCAGCGGGATCAGGATGAGCTGGTAGTTGGTGTAGTAGATGCCGAAGACCTCGATCGTGCCGAGCCAGTTCATCGGCGCGTTCGCGAAGAGCGGCCGCACGCCGAAGATCACCTTCTGCGCATCCTCCAGGATCATGAACACGGCGAAGGTGACGAGGAGCTGCAGCACCTCCTCCTTGCCGTAGATCCGCCGCAGCAGCAGGGCCTCGACGGCACCGCCGACCACGACACCGACGAGAATGGCGGAGACGAGGAACAGCGGGAAGGCGAGCCAGGTCGGCAGCCCCATCCCGGTCGCCGCGAGCACGGCGCTGGCCGCGACATAGGCGCCGATCGCATAGAACGAGCCGTGGGCGACGTTGAGGACGCCGAGCACGCCGAAGATCAGCGACAGCCCGACCGCGACCAGGAAGATCAGCGAGCCATAGGCGATGCCGTCGAGCGCGGCGAGGAAGAGCATTTCTGGAGGCATTGCGGCCCGTTCTCAGAGATCGTTTGAACCTCTCCGCGTCATCCCGGACGCAGCGAAGCGGAGATCCGGGATCCATCGTAGAGCGCAGTGCCCTCCGATGGATCCCGGAGCGGCGTCGCTACGCGACTTGTCCGGGATGACGGCGGCGGATGGGGAGCTAACTATTTCGAATAATCGAAGGTCTCGATCGACTTGTCGTTGACCAGTTCCGGCTTCACCTTGGCGAACCAGTCGAGCGACTTCTCGCCGACCGGGGTCGTCACCAGCTTGCCGGGGTAGAGCGCGATCTTGTCGTAGACGGCGAAGGGGTATTCCGGCACGCGCTTGGTGGTGCCGAGCATCTGGTCTTCGAGGCCCTGATGGTCCGAGCGGATGGTGACCGTTCCCGTCAGCGACTTGAATTCCAGCCCCTCGAAGGCGGCGATGACCTGCTCCTTGGTCGGCCACTTTCCGCCAGCCGCGGCGCCGGCCTTCTCATAGGCCTTCACCAGCCCGGTCACGGCCTGGTTCATGTGGAAGGTCGGATAGATCGGATAGACTCCGGTCTTCGCCTTGTAGGCCTTCACAAAGCCCTGCATTTCCGGCGTGTTCTTGTACTTCGGGTGCAGGAAGTAATGATCGCCGCGCGAGCCGACGATGACGCCCTCGGGCATGACGTTACCGAGCCGCTCCATCGAGCTTTCCGCCAGCGGCAACACGAAGGTCGACTGCTTGAGCAATCCGCGCGCCGCCGCTTGCTGGACGAAGGTGTCGAGATCGCCGCCCCAGGAGGTCGATATCACCACATCCGGCCGCAGCGCCGAGAGCCGCGTGATCTCGGTCGAGAAATCGGGCGCGCCGAATTTCGGGAACAGCTCGGCCACGACCTTGACGTCGGGCTTCAGCGCCTTGAGGCCGGCCTGCAGCAGCGCCCAGGATTCACGACCCCAGGCATAGTCCTGGTTGACCACTGCGATCGTCTTGAAATCGGGCTTGGTCTTCATGAGGTAGAGCAGCGTCGCCATCATCTCGGAGCCGGCATGGCCCTGGGTGCGGACTGAATACTTCCACTTGCCCTCCTCGAAGATCGTCTGCGTGCCGCAATCCCACATCACGTTGACCACCTTGAGGTCCTCGGCGACGGGGGCGAGCGCATTGCAGGAGCCCGACGAGATTGCGCCGAACATCACTTGCGCGCCCTGATCCTGCACGACGCGGCGATATTCGGAGATGAGCTGGTTGGTGCCGGCGCCCTCGTCGACATAGACGGGCTTCACCGGCACGCCGAGAATCCCGCCCTTGGCGTTGATCTCCTCGAAGAACAGGTCCGCCGCGTTCTTGCCCGGCACCCCGAAGACCGATGCCGGCCCCGACAGGAAGGTCGCGATCCCGACCACCAGTTCCTTCGGCTTGTCTTGCGCCTGCGCCGGTAGCGCCATCAGCGCTCCCAATGCGAATGCGACCGCAGCAGGTCCCTTGATTGCCATCGTGCCTTCTCCCTGAATTCCTCTGGAGCGCGCTCTTGGGCGGCACGCTGCCTCGCGGCAGAGGGGTGCATGGGCGGCACAACAGGACAAGTAGGATAAAACGATGAGGGCCATAGCGATTATCGATGGAGATCGCGGGCGCAGCGAGGATTTCGCTATGGCCCTCATCGCAAAACCCTATTTGACTTCGCACCTCGTTGCCCGCCCGGTCTGGCACTATCGCGACGGGAACGTGGACCGCCTTCAACGATGACTGACGCCCTCGAGGGAATTCTGGTGATCGCGCTCGAGCAGGCCGTGGCCGTCCCCAGCGCGACCTGCAAGCTGGCCGATGCTGGCGCGCGGGTGATCAAGCTGGAGCGGTCCGAGGGCGACTTCGCGCGCGGCTATGACGACTATGCCAAAGGGCTGTCCTCCTATTTCGTCTGGCTGAACCGGGGCAAGGAATCCTGCCGCGTCGATCTCAAGCAGACGGACGACCGCACCATGGTCGAGGCGATGCTGGCGCAGGCCGATATCTTCATCCAGAATCTCGCGCCCGGCGCCACCACGCGGCTGGGCCTCGGCGCCACCGAACTGCGTGCCCGCTATCCCAGGCTGATCACCTGCGACATCTCTGGCTATTCGCCCGGCACGCCCCACCACACGCGCAAGGCCTATGACCTGCTGGTGCAGGCGGAATCGGGCCTCGCCGCGATCACCGGCACGGAAGCCTCGGGGCCGTCCCGCATCGGCGTCTCGATCGCCGACATCGCGACCGGCCAGGCGGCCTATGCCGCGATCCTTGAAGCGCTGCTGCGGCGAGCGAAGACCGGCAAAGGCTCCGCGATCCAACTCTCGCTGTTCGATACGCTGGGCGACCTGATGAACGTGCCCTATCTGACGCGGCGCTATGGCGGCATCGAGCCGCCGCGGCTTGGCCTCGCCCATCCCTCGATCGCGCCTTACGGCGTCTTTGCCACCGCCGACGGCAACCTGCTGATCTCGATCCAGAGCGAGCGTGAATGGCAGATCCTGGCCCGCGAGGTTCTGGACAGCGAAGCACTGGCCGACGATCCGCGCTTTTCGACCAATGTCCTGCGGGTCCGGCAGCGCGAGGTCCTCGATGGACAGGTGCAGGCCCTGCTCGCGACACGGCGCTTCGCCGAGGTCACGGCTGCGCTCGACCGCTACGCCATCGCCTATGGCACTGTCTCCAGCGTCGGCGATCTCATCACCCATCCCGCCGCGACGGCACTGACGGTCGAGACATCCTCCGGTCCAGTCGAGATGCTGGCCCCGCCGGCGATCGTCGATGGGCAGCGCGTCCGGATGCGGCCCGTGCCAGCGCTCGGTCAGCATGACGAGACGCTCCGGGCGGAATTCGGTGCCAGCCTGTAATCGGGAACAACAGACAAGGCTCATGCAGCACGCTTCAGACCATGCCGACATCCGCGACGCTGTGGCGCGTCTCTGCGCCGGCTTCCCCGGCGAATACTGGCGCAGGCTCGACCGCGAGATGGCCTATCCGCAGGAGTTCGTCGCGGCCCTGACCGAAAGCGGCTTCCTCTCGGCCCTGATCCCGGAAGAATATGGCGGCGCCGGCCTGCCGCTTTCGGCTGCGGCCGTCATCATGGAGGAAATCCAGCGTCAGGGCTGCAACGGCGCCGCCTGCCATGCGCAGATGTATGTCATGGGCACGGTGCTGCGGCACGGCTCCGGCACTCAGAAGCAGGCCTGGCTGCCCCGCATCGCCTCGGGCGAGTTGCGCCTGCAGGCCTTCGGCGTGACCGAGCCGAGCAGCGGCACCGACACGACCAGCCTGCACACCACCGCGCGGCGCGAGGGCGACGACTACATCGTCAACGGCCAGAAGATCTGGACCAGCCGCGCCGCGCAATCCGACCTGATGCTCCTGCTGGCCCGCACCACCCCGCGCGATCAGGTCGCCAAGCGCACCGACGGGCTCTCGGTCTTCCTGCTCGACATGCGCGAGGCGCTGCAGGCCGGGCTGACGATCCGCCCGATCCGCACGATGATGAACCACGCCACCACCGAGGTCTTCTTCGATAATGTCCGCGTGCCCGCCGATAACCTCGTCGGCGAGGAGGGCAAGGGCTTCCGCTACATCCTCTCCGGCATGAACGCCGAGCGCATCCTGATCGCGGCCGAATGCGTCGGCGACGCCAAATGGTTCATCGACAAGGCCTCGGCCTACGCCAAGGAACGGCAGGTCTTCGGCCGCCCGATCGGCCAGAACCAGGGCATCCAGTTCCCGATCGCCAAGGCCTACGCCAATATGCGCGCTGCCGAGTTGATGGTGCGCGAGGCGGTTCGTCTCTATGAGGCCGGCGAAAATGCCGGAGCGGAGGCCAACATGGCCAAGATGCTGGCCGCCGATGCCTCCTTCGAGGCGGCCAATGCCTGTATCCAGACCCATGGCGGTTTCGGTTTCGCCGAGGAATACGACATCGAGCGCAAATTCCGCGAGACGCGGCTGTATCAGGTGGCGCCGATCTCGACCAATCTGATCCTGTCCTATCTCGCCGAGCATGTGCTCGGCATGCCGCGCTCGTATTGAAGACGATCGCAGCCATGGACATCGACCATCTCAGAACCTGGATCGGCCGCACCGAGGAAGCTTCGGACCTCGTCACGCCGCGCCTGATCGCAAGCTATGCCGCCACCTTCGCCCCGCATCTGGCGCCCTGCCCTGCGGGCGACGCTCCGCTGGCCCTGCACTGGTGCCTCGCGCCGCCGATCGCGCCGATGAGTGCGCTGGGCGCAGACGGCCACCCGGCCAAGGGCGGGTTCCTGCCGCCCGTGCCGCTGCCGCGCCGGATGTGGGCGGGCGGCAGCATCGAGACGCTGGCACCGCTGCGCGAGGGCGATCTGGTCACGCGCCGCTCGCGCGTCAGTGACGTCACCGCCAAGGACGGCCGCTCCGGACCGCTCTGCTTCGTCGCCGTCGACCACGAGATTTCGACCGCGCGCGGCATGGCCCTGCGCGAGCGTCATAACATCGTCTATCGCGAGGCCATGAACCTTCCCGCTGCCGCGCCCGCAGCGGCCAGGGCCGAGCCCCAGCCCGCCGACCTGAGCTGGGAGATCGACGCCGGCCCAGTGCTGCTGTTCCGCTACTCGGCGCTGACCTTCAACGGTCACCGCATCCATTACGACCAGCCCTATGTCACCGGCGAGGAGGGCTATGATGGGCTCGTCGTGCATGGCCCGATCCAGGCCACGCTGATGCTGAATATCGCGGCGACGCTGGCCGGCAACCTGAGGCTGAAGCTCGACTATCGCGGCCTCAGCCCGTTGACTGCAGGCGGAGCGTTTCTCGTGAAGGCCCGGCGGCAGGATGACGGCACGATCCGGACCTGGACCGAGGGCGCCGACGGGCGCCTGCGGATGGAGGGCACCGCACGAGCGGCCTGAGCGGCGTCACCGGACACGCCTCAGCCGTAGAGCGTCGGCGGCCCGCCATCCTCGCCCAATGTCGCAGTCCAGCTCCCATCCGTGACGAGGCCGCGCAGGATCTGCCAGGAGAGCTGCCCGATCGCGCGTGCCGCCGCCGGCATCGGCCGCTCCGTCGAATAGGCGAGGTAGACCTTGCGGTAGAGCGACGGATTGGCGATCGGCCAGGTCTGGAAAACCCCGGCTTTCTCCTGCGCCGCCACGGCCATGCGCGGCAGGATGCTGTAGCCGAAACCCTGCTCCACCAATCGCTTGATCTGGCTGTAGGATTCGATCTCGACCGCCGGCTGGATGGTCGCCCCGACCTCGCCGGCGGCCTCGTCGATCTGGTCGCGCAGGCCGTGTCCCAGGCCGGGCAGGATCAGATCGAGCGCGGCGGCATCGGCGAGCGCGATCGGCGCACCCGGTGTCCCGGGCGGGCGAGCCGAACCGGTTGCCGAAAACAGGCAGAGTTCTTCGGTCAGGACATGGTGGATACCGAGCCCCTTGGGGTCCGATGTCGAGTAGATCACCGCGAGATCGACGTCGCCGCGCCTCAGCCAGTCCAGCACGAAGCCGCTCATAGCCTCGGCAATGCGGATGCGGATCGCCGGATAGCGCTCACGCGCCGCCTGGATCAACGGCACGCTGAACTGCTCGCTCACCGTTCCCGGCAGACCGATCCTGACCTCGCCACCCGGCAGTTCGGCTTCGCCGCGCACAAATTCACGCAACGCCGCGAAATCCGCGAGGATCGTGCGGGCGCGTGCCAGCAGCCGCTCGCCGGCTTCCGTCGGGAGGACGCCGCGTGCCCCGCGATGCAAAAGAGCGACGCCGAGTTCGTCCTCCATATGGCGCAGATGCTGGCTCAGCGCCGGCTGTGCCACGCGCAGCTTCGTCGCCGCCTTCGAAAAGGAGCCCTGCTCGACGATGGCCGCGAAATAGCGGAGCTGCCGTAGATCCATCGCCGTTTTCGAACTCGCAGTGACTGCGCGGATGTCGCCCGCCTCCATAGCCGCGCGAGGCTGCGATGACTAGGCCGAGGCCAGGTGCGAACACAGGCCCTGTCGCGGCAGCTTTGCGTTATGGCCGCTAGAGCGAACCGATATTGGTCCAGGCATCAGTGCCGGTGCATCGTCCCACCTGGGCGGATGGCGGGCATGAGCCGGCCAATCGCAATCGACCACACCATGCCGGCGGCCAACGTCGGAATCCACAGCACGGGAGGAAATGCCATGTCGAACGACACGTTCAGTCTGCCGTCCGCCAGCCGTCGCGGTTTCCTGGGCTCAGCGGCTGCATTGGCCGCCGGAGCCGCCTTTCCGCTCGCTTCCCCGGCCCTGGCGAAGGCCCCGTTGTCCAGGACACAGCCGGCCTATTTCTACCGCTTCATGCTCGGCACCGCCGAGGTCACGGTGGTCTCCGATGGGCCGCTGCCGCTCGGCGATCCCGGGGCGAGCTTCCTCGGCGTGCCGAAGGAGACCGTCTACGGCATGCTCGATGCCAGCTTCCTGCCGAAGGACAATGTGGTTCTCGAGCAGAACATTCCGATCGTGAACTTCGGCGACAGGCTGGTGATGTTCGACACCGGCATGGGCTTCTCGAAAGCCTTCGGCCCGACCACCGGCCGCCTGCAGAAGAGCCTGGAGGAGGCCGGCATCAAGCCCGGCGACATCGACGACATCGTCTGCAGCCATGCCCATATCGACCATATCGGCGGCATCTGCACGGCAGACGGCAAGGCGCTCTTCCCGAATGCCCGCATTCATATCAGCCAGATCGATTTCGACTTCTGGACGGATGAGAGCAAGCTGGGTTCGCCGCTCAAGGCCTTCATCGAGCACGCGCGTGCCAATCTGCTGCCAGTGCGAGACCGCATCGTCTTCTTCAAGGATCAGCAGGAGTTCCTGCCCGGCGTCCAGGCCATCGCCGCGCCCGGCCATACCGTGGGCCACCACATCTTCAAGGTCGCCTCGGGGGCTAAGTCCTTTGCCTTCCTCGGCGACCTCACCCATCACGCCGTCCTGCTGACAGAAAACCCGCGCCTCGAATTCGCCTATGACAGCGATCCGAAACAGGCCGTTCAGTCGCGCGTCAAACTGCTGACGATGCTTGCCCAGGAAAAGACGCCGGTGATGTCCTATCATTTCGCCTGGCCGGGCTTCGGCAATCTCGCCAAGGCCGGCGACGGCTTCCGCTACATCGCGGCGCCGATGCAGATGCTGCCGGGCTGAAGCGCGATGCGGCCATCGGGCCTCCCGGAAACGATGACGGCGTCGCGCATCGGCGTGATGCCGTTCCGGGCGCCAGCTCAGCTTTCGGCGTCGCGTTCCGGCAAGGTGACGTTGGCCGCCGTGATGTGTCGTCCCTGGACGCGCCGCACGATCGTGCGCGCAAGTCCTGCGGCGACGACGACGAGCGGCAGCGCGTAAATCGCCGCGTCCGTGAGCGCTAGCCAAAGCGCCAGGCCGACCGAACCGATGAGCAACACCACATACCACATGCCAAAAAGGTGGGAACAGCGGGTTCTCACGGCAAGCCGAAGCCGGTCGTTTGGTTACCGAATCCTTGATCGACATTGACCTTCGCCAGCCGCGGCGGTTGGGATCGAGAGCCATCGGCTGCCCCCAACCCCGCAGGCACGCCACGTCTTGAGTAAGTCTCAGGCGAGATGGCAGGCGACGAATTCGCCGTCGATCGGCCGCAGCATCGGCGCCTCGACGCGGCAGTGCTCGATCGCGATCGGGCAGCGCGGGTGGAAGGCGCAGCCCGGGGGCGGCGCGATCGGGCTCGGCACCTCGCCCGACATCGGCTGGCGGTTGCGGTTGGGCTTCTCGACATCGGGGATCGTATCGAGCAGCAGCCGCGTATAGGGGTGGCGCGCCCGGCTGAAGACCTCCTCGGCCGCGCCGGTCTCGACGAAGCGCCCGAGATACATGATCGCGAGATGGTCCGACATGTGCCGGACGACCGAGAGGTTGTGGCTGATGAAGAGATAGGTCAGCCCGAGCTCCTTCTGCAACCTGACCATCAGGTTGAGCACCTGCGCCTGGACCGAGACGTCGAGCGCCGAGGTCGGCTCATCGCAGACCAGGAAATCGGCCTCGGTCGCGAGCGCCCGCGCAATCGAGATGCGCTGGCGCTGCCCGCCGGAGAAGGCATGCGGATAGCGCTGCGCATCGCTGCGCGACAGGCCGACGATCTCCAGCAGATCGCCGACGCGCGCCAGCGTCGAGGCCGCATCGGGCCGAAGCTTCAATTCGCGGATCGGCTCGGCGATGATGTCGCCGACGCGCCAGCGCGGGTTCAGGCTGGCATAGGGGTCCTGGAAGATCATCTGCACGCGCGGCGGACCGACCGTACCGTTAGCCCGGCGGATATCGTGGAAATGCAGCGCCCCTTCCGTCGGCCTCTGGAGGCCGACAACCATCCGCGCAAGCGTCGACTTCCCGCAGCCGGATTCGCCGACAATGCTGAAGGTCGTGCCGCGCTTCACCGTGAAGGAGACCTCCTCGACCGCGCGCAGGATGCGGCGCGGCTGGCGCGACAGCAGCCGGGTCAGGGCGGGAGCGGAGACATCGAAGCGGCAGGACGCGGCCGAGACCGTGAGGATAGTGTCGGGTTCCTCCCGCGTCGCATCTGGAGGATCAAGGAGGACGGAAGCAGCCGCGTCACGCATGCGCCGGCTCCATCAGCGGGAAATGGCAGGCGGCGCCGTGCACACCTTGCGGGAGGCCGGGCTTGTGCTCTCGGCAGAAGGGCTGGACGCGGCCGCAGCGCGGGTTGAAGGCGCAGCCGGCCGGAATGGCGTTGAGGCGCGGCATCGCGCCGTCGATCTGGTTGAGCTCCGAGTGTCGGGCATGAACGCTCGGGATCGAGGCCATCAGCCCGGCCGTGTAGGGATGGCGCGGGCGGCGCGTCACCTCCTCGACCGGCCCGATCTCGACGATGCGCCCGGCATACATCACCGCGACCCGATCGGCGGTCTCGGCGATCACGCCCATGTCGTGCGTCACCAGCATGATCGCGGTGCCGTGCTCGCGGCAGAGCCGCTTCAGCAGCGTGGTGATCTGCGCCTGGATCGAAACGTCGAGCGCCGTCGTCGGCTCGTCGGCGATGATCAGCTTCGGCTCGGCGCAAAGCGCGAGCGCGATCACCACGCGCTGGCGCATGCCGCCGGAGAACTGGTGCGGATACTGGTCGATGCGCGTTTCGGCGGCGGGGATGCCGACCTCCCGCAGCAGCGACAGCGCCCGCCCCCGTGCCTGGCTGCGGGAAACGGGAAGATGCGTCGTGATCGTCTCGACGATCTGTTCGCCGACCGTCAGCAGCGGGTGCAGCGAGGTCAGCGGGTCCTGAAAGATCGCCCCGATCCGCCGGCCGCGCAGCCTGCGCATCGCATCCTGCGGGAGATTGTCGATGCGCTGGCCATCGAGACGAATTTCGCCGCCACTGATCCGGCCGGGCGGATCGAGCAGGCCGATCACGGCCGTGCCGGTCAGCGACTTGCCGGCCCCCGATTCCCCGACGACACCGAGGATTTCACCGGGCGCGATCTCGAAGGAGACGCCGTCCAGCGCGGTCAGCGGCCCGTGGCGACCGTCGAAGACGATGCGCAGATCCTTGACCGACAGAAGCGGTGCGGACCCGCTCATGCCCCCGCCCTCGCCCGTTCGACCGGATAGCTCGACGAGAAGATCTCGCTCGCCGGGGGATGGCCATGCGTCCGCTCCGGATAGCGCGCCATCACGCCCTCGAACTGGGCCTGCGCCCGGGCGTTGTCGGCTACCTCGTCGATACCGGGAATGACGCGTTCCTCCATGACGAAGCGCCCGTCGATGACGACTGTCGAGAAATCCCGCCCATGGCCTGCGAGCAGCATGGTCTGGATCGGGTCGATGACCTGGCCGAGATGCGGGCGGTCGAGATCGAAGACGGTGATGTCGGCGCGCGCACCCGGCTGCAACCGGCCGAGATCGGGCCGCCCGAGCGCATCGGCTCCGCCGACAGTCGCGGCGTCGTAATAATCCTCGGAGCGCACCGCGCCGGCGCTGCCGGCCATGGTGCGGGCCAGGATCATCCCGGCCTGAAGGTTCATGATCATGTCGGGCGGGCTCGTATCCGTGCCTATGCCGATCTTCACTCCCATCGCGCGATAGCGGCCGAAATGATCGATCGCGTTGCCATGCCGCCCTGAAACCAGCGGGCAATGCACGATCGCAGCCCCCACATCGCGGATGATCTCGAGGTCGCGGCCCGGCCGCTCGATATGCCGGCTGCCGGAGACATAGGTCCCGTGCGGCAAGAGGCAGCGCTCGCTCAGGAAGCCGAGGCTCGCCAGCCATTCGGGCGGGCTCATGCCGTGCTGGGCGAGCACGAGGTCATATTCGATCTTCGACTGGCAGCAATGCAGCCGCACCGGCACGTCGAGTTCGCGCACGGCCGCGGCCGTTCGGCGCAGCAGCTCGGCGGTAGAGGTCTCGATCCGATCGGGCGCGAACATGGCGCGGATCAGGCCACCGGCTGCACCTTCGTGACGTCGCGCGAAATCGATGGCAGCGTCGAGTTCGGCCAGACCGCGCGCCTCGTCGTAATGCGTGACGATGCGCCCATCGGCTTCGACCAACTGGTTGCCGGTGCGATAGGCCGGACCGAGATAGGCCCGGATGCCGAGCGCGGCGGCGGCTTCCGCCGCATCCTCGAACTCCTGCACGGTCTCGCCCCAGGCGCGGTAGAACAGCGAAGCGATCGGCAGGGCGGTGGTGATGCCGTTGCGGATCAGCGTCGCGAAGGCGTGCTTCTTCTGGAAGGCGAGCTCCTCGCGGGAATACATCTCATAGGCGCCGGCATCGAGATAGGAGCGCGGCCAGACGCGGCCCTTCTTCCAGGCCGGCTGGTTGTCATAGGCCAGGATCGTGGTGTCGAGGTCAGACAGCGCATCGAGATCGACGAAGCCCGGCCCGATCAGCGCATTGCCATAGTCAATTCGGCGCGCCACCTCGCCGTCGAAGCCATGGCCGACGAAGATGACCTCGCCATCCTCGAAGACGATCTCGCCATTCTCGTAAAGCCGGTGCCGCCCGTCGCGGTGGCCCACGAGCCAGCGCGCGGTCAGCAGGATGCGGCCTTCCGGGCGTTTGGCAGCGCGCAAGGTCACAGCGCTGTCCTGACCGAGACGCCGTCGCGGGCGACGATCTTGCCGCGCTTGACGACTCGGCGATTCGGCGACCGCGTCACCAGCGCCTCGGCCACCGTCTCGCCGGGCAGGATGACGAGATCGGCGACGCAGCCCTCAGTGACGCCATAGCCCTCGACCTCCATCACCTTGGCGCCTTCGCTGGTGCAGACATCAAGCGCCAGCCGGAGTTCATCGTCGCGACGCAGATTGTTGCGCAGGCCGACGAACATGGCGCGCTCGAGCATATCGGCATTGCCATAGGGACCCCAGGTGTCGCGGATGCCGTCCGAACCCGAGCAGACGCGCACGCCGGCTGCGAGCAGCTTCTTCACCGGCGGCGCCGGGCGGCTGGCCGGCCCCGTCGTCATGATCGCGATGTCGAGCGCGGCAAGCTGCTCGATCACCGGATCGACCAGAGCGGGGTCGGCACCCAGGCTGAAGGCGTGGCTGATCGTGACCTTGCCCGTCATGCCGAGCGCCCGCGTGCGCTCGATGATCAGATCCGTCGAGAACAGGCCCATCTCGCCGGGCTCGTGCAGATGGATGTCGAGCGGCTTGCCATAGGTCTGGCAGAGGCCGAAGACGGCATCGAGATGGCCCTTCGGGTCGCGGTCGATCGCGCAGGGATCGAGCCCGCCGACGATCTCGCAGCCGGCCTTCATCGCCTCGTCCATCAGCTCCAGCGTGCCGGGCCGGCGCAGCAGGCCCGATTGCGGAAAGGCGACGAGTTCGATGTCGACGATGTCGCGATAGCCGTCGCGCGTCGCCATCACGCCTTCGACGCCCCAGAGCCCGTGCTCGGTATCGACATCGACATGGCTGCGGATATGGGTCGAACCCATCAGCGAGGACTGGATCGACTGCCGCGCCGACTGCCGCGCCGGGTCGATATCGAGCCGCTTCTTGTTCTCGCGCTCGTTGTCGATCTTGTCGAGCAGCTTGGGCCCGACCTCGTTTGTGTACCAGGGCAGGCCCCACAGGCTCTTGTCGAGATGGGTATGCGCCTCGACCAGGCCGGGAATGACGATCTCGCCGCGCCCGTCCTCGACCGCGACGCCGGCCGGCGCCTCGATCCCGGACGCGATCCGCGTGATCTTGCCGTTCTCGATCAGCATGTCGACGGCGGGGCCGGCATAGGGACGGACATTGCGCAGCAGCAGGGAGGCGGTCATCGCAGGCGTATCCTTCTTCAGTGCGTCATGGTCGGGCTTGGCGCTTCGTCATGCTCGGCCTTGTGCCGAGCATCCACGCCTTGAACATCTGCGACGGGCGAAGACGTGGATGGTCGGGACAAGCCCGACCATGATGGGAATGGCATCGCACCATCGCCTCTCACCGCAGCTTCGGGTTCAGTGCATCGCGCAGCCAGTCGCCGAGCAGATTCACGCTCAGCACGATCAGCCCGAGCTGAAGCGAGGGGAATACCACCAGCCACCAGGAGCCGGAAAACAGATACTGGTTGCCGATGCGGATCAGCGTGCCCAGCGATGGCTGTGTGATCGGCATGCCGACCCCCAGAAACGACAACGTCGCCTCCGACAGGATGGCCAGCCCGAGATTGAGCGTGGCGGCCACCATCACCGGCGTCAGCGTGTTCGGCAGGATGTGGCGCGCCATGATCCGGATCGCCGGCACCTTGATGATGCGCGCCGCCAGCACATACTCCTTGCGCCGCTCGACCATGGTCGAGGCCCGCACGGTGCGGGCATATTGCACCCAGTTGGTCAGCGAGATCGACATCACCAGCACGACGGCGGCAAAAGGCTCCCGCAGGTTCGGCGGCAGCAATTCCCGGAAGATCGCCGAGACCAGGATCGCCATCAGCAGCGTCGGGATCGAGAGGACCGTGTCGCCCAGCCGCATCAAGAGGTTGTCGATGCGCCCGCCATGGTAGCCGGCGACGAGCCCGATCGTGACGCCGAGCGTCATCGAGACCACCACCGCCGCAAAGCCGATGATCAGCGAGACCCGCGTGCCGTAGAGGATGGCCGACAGCACGTCGCGCCCCTGCGGATCGGTGCCGAGCAGGAACGGCCATTCCCCGTCGGCGGCCCAGATCGGCGGGATCTCGGCCTTGTCGATGAAGATCTGTGCGAGATCATGCGGGTTCTGCGGCGCAATCAGCGGGCAAAACAGCGCCGTCAGGATCAGCAACGCCAGCACGAGGGCAGACAGCCATGCGGCGGGTGTGCGCCGGAAGCTCCAGCCGATGTCGCTGTCGAGGAAGCGGGCGATCAGCGAGGGTTTGCGAACCTTTTCAGCGAGCATTCGCGGCTCCCGACAATGCATCCTCGCGCAGGCGCGGGTCGACGTAAGCATAAGTCAGGTCGACCAGCGTGTTCAGCGAGACGAAGATGAAGGAAACCACGATCAGATAGGCTGCCATCACCGGAATATCGACGAAGGTGACCGCCTGGACGAAGAGCAGCCCCATGCCCGGCCACTGGAAGACCGTCTCGGTCACCAGCGCGAAGGCGATCAGATTGCCGATCTGCAGGCCGGTGACGGTGATCACCGGCATCAGGCAGTTGCGCAGCGCGTGGCGGAAATGGACGGAGCGCATCGTCAGGCCGCGTGCGCGGGCGAAGCGGATGAAATCCGTCCGCATCGTCTCCATCATCTCGGCCCGCACCAGCCGCATCACCAGCGTGATCTGGAACAGCGACAACGTCACGCCGGGCAGGATCAGCGCCTTGCGGCCCGATGCCGTGAGCAGGCCGGTGCTCCACCAGCCGAGCTGCACGGTCTCGCCGCGCCCGAAGGCCGGCAGCCATTGCAGCGTCACCGAAAACACCAGGATGAACAGGATACCGAGCGCGAAGCTCGGCAGCGAGACGCCGAGCACGGAGATGAATTGCAGCGCCTTGGCGAGCAGGCTGTCGCGCCGGATCGCGGTGTAGACGCCCAGCGGAATGCCGATGGCGAGAGACAGGAAAGTCGCGACCAGCACCAACTCGAAGGTCGCCGGGAAGCGTTCCGCGATCAGCGTGAAAACCTCCTGCTGGTTGCGATAGGAGATGCCGAAATCGCCGCGCAGCGCGTTGCCGACAAAGGTCGCAAATTGCAGCAGGAAACCCTTGTCGAGGCCGAGCCGGGCACGCAGTTCGTCGCGCTGGGCCTGGCTCGCCTGCTCGTTCAGCATCAACTCGACGGGATCGCCGACGAAGCGGAAGATCAGGAAGGCGATGAACGCCACCGCGAGCATCACGCCGGCCGCGTTCAGAAGACGCTTGAGGAGGAAGGCCGGCATGGTGGCTAACTCCAGCTCTCGGTTGCCCGCGCCGTCATGCTCGGGCTTGACCCGAGCATCTAGGACCAGATTGGTGGTGCTGCCTTCTCGTCACGATATTCTCGGGTCTGCGCTTCGCTTCGCCCGAGAATGACGGCACGGTCCCAAACTCACTTCAGCGTGGTCAGCCACAGCCGCGGCTTGTTGTCCGAGGCCTGCACGGTCTGGGCTACCGTGCTGCGCATCGCCCAGGCCATCGGCTGCTGGTGCATCGGAATGAACAGGTGCTCGGTCTTGGCGATCTTGAGGGCCTCCTGCATCATCGCGATGCGCTTCCCCGTATCGAGCTCGACGCCGGCCTTGTCGATCAGCGCGTCGATGCGCGGGTCGCCCCAATTGCCCCAGTTGAACACGCCGCCCGAACCGCTCTTCGAACGCATCACCTGGATCAGGATCGAATAGGCGTCGATCATCGGCTCGTTGGCCCAGCCGAAGGAGATCACGTCGAACTCGCCCTTGACGCGCTTGGGCGTCTGCTGGCTGCGCGGGGCGAGGCTGAGATTGGGCTTCAGGCCCGCGCGCGACCACATCGCCGCGACCGCCTGGCAGAACTCCTCCTCGTTGACGAGGCCGTCGCTCTGGCAGTTCATCTGGAAATTGAAGCCGGCGGGATAGCCGGCAGCGGTCAGCAATTTCTTGGCGCCGTCGAGATCGAAGGGCAGGCGCACATCCTGCGACGGCTCGTAGCCGGGAATGGCGGGCGCGATCAGCGCGCCGGTGTTGCGCGACAGGCCGCGCATGGCGCGCTTCTGCACCGCGTCGATGTCGATGGCGCGGTAGAGCGCCTCGCGGACGCGGATGTCCTTGAGCGGGTTCTTATCCTTCACGTCGCTCTCGAACAGCTTGTCGCCGAGGTTGAAGGCGAAGATCACCGTGCGCAGCTCATTGGTCTGCAGCACCTTGACGTCGGGCGAGGCTGAGAGGCGCGGCAGATCCTGCAGCGGCGCGACATTGGTGAAGTCGATCTCGCCCGAGAGCAGCGCCGCGACGCGGGTCGAGGCCGAGGCGATCGGCAGGAACTCGATCGTGTCGATGTTGTGCTGCGGCTTGTCCCACCAGTTCGGGTTCTTGACATAGACCGTCTTGGAATCGGCCCGGCGGCTCTCGACGATGAAAGGGCCGGTGCCGTTGGCGTTGTCGGTGGCGTAGCCCTTCACGCCCTTACCGGAATCGGTCGGCAGCAGCGAGTTGTTGGCAACCAGCCATTCCTTGTCGAAGATGAAGATGTTGGTCAGGTCGTTCAGCAGCAGCGGATAGGGTCCGTTGACCTCGATCTCGACGGTGAAGTCGTCGGCCTTCTTCGAGGATTTGTAGGCCGGCAGATTGCCCTTCAGCGGCGAATCCGCATGCGTCACGCGCTCCAGCGAGGCGACGACATCGTCGGCGGTGAACGGGTTGCCGTTGTGGAACTTGACGCCCTGGCGCAGCTTGAAGCGCCAGACGGTCGGCGAGACCGTCTCCCAGCTTTCCGCCAGCGCCGGCTCGATCTTGAGATCGCCGGTGTAGCGCACCAGCCCCTCATAGACATGGTTCAGCACCGAGAGCGTGAAGGTGTCGCCATAGGAATAGGGGTCGAGCGAAGCGATCTCGCGGGCAGCGCCCCATTTCAGGGTCTTCGCCTCGGCGGCGCCGGAGATCACCGCGCCGGTCAGAGCAACCGCCGCCAGCAAGCAGCTCTTGAGCGTCAGGCGGCTCTTGGTTGCCAGGCTTGCCTTCGTCATCGCGCTCTCCCTTTGCCAGTCCGGAAGCGGCATCATTGGCGCCTCACGGAAAACCCCTCATCGCTGCCGCTTCTTCAATCGAGATGGCGATTTTTACGCCAGTTCGTGTGCGATTAATAATCAATCTTGCATGCGATATAAGAAGCGTATTGTATACGATTATTGAAGACAAGCGAAAAACTGGAGCGGGGTCGAAGCGCGTGACATGGAGTGAGCCGCGAGCGGCACAACCAGAGCAGAGACGAGCGACGATGAAGGACACCCGCCAGCCCGGCCTGCGCGCGCAATCGGTCTACAAGGCCCTGCGCCGCGCCATCATCGAGCAGGCCCTGAAGCCCGGCATGAAGCTGCCGGAGGATTCGATCGGCGAGCAACTCGGCGTCAGCCGCACGCTGGTGCGCGAGGCGTTCGGGCGCCTCGCCGTCGAAGGTTTGGTCGAGTTGAAGCCGAACCGCGGCGCCTCGGTCGCCTATCCGACGCTGGAAGAGGCGCGCGATGTCTTCGACGTCCGCCGCGGACTCGAGCGCATGGTCGCGGAGACGCTCGCCGGCAATCTGACCGGAGCCCAGGCCGCCGAGCTCGAAGCCCATGTCGGCCTCGAGGAGAAGAGCCATGGCCGCGACGGGCCGGAATCGATCCGGCTCGCCGGCGAATTCCACATCCGGCTCGCCGAGATGACCGGCAATGCGCTGCTGCTGCGCTATGTCCAGGAGGTCTCGTCGCGCTGCTCGCTGATCCTGGCGATCTATGGCCGGCCGCATTCCTCGGAATGCGCCGTCTCCGAGCATCGCCAGTTGATCGAGGCGCTGCGGACGGGTGACGGCGCGCGGGCAGCCCATCTCATGGACCATCATCTCCAGGCCGTGGTGACGCGGGCCCTGCTGACGCCGCGCGGCGAGCGCGACATCCGCGAGGTCCTGGCGCCCTATGCCCTCAGCGAAGGACTGACCCAGCCGTGACCGACGCGCCGACCCGCCCCGACGCTGCCACGGCGCCGACCGTGACCTTCGACTTCGCCAAGCTGACGCCGCGCGAGCGCTACAAGCTGCTGATCGGCGCTGTCGTCCCGCGCCCGATCGCGCTGGTGACCACGGTCGATGCGCAAGGCGTCGTCAACGCGGCGCCGTTCTCGTTCTTCAACTGCCTCTCGGCCGACCCCGCGATCCTGGCGCTCGGCGTCGAATACCGCCAGACCGGAGCGCAGAAGGACACCGGCCGCAATGTCCGCGAAACGCTGTCCTTCACCGTCAACATCGTCTCGGATGCGCTGCTCGAAGGCATGAACATCTGCGGCGTGCCCTTCGAGCCGGGCGTCGATGAACTGGCGCAGGCCGGGCTGACCGCGATGCCCGGCGTCAAGGTGCCCTGCCCCTGGATCGGACAGGCGCCGGCCGCCTTCGAATGCCGCCACCACACCACGCTCGGCATCGGCAATTCGCGCGAGATCATCCTGGGCGAAGTCGTCTACGCGCATTTCCGGGCCGACACGATCGACACCGGCAATCTCCATGTCGATCCCGCGGCGCTCGACGCGATCGGCCGGATGGGCGGCCATGGCTATGCGACGACCCGCGATTATTTCGACCTGCCGGGCCTGTCGGTGGCAGCCTTTGCAGCCGACCCGGCAGCCGCCAACCGGCGGCGCTGAGCGGGTCAGGCCAGTTCGTCGGCTCCTCCGGTGAGGACATAGCCCGGCAGCCGCGAGAGCACGCCCGCGACCGGGCGCAGATGCTCGTCGAGCACGGCCCGCGCGCGAGTCTCGTCATGGTCACGCAACGCCGTGAGGAAGTCGCGATGCTCGCGGCGGATTCGCTCGATCCGGGCGGGGTCGGCCGCGAGTGCCCGCATCGCCACGCGCTGCTGGCGGGCGCCGAGCGATTGGTAAAGCTCCGAGAGCACCTCGTTGCCCAGCGCCCGGACCATCACGAAGTGGAACTCTCGGTTGAGTTCGACGCGGGCGAAATGGTCGCTGCCGGCGATCTCGTCGAGCCGGTCGAGAATCGCATCCATGCTGTCAGGCAGCACGATCTTCTCGCGGCAGATGCGGGCGACCGCATAGCCCTCGATCATCCGGCGTGTCTCGTAGAGATCGGCCAATTCCTGCGCCGTGACCTGCCGGACGAGCGCCCCGCGGCGCGGCAGCAGGTCGATGAAGCGCTCGGCCTCCAACCGGTGGAAAGCCTCGCGCACCGGGGTGCGTGACACGCCCATGGCCGACGAGATTTCCTCCTCCTCGACGAAGGAGCCACCCGCGAAGAGGCCGCGCAGGATCTGCTCGCGGACATAGGCGTAGACGCGTTCGCGCGCCGGGCGCGCCTCGGCTTGCTGCGCCGTGAGCGGCGGCGTCATGACATTCACGGGATCGCGGCCTTCCGCCTGTTGGTCTTGACTTCGACCATAAACCCTTCTTGTGCCGACATCAAAAATCCGCCACGTATACATGGCGCATGACACATATGCGCAGAGGGACTGGCACCCGGACGCGAATGGCGCTTTTCTTGCCAGATCGGGGACGCCGGACAGACGCTCAAAGCGCATCGGCAAACGACGCCAGCGAGGAGAAAGCCCATGAGTGACTCACGTCTGACGATCTCGCGCCGCACCGTGCTCGGAGCCGGCCTTGCCGCCCCGCTGGCGACGCTGCCGGTCCTCTCCAGCCCCGCCCGCGCCCAGCGCGCCGCCGGCATCCTGCGCTATGGGCTGTCGGCCTTCCCGCCGAACCTCCAGCCCTGGGTCTCGACTGGCGCCTCGGCCGGCACGGTCAAGATGCTGATCCATCGCAGCCTGGTTTCCTACGGTCCGGGTGGCGAACTGCGCGGCGAGCTCGCGACCTCATGGTCGCTCGACGGCGACGGCGCCTGGGTCTTCAAGCTGCGACCGGGCTGCCTCTTCCACAATGGCGACCCCGTCACGGCCGAGGACGTGAAGTGGTCGATCGAGCAGATCGCCGGCGAGAAATCGACGGCCTATATGCGCGCGCAGTTCCAGAGCGTGGAGCGTATTGAGATCCCCGATCCGACGACCATCCGGCTCGTGACCAAGACGCCGCAGGCGACGCTGCCGAGCTGGTTCGGCAACTACAACACCTTCATCCTGTCGCGGAAGTCGACGCCGACCGAGCCGATCGGCGCCGGCCCGTTCCGCCTCGTCGGGCAGGAGCGCGGCTCCTCGGTCGAGATCGCGGCCTTTGACAAATTCTACAAGCCCGGCATCCCGAAGCTGAAGGGCATCAAGTTCGTCACCTATGCCGACGAGAACCTGCGCTATGCCGCGCTGCAGTCCGGCGACGTCGACATGATCGAATACGTGCCGTGGCAGTCGATGGCCGCAGTCGAGGCCAACCCGCGCCTGAAGCTCGACAACCAGGAAGGGCCGTTCATGGACGTGCTCTTTAACGGCTCCAAGCCGCCCTTCAACGACCCGCGCGTGCGCCGTGCCGTCGCCCATGCCGTCAGGCGCGACGACATCGTCAAGGTCGCCTTCTTTGGCCGGGGCAAGGTGCTTGAAGGCCTGCCGATCGTCGAAGGCACGCCGTGGTGGGACAAGGAACTGGCCCATGGCTGGAACTATGACCCCGCCCGCGCCAAGGCGCTTCTGACCGAGGCAGGCTTCGGCAACGGCTTCCAGACGACGCTGCTCGCCACCGCCCAGTTCGGCATGCACAAGGACACCGCCGAGATCGTCCAGCAGCACCTCGCCGCCATCGGCATCCAGTGCGAATTGCAGCTTCCCGACTGGTCGACGCGGGTCGCGCGCGGCTCGAAGGGCCAGTACGACATGGCGATCCACGGCGTCTCCTCCGACAACAACGACCCTGACGGGCTGACGGTGGTGCTCGACACCACGCTGTCGCCGAGCCATGGCCGTTCCTTCCAGGTCGCGGCGCCCCGCACGATCGCGGCGCTGGCCAAGGGCCGCGCCGAGTTCGACCAGGCCAAGCGCGTCGAGATCTACAAGGAGATGCAGCGCGCCGCGCTCGAGGAGGTCCCGCTCGTCGGCCTCGCCTGGCGCTCACAGGGCTACGGCATGGACAAGGGTGTGATGGGCTTCACCAACCTGCCCGGCGCACTCTCGAACTCCTCGGGCAACATGCTCGAAGAGACCTATTTCGGATGAGCGCCGCCTGGTTCGCGCGCAAGCTGGCGACGGTGATCGGCCTCGCCTGGCTCGTCGCGACGATCGTCTTCTTGGCGCTGCACATGGTGCCGGGAGATCCCGCGGAACTCCTTCTCTCGACCGGCGGCGTCTCGCCGGACCCGGCGTCCGTGGCCGAGCTGCGCGAGAAGCTCGGTCTCGACCGGCCGATCCTGGTGCAGTACGGCACCTTCCTCGGCAATCTGCTGCGCGGCGACCTCGGCACCTCGCTGGTCGATGATTATCCGGTGCTCAGCGAGATCGCCCTGCGGCTGCCGCGCACGCTCGAATTGATCGCGGCCGGCACCGTTCTCGCCATCCTCATCGGCGTGCCCGCCGGCGTCTTCGCCGCGCTCGACCGCGGCGGCCGGTTCGACCGCGTCGCCTCGGGAGTCACCGCGCTGCTTCTGGCCGTGCCGGTCTTCGTCGTCGGCACGCTTTTGGTTCTGCTCTTCGCACAGACCCTGCGGATCATGCCGGCGGGCGGTTTCGTCGCCTTCTCGCAGGATCCGGCGCAGCACCTGAAACTCCTGACCCTGCCGGCCATCGCCATCGCCAAGGGGCTTGCCGCCGTGCTGTTCCGCATGACGCGTGCCGCAATGCTCGACGCGCTCGCCAACGACTATGTCCGCACCGCCCGCGCCAAGGGCCTTTCACCCAACCGCGTGATCTTCGTCCATGTCCTGCGCAATGCGCTGAACCCGGTCGTCACCGTGCTCGGCCTGCATATGGGCACGCTGCTCGGCGGCACGGTTCTGGTCGAATACGTCTTCAACTGGCCGGGCATGTCGACGCCGCTGCTGCGCGCCGTTGAGGGCCGCGACTACCCGATGGTGGTCGGCATCGTGCTGACGATTTCGGTGCTGTTCCTGCTGATCAACCTCCTCGTCGAGATGATCCACGCCTGGCTCGATCCAAGGGTGGCCCACTCATGACGGTGGCCCACTCATGAAGCGGCTCTGGCTCCCCGGCGGCTTCGTCGCGCTGATCGTGCTGGCCGCGCTCTGCGCCCCGCTCTTTGCCCTGCCCGACCCGATCCGGCAGGACGTCGCCAACCGGCTCGCCGGGCCGATGGCCGGTTCCTGGCTCGGCCGCGACGAGTTCGGCCGCGACGTGTTCTCGCGGCTGGTCTGGGGCGCGCGCACCAGTCTCGGCGTCGCCTTCGCCTCGGCACTGGTCGCAGGCATCATCGGTGTCACGCTTGGGCTGATCGGCGGCTGGGGCAAGGGTGCCGCGGCCTTCCTCTCGGTGCGCAGCATGGATGTCGTGCTCTGCTTCCCGCCGATCTTGCTCGCCCTCCTCGTCGTCACATTGCTCGGGCCGGGCGCCGCGACGCTGATCCTCGTCCTCTCCGTGCTCTATCTGCCGGGCTTCGCCCGCGTCACCCATGCCGAGGTGCTTTCGGTCAAGGGGCGCGACTATGTCGAGGCGGCGCGGGCGCTGGGCGCCCGGCCTTCCTATCTGCTGCTGCGCACCGTGCTGCCCAACATCGCCGGGCCGATCCTGGTGCAGCTGTCGCTCGCGGTGGCAGCGGCCGTGGTGCTGGAGAGCGGGCTCTCCTTCCTCGGCCTCGGCGTCGTGCCGCCTGCCCCGTCCTGGGGGCTGATGATCCGCGGCGCGCGTGCCACCATGGAGCAGGCTCCGCTGCTGCTGGTCTGGCCCTGCGCGGCGCTGACCCTGACCATTCTCGCCATGAACCTGCTCTGCGATGGCCTTCGCGACGCGCTCGATCCGCGCACCGCCGGCCGCTGATCTTTCATCAAAAACAGCAAGGACCAAGCCTATGGCTGCCAAGACCGATCCACTCGTCCATATGGGCACGATCACCGGGGGCGAGGCCCGCGAGATCTACAAGGACAATCCCGTCATCCTGCTGCCGATGGGCAGCCAGGAGGACCAGGGCCCGCACGCCCCCATGGGCGACTATCTCCTCGCCGAGAAGATCGCCGAGCTGGCCGCGATCCGCGCCAGCAAGGCCGGCACGCGCACGCTGGTCGCGCCCGTCCTGCCCTTCGGCGGCGCCGACTGGTTCGGCTCGATGATCGGCGGCATCGCCATCTCACAGGCGACACTGACCGCCGTCATCGGCGAGATGGTGGACTCGCTGCATCGCAACGGCCTGACCCGGATCATCGTGATCAACGGCCATGGCGGCAATGTCGGCCCGATCTCGGAGGTCGCCCGCGAGCTCTATCTGCGCGAGCAGATCGTCCTGCCGAGCCTCTATCTCTGGCGCATCGGCTACGGCCTGCTGCCGGGCATCCTCGGCGGCGCTGACAAGGCCGCCGCCGTCGCCGGCCACGGCTCGGACCCGCTGACCTCGATCGGCCTGCATCTCTTCCCCGAGCTGATCCGCAAGGATCTGATCCCGGACGGCAAGCCGCTGAAGAAGGACCCCGTGCTCGACCTGCCCTTCACGGGCCTGGGGCTTGCCAGCTTCGAGGGCCACGAGGTCGCGATGCCCAACGAGTATGACGAGACCTATAATCTCGGCGTCGCCAAGGGCGATCCGCGCCTGTGCTCGGCGGAAACCGGCGTCGCACTGACCGAGAAGCTGACCGATATCTGCGCCCGCTTCATCGCGCATTTCGCCAGCAAGGTCCCGGCCTGACTTGAAGGCCAAAACCGCGCCGTCATCCCGGACGGAGCGAAGCGCAGATCCGGGATCCATGCCTGAACCGTTCCGGCATGGATCCCGGGTCTCCCTCCGGTTGCCCGGGATGACGGCGAGAACTTGATGTGTTGTCCAACCGCGCCTAGCCGCGCCCAACAGTAACGAGGGGTTCCCATGCCGACACGCCGCCTCATTCTCCAGACGGGTCTCGCCACCATCGCCATGCCGGCCGTCCTGCGCGCTCAAAGCCTCAGCGGCCAGATCACGCTGATGTCCTATACCGGCATCTTCCAGGACAACTACACCAAGGCCGTGATCGAGCCCTTCCTGGCCGCCAACCCCGGCGTCAAGGTGAACTACGCGCCCGGCGGCACCTCGGCGCAGATGGTGGGGTCGGTGCGCGCACAGAAGGCCGATCCGCAGATCGACGTCGCCATCATGGACGTCACCACCTCCAGCATCGGCAATATCGAGGGCCTGTTCGAGAAGCTCACCCCCGCCGAATTCCCCGTACTGGACGAACTGGCGCCTGAAGCCCGCGCGGCCGGCGGCGAATTCGGCCCCGCCGTGACCTTCGACCATCTCGTGCTGGTTTACGACACGCAGAACCTCAAGCCGCCGCTCACCAAGCTCGCCGATCTCTGGCGGCCCGACCTGAAGGGCCAGATCGCATTGTCGGCCCCGCCCAACATCCAGGGTCTGGCGCTGACCGCCATGGTCGAGAAGATGGAGGGCGGCGACCACCGCAAGTCGATCGACGCGGCGATGAAGCGCCTCAAGGAGCTGGCGCCCTCGGTCAACACCTTCGAGCCCAATCCGGACGGCTATTCGCTGATCCTCAACGGCGTGGTGAAGGTCGCGACCGGCTGGAACGCCCGCTCGCAGCTCTATGGCGACCAGTCCAACGGCCGCATCGGCACGCTGCTGCCACCCGAGGGCTCGGTCTTCCAGATCAACACGATCAACCTGACCGCCGGTTCGAAGAACCGCGTGGCAGCCGCCGCCTTCGTCAAGCACGCCCTGTCGCAGCCGGCGCAGAAAGCCTTCACCGAGCGGATGTTCTACGCCCCGACCAATGCCAAGGCGCAGGTCGATCCGAAGGCCGTGGCGCGCACGGCAGCAGCACCGGAAAGCCGCGCCAGCATGATCCCGGTCGACTGGAACGACATCCTCAAGGTCCGCGACCAGTGGAACAACCGCTGGCGCCGCGAAGTCATTTCGGCCGCGCGATGAACAGAGGCCCACAGCGTCATTCTCGCCCTTGTGGAGAGAATCCACGTCTCGAACACGCCCTCGACGAAGGAAGACGTGGATGGCCGGGACAAGCCCGGCCATGACGGAACAGCCCGGAACCTCTTGGCCATGAGCTATCTCGAACTCGCCGGCCTGCAGAAACGCTATGGCGGCTCGGTCGCGGTCGATGACGTCTCGCTGACGGTCGCGAAGGGCGAATCCGTCGCCCTGCTCGGCCCCTCCGGCTGCGGCAAGACCACGACGCTGCGCATGCTCGCAGGCCTGATCGCGCCCGATCGCGGCACGATCAGGGTCGACGGCGCCGAGATCACGAGGCTGCCGGCCCACAAGCGTAATATGGGCTATGTCTTCCAGTCCTATGCTCTGTTCCCGCATCTTTCGGTGGCGCGCAACGTCGCCTTCGGGCTGGAGGAGCGCGGCATCGCCAAGACCGAGATCGCACGGCAGGTCGAGGAGGGGCTGGCGCTGGTCAGGCTCGACGGCCTCGGCGGCCGACGCCCGCGCGAGCTTTCCGGCGGGCAGCAGCAGCGCGTCGCGCTGGCACGCGCTCTGGTGATCCACCCCTCGGTGCTGCTGCTCGACGAATCTCTCTCCAATCTCGACGCCAAGCTGCGCGACACGATGCGTCACGAGATCCGCTCGATCCAGCGCTCGCTCGGCATCACCACGCTCTTCGTCACCCATGATCAGGTCGAGGCACTAACGATGTGCGACCGCATCGCGGTGATGAATCGCGGCCGCATCGCGCAGATCGGCACGGCCGAGGACATCTATGAGCGCCCCACCACCCGCTTCGTCGCCGAATTCGTCGGCCGAGCCAACGCCCTGCCGGCCACGCGCAACAGCGACGGAAAGGTGCTGCTTTGGGGCGCGGCCCAGCCGGTCGCGGCCCCGGCGCAAGGTGAGTTCGACCTGTTCGTGCGCCCGCAGCGCATGCGGATCGTCCCGGCGTCCGAACCCGCCGGCGGCGAGACGGTACGTGTCACCGGCCGCGTCCTGCGCAGCGTCTTCGTCGGCGACCATGTCGAGGTGCTGGTCGAGGGCGCGGGCGGACAGCTCGCCGTCGAGATGCCGTCGGGCACGCCCGCGCCGGCCGAGGGCGCCGAGGTAGCGGTGATCTGGCAGGCGCGCGACAGCCTGCCCTTCGCACGCGAGGCGGCATGACCGGCTCCCGCCGACGTCCGCTCCTGCTGCTGCCGGCCGGGCTCTTCGTGTTGGCCATCTATGCCTGGCCGACGCTGCTGCTGCTGCGCAACGCCTTCAACGAGGTCGGCCCCACCGGCGCGATGGTCGAGGCTTGGTCGCTGAAGACGGCGACGGAGACCTTCGCCGACGGCTTCACGCTCGAGCTGACGCTGAACTCGCTGCAGCTCTCGCTGAGTGCGACGGCGATCGCGCTGGTGCTGTCCTACCCGCTCTCGCTCTTCCTGTTCCGCACGGATTCGCGTTTTCGTGGGCTGCTCGCCGTCATCGCGATCCTGCCTATGCTGATCTCGGGCGTGGTGCGCGTCTTCGGCTGGCTCGCCATTCTCGGCGATCGCGGCCTCGTCAACACGCTGCTCCAGTCGCTCGGCCTGATCTCGGCGCCGATCAAGCTCGTCTTCAACTGGACCGGCGTCACCATCGGGCTGGCTGAAAGCATCATGCCCTATATGGTCCTGGCGCTGCTCGCCGGCTTCGGCCAGCTCGACCGCACGCTGGAGGAAGCCTCGCGCTCGCTCGGCGCCTCGCCCGTCCGCACCTTCTGGCGCGTGACGCTGCCGCTCAGCCTGCCGGCGATCGTGCTCGCGGCGGGGCTGGGCTTCGTGCTTTCGATGTCCGCCTATATCACCCCGAAGCTGCTCGGCGGCGGGCGTGTCTTCGTGCTGGCGACCGAGATCTTCGAGCAGGCGACGACCAACACCAACTGGCCGGTCGCAGCCGTGCTGGCGATTTACACGCTCGGCCTGCTCCTCCTCCTGCTCGTCCTGTCCAACCTGTTGGCCCGGAGTCTGAGGCGATGAACGGCGCCGGTCCCGTCCTCTCCGGCCTCGCCGCGCTAGTCTATGCGCTGATCCTGGCGCCGATCGTCGTCGTGGTGATGCTCGCCTTCTCCGCCGACAGCTTCATCCTGTTCCCGCCCTCGGGTTATTCGCTGCGCTGGTTCCAGGCCCTTGCCGCGCATGCGCCGCTGCTTTCGGCGCTGGGCCTCAGCATGCAGACCGCCTGCGTCGTGACGCTGCTCTCGCTCGCCATCGGTGTCCCCGCCGCGCTGGCGCTGGCCAAGGGCGAATTCCCTGGCAAGGACGCGCTGACCGGCTTCTTCCTGGCGCCGCTGCTGCTGCCGACCCTGATCACCGGGCTTGCCCTGCTGCTGTTCTTCACGCCGCTGCGGCTGACCGCGACCCTGCCCGGCCTCGTGCTTGGCCACATGACCGTGACGGTGCCCTTCGTCATCCGAATGATGACGACGGCTCTGTCCAACCTGCCTCACGACATCGAGGCCGCCGCCGCGACGCTCGGCGCCACGCCCTGGCGCGTGGTGCGGCGGGTGACGCTGCCCCTGGCGACGCCGGGGCTGATCGCCTGCGCCTGCCTGTCCTTCCTTCTGTCCTTCGACGAGACCGTGATCTCGCTGTTCATCTCCGGCCCGCGCGCGGCAACGCTGCCGGTCGAGATGGTGCGCTATGTCGAAGGGCGTACCGACCCGCTGATCGCGGCTTTGTCCGTCGTCCTCATCGTCGCCACGCTGATCGTCGTCGTCGCGGTCGAACGCCTTGTCGGCGTCGCCCGCGCCGTCGGCAAATAGGAGAAAACCAATGCCCGACTACCGTATCGCCCCCATGCCGGAACAGCTCCCGGCCGCCCTCGTCGAAAAGCTGCAGAAGGTCGAGACGGCGACCGTCGGCCATTCCCGGCATTGGGGCTTCATGGATCGCCGCATACAGCCGCTGCTGCGCGGCAAGCGCATCGCCGCAGCCGCCGTGACGCTGGCGATTCCCGGCCAGGATTCGACGCTGCTGCACCACACGCTCGGCCTGCTGCGTCCCGGCGACATCCTCGTCATTGATCGGCTCGGCGACGACAAGCATGCCTGCTGGGGCGGCGGCGTCACAGTCGCGGCAAAGGCTGCCGGCGCGATCGGCGGCATCGTCGACGGCCCCTGCACCGACCTGACCGAGATCGAGGACTCGGACTTCCCGATGTGGTGCCGGGGCATGTCGCCGATCACGACGCGGCTCTACAATCTCGGCGGCACGCTGAACCTGCCGATCTCCTGCGGTAACGTCCCGGTCATGGCCGGCGACGTCATCCTCGCCGACGAATCCGGCGTGCTCGTGCTGCCGCGCGACGAGGCCGAGGCCATTGCCGACGCAGCGATCGCCCGGCAGGAGCGCGGCGAGCGCACGCAGGACCGCGTCCGCCTGGGCGAAAAGCTCGGCGACATCTCCGGCGCCACCAAGATGGTGCTCGACGCGCTCGCGCAGCAGAACGGTTGAGGACGTCCCCACCATGAATGCCGTCGCCCCCATCCCGCGCCTCACGACCTTCGCCTGCGAGAAGCAGCCGGCCACTGGCTCGCGCGGCATGGTCGTGACCAACCATCCGCTCGCTTCGGCAGCGGGCTCGCAGATGCTGCTTGCCGGCGGTAACGCCGTCGATGCAGCGGTTGCCGCACTGTTCGCCCTCACCGTGGTCGAGCCGATGATGGTCGGCATCCTCGGCGGCGGCTTGAGCCATATCCGCATGGCCGATGGTCGCCATGTCGTGCTCGACGGGCTCTCGACCGCGCCGCTGCGCGCGACGCCTGAGATGTATGACTGCCTCTCCGACGAGATCGGCAAGCAGCGCGATGTCCGCGACCGCGAGAACGTCGTCGGACCCAAGGCCGTGGCGGTGCCCGGCGCGCTCGCCGGCTGGTGCGAGGCGCTGGCCCGATTCGGCACGCTGCCGCTGGCGGACGTGCTGCAACCCGCCATCGTGCTGGCCGAGCGCGGCTTCGTCGTCACGCCCTATCTCTCGAACTGCATCACCGACAACGCCACCGACCTCGCCCGCGATCCCGGCCTCGCCGCGCTGTTCCTGCCCGGCGGAGAGGCGCTTCAACCCGGCGCGAGGCTGGTCCAGAGCGACTATGCCAAGAGCCTGCGCCTGATCGCGCCGAGCGGTCCCGCCGCCCTCTATGACGGCCCGCTCGGCAAGGCGCTGACAGAGTTCATGGCCGCCAATGGCGGACTGATCGGCCAGGACGATCTCGCCGCCTTCAAGGTCGAGACGCGCGAACCGATCCGCGGCCACTATCGCGGCCACGAGATTCTCGGCCCGCCGCCGCCGGCCTCGTCGGGCGTCCATATCGCGCAGATGCTCAACATCCTCGAGGGCTACGACATCGGCGGGCTCGGCTTCGGCTCGCCCGACAGCGTCCATCTGCTGGCGGAAGCGCTCAAGATCGCCTTCGCCGACCGCGCGGTGGCGACCTCCGACCCCGCCTTCGTCAAGGTCCCGGTCATCAGACTGATCGACAAGGCCTATGCGGACGAGCGCCGGGCGCTCATCGCGATGGATCAGGCCAAAAGCTGGACGGCCGGTCTCTCGGGTGGCGAATCCGCCGACACCACCC
This sequence comes from Allobosea sp. P2_B12, assembly GCF_056404835.1. NCBI lineage: Bacteria > Pseudomonadati > Pseudomonadota > Alphaproteobacteria > Hyphomicrobiales > Alloboseaceae > Allobosea > Allobosea sp. P2_B12. Next base: position 314,307 of record NZ_JBFUDG010000002.1, on the reverse strand, counting down.
ATGTCACGGTCGCCGATGCCGACGGCAACGTCGTCACCGCGACGCAGACGATCAACGGCCTGTTCGGCGCCTGCACCCAGATCCCCGGCACGGGTATGCTGACCAACAACTACATGTTCAATTTCGATCCCCATCCCGGGCGCGCGCTCTCGATCGCGCCGGGCAAGCGCGTCTTCACCTCAATGGCGCCGATGATCGTGCTGAAGGATGGCAAGCTCGCCTTCGCGCTCGGCCTGCCCGGCGCATTGCGCATCTTCCCCTCGGCCCTGCAGGCAATCGTCAACCTGATCGACCACGGCATGAGCCTGCAGGAGGCGGTCGAGGCGCCGCGCATCTGGACCGAAGGCGGCGCGCTCGAACTGGAAGAGGCCTTTCCCGAGGCCGTCGCCGAGGCGCTGCGGGCACGCGGCCATCGCATCATCCGCATGCCGCGCATCGCCGGCGGCATGAACGCGATCCGTTTCAACGATGATGGCACGCTGACCGGCGCCGCCTGCTGGCGCGCCGATGGCACGCCGGTTGCGATCTCGGGCGGGCTCGCCCGTGCCGGGGCCCGCTTCACCATCTGAGACCGCACAATCCGCTATCGCTTCTTCAACGACACCACGCCAGAGACGAAACCGCCCATGACCGAGACCATCGTCCTCCTCGACCTGACCACCCCCGAGCGCGCCGACAGGCTGCGCGCTTTGCTGCCGCCGGGCTTCGTGCTGACCCATGGCACCGCGCGCGGCGACGAGCACATGAAGGAAATTATCGCCGAGGCGGATTATGCCATCGCCGGCCAGGTCGCGGTCTCCGGCGACGTGCTGCGCGCGGCGAAGAAGCTGAAGCTGCTGCACAAATGGGGCGTCGGCGTCGACAATATCGATACCGTCACGGCCAAGGAGCTCGGCATCGGCGTGGCGCGCACTACCGGCAGCAATGCGCTCGCCGTCGCCGAATTCGCGCTCGGGCTGATGCTCTCGTCCCTGCGCTTCATCGGCTATGGCCATGCCGAGCTGAAAAAGGGGCATTGGGCGACGGGACATATGCCGGGCGAGACCTTCCTGCTGTCGGGCAAGACTGTCGGCATCGTCGGTTTCGGCGCGATCGGCCAGAACGTCGCCAAGCTGCTCAAGGGCTTCGGCTGCACGATCCTCTATTCCAAGCGCCAGCCCCTGAGTGCTGCCGAGGAAGCAGCCCTCGGCGTCCGCTACGCCTCGATCGACGAGATCCTGGCCCAGTCCGACATCGTCTCGCTGCATTGCCCGCTGACGCCGGAGACCACCAACCTGATCGACACCAAGGCGCTGGCCGCGATGAAGAAGACCGCGGTGCTGGTCAATGTCGCGCGCGGCGGCGTCGTCAACGAAGCCGAGCTCGTCGTCGCGCTGCGCAATCGCGTGATCGCGGGCGCCGCGATGGATGTCTATTCGATCGAGCCGCTGCCCCCCGAGAGCGACCTGCTGACGCTCGACAACCTCGTCGTCACGCCCCACTTGGCCGCAATGGCCGCCGACACCTTCGCCCCGACCGTCTCGCGTATGTTCGCCAACATGGCCCATGTCTCGCGCGGCGAGCCGGTCCCGGAGAAGGATTTCGTGGTCTGAGGCAAGCGGCCCTCGGAGACGCAGCACCGGGCCGCCCCAGGGCCGCCCGGACCCCGCTCGATTGACACGCGTCGCGATCTGAAACATTGGATTTGGCCTTGCGGGAGTTGGTTTTCGGCAGCTCCTGCCCTCTTTCCCCTGACAGGGCGGCACGGGCCTCATGACCAGTGTTTCACCGCAACGCGTGCTGCTGACGGGCGCCGCCGGCTTTGTCGGCTTCCACGTCACGCAGGCGCTGCTGGCCCGGGGCACGACCGTGCTGGGCATCGACAATCTGACGCCCTATTACGATCCGGCGCTGAAGCAAGCCCGGCTCGACCAGCTGCTGCCACGCAACGGTTTCAGCTTCGAACCGATCGACATCGCCGACTATGATGCTTTGCAAGCCGCCTTCGCCGCCTTCAAGCCCGATGTCGTGATCCATCTCGCGGCGCAGGCAGGCGTGCGCTACTCGCTCGACAATCCGCGCGCCTATGCCCACTCGAACCTCGACGGCTTCCTCTCAGTGCTTGAGGCCTGCCGGCATCACCCGGTGGCGCATCTGGTCTATGCCTCGTCGAGCTCGGTCTATGGCGCCAACGCCAAGGTGCCGTTCAGCGAGCATGACGGCGCCGACCACCCGGTCTCGCTCTATGCCGCGACCAAGCGCGCCAACGAGGTGATGGCGCACAGCTATTCGCATCTCTACGGCATCCCCGCCACGGGCCTGCGTTTCTTCACCGTCTACGGACCGTGGGGCCGGCCGGACATGGCCTATTTCAAGTTCACCAAGGCGATCCTCGAAGGCAAGCCGATCGACGTCTACGCCGAAGGCGAGATGAGCCGCGACTTCACCTATGTCGATGATATCAGCGAGGCGATCGTCCGGCTCGCAGCGCTGCCGCCCGTGGCCGATCCCGGCTTCGACGCCGCCTCGCCCGACCCGGCGACGGCTGCCGCGCCCTACCGCGTCTACAATATCGGCAACCACACGCCGGTTCGGCTCGACCGCTTCATCGCCGTGATCGAGCAGGCCTGCGGTAAGGCCGCGATCAAGCGCCATCTGCCGATGCAACCCGGTGACGTGCGCGCGACCTATGCCGACGTCTCTGATCTGATGGCGAGGGTCGATTTCAGGCCCGACACCCCGATCGAGACCGGCATCGCCCGCTTCGTCGCCTGGTATCGCGAGTTCTACGGCACCGGGCAGGCCACGTGATCAGCCCCTGACGATCTCGCGCGAGAACCGGGCGACGGATTCGTCGAGACGTCGCGCCGAGACATCGACGCCGTTTGCCGCCTCGGACACCTGTCGGCCATTGTCCATGGTGCGTGCAGCGTCGGCGACGACGAGATCGATCGCCCCTGCCGCCTGCTCTGTTTCCTGAACCGTCCGCGCGAGCAGCTCCACCATGGTGCGGATGGCATCTGCCTGCTGATCCACCGCCACGACGATTCCGCTGGTCGCACCCACGATCGCATCCGTCGAGACGCTGATGCTCATGACCGCTGCGAGCGAGCGCTCGGTTGCGGACCGCACGTCCTCGATACGCTCCGAAATCTCCTGCGTCGCCGCTTCCGTCCGCGCCGCCAGCCCCTTCACCTCCGTCGCGACGACGGCAAATCCGCGCCCCGCCACGCCGGCGCGCGCCGCCTCGATCGTCGCATTCAGAGCCAGAAGGTTCGTCTGGGCCGCGATCTCCCGGATTAGCTCCGAGACCTCTCCGATATCCCGCACCGCCTGTATGAGCTGCGTCTTGACGCCGATCGAGGCCGCGACGTCGGACGCGGCCGTTCGCACCAGTGCGGTCGTCCGGTCCGCTTCATTGCGGATCAGGGAAATGGTCTCGGTCAGACGATGCGAGCAGAGTTCCACCGAGACGATGTCGGTCCTGGCCTCGTCGACCTTGGTCAGCACGCCGGCAAGCTTGTCCTGCGATCTCTGTGAAATCGCGACAAGCTGCTCGGCCGCACCGCCCATCTGATCGACGGACTGGAACACAGGCTGGAGAATGGCGCCGATCTCGCGCCGAAACGCTTCAGCCTGTCCCTCGACTTGCTCGCGCCGCGCCTCCTCGATGCGCGCCTGCGCCTGCGCCTCGAGACCGAGCATCTGCGCGCTGCTGACGGCGCGGACGCGATCGATGAAAAGCTGCGCCATGCTGCGCAAGGACACCAGCATGACCGAGCCGTAGATCACCTGAAAGACCAGGTTCTCCAGCAGATGATCGAGCGGCGACAGAACGATATGGATGATGCGCGCTCCCAGGATCAACCCTGCGAAGAGCAATGCGGCCGAAGGCATGCTCGCCATGGTGAAGGTGCCGGCGCAGACCAGTCCCGCCAGTAGGGTCGCAGTCAGCACCTCCATCTGGGGCACTGCGGTGGGACTGATCACCACGGCCATCACCACCCAGGGAGCCGCCATGATGGCAGTATCGACCAGAATTCGGTCGATGAACTTCGCTGAGGGCGCATCCTCGCGCCTGCGTTCCCTGATCCGCGCGATCCGCAGCATCCCCAGCAAGCCGCTGGCGACGACCCAGCCACTCCACACCAGCGGAAACCAGAGCCAGCCATGGAACATCGCGGCGATCGCGACCAGCACCGCGGAGAGCAGATTGGACATCAGGATGGCAGGAAGAACCCGCGCGAACATCTCCGCCTGCGCCATGCGCAGCGCGGCCGCGTCGGCGTCGTCCAGCCGGGCCATGCCGAATTGGCGGTTGACCCAGGCATCGTAGCGCGTGGGCCAGGTCGCGCCTGCTGTCATGGCCGGAGGGTCTGCTTCGTCATGGCCACGCTCAACTCCAGCGCGCATGGATGAGCTTCGACCCTTGCAGAGAGGTCTCAAGCGGCGGTTAACGCCGCCGCGTGTCGCATCGCGGACAAATGGCTGGCCGGATGCGACAGCAGCCGCATCCGGCCTCGGCACCGCTCAGACGGCGCCGTGCGCCTCGACATAGAGCGCATAAAGCGAGTGGCTGCTTGCCATGTAGAGACGGTTGCCCTTGGGGCCGCCGAAGCAGAGATTGGCACAGCGCTCCGGCAGGCGGATGAAGGCCAGCGGCTTGCCTGCCGGGCTGAACACCATCACGCCGTCGAGGTCTTCCGGCTTGCCCCTCAAGCTGAAGACCTTTCGGCCTCCGGCATCGACGGCTTCCGCGTTGAGCGCACCGTTGCTGCCATAGCCGCACCAGAGATTGCCGTCGCGATCGACCTTGAAGCCGTCGAGCGCTCCGAAATCGGCGGCATCGACCACCTTCGTCTTGTTCGAGGCCTTACCCTGCGCGTCGATGTCGAAGCTCCAGATGCTGCGATTGGGCGTGCCGCGCCACTCGACGACATAGAGCTTCTTCTCGTCCGGCGAGAAGGCGAGCCCGTTGGGGTTGAGCAGATCGGTGATCACCGCCGTCAGCTTGCCGTCAGCACCGATGCGATAGACGTTCGTGGTCGCCTGCTCCGACTTGGCCCGCGAGCCCTCCCATTCGCCGTTGATGCCGAACAGCGGATCGGTGAACCAGATCGTGTCGTCAGATTTGACGACGACATCGTTGGGCGCGTTCAGGCGCTTGCCCTCGAAGGCATCGGCCAGCACGGTGATCTTGCCGTTTTTCTCGGTGCGGGTGACGCGCCGCGTCACCGAATGCTCGCAGGTGATCAGCCGGCCCTGGCGGTCCCTGGCATTGCCATTGGCGAAGTTGGCGTTCTCGCGGAAGACCGTGAAGCTGTTCTTGGCCTCGTCGAACTTCATGATCCGGTTGTTGGGGATGTCGCTGACCAGGACGTAGCGGCCTTCCGGGAAATAGACCGGGCCCTCGGCCCAGCGCATGCCGGTGGCGACCTGTTCCACCGTGCTCGAATAGATCCGGTACTTGCCGAAGCTCGGATCGAGGATCTCGACCGACGGGTCGGGATAGCGCTGGTTCGGCTTGAACGGAAAGGCCTGCCCCAGGGCCGGCCCGGCCAATGCGGCACCCGCTGCGGCGAGGCCGCCTGCGAGCACATGACGACGCGACGTTTCAACCATTGTTCCCTCCAAATCTTTTTATGATTCTGGTTTTTGTGATTCTGGTCGTACGAGGACGCGCCGCAAAGGCAGCGTCCCGGTCAGCCCGTCTCGCGGCCGGCTTCGCCGTCGTTCAGGTAAAAGCCGGGCAGCCGAAAGCCCGGCCCGCGGTCAGGACCAACTCGGCCGCCATGCGGCGAACTCGGCCTTGGTCTCGGCATTGGCCGGGTAGAGCCCGAAGATGCCCTGCCCGCCGCGTACACGCTCGGCGACGAAATCCTCATAGGCGGTCTGCTCATAGACCTCCGGAGCGATCTCGTTGGCGAGATGCGCCGGGATCACACAGACGCCCTCGCCGTCGCCGACGACGATGTCGCCCGGATAGACCGCGACATCGCCGCAGGCGATCGGCGCGTTGATGTCGAGCGCGTGGTGGCGGATCAGGTTGGTCGGCGCGCTCGGGCGGTTGTGATAGGCCGGAATCGTCATCTGCGCGATCTCGGGGCTGTCGCGGAAGCCGCCATCGGTGACGATGCCGGCGACACCGCGCTGCGCCAGGCGCTGCACCAGGATACCGCCGGCCGAGGCCGCGCGCGGGTCCTTGCGCGAGTCGATCACCATGACATGGCCCGGCGGGCAGTCCTCGACCGCGCGCCGCTGCGGATGCTGCGTGCCCTCGAAGGTGCCGAGATGGTCGATATCCTCGCGGGCCGGGATATAGCGCAGCGTGAACGCCTCCCCGACCATCGACTCGGTCTTCTGGCCCAGCGGCCGCACATCCTGGATGAACTGGTTCCGGAAGCCGCGCTTGAACAGCGCCGTCGTCAGCGTCGCGGTCGAGACACGCTTGAGCTTGGCGCGGTTTTCGTCGGTGAGGGCTGTCATGATCTTGGCTAAAGCTCCAGCGAAGGGTCGAGCATGTCGTCAGCGTGAGACGAATGGCGTGGTGGTCGAGAACCGGAGCGGAGCGGACATCGGTCCGTCAGCACCGGAAGCGCAGACCGCCGCGTCAGGCGGCCGCGCTGGCGGGATGATCGGCCCTTCGATCATTCGATGCGAACGTTGGCCTTCCGCGCCACCTCGGCCCAGCGCTTGGTCTCCGAGGCGATGTAGGCGGTGAACTGCTCCTGGGTCGAGCCGACCGGATCGACCCCGAGCTTCTTCATCTGCTCGACGACGGCGGGTTCGCGCATGATCGCCTGGACCTCGGCCGAGAGTTTTGCGGTGATCGCCTTGGGCACAGCCGATGGTGCGAAGAAGCCGTGCCAGGACGCAGCCGCGTAGCCGGGAATGAACTCGGCCAGCGCCGGCAGATCCTTGGCCACGGCGAGCCGCTCCGGGGTCGCCGTCGCCAGCGCCCGGATCTTGCCGGCTTCGACATGCGGCCAGGCGATGGTGATGTTGTCGAAGGTGATCTGGATCTGGCCTGACAGCAGGTCCTGCGTCACCTGCCCGCTCGAGCGATAGGGCACATGCACCATGTCCGTCCCGGTCTCCACCTTGAACAGTTCGGCCGCCATATGGGTCGAAGTGCCGGCGCCCGACGAGCCGAAGGAATACTTGCCGGGATTGGCCTTGAGCAGCGCGATCAGCTCCAGAACCGTCTTGGCCGGCAGATCGAGATTGACCATCAGGATGTTCGGCACGCTGGCGACCTGCGAGATCGGCGTGAAATCCTTGATATGGTCGTAGGGCATCTTGGCATAGACGCCGGGATTGATCGCATGGGACGAGACCGTCCCCATCGTCAGCGTGTAGCCGTCGGGCTCGGAGCGCGCGACCGCGGCAGACCCGGTGTTGCCGCCAGCGCCCGGCCGGTTCTCGACGATGAACTTGCCGTTGAGCCGGGCGCCCAGCCGGTCGGCCAGCACGCGACCGAGCAGATCGGTCGTGCCGCCTGCGGCGAAGGGCACGACGATCGTCACCACCTTGTTGCCTGGATAATCGGCCTGCGCCAGCGCCGCAGGGGCGCTCAGCAGGCATGCGGCGGCGATCATCGCCCGGCGCGTCATCGTCATGGTGTTCCCTCCAGTTCCGTTTCCTTGAGCCGGCGTATTGCTGCCGGCGTGGTCCGTTCCCGAACCCTTGCTATCGGCATAGCACAGGATTCCAGATTTGAAATCTGAAATTTCAGACTTGTCGCGGCTTGCCCTTTGTGGTGTCTGGTGCGGTGATGGTGTCAGGGCCGAGCGGCCCACCAACGGATTCGACTCATGCTGGTGCCACCACCGGAATCGCGATGTCAGAGACGCTCCTGATCGAACCTGTCGCCCCGCATCTGCTGCGCTCCCTGCGCGAGCATGTGCATGAGCGGCTGCGCCGCGCCATCGTCGCCGGCCGCTTCCGCAATGGCGAAAAGCTGAACGAGCGCCATCTCGCCGAAATGCTCGGCGTCAGCACGACGCCGGTGAAGGATGCGATGCGCCGGCTCGAAAGCGAGGGGCTGGTCCGCACCGAGGCAAGGCGCGGCGTCTTCGTCGAGTTCTCGGCCCGTCAGGCGCTCGAGATGGCGCTCGGACGCGCCGCGCTCGAAAGCGTCATGACCCATATTGCCGCCAACCGGGTGAGCGATGCCGACATCGCCGAGATGGCACGGCTGGTCGAGGAGATGGCGCATGCGACCGAGCACAGCGCGCTGGAAGATCTCGTCACCCTGAACGAGGCCTATCACGGCGCCATCCACCGGATTTCGGGCTGCACCTATCTGGAGAGAAGGCTCGACGGGCAGCGCATGTATGATCACGCCCAGCGCATCGCGCTACTGTCCGAGCCTTCCGAGCGGGGCCAGGGCTTCGAGGAACATCGCTCGATTTTCGACGCGCTGAGGACACGCGAGCCGGCGCTCGCGGAACAACGGATGCGCCGCCACATCGTCCGCTCGGCGAAAGCCCATGTGCGGCAGGTGTTCGGCGCCGATGCGGAAGGGTTGGACTATGATGAATGACAAGATTCGCAGCGGCCTGCGCGGCATTTCGGGCGTGCATGTCACCGCCTGGAGCGCCGATGGCGAGGCCGACTGGGCGGTGACGGGCAGGATCGTCGCGCGCATCGCGCAGGCCGGCATCCACAACATCGTCTCGGCCGGCAACACCGGCGAGTTCTATCCGATGACGACGGACGAGGTCGTGCGCAGCCATGCGGTCGCAGCCGAAGCCGCTGCCGGCAAGGCGCTCGTCACGGCCGGCATCGGGCGCTCGCTGCGCGAGGCCGTCTCCACCGGCAAGCTCGCGGCGACGGCCGGTTGCGATGCGGTGATGGTCCACCACCCGCTCGACCCCTTCGCCGCCCCACAATCCCAGGCCGACTACATCATCGCCATCGCAGAGGCGCTGACGATCCCGCTGGTCGCCTATATCCGCTCCGACGCCATCGGCGTGAAGGACCTCGTCCGCGTCGCGACGCACGCCAACGTCGCCGGCGTGAAATTCGCCTCGAACAACATGATGCTGCTGGCCGAATGCGTCCGTGCCACGCAAGGGACATCAGCCAACTGGATCTGCGGTCTCGCCGAGGGCTGGGCCGCGCCCTTCTATGCACTCGGCGCCCGCGGCTTCACCTCCGGCCTGATCAATGTCGCGCCGGAGCGCTCGCTGGCCGTCTGGCATGCGCTGGAGAAGGGCGACTATGCCGCCGCGCGTGTCGAGGTCGACGCCATCGCCGGCTTCGAGACGCTGCGCACGAAATACGGCAACGGCGCCAATGTCACCGTGGTCAAGGAAGCGCTCGGCCTGCTCGGCACCAATGTCGGCCCCGTCCGCCTGCCCGGCCTGCCGGAGCTGAACGCAGCCGAAAAAGCCGAACTGCGCCAGATCGTCTCCGGCTGGGGCGCGCAGCGCGCGGCGGCGGAGTAACAAGCCGTCATTCTCGGGCGAAGCGAAGCGCAGACCCGAGAATCTCATGACCAGCTAGCTGGTTTCCGAGATGGTCGGGTCAAGCCCGACCATGACGCGTCAATGGCCCGAAAGCGGCCCTTCGAATAAGACTAGTAAGGAAATGCCGATGTCCCACCCCCGCAAGACGCCCGACACCCTGCGCTCGAAGCGCTGGTTCGGCGCCAGCGATCTGCGCTCCTTCGGCCATCGCTCGCGGGCGCTGCAGATGGGCTTCGGCCATGACGAGTTCATGGGCAAGCCGGTCATCGGCATCATCAACACCTGGTCCGAGATCAACCCCTGCCACACCCATCTGCGCGACCGGGCCGAGGCGGTGAAGCGCGCGGTCTGGGCGTCCGGCGGTTTTCCCGTCGAGATCCCCGTGATGTCGGTCTCGGAGCAGTACCAGAAGCCGACGACCATGCTTTATCGCAACTTCCTGGCGATGGAGACCGAGGAATCGATCCGCTCCCACCCGCTCGACGGCGCGGTGCTGCTCGGCGGCTGCGACAAGTCCACGCCGGCACTGATCATGGGCGCCTGCAGCGCCGGCCTGCCCTTCATCTTCGTGCCGGCCGGGCCGATGCTGCGCGGCAACTGGGCCGGCAAGATCCTCGGCTCGGGCGCCGATGTCTGGAAATACTGGGCCGAGAAGGAAGCCGGCAACATCACCGACGACCAATGGAAGGACATGGAGAGCGGCATCGCCCGCTCGCATGGCACCTGCATGACGATGGGCACCGCCGCGACCATGATGAGCCATGCCGAGGTGCTGGGCCTGACCCTGCCGGGCGCATCCGCCATCCCGGCCGCCGACGCCGCCCATCCGCGCATGGCCGCAGCGTCGGGCAAGCGCATCGTCGAGATGGTCTGGGAAGATCTAACGCCCGATCGCATCCTCACCCGCAAGAGCTTCGAGAACGCACTAACCGTTCACATGGCGGTCGCCGGCTCGACCAACGCCATCATCCACCTGATCGCCATGGCCGGCCGCGCCGGTGTCTCGCTGACGCCCGACGACTTCGACAAGTTCTCCCGCACCGTCCCGGTGATCGCGAACCTGCGCCCCTCCGGCGACTTCCTGATGGAGGATTTCTTCTATGCCGGCGGTCTGCCGGCGCTGCTGAAGCAGCTGGAGAGCAAGCTCCACACCGACGCCATGACCGTGACCGGCAAGCCAATCTCGGAGACGATCGCGCTCGCCACCGTCTATGATGACAACGTCATCCGTCCGCTCGACAAGGCCGTCTCGACGGCCAATGGGCTCGCCGTCCTCAAGGGCAACATCGCGCCCGATGGCTGCGTGATCAAGCCCTCCGCCGCCGAGCCCCGCCTGCTCAAGCACACGGGTCCCGCGATCGTGTTCGAGGACTACGACGCGATGATGCGCGCCGTGAACGACGAGGATACGGATGTCACGGTCGACCACATCATGGTGCTGAAGAACTGCGGCCCCGTCGGCGGCCCCGGCATGCCGGAATGGGGCATGATGCCGATCCCGCGCAAGCTGCTGAAGCAGGGCGTGCGCGACATGCTGCGCATTTCGGACGCCCGCATGTCGGGCACCAGCTACGGCGCCTGCGTGCTCCATGTCGCGCCCGAGGCCTATATCAAGGGGCCGCTCGCGGCGGTGCAGACCGGCGACATCATCAGCGTCGATGTCGAGACCCGCACGATCTCGGTCAACCTGACCGACGCCGAGATCACCGAGCGCCTGAAGACCTGGACGCCGCCCGACCGCGACTATCCACGCGGCTATGGCAAGATGTCCGCCGCCCATATCCGCCAGGCCGACAAGGGCTGCGACTTCGATTATCTGGAAGGCACGGCGAAGATTCCGGAGCCGGAGATTCATTGAGGCAGACCGCGCCGCTTCAGCCCCGCCCGAACAGCCCGTGAAACCGGCCGAGGAAGCTCTTGAGCCGGTCGTTCTGCGGATTGCCGAATATCTCGGAGGGCGGCCCGGCTTCGGCGACCTTGCCCTGGTCGAGGAAGACGACGTGGTTTGACACGTCGCGCACGAACATCATCTCGTGGCTGACGAGCAGCATCGTCATGCCCGACTCGGCCAGCCCCTGCATCACGCCCAGCACCTCGGCCACGAGTTCGGGGTCGAGCGCCGAGGTCACCTCGTCGAACAGCAGCAGGCGCGGCTGCATCGCGACGGCGCGCGCAATCGCGACGCGCTGCTGCTGGCCGCCCGAGAGCTGATAGGGATAATGCCCGCTGCGTTCGGCCAGCCCGACGCGGCCGAGCCAGTGCTGCGCGATGTCCTTGGCCTCGGAATGGCTCTTGCCCTGCACCTTGGTCAGGCCGAGCATGACGTTGTCGATCGCGGTCAGATGCGGGAACAGGTTGAACTGCTGGAAGACCATGCCGAGCCGCGCCCGCTGCGCCGAGATTTTCGTCTCGCTCAGGCGCTTCCGGCGCGTGCCGGATAGGGTGTAGCCGACCGGATCGCCGTCCAGCAGGATCTCGCCGCCATCATGCTCTTCCAAGAGGTTGATGCAGCGCAGGAAGGTCGTCTTGCCCGAGCCCGAAGCGCCGATCAGCGACACCACCTGGCCCTGCTGGACGATCAGGTCGATGCCCTTCAGCACCTCGATCTGGCCGAAGGTCTTGCGCACCTCGCGGGCTTGCAGAAGGGCTGGCTCGTTCATCGCGGGCGCGTCCTGTCTCAATAGCGCAGATAGGAGTACCGCCGCTCCAGCGTGGCGCCGAGCTGGGCGAGCGTGAAATTGATCGCGACATACAAGGCCGCGGTCAGCAGGTAGAAATCGATGATCATGTAGTTGCGCGCCATGGCCTGCTGGGCCGAGAGCAGCAGTTCGACCACGCCGATGATCGAGAGCAGCGTCGTGCCCTTGACGATCTCCAGCGCCGTGTTGACCCAGGGCGGCAGCATGCGCCGCACCGCCTGGGGCAGGATCACATGGGTCAGGCGCTTGCCGAATGTCAGCCCGATCGCCTTGGCCGCCTCCATCTGCCCGGCCGGAACCGACTGGACCGCGCCCCGGAAGTTCTCGGCGACATGGGCAGTCGCGAAGGCGCCGAGCGCGATCACCCCGGCCCAGAACGCGGGCACGTTGATGCCAAACAGCGCCAGCCCGTAATAGGTAAACAGGATCAGCACGAGCAGCGGCAGGCCGCGCATCACATCGACATAAAGCCGTGCCAGAAGCCGCAGCCACCACCAGCCGAAGGTCAGCACCACGCCCATCGCGATCCCCAGCACCGTCGCCATGACGATGCTCAGTGCCGAGCTCAGCATGGTCACGCCGAGCCCCGACAGGAGCGATTGCCGCGCCTGCCAAGCCTCGAACAGGAAGGTGCCGGGTGCCATCGAGAAATCCATCGCGGCCCCTACCGGATCGACGCGTAGCGGCGCTCAAGCAGCCGCAGAACCATGGCGATGAGATAGGCGCTGGCGAGGTACAGCGCGCTCGCAGTCAGCCAGACTTCCATCACGCGGAAGGTGTTGGTGTTGATCTGCCGCGCCGTGAAGGTCAGCTCCGGCACTGCGATCGCGGCCGCCAGCGAGGTGTCCTTGAACAGCGAGATCAGGTTGTTGCCGATCGACGGCAGGGTGATGCGGAACATCACCGGCAGCACGACATAGACCTGGCGCTGCCAGGGCCGCATGCCGATCGCCTTCGCCGCCTCGACATATTGCTTCGGGATCGAGGCGAGCCCGGCGCGGAACACCTCGCACATATAGGCCCCGGCATAGAGCGAGAGCGACAGAACGAAGCTCTGCGTCTTGTCGAGGAAGGAGATGTCGAATTCGGGGAGGCCGAAATACAAAAAGAAGATCAGCAGCAGCAGCGGCGTGCAGCGGATGAACTCGACATAGGCCCAGACTGGCGCCGAGAGCCATTTCTTGCCCGAGACACGGGCATAAGCCGCCAGAAGCCCGATCACGCAGCCGATCAGCAGCGAGACGACCGCAAGCCAGAGTCCGAGCAGCAGGGCATCGCCCAGCTTGCCCGAATTTCGCGCGATGACGGACCAGTCGAAATGGTAGTCGATCATGATGGCGGCGACTGTTCCCGACGCGACGCAAGGCCGGGCCGGACGGAGCACGCCCCGCCCGGCCCGGATAGGGCGGAAACGATCAGGCGAACTCTTGCGGGAAGCCGACCTTGGGGATCGGCAGTTCGATGCCGAACCATTTCTTGTAGGAGGCGGCGAAATAGTCGAAATCGACGCCGACCATCGCCTCCTTGTAGACGGTGTTGACCCAGTTCAGCCAGGTCGGGTCGCCGGGCTTGACTGCCGAGGCATAGGAGTTCGGCATCCAGCCGAAGCCGGCATCGGCGAAGCGGCCGGGCGCCTGCTGCATCAGCCAGCGCATTGCCGACTGGTCCTGCATCGAGGCATCGACGCGACGCGCATTCAGCGCCTGCATCGCCGAATCCGGGCTGTCGAAGGCGTCGACCTTCGCTTCCGGCAACGCCATGTGGACCCACTGCTCGAGGAAGACGTTCTGCATGCCGCCGACGGTGACCGCCTTGCCGGCCGCCTTCATCTCGGCATAGTCCTTGTACTTGCCGCCGCGCGCCAGCAGCATCAGGCCGACGCCCTCGCGGTAATAGGGAATGGTGAAGTCGACCTGCTGAGCCCGGCCCGCCGTCACGGTCATCCATTGCACGACGATGTCGACCTTGTCGGTCACGAGGCTCGGGATGCGGGCGTCCGAGCCCTGCAGCACGAACTCGACCTTCTCCGGATCGTCGAACAGGCTCTTGGCCAGCAGCCGGGCGAGGTCGATGTCCATGCCGACGAGCTTGCCGGTGGCATCCTGGAAATGCCAGGGCGGGTTGGTACTGCCGGTGCCGACGATCAGCTTGCCGCGCTCCTTGATGGTGTAGAGCTTGCTCTTCGCCACGGTCTGCGCCTGCGCGGCCGAGGGCGCGAGCAGGCTTGCCGCCGCGGCGCCACCGATCGCTGCCCCTGCGAGGCCGAGCCCGAACAGGCTGCGCCGCTCGAGGCTCAAGCCCTGATCCTCAGTGGAAGAGATGTCGTCCTGAACGCCCATGATTCCCTCCATGTCCGGTCTGCGCGCGCCTGCTGATCGACAGGTCGGCACCGAAAAACCTCAGCAAGAAGTGGGCCAGCCGAGCTCGCATCGAGACTTGGAAAGGGCGCGAGCGGCCCTCGACCGGAGGGCCCCTGCAGGGCATGGTCGCGCACCGCCGACCGCCTCGACCCGCGAGACCACCGCCTTGCCGCAAACGCCGCCCCCCTCGCCGCGCCTCTCCTGGCAGGCCGCCTTTGAGACACCGACGAACTCGCAGATCGAGCAGGAGCGCTGGGTTCTGGCGATGTGCCTGGGCCGGCGCGACGGCCGCTTCGCCGAGATCGGCGCCTTCGACGGCGTGCTGCACAGCAACACCTGTTTCCTGGAGAGCGATCACGGCTGGAGCGGCGTGCTGGTCGAGCCCAATCCGATCCTGTTCGCCGAGCTCGCAGCCAGCCGCAGCGCGACCTGCCTGGAGCGGGCGGTGCATCGCGAGGGCGGGCAGTTCCTGTCCTTCGTCGCCTCGCAGGAGATCGGGACGCTGGCCGAATATGCCGAGAGCGACGGCTACGCCCAGCATCGCCGCGAGGCGATCAGCGAGAACGGTCTGATCACGGTCGAGACCATCACCTTCGACGGGATGGATGCAGCCGATGGCCGGGCTGGCGACGGCTACGACTATGTCTCCCTCGACACGGAAGGCTCGGAACTCGACATCCTCAGAACGATCGATCTCACCCGGCACAGGATCGCGCTCTTCACCATCGAGCATAATTTCGTCGAGCCGCGCCGCGAGACCATGCGCGTGCTGCTGGCCGAAGCCGGCTATCAGCGGCTCAATGTCGGCTTCGACGACTGGTACTGGCATGAGGACCATCTCAGGGAGCGCAATGGCGGCGTCCTGCCCGAGATCGCCGCCATCAACGCCCATGTGAAGAGCATCTACCAGGACTGAAGCGGCGCCCCGCTCCAGTTAGAGCTCCGCGTCGAATGCGACGCTGCCGAACGCCGCCTGCACGCGCCCGGTCGCGGCTGCCAAGACACTGGCCCTCGCCTCTCGGCGGGACAGCACCGCGATTGCCGCGCTGCCGCCCGCAACATTGACCGTCCCCGAGACGGTGAAGGCCACCGAGGGCACCGCCCGCATCCGCGTCGGCAGCACGAGCGTCTGCTGCGCCGCGCCACCCGCCGCCTGATAGGCATCGAGCGCGAGCGCGCCTTCGTGCCGCCAGTGATAGCGGGCGCACAGCGCCTCCTCCAGCGTCGCCGGACGCGCGCTCCAGCCGCTGGCGGCATGGCCGAATTCGAGCTTGATCCGCCGCAGCGTCACCGGGCCGGATGCGGGCGCGATCGAGACCGCCAGCACGCCGGTATCGCCTATGGCCGGCGTCAACGTGACGCCGCGCCGGCCGTCCCCGGCCGCAATCGTGCCGGACACGCTGCCGATCGACACCGCGAGATCGCCACCCGACAACCCCTCGACCGACAATGTCAGCGGCAGGCCGGCGAAGGAAGCGACGCCCCACAGCGCCGGCTCGACCGGCTGGATAAGCGCGCCTGCGCTCAAGGTGAGATCATAGCCTGCGAGCGACAGCGTTGCTCCGGCCGGACCCGCCTTCCAGCGGTCGAAACCATAGGTTCCCGCCGCCAATACGCCCCCGGCAAAACCGCGCTGGTTGATCTGCATATCGCCATTGACCAGCAGGTTCGGTGCGCAGGCCCAGCGCGTCGCCGGCAGGGAGACGCCGCCCGTGGCCCGGTCGACCACCATCGCCTCGGCCCAGGCCGAGCCGTCGGCGCTGACCTTGACGTGCAGATCGTCGTCGCCGGCGAGCCCGATCTCGGCGCGGCCGGAATAGCCGTCCTGGAACAGCAAGCTCGCCGTGTCGCCGGCAGCCGCCTTGTTGAGCTTGATCTGGTGGCCGGCGCCGGCATGGTTGAACAGGCTCGCCTGCGCCTGGACGACGAAGCGCGTGGTCACGTCGGCCGTGCCGTTGACGCCCCAGAGAGTGGCGCCGAGGCCGCTGAGCGGGCTGTCGCGCCGCCATTCGGTGCCGGTCCAGAGATGATGCTCGGCCTCGTCGGCGATCCAGGCCTGCCATCCCGGCCGGGGCGCCAGGAAGCTCCAACCGCCATCCTCGAACAGCGCGACCTGGTCGGTGCGCCCGGCGAAAACGCCGCTGCCGCCCTCGGGCACGATATAGGCGGAAAGCTCGGTCGGTATGGCCGGCGGCGCCGACTCCGAGCGGCTGTCGACGACGAGGTGGATCAGCGCGTCGAGCCGCGTCAGGGCGTCGTTATGGGTGACATGCTTCTGCGCCTGCCCGGCGGCGAGCAGGGGCAGGGATAGCCGCGGCGTTGCGGTCATGGGGCCTCGCGAAGATCGGGGTGGCGGTTGAAGGCCGTACTATCCGCCCTGCCCCGCCCGACGGGGATAAATCCGCCGGCTTGTCCCCGCGCTCAGCCCAATTCCGTCCTAGCCAAACACGCGGGGCCGCAGCCCAGCATGAAACCAGGTGATCATCGAATAGATGTCGTGGACCGGGAGCCCCGTCGCCGCCTGCACCGCCGCGGCATAGGGCGGCATATTGGTGCATTCGAGCACGATCGCCCCGACATCGGGATGCCGCAGCACGAGGTCCAGGGCCGCATTGACGACATCCCGCTCGGCCAGGTCGATGTCCATATCGTCCTTTTCCGCCTTGATCAGCACGCGGAAGAATTCCTTGCCGTTCTCCGTGCCGGCAACCGGCGTATCGAGCGGGACGCCGGCGCCTTCGAGATGCGCGGGCGTGAGGCTGCCCGCCGAGACCGTGACCAGCCCAACGCGCTTGCCCGGCGGCAGCGTCGCCTGCACCCAGGGCACCTGCATCAGCGAGGAGGTCGCGACCGGCACGCCCAGGGCCGCAGCAAGCTCGCGCTGGAACAGCGAAAGGAAGCCGCAATTCGTGGTGATCGCTTCCGCGCCGAGCCGCACGAGATCCTGCGCCGCCGCGATGAAATCCGGTAGCAAACCGGCCGCGCCCTTGAGCACGACCTTGTCCGGGCTGGCACCGCCGACGACACGGTAAAGCACCGGGAAGGGCCAGGTCGCGCCATTGCCCATGTCGCCGAGGATGCGCGGAAACCGGGCCTCCAGCATCAGGATGCCGAGCGGCGCCCCGTAAATCGCCTTGCCGCCGCGCGCGATCCGCCGGCTATGAGGGGTGACAGCGGTGATCGTCATGGCTTGCGCGTCTCGTGATGGTCGGCTTTCGAGAGGTAGCGCGGAAGCGGGCCTAGCGCCATGCTCCGCTGGCAGACCCGCCCCACGCCAGGCGGTCCGATTGATCATCCCGCGCGACATGCCCATAAGACGGCCTTCCCGCTCGGAGCGATCCGGCCTGCCCGCTTCGGGCCATTTTGGGGCGGTGCGATAGTTGCATCGGGCGGGAACGGCATGAATGAGGCGCAGCACTTGAACGACGTGAACAGAACCACCCGACGGATCGCGATCGCCGTCGGCTGGAGTGCGGCGCTGATCATCACATTCGCGACCCTTGCCCCGATCGGAAGCCGGCCGCACCTGCCGGACGCCGGCCCCGACATCGAGCGCTTCTTCGCTTTCCTTCTGCTGGCGGGCGCGCTGGCGACCGCCTACCCGCGGCACCGTGGCATCGTCCTGCTCCTGACGATCGGGCTCGTGATCGGCCTGGAGAGCGCCCAACTCCTGGAGCCGACGCGCCACGGAAGGCCCCATGACGCGGTCATCAAGGGTCTGGGTGCCATCACAGGGATCGCCTTCGCAGTCGTGATGGACAGGCTCTCGCGCGGGCTGCGCCGGGCTCATTGATCCGCCGCGACGCGGGGTCGAAGCTGTACCGAAATGGCACGCGGCTCCTTTCCAGAACGATGGCGCGGTGCCCGGCGCCCAACGCCGATCGTTGAATCAAGCCGGGTTTTCAGCAGTCATACCCATTTTGAAGCATGCCCAAGCGGCATGCCGCTTGCGATCCGTCTCCCCGAAGCGCCCCGACACGGCCGATTGTGCCGGATGGGAGCGCCGACAGAGGTGTGGGCCTTCCAGCCTGCGCCCGATGCGGAGCGATCGAGCCAAGATGACCGTGAACGAACTGAATCTCGCCGCAGGCGCCGCAACCGAAGATCGCGCCAACGCATGGCGGCATTGGCTCGGCCTGGTCACGGCGGCCACCGACGCGCTGGTCGTGATGACCACCGTCGGGCTGGTCTCGCTGATCTATCATCTGCAGGCCTATGGCGGGGTCCCGGCCGACCAGACCACGCTCGAGCTGGCGACGATGTTCGCGGCGATCTTCGTCTTCATCAACGCCATGCGCGGCCGCTACCAGATCGCCAACTACCTCGCCACCAAGGGCCAGATCGCCTCGGCCTTCACGGTCTGGAATGTGACGATGGTGGCCTTCATCGCCATTCTCTTCCTGACCAAGACCGTCGAGCATTATTCGCGCGCCGTCATCCTCGCCAGCTACCTCGCCGGCATTCCAGTCATCGCGCTCGCCCGTTCAGGGATGGTCCGCACCATCTCGCTGGCCAGCAAGACCGGTCGCATCACCAGCGAGCGCGTCTTCCTGATCGGCAGGGAACCTGACGTGATGTCCTTCGTCTCCCGGCATCAGCCCTGGAATATCGGCTTCGCCATCGTCGACGTCGCCTTCCTGCGCAGCGGCGACGAGCGCCGCATCAACGATCCCGCGGCGGCGCTGGCGGCCGATCTCGCCAACGCCGTCGCCAACTGCCGGATGAAGCGTCCGGACTCGGTCTTCATCGCCCTGCCCTGGTCGGACCAGGAGACCATTGACGCCTGCGTCGATGCCTTCATGAACCTGCCCGTCGCCATTCATCTGACGCCGGAGCGGATCATGGACCGCTTCGAGACGCCCCATATCGTTCGCACGGGCTCGCTCTCCAGCCTGCGCCTGACGCGGCCTGCCCTGTCGATCGCGGAAATTGCCCTGAAGCGTGCCTTCGACATCGTCTCGGCTGCGCTGATCCTGATCCTGACGGCGCCGCTGCTGTTGATCGTCGCCGCCGCTATCCGGCTCGATTCGCCGGGCCCGGTGCTGTTCCGCCAGCGCCGCTACGGCTTCAACCAGCAGGCCTTCCGCATCTTCAAGTTCCGCACCATGACGACAACCGACGATGGCAACGTCATCGTCCAGGCGACGCGCAACGATGCGCGTATCACCCGTATCGGCCGCGTGCTGCGGCGCTACAACCTCGACGAACTGCCGCAACTGCTCAACGTGATCGCCGGGCAGATGTCCCTGGTCGGGCCGCGGCCCCATGCGCTGGCCCATGACCGAGAGTTCGAGCGCAAGATCGCGCTCTATGCCCGCCGCCACAACGTCAAGCCGGGCATCACAGGTTGGGCGCAGGTCAACGGCCTGCGCGGCGAGACCGACACCGACGAGAAGATGGCCAAGCGTGTCGCCTTCGACCACTGGTACATCGACAACTGGTCGTTTTGGCTCGACATCGCGATCCTGTTCCGGACTGTCCTGAGCAAGAAAGCCTTCATGAACGCGGGTTGAGCTGCAACGGACGCCGAAAGGCCTTATCCGTCGCGCCGCATCGCCGCGCCCGATCGCGCCACCCGCACCCGCGACATGCCGCCCTGCAGGACCTGGGCGAGAATGATGCCGCAGAAGCGGGCTGCGGAGAGCCCGTGACCGACGAAGCGCAGCAGTGGCACACCCGACCGCTGCGACCTGAGCGGCAGAATGGCCTGCCTGCCCTGCCGGTGTACATAGGCGCCGAAGGCCCCATCGAGATGAACGAGCAACGCATCGGGGAAACGGTGTTCGTTCGCCCGGGCAAATGCGCAGAACTCCCGCTCGGCCATATCGACGATGATCATCCCCGGCTTGGCGGCAGCGATGAACCCGACGATTGCAGGCGAGACCGCCCCGCTGAAATCCGCATCGCAGATGCCGGCGATCGCCAGCCGCGGGAAGTCCGAGGCGACCTTGTCGCGCAGGGCGTAGACGATTCGGGCTTCGCTTCCAAAGAAGAAGACCGTCGTCCCGGCATCCTGGGAACGGGCCAGCAGATCAGAGAGCCGCACACGCTGGTCATGCGGCTTCTGCGCCGCCGCGGATTCACAGTCTGGCGATGACCTGCTGCGTGACAAGGAGAGGGCTCCAGACCGAATGCGACGAGAGCGGTCGCAGAATATCGAACGGCAGGAAAAGCTTCGCGCGCCACCGCTCCGAAACCGTTCTGACGAACGGCACATCGACCGCATGACGGACAATTACAAGCAAAACGTTAACCATAACCGAACCGACGGTCAATGCAGCGGCGCAGCCCCCATCCAGTGCGAGACTCCCCGACGGGCCGGCAAAATCGCTGCTTCACGCGTCGGGAATGCGGCGCGTTCGCAGTGATTGCGAGGGAGCCGGTGCCGGCCTGCCACGTGATCGCGGTGACGACATGGCCGGGGCCGCCTCGGCTGAAGCACTCCGCCTGCCGCCGTTCCGGACATAGATGGCGAAGGAGTTGTAGAGCGAGAAGACGAGGATCATGACGCCGAGCTTGTCGGGCGACAGCAAGGCGCCGTTGAAGATGCCGGCCGCGAAAAGATAGATCCGCGATGCGCCGTCCTTCACGCTGGTGAAGTAGAGATACAGCAACAGGAAGCCGTAGAATCCGAAGTCGAGGACGAAGTTGATCAGGCCGTTGTCGTAAAAGCTCAGCGGGCGCAGGCCGACCGGCACATAGGCCTCGAGGATCGGATAGAGCTTGTAGAACGGCACTCCGGTGGGAAACTCGGCCAGAAAGTCCGGCAGGATCGAGATCGGACCGAAGATCCGGACGAAGCCCGAGGGCTCGGCCGCGCTGTTCGACAGCGACGTGACACGGGACAGAAAGTTCTCGATGACCTCGGAGAAATAGATTCCCATGACGCATAGCACCACGACGCCGGGCAGCACATACGAGACCTTGAGTTCCCTGAAGCCGGGGCGCTCATAGGCCAGGAGCAGGGCTATCGCGATGAAGAAGGACAGGCTCTGGCAGATCAGGGCGATCAGCACGACGACCATGATCGCCAATCTGGGTACGACCCATTTCCGGGCCAGCGGGAACAGTGCGAACGCCAGGGACGTCAGGACGAAGCCCAGATAGGACGGCTCGCCGAATGTCCCCGTCGCACGAATCTTCGAGTAGAGCAGGTCCAGATCGCCCGGAAGGGTGCCCTCGTTGGCGACGAACAGCGTCCTCGGCAATCCGAAATAGACCTGTCGCGACAGAAACGCGGTCTGCACCAGCGACAGGCAAAGATAAAAGCCGATCAGAATATAGATGTAACTCGTCACCTTCCTGACGGTGGCGCTGTCCATGGTTTCCGCAACGACGCCGAACGACGACACCATCAGCAGGATGAACAGCGCTTCGCGCAGAACGCGTCCGATATCCTGTCCATCGATCTCGAACGGGAACATCAAGGGCATGATGACGGACAGGCAGCATAGCAGCGTCCGCATCGGATGCGTCAGGATCGACACGACGATCTGCCCGCGAAACTTTACCAGCATGAGCAGTGCGACGACTGTCATGCCGGAGATGTAGAAGGAGACTCCGACCTGCAGGAACGGAAGAACAAGGAACGCGAGCAGATATGCCACGGTTTCGTCCGTCTCCATCGGCCAGCCGGATGCTGGCGGCGTTCCATGGTCAGGCTGACATTGACGCCAAACTAACCGACTCCGGCCATCCATGCCAGCCCGATACCGCAGCGCAGCAAAGATGCGTTCCGACCAAATTCTCTCTGCCCCGCATACGCGGGAGAAGCTCCCAGTCGCACGTCAACAGGTCGTGAATGAGGCGCCACCCGCCGAAAGGGAAATTTGAGGATCCTATAGCATAAAAAATGCAGGAAGGCGGGAGGTGACGCGCGCAGACCGGTACAGTACAGGTTTCAGCGAGTGTCACGCTGCTATGGTTTACTGCCTTGCTCGTCGATTCTTCATCTTAAGACAGCCATGGAATGAGATTGTGCGAATTCTCCGTGTCATCTCCAGTGTGGACCCTCGCTTCGGCGGTCCCAGCGAGGGCCTTCGGCTCAGCACGGCCGTGCTGACGGCAGCGGGGCATGAAACGGAGATCGTCTGCCTCGATGAACCCGGCTCGGCCTGGCTTTCGCTGTTCGAGGTGCCCGTCCACGCGCTCGGCCCGGGGACCCGTCCCTACCGCTACACCGACAAGCTGGTTCCGTGGCTGAAGGCGAACCGCGACCGCTTCGATATCGCCGTCGTGCATGGCCTCTGGAACTACGCCTCCTTCGGAGCCTGGCGCGGCCTGGCAGGCGCCCTGCCCTACACCGTCTTCACGCATGGCATGCTCGACCCCTGGTTCCGCAAGGCGAAGCCGGCCAAGAACATCGTGAAACAGGTCTTCTGGAGCCTGTTCGAGGGCCGGGTGCTGCGCGACGCGGAGGCGGTGCTGTTCACCTCCGAGGAAGAGCGCGACATGGCGCGCGGCTCCTTCCTCGGCCATCAGGGCTACACCGAGGAGGTCGTCGGCTATGGCACATTGTCGCCCCCGGTCGCCGCCCGGCAGAACGAGGTCTTCCAGGCCAAGCTGCCCGACCTTGCCGGCCACCGCTATCTGCTCTTCCTGAGCCGTATCCACCCGAAGAAGGGCTGCGACCTCCTGATCGAGGCCTTTGCCGCCGCGGCCGGCAAGACCGACCTCCACCTCGTCATCGCCGGCCCCGACGAATCCGGGTGGCGCCCCGAACTCGAGGGCAGGGCCCGCCAACTCGGCATCGCCGATCGGCTGCATTGGCCCGGCATGCTCGCGGGCGATGCCAAATGGGGCGCTTATTACGGCTGCGAAGCTTTCATCCTGCCGTCCCACCAGGAGAATTTCGGCATCGTCGTGGCCGAGGCGATGGCCTGCGGCAAGCCGGTCCTGATCACCAACAAGGTCAATATCTGGCGCCAGGTCGAGGCCTGCGGCGCAGCGCTGGTCGAGAATGACGACGTCGCCGGCATCACCTCCCTGATCGCCCGCTTCCTGGCGCTCGACGAGGACGCCAAGGCTGCGATGGGCGTCGCCGCCCATAAGGGCTTCATGGACAATTACGACGTCTCCGTCGCAGCCCTCAAGCTCGCCGAAATGCTCCGCACCAAGGCGCGCCCAGCCTAGGATGTGCCAGAGCTAAGGCGCGCCACGACTGAGGGGCCGGCTCGGCGCAGCGGCTCATTTGCCGCGGAACAGCGGAATCCTGCGGATCAGCAGCAGCAGCGTGACGAAGCCGACCGCATAGCCGGCGAGTGTCGAGGACACGAGCCCGGTCAGCCCGTAAAGCGGCACGAACCAGAGCTTGAGCGCAAACGAAACCGAGGCGAAGACGACGGCGGCCGTCGCCTGGCGCGCGACGACGCCCTTGGCGTTGAGAAGCACGCTGAAAGATGATCCTGCCGCTTCGACGCAGTACCAGATCGCAAAGAGCCCATAGGCTGTCGTCAGCGACAGAACCGAGTTGTGCAGCCAGACCTGCGCGATCTCCTCCCGGAATGTGAAGATCAGCGTCGACGCGAGAACGGCATAACCGACCGTGCCTGAGAATCCGGCAAGGAACAGCGTCCTGAGACGCCGCCACTCATGGCCTGAGATCAAATAAGCATAGACCGGCCAGAGGGCGCTGCTGAGAATGGAGTAACCGATCGTGACGACCTGATACATCCGCTGGATGATCGCCAGTCCTGCTGCCGCCTCGGGACCGATAAGGCGGATCACCAGCACGTAGTCGAGCAGCCAGCCGAAGGTCCGCGCCAGATTGAAGAGCACATAGGATCCGCCAGTGCTCAGCATGCGTCGAATGAAGAGCCGGATGCGCGACAGACGCAGATGTCCTGCGTGCCGGGTCTGCAAGACCAGAACCACGGAGCAGACCAGCGCATTGCACAGCAACTGCAAACCGAAACTGAGCAGCAGGAGCGTCATCAGGCTGGCGCCCGCTGACTGACCGAGCCATACCCCAAAGGTCGCGGCGATATAGCCGGTCATCCGCGAACAGTTGAAAACCCATGCCTTTTGCAGGCCACGCATCGCCTGGCCCATGGCGTTGATCGGAAAGCTCGCCGCCAGCAGCACTGCGAAGGTCGTAATAAAAGCGCGCAGCTCCGCGCTGATCTCTGACGGCTTGAAGCCGAACAGCGCATCGACACTGCCGAAATGCAGAGCCGTGAGCGCCAGCGCGAGAATGAGCAGACCACTCCCGATCGACGCTATGATCAGCGCGATCAGCACTGTCCTCACCAAGGTCGCTGAGCCGCGGCGCTTGGCTCGCGCCAGAGCGCCGATCGCAGCGTTCCCGAGGCCGAAATCCATAAAGGCGAGCGCAGCCGTCAGGCTGAAGACCGTCGCCCAGACGCCAAACTTCGCCGGACCCAGATAGCGGAAAAGCAAACCCGTCGACACGATGACGTAGACGAGTCCGGCAACCGCATTGAGCCCATCCGTCAGCGCGGCGAGGAACGTCGTGCGCGCGACTGGCGAGGTACGAATCGCGACGATCTTGTCCCTGATCGTCTGTCTGATCTGCTGGCGAAGCCCCGCGCTCATGGAACGTCGCTCCCTGCCCGTCCTGTCGAACCTTTGCCGGCACGGCAGAAAGGACGAAAATTTAGATTTTACAGCAGCATGACGAAGCGGGAGCGTTGTCTTTCCTGCGTTCGATCACTAACCCCTCTAAAGCATATTGCAGTGCGAGAACGCAATGGCGGCACGGCACCACCATCTTCCCGAGCTCCAGTCGATCCGCGGCATCGCCGCGCTGGTCGTGCTGCTGCATCACTGCCTGTTCTACTTTGCCATGCCGCAGGGGTTCTATCCGGCGGCCGAGACGCTGCTGAACGCGCATGCGGCCGTCATCGCCTTCTTCGTGCTGAGCGGATATGTGCTGACGCTCTCGCTGACGCGCAGCACGCTGAGCGGGCAGGACATCGCCGGCTTCCTGCTGCGGCGCGGCTTCCGGATCTATCCGGCAGTCTGGTTCGCCAGCGCCCTGTCGCTCGCCCTGCTCGCCGTTCTCGACCATGACATGCTCGTGCCCGGCAAATCGGCCTGGGCCGCGCGCTATTACCTCCCGGCCAATGGCGGCATGAAGAGCGTCCTGCTCTCGCTATCAGGCTATGGCATCTATCTGGTGCCACCGCTCTGGTCGATCACCGTCGAGTTGATCGGCTCCTTCGTCGTCGTGGCGCTGGCGCTCCTCGTCCGCGGCCAGGCGATCCGCATGCTGGTCGCAGTCCTCCTGCTGGCGGCCCTGAGCCTCGTCATGGTCCAGAACGGCCGGGCCGCCGAGACCGCGACCTATCTGGTCTATTTCGCGATCGGCGCCTCGATCCCCCAATGGATCGGGCTGCTGGCCCGTGTCGGAGTCGGACACGCCCGCATCGCCGCCACGGCCTGCCTGGTCGTCATGGCGGCCTTCCGCCTGCTCGGCGACTGGAGTTTCGCCATCGCCTATACCGCCCCCGTCCCGGCCCTTGCCGAGGGCGTTGCCGCCGCCATCCTGATCGCGCTCGTCGTGACGCGGCGCGAGGCCTTCGGCTGGCTCGCCGCCCGCCCGCTGGTCGTCCTCGGGGACATCTCCTACAGCGTCTACCTGCTGCATTTCCCGGTGATGGCCGCCGTGGCGGTCGTCGGAGGCGGCATGCTGGGCTTCTGGGCGTTCAGCCTCTGGCCGCTTTCGGCTCTCACCCTGATGCTGGCGACGCTGGCGCTGACCCTGCCGCTCGCCCTGTTCAGCTATCGCTGGATCGAATTGCCCGGCATCGCGCTGGGCAATGCCGCGCTCTCGGCGCTGCGATTGCGTCCGGCGCTGGCGCGGCCTCGCTAAGGGCGCGGCGCGTCCAGAAGCTCACATCCAGGGGCGCAGCTCGGCGCGTTCGATCCCCGGCACGATGAGGTCGTGGAGGCCCTTGGCGACGAGGTTCTCCGCCAGCTTGCGCCGGTTGATCTCGGGCAGGCCGGCCACCGTGTCGACCAGCCTCTGCCGGATCGCAGGCTCGCATCCGGCCAGGATCTCGGCGACCGACAGCTCGAAGCCCGACGCCACCAGCGCGCGAAACTCGGTCTTGACGCGCTCGCCGAGCGAGGGCGGCAGGGATTGCAGCGACGCAAGCGAGAACCGGATGCGCTTCAGCGCGATCCATCCCTCGTTGGGCCCCAGCTCATAGGAACGCTGCAGCAAGGGAATCGTGTTGCTGGTGACGCCCGTTGAGGCGCTCTTGGCCCAGAACAGCATCAGCCACAGGAAGGAATCGCCCGGCGCCGCCTGCAATGCCGTCATCGTGACCTGCTGCAGGCGCGGCAGGGCCGCAAGCAGATCCGCCTCGCTGCTTTGAGCGGCCTGCTCGGCCAGCGCCATTTCGAGGACAGCCAGATTGCGCAGGTGATCGGGGCGGGATGCGAAGCGCGGCGGCGGCGCGGCGCGCAGCAAGGGCGGCGTCCGCCCCTCCGCCAGCAAGGCCCTGATCGCGTCGGGCCGGAAGGTCTGGCCCTGCAGGATCTGCTCCGCCATCCGTGCGATGCCGCCTTGCGTCCAGAACCCCGCAAACGCGCCGATCGACCAGACGAGGCAGGTCACGGCGAGCCCCGACAGGAACGCCCGCAGCAGCGCGCGCGCCGGCCACGGCAGCGCCGGCGCGGTCATGCCTGGTCGTTGGTCAGATAGCCGTAGCGGCCGTAATATTTCTGCATGTAATAGTCGCTGCGCCCGCGCTCATAGCGACCGAGCTTGCGCATGTCGGCCTTGTTGAGGATGACGCCGAGGATCTTGTCGTAGACCTCGGGCGAGTTCTGGATCGCGTGCTCCAGCACGTCCGCCTTGGTCTTTCCCCACTCCACGATGAACACATAGGAGTCCATGAACCGCGTCGTCATCCGCGCATCGACGACCGGCGCGATCGGCGACAGGTCCATGATGACGTAGTCGTACATCTGGCGGAGGTCCTGGACGACGGCATGCATGGCCTCCGAGCCCAGGAACTCGGCGGTATGCACGATCCGGCGGGTATCGCCTGTCGGCAGGAAGAACAGGCCCGTGCGGTCGTCGCGCAGCAGCACCTCCTCGAGCTTGGCGGTCCCCGCAACGAGCTCGACCAGGCCCTTCCTCGCATGCGGCCCGAGGCTGCGGGTCAGGGTCGGATTGCGCAAATCGGCATCGATCAGGATGCAGCGGGCGCCACCATGCGCGACGAGTTCGGCGAAGTTCGACGAAATCGTCGACTTGCCTTCGCCGGGGAGCGTCGAGGTGAAGCCGAGCACGCTGTTGCTCTGCCGGTGGGGCGCAAGATCGACGTTCACCTTCAGCGAGCGCAGCGTCTCCGTGAAGGGCGAGAACGGCGCATCGACGACATAGCTGTTGATCGGCTCGGCCAGCGAGATCAGCCTTTGGTCCGGCTTAGGCGCCGGGGCCGGTCGCTTGGCCGCCTTGAGCGACAGGGCCGGGAGGATGCCGAGGCAGGTTGCCTTCAGCGTCTCCTCGACCTGCGCCGTCGTCCGGAAGGCGCTGTCGCTGAACTCGCGCAGGAACGCGATGCCGAAAGAGGCAATGACGCCAAGCGCCCCGGCGATCGCGACGATGATCAGCGTGCGCGGCTCGCTCTTGACGAGCGGCACGGCGGCCGGGCTGATCAGCCGCGCCTCGGTGATCGGGAACGACTGCTGCTGCACCGACTCCATGTAGCGCTGCAGGAAGTTGTCGTAGAGCGTCCGGTAGGTCTGGGCGTTGCTTTCGAGCTCGCGCAGCTGGATCTGCGACTGGCTGGTCGACTGCGTCTCGCCGATCGCGGTGGCGAGGCTTGCCCGCAACGCCAACTCGCGCGAGGCCGCAATCTCGTAGTCGCTGCGGTAGCCCTGCGCGATCTTCTGGTATTCTTCGCTGATGTTGCGCCTGATTTCCTGCATCTGGTTGCGCAGGTTGATCGCCGCCAGGTGGTCGCGGCCATAGCGCTGGGCCCAGATCGATTCACGGCTCTGCAATTCGTTGAACTGCTGCCGAAGTTTGACGATGACTTCGTTGCGCTGCGCATCGTTGACGATGCCCTCCGCCAGCGGATTGGCCAGGACCTCCTGGATGCGGTCGAACCGGGCCTTGGCCTCGGCGCTCGCGGCCTGGGCGGTCACCAGCTGCGTATTGATCTCGGAGAGCTGCTGGTCGTTGACCAGACGCCCGTTGGACGACACCAGATTGTTCTGGGCCTTGAAGTCGACGACAGCCTTCTCCGCCGTCGCGACCTGGGAACGCAAGGTCTGGATGCGCTCCTGCAGCCAGACGCTGGCATTGCGCGTCGCCTGGAATTTCGCCTCGAGCTGATCGACTGAATAGGCGTCGGCGATGGCATTGGCGATCCGCGCCGACTTTTCGGGATCGGTCGAGGTGAACCGCAGCTCCATCACATAGGTCAGACCGACGCGCGCGATCAGCCGCTGCTGCTCGAAATAGCGCAGCGCATTGCGCTGCAGCCGATACTGCGAGGGCTCTTCCGGAGGAGGCAGGAACTGGGAGAAGACGCCCCGCACGCTGCTCAGCAGGCCACCGCCCGTGCCGGTGAATTC
Source organism: Allobosea sp. P2_B12 (assembly GCF_056404835.1). Classification (NCBI taxonomy): domain Bacteria; kingdom Pseudomonadati; phylum Pseudomonadota; class Alphaproteobacteria; order Hyphomicrobiales; family Alloboseaceae; genus Allobosea; species Allobosea sp. P2_B12. Next base: position 285,240 of record NZ_JBFUDG010000002.1, on the reverse strand, counting down.
CGGATCCTCGTCGAGCTTCAGCTTCTTGATGACAGCGAGACTGATGTTCTCGGATTTCAGGATTTCGATCTGGGTCTGGACCGAGCTTGCGTCCATCGGCGCGTCGCCGACGACCTGCTGCTGCTGCTGCACGAGCTGCACCTTGCGGGTGTCGATCAGCATCAACCCCGATGCCGCATATTTCGACGGCGTCGTCAGCAGATAGGCCAGCGCCAGCAGCCCGATGCAGCCGATCGTGATGATGAAGACCGGCAGCTGCCTGCGGACGATGCCGACAAGCGCATCCAAGGCCTCCCGCGATGAGGCGATGGGGAACGATGATCCCGGGGCATCGATCTTGGATTGCAGCATCTGCGATCAACCTCCATCATCGTGCATCGCCGGGCGCGCGTGCAGGTCACCTCAAGCCCGGCCAGTAAAAGCATCCGCGAGTGCCGGATGATTGCGTATCAGCGAGCACTCGACGGCAAAATCGACAATCCGCCAAAGCCTGGAGGATTAAGCAAGGACGGTGCCGTCGTCCGCGTCCCTCCCGCCAACGTGACCCCACCCGTATTTGCGCCGCCTGTCGGAATGCCGCCATTGCTGGCGCTGCCGAGGCCGCCGCCCGCCGCCGCAGTACCGACGGCCGCCGTGGCCACGTTCTGCGCCGCGGTGTTGTATGAGGCGAGCGCGGTCGTGTTGTCCGTTGCCGCCAGCGCCTGCTGGACCAGCGTCGCCGCCTCGATCTTGGTCTGATCCCCCGGATAGTTCTGCCGGCAGCCGAGCACCGCCATGCCGAGGCCCGAACCGATCGAGCTGCTCTGTTCTCCCGGCAGCCCCGACAACAACGCGACCACTTGCGGGGCAAGCGTCGTATCGGCGGCCACGATCGAGTTGACGACGCTCTGAAGCATGTTCCGCGGTGTGTCTTCCAAAAGCATCTTCCGCGGATTGTCGCGGAATGCGTTGATGAGAGCCGTGGGGGCCGGCTGGTTGGGCGGAAGGCAGACTTCTGCCGATACAGCCGTCACCTGCCCGAGCAGGAGCGCAGCGACGAGCCACCGATGGTGATGCAACATGACACGCAACCTCAAACGAACACCTTGTATGTCTCTGGCCGCACTCGTTCGCAAGCGCAACATGAAACTTGCCATTTCGTTAACGGGGGCGGCAGCTGCAGAGGCATATACGTGTCACTATAGCACAGCTGTTACGGTTATCTCCCGAACTCATGACAGAAATTGGGCAGGCAGCCCAAGCTCATAGATGTCGGCGCGCCCGGTGCTCCTCAGCCGCTCGGAAGCGATGCTGCAACTGCGGGATCGATGTCACGGATGATCGCGCGCAACCTGTCGCGCCCGGCGGGAGGGGCGGCGCGATCGATCTCCATCAACGCCGCCCTGAGGCCGCTCTCGCGGTGCAGGATGTGGCGCACATCGCTGCGGACGCATTGCTCGACGAGCGTATCGGTGATTGCATTGGCCGAGACGGCCAGTGCAATGCGCCTCATCATCAGAGCCACGGCGGCCGGCCCGGTGGCGCAGGCCATTGCGATCGCGGCCAGCTTCTGCCCGCCCTCTTCCGGCGCTGCCTCAGCCAGCGTCAGCCAGGCCTCCGGGGCGATGGGCGAGCGCGTGACCGTGCGAACCGCGAAACGACGGGCCATGTCCGGAGGCTGATAGCCGGTCTGGGTCGCGCGCAGCCGCTCTGCCCAGACGTCGCCCCGGAAGCCCGCCACGGTTGTCGAAAGCCACGTTCCGCCGGCATCCCGCCTGTCCCGGCTCAGCAGGGCCTCCGAGACCAGCAGCCAAAGCCCCGCCAGGGCGATCAGGCCGAGCCCGAGCGCAGCCACACCAAAATCCGCCGCGTTCGCCCTGCGCAGAATCATGTGCCATCCGAAATCGAAAGATCGCCAGCGAGATGCCGTCCAACCTGTCGAAGCCATGGTGGCGGCGGCAAGTTGTCGGAAGCCAAGTTCATGCCAACAGCCCGGCATGGTTTTCGCAACCAACGCTTCAGAGCAAGACCACGTCGTCCCCTTCCAGCATCGCGCAGGTCAGCCGGCCCGTCGCATAGGCCCCGGTATCGACGTTGATGCGGTGCGGCAGGAGTTCCGGCGCGACGACCGGCGTGTGGCCATGAACGACCACGCGCTCAAAGGGGCCACGATGGCCAAGGAATTCATCGCGTATCCACAGCAGGTCTTCGGGAGACTGCCGGTCCAGCGCGACGCCCGGGCGAATACCCGCATGCGCGAAGAAGTAGCCGTGGCACGAGAATGAGATCGGCAGGTTCTGGAAAAAATCGAGATGCCCGGGCGGCAGCGCCGCCCGCAGATCCCCGGACAACTGGCGGCGCTGCTCCGGCGTCGGTGCGCGGTTCGGCTTCAGGCCATATGACAACAGCGTATTGAATGCACCCAGCGGCCCCCATGGTTCGAGGATGTCGGGGTCGTCGAGGAAATCGAGCAGGTACTGCTCGTGATTGCCCCGCATCGCCAGCATCCAATGGCGCTTGCTGCGCGTCATGACATGGCTGACCACACCCCGGGAATCGGGCCCGCGATCGATCATGTCGCCGAGCAGGATCGTCAGGTTGCGCTCGCTCGGACGATCCAGTTCCATGCGGTCGATCTTGCCGAAAGCCTCGTCGAGCAGATCGAGACGGCCATGCACATCGCCGATGGCATAGACGCGCAGACCCGCCGGCAGACGGGGCTGCCGTGCGACGACCGGCGCGGGAGCCGACTTCCGAAAGAAAGACACCAGACGCGTTTCCTAGAGCCGGCCAGCCTCGAACCGGACCGCAAAACGGCCCGGCGCGAAGGCGAAACCGCCTTCCACAGCAGGGCTAGAACAGGATTCTCGCGAAAAAACGACTCTCAATGTCGCACCTCTCCCAACGAGAATCACCATGGTGAACGGCCAGTGAAGAGCGATACCGATATTCGACGCAATTTGCAAACGTGATCCTATGATGCCTCATGTAGAACCGGTCCTACGAACGAAGTCGGGGGCCAACCAATGCAGACATTTCGCATCCTCGTCGCAGCTCTGACAACGATTGCGGCATTTTGTATTAGTGAAGACAGCCAAGCTTCCTATCGCGAATACAAGAGCACTGCTCAGAGTCGTGTAGAATTCGACGCCCCGACGCTCGCGCCCCTCGCTTATACCCGCTTCTGCCTGCGCTATGAAGATGAGTGCCGCAAGGCTCCGGCGGAGATCGAGAAGGCCGAGAACGTCGAGAAGATCGAGAGCGTCGATCAGCCGCCGCCCCCCGACGTCTTCGGCCCGTTCGTCTCCGACTTCTCCGGCAAGGCGCAGCTCATCGAGGTCAATCGCCTCGTCAACCGCACGATCAGCCCGCGCCGTTACGTCGGAGCGGCAGCGTTCGACAGCTGGACCATCGCCCCCGAGGCCGGCGACTGCAACGACTACGCGATCACCAAGCGCTCGCTGCTGCGCCAGAGCGGCTGGCCGGCGGACCGGCTGCTGCTCGCCGAAGTCCAGATCCCCTCCGGCGAGCACCATCTCGTGCTGGTGGTCCGGCTCGACGACGAGGACGTCGTTCTCGACAATCTGTCGGGAGCCGTCCGGAACTGGACCAAGTCGCCCTATCGCTGGGTCCGCATGCAGTCGGCGACCGAAGGCCATATCTGGCAGACGCTCCGGCGGCGCGGCGGCGATCTGCTGAGCTGACAAAAACAAGTTGCGGAGCCCTGAGGGCCGCGACGCTTCACTCCACCCGGGAACGGGTGGAGGCCTGCGCGAAGGAAAGCCCGCCGACCAGCGCGACAAGCAGGGCCGGGAAAAGGCCCGGCATCGCCGGTGCGGCCACGGCATCGAGCAGCAGCGTCACGATGACGCCCGCCCCGACCGCCGGGAAAACCTGATCGCGGCCGCGCTGCAAGGCCCCCCAGGCGAGACGCGCCGCGGCAGCCAGCGCACAGACCATCAACACCAGAAACACGGGCAAGCCGAGTTCCACGGCCAGACGAACGGCCAGGGAGGCGTGGCCAAGAGCGCTCGTCTGGTCGCCGGGCAGGCTGTAGAGCATCGCGATACTGTCGAATGTGCCGAGCCCCGTGCCGAGCCAAGGCGCATCGCGGATCACCTGCTGGACCGCATCGGTGGCGCTGCCGCCTGCGCCGATGCTGCGGAAGGTCCCGGCGGTCTCGAAACCGCCCGGCTGTGCGAGCGCGACGCCTGCGACCAGGGCCGTGGCGATCAGCGCGACGAAGCCGGGAACGCCCAGCTTGAACGCCCGCGTCACCAGAGGGGCGATCAGAAGCGTCACCCCACCCAGGACCATGAGCGGGAACTGCGCGCCACGTGACGACAGCCCGGCGATCAGGGCAAGGGCCAGCACGACGGCGCAAAATGGAGCAGCCAGGCGCACGACAGCGCGATACCTCGCCTCGCGGCGGAGCTCACCCTCAAACCGGCGCAACACCATGACATCGACAAGCCCTGCCGCCGCGATCACGGCAGCGGCGGGCAGGCAGGCGCGTGCCCGCACGCCCGCCAGCGCCGAAATCCCCAGCCCGGGAAAGAAGCGCGCCGTCAGCGCCACGGCAACGATCAGGCCCGATAGCCCCACCAGCCCATACAGCAGTGCCCGTGCGCGCCACCGCTCGGTCGCCACAGCCGCCGAAAGGCAGAAAGCCGCCAGAAGCCCCGCGATTTGAAACACGCCGAGCAGCGTCGCTCCAGAATCGATCGTGATGCTGCCGATGACCGACGCACGGTCCAGCGCCGACGAAACGCTCAGCCAGACCGGATGAACGAGAATCGGCTGCGGCAGGCTCTGCAGAAGACAGAAGGCCGCCAGCGCACCACCAGCCATAACGGGCAGGCGGACGGCAGCGGTGAACCGCCCGGCATCCCGGGAGCTGAGCCCGGCAAGCGCGAAGGTCGCGCCCGTCGCCGCCGCGATCAGGAGCAGACCGGTGAGCGCGTTGCCGCTCGCGACCAGGAACGCTGCCGACAATCCGATGACGGCGAACAGGAAACCGGATGCGATCGTCATGGTGGCGTCCTGCCCGCTTTGGGCAGTGTCTGCAAGGGACGGTGCGGCCCTGATAGAAAGATCGTGCTGCACTGCATCGAGAACGACATGCGGAAGCCGGCGCGCAGGAGACATGAAAGACGCACGCATATCCGCACCCCTTCAATTACAGCTCAGCGGCGGCTATTATCGCCTGGCGAACGGGCTCGATCCCCAGGTAATCATGTTGAATCCAGTAAAGCGCCTCTGCCGGACGATGATGATGGCCGTTCGCAGTTGCGAGAGCAAGGCGGCACGGATAATTTCGGCAGGGTCCCGGCTGCTCCTGTTCGCAGGGCTCCTCGCTCTGGTTCCAGCGGGGGGCGTCAGCGCCGCGCCGACAGCCGACATCTTCGTATCACCCCAGGGCAATGACAGCTGGTCGGGCAGCATCGAAGCGCCCAAGGGGGCCGATGGCCCGGTCGCGACGCTGGGCCGCGCAGTCGAGATCGCGCGCAGCAAAAAATTCGCGATGGACCGCAAGCCGGGGCCGCTGACCGTGATGATCCGCGGCGGCACCTACCATCTCGACGCGCCCGTGGTCTTCGCACCGGCCGATAGCGGCAAGCCGGACCAGCCGATCACCTACACGGCCTATCCGGGCGAGCGCCCGGTCTTCAGCGCCGGACGCAGGCTGACCGGCTGGACGCAGTCCCCTCAGGGCACCTGGGAACTGAAGCTGCCCGAGGTCGTCGAGAAGAACTGGAACTTCACCCAGCTCTATGTCGATGGCGTGCGCCGCAACCGGCCGCATCTGCCCAAGAAGGGCTATTATCGCATCGACAGGGAGGTGGCGCCGTCCGAGGAGGTCCGCGGGCGCGGCTTCGACCGCTTCGGCTTCGCCCGGGGCGACCTGCGCGCCGCCTGGCAGAACTCACCCGACATCGAGATCCTGATCCTGCACAACTGGAGCGTCTCGCGGCTCCGACCCGGCCGGATCGACGAGGCAACCGGCGAAATCTGGCTGAAAGGCAAGACACGGGAGAACTGGTACAAGCTGACGAAGGGCTTCCGCTATCGTGTCGACAATGTCCGCGAGGCGCTGACCGAGCCCGGCGAGTTCTATCTCGACCGGCAGTCCGGCATCCTGACCTACCTCCCCAGGCCCGGCGAGGATCCACAGCGGACGGAGGTCGTCGCCCCGCGCTTCGAGCATGCGATCATCCTGAGGCCCGGCACCGCGCATCTGCGCTTCGAGAACCTGACCTTCGCGCACAACAACTGGGTCACGCCGCCGGAGGGCTCGACCTACAGCGCGGGCGCGACCGGGATGCCATCGGTCATTGTCATGGCCGGCGTGCGCAACATCACATTCGACAGGATCGCCGTCCGCAATACCGCGGGCTACGGCGTCTCCTTCGGGCCGGGCACGATGTTCAGCCGTGTCGTCAACAGCGAGTTCGGCGACATGGGCGCCGGCGCCATCGAGATCGGGACCGGCGCCGCCTCGGTCGCCTATGCCAATCTGCTGACCTTCCAGGGCGACAAGACCACGGCGAGCAACCTGGTCGAGAACAACCTCATGTTCGGGCTCGGGCGCCTCGACCCCGCCGGCACAGCGATCTGGATCGCCAATGCCCATTACAATGTCGTCAGGAACAACGAGATCCGCGACACCTTCTACACCGGCATCCAGATCGGCGGCACGCTGGGCTTCGGCGTCAGCCATAACCGCGGCAACACGCTCTTCCGCAACCTGATTCACGGCCTGGGCCAGAACGTCCTGTCCGACATGGGCGGCATCTACACGATGGGGATCTCGCCGGGCTCGGTCGTCAGCGAGAACGTCATTCACGACGTCAAGGCCTATGATTATGGCGGCTGGGGGCTCTACCCCGACGAGGGGTCGAGCAACATCGTGTTCGAGCGCAACCTCGTCTACGACACCTCGCATGAGAGCTATTTCCTGCATTATGGGCAGGAGCTGCTGTTGCGGCACAATATCTTCGTGAATGCCGGTCCCACCGGGGCGATCGGCGTCGATCCGCTGGAACAGTACCGGAAGGACCAGCAGATCAACGAGAACATCATCGTCTGGCGACGACAGGGCGCGCTGTTTCGCGGCCCCTGGACCAATTCCGAATTGCGCTCCGACCGCAATCTCTACTGGACGATGAACGACCAGTCGCCGCAGTTCTCCGACGGAACCAAATGGCAGGACTGGCGCGGACGGCTCGGCCGCGACGTGAACTCGATCATCGCCGACCCGCTCTTCGTCGATGCCGCCGCCAACGACTATCGGCTCAAGCCGGACTCGCCGGCGCTGAAACTCCTAGGCTTCCCTGTCTTTGACCCCGGACGCGCCGGCCGCACCAGCGACCAGAAACTGCTTTCCGACATGCCGGCCTATCCGCGCGTCTTCGATTGAGCTGAAGGCGGCCGTCGGTCCGTTTCAGCAGCAGGGCCGCAAACTCAGCGCAGGATGCGCGTCGGCTGGGCATGGGCCGGCGCTGCGGCGCCGTCTTGCGAGCGCTTGGTGTCGCGATGGATCTTGGCCATCGTCGGCAGCACGATCCGGCTGGTGATATGCCCCGCATGATACATCACCACGATGGCGCCGACGGTGAAGACGACGAACTCGCGGATGATGACGCCGAGCGCATTGCGCTGCGTCCACATGGCGAAATAGAGCGACAGCAGCGAGACGGCGCCCCAGACGCCCGTCGGCCTGTTTCCCCCGCCACGCAGATAGACATAGCGGAACAGGCAGATCTGGATGACCACCATCAGCGCCGTCCCCGGAAGCCCTCCGACAAGATAGGATTCGCCCAGGAACGAAAAACCGTATCCTTGGCCGAAATCGGCCGCGAGCGCGTCATAGGTATAGGTGAACCGGTCGTTCGCGGATGTGTAGAGGTCGGCCAGCGCATCCGTCATCAGAAAGCGCGGAAAGCTGAGCGCCCAGGCCATCAGATAATCGGCGCCATAGTCGAGCGGCTTGACGAACCCGGTCACGGCCGAGGCGGCCGTGGCATAGAGATAGACGGTCTCGCTGCCGACATAGACGCCGAGTTCGGAGAAGAAATTGCTCCATTCGGCGGGGCTGAGCAACGCCTCGATCCCGAGCGCGTTGATCCGCAGGAAGCCGAGATAGCAGAAGAACAGGAAGCCGAAGACGGCCGCGGCAATGATCGCGACGGTCTGGTAGAGCCGCCTCGAGGTCCAGTAGAACGCGAAAATGAACAGTGCCGGCTGGATGAAATATTTGCGCTGGCCGATGCCCACGGCGATCTCGATGAAGCAGAACACCGGGATCGCTAGGACGTAGCCGGAGAGCGGGTGGCGGCTGGCGAGGATCAGCCCGATCGAGGCCAGGCAGAACGGAATGCACAGCATGTAGATGCCGTTGCCGGCTTCGGTCTGCTGGGTGAAGCTTTCGCCATAGCTCACGCTGCCGCCCAGCACGAAGCCGCGCGCGGCGATCGCCGCCGAGATCAGAATGATCGCCAGGATGCCGCTGACGATGCCGCCCACGAGGCATGCGGTGGAATCGACGGGCAACGGGGCCGGCGGTGGGCCGTTGCGCCGCATGAACGAGCAACTGATCGCAACGCCCACCATGGTCGCGATCTGGCCGACGTTGAACAGGTCATGGGCGAGTGCGAGATCGAAGCCGAGCGTCGATCCCGGCGCCGAGATGTCGGCGATCGCCGGCAGATAGCTGTACATGAACATCACGATCACGAAGATCACGACCGGATCGTTCAGGGATCGCCGGATCAGCAGCAGATGGACGGCGAACAGGCCGGTCACGCTCGCGACCGGCCAGGGCGTCCGGATTCCGAGCTCGCTCTGGATCACCCAGGCCAGGGCGGCGAGCAGCGCATAGATCAGGCCGGCTGCGACCACGGCATCGTCGTCCGCGCTCGGGCCCGTCGACCGGATCCGCGCCCTTCCGCGCCGCCATGTCCCCGCAATGCTGCTCATGGCGCCACTCAAAGCCCGAAGCGCTTAAAATTCAATCCTTGGCGATGCAGTCACAGGCAATGACCGCATCGAGCCAGAGCCTTGCCATTTCGGCGACACTGTTCGCCGTCAGATGAAATTTGTCGAACCGCTCGGTGATGCTGTCGGCATCGGGGCCAGGCACGAAGCCCGGCTGGGCGGCGAGTTCGGCTTGCGCCTTGCGCAACGGCTCATTGACCCAGCCGGCTGAGAGCGTCGCCCGCGCGACGAAGATCGGCGCGCTCACCCCGGCCTCCCGCAGGCGCTGCATCACCACCGCGAACTTCGCCTTGTAGGTCGCCGGATCCGTGGCGAAATCCTGCTCGCCCTGCTGCCAGAACACGGCGTCGACGTTGCGGCCGGCTTCGCGCAGCGCACGGACCTGCGACAGGGCAAAGCGGTCATAGCCCTTGTCGGTCCAATCCGCGATCTCCGATCCGCCCCACCCTGCCGAGATCACGGTCGCGGACCGTCCGAAGCGAGCCTTGAACAGATCGGCGAAGATCGGCCATTGGCTCCCGCGGGTCCCGTCGCCGCCGACGACCGGGTCGGAGAGGCCGTAGCAGGCGCCATCATAGAAGGCGCGCGCGCCGGGATCCTGCGACCGCGTATAGGAAAAGGCGGCGTTGGCGCCGTTGCTCTGGCCGATCACCAGCACGACGAAACTCAGCTTGAGGTCGCAGGGCTGGACACTCTGATAGTCCCGGTTCGGCTGCCAGCGGCCCACGGGCGGCAGCTTGAGGAACTTCGCGCCCTTTCGCATCATGTCCGTGAAGGACGCGCGCGTCACGACGCCAACGGTGATGAAGCCGGCCATCGCGACATTCGCCCCGAGCGAGGCCAGGAGAAGCAGAATGAAGATGATGCGCATGACGTTTCCGCTGCTGGCTCGCTGAGATCGGCCACCAGCAAGACGCTTGCCGGCCCCGGCTAACCGGTCAAACCCGCAGGAAACGCCGTAGCCGGCGCTTATCTGATGCGCCAATGTCGCCGGGCAAGCCAAGCGATAACGAGAATCATCGTAAAATTGACCATGAACAGCACGATGCCGATGCCGGTCAGGGCGGATGCCGGCGGCAGCAGGAAGCAGGCCCCGACCGCGGCCAGGCTGATCGCGAGGAAGGCATGCGATGCCGCGACATGGCGGTTCGTCGATGCCAGCGGCGCAAAACCCGCGCTCCAGATCATTTCGCAGGCCACCGCCCCCAGCAGCAGGCGGAAGAAAGGCTGGATCGCCACGATCTCGCCCGAGGTCCAGTAGGCGAGGATGGTGCCACCGAGCCATTCGAGCGCCCCGACATAGACCAGCGCCATCGCGGCGATCAGGCCGATTCCGGCCAGGGCGAAGCGCGCGAAGCGGCGATGCTCGCCGGAGCCGAACAGCCGCGAATATTCCGGCGACAGCGAGAATGTCAGGACGTTGGCCGCCGCGACGCCCAGCCGCGTCAGCGTGCGCGTCGCCGAGAAGACGACAATGTCCCGGGGCGAGCCGATCGCCCCCAGCGCCAGCACCGGCCCCTGCCCCATCACCGCCACGCCGCCGATATAGCACATGTAGCTGAGCGAGGGTCCGAGCAGACGCAACATCTCGGCCACCGAAAGATGCCGGCCCCACGGCATCATCCAGGACGCCAGACCAAACAGGCGGGCAAACAGCGCCACGGTGAGGAGCAGGCGGGCCGCCAGCATCGCCAGCGCCGCGGCGACGAAATCGCCGCCCATCAACGCCGCGGCCCCGGCGAAGGCGGCCTCGGTCAGCCGCGCCGTCGCGCCCCACAGCACCTCCTCGGCCGGACGCCCGAGCGCGCGCATCCCGGCTGTGCCAAGCAGCATGAACTGGAACAGCACGACGCCGAGACTGAGAATGACGAGCACCCTGCCCGCATCGGTCTCGCTCGTGCCAGCCAGCGGCCACAGGGCTGTCAGGTGGACCCAATCGGCGACGACCGCGACCACGGCCATCGTCGGGATGCCGATGCCGCACAACAGGACGAAGACGCTCTGATAGGTCCGCAGGGCCGCGTCGCGGTCGCCACGCGCCACACTCATCGTCATCTCGTTCTTGGCGATCGCGGTGAAGCCGAAATCGGTCAGGGTGAGATAGGTCGGGATCGCCGCCAGCAGCAGCCAGGCGCCATAGCGGTCCACCCCCCATGCATGCAGCAGCACCGGCACGAGCAGGACCTGCGTCGCGACCGTGACGACCTGGTTGGAAACCTGGGCGCTCATCGTGCCCGCGACACGACGCCAGTTCCTCTCGCGAGGGGCGGCCGCAGTCATGCCGCCGTCGCGGCGCGATGCCAGAGGGATGTCGCCGCCTCGAGCGCCTCAGTGGCCGAGATTTGCGCAAGCCCGTCCATCCGGTGGAGAATCCGATGAGCGCCGCCATAGGGGTGCCATTTGGCCGGCCGGTTGAAATCGCCGAAGAGCCCGACGCAGGGCACGTTCCGCGACGCGGCAAGATGCATCGGCCCGGAATCATGGCCGATGAAGATCCGGGCGCGCCCAAGCGCCGCCGCGCATTCGCGCACCGACAGCACGCCGCAGGCATCCACCATCGGCCCGGGCCAGTATGGGCGCAGCGACAGCGCGCGTGCGGAGTCGCTGGGCGCCCCTACCGCCAGCAGGCCGGTGCCCGGGACCGCGGCGCCGAAGTCGGCGATCAGCCGTTCCCAGTTCGCCTGGCCCCAGTCCTTTTCCTTGTCCTTGCCGCCCATGTTGATGGCGACGAAAGGCGTCTTGCCGAAGACGGCGGTGGCCTGCGCACCGACGCTCATCTCGTCGGCGCTCAGGCGCAGGTCGAAAGCCCCAGGCAGCGAGGGGTCGATCGGCCCCAGCGCAGCCATCTGACGCCCCAGCCGCAGGCATTCCAGCTCTTCGAGCCCGGTTGCCGGATCGACGCGGCTATTGCGGTCGTCGTCACGCCACGGCAGGCCCAGGATGGTCTTGAAGCCGCAGAATCGAAAGAAGGCCCAGTCGCGATAAACGGAAGGCAGGCCACGCGGCTCGGCCATGTAGACCAGCATATCGGCGCGCAGGGCGCGCAACTGCGAAGCGAGGGTCCAAAGCGAGCCCACGGAGCGGACGCCGATGGGATACTCGACGAAATCGTCGATGAAGCCGCCCCCGCCCAGCACGGCAGGAACGCCGGCGGCCTTGGCCGAAATCGACATATTGGTCAGGAGCGTCCGCCGCGCATCGGGAAACCGCTCGCGGATCTGGTGCCAGCATGGCAACGACACAACCGCGTCGCCGAGACTGCCCAGCCTAAAGACGACGATGTGCCGCACACTCATCGCTTCAGTCGATAACCTCGTTCAAGAATAACGCTCGCCATTGCCCTGCTTTCAATGAGATAATGAACATGCTGAGGATGGCTGACGTCCTGACGATACCTATCCTCTGAATGCCGTCGAAGAACAAGTCAACCAATGCGCCTGGAACCGCTCTCGCATGGAACGTTGGAGCGCTCCATCACAAGTATGAGCGCAGAAACTCCCGTCCGATCGACCTCGGACAGATACGGCAGGCGGCAGGCGCCGGATGATGACCAGATTTCTCGCAGGAACCAGAAATCAGAATGATTCACGAGAAATTCGCTCCTCCGGCCATAATCGACGCGTTCCGCAACTGAGGCGTCTCTATGCTTCTGACTCCACGCCTCCTGTCCCCACGCCTTCTAGCCCCATGACGATTCAACCCGGGATGCGAATCCTGCATATCCTGCCGACCGCCTCGGCGGTGTCGGGAGGCTTGATGGAGGGCGTCCTGCGCGCCTCGCTCAGCAATGAGAGCATGGGCTTCTCCTGCACTATCGCGAGCCTCGACCTTCCCGACGATCCCTGGGTGAAGAGCTGTCCGATCGAGGTGATCGCGCTCGGCGAGACCTCCTACAGCCGCCATCTGGGCGGGCCGTTTCGGGAGCGCTACGGCTATACCCGCCACATGGTGCCATGGCTCACCGAGAACACCCCGAAATACGATGCGGTGATCGTCAACGGCCTCTGGAACTATGCCAGCTTCGCGGCGCGAAAGGCCCTCGAGGTCAGCAAGGTGCCCTATTTCGTCTTCCCGCACGGCATGCTCGACCCCTGGTTCCGCAAGGCCTATCCGTTCAAGCATCTGGTCAAGCAGTTGCTCTGGTGGTGGAGCGAGGCCGCCCTGCTGCGCAATGCGCGCGCCGTGTTCTTCACGACGGAGGACGAGCGCCTGCTCGCCCGCCAGACCTTCTTTCCCTACAAGGTCCGCGAGCAGGTCATCAGCTACGGCACCGAGGATGTGCCGCCGGCCGATCCGGCCCAAGCGCAGGCTTTCGATGCGATCGCGCCGATGCTGCGCGGCCGGCGCTTCCTGCTGTTCCTCGGCCGCATCCACGAAAAGAAGGGCTGCGACCTGTTGCTGCAAGCCTTCGCTCAGATCGCGGACGGGCTTCCCGATACGGACATCGTCATCGCCGGTCCTGATCAGGTGGGCTTGCGCCACTCCCTCGAGACGATGGCGGAGCAACTCGGCATCGACAAGCGGGTCCACTGGCTCGGCATGGTCGAGGGTGCGGCAAAATGGGGCGCCTACCGCGCCTGCGAGGCCTTCATCCTGCCGTCCCACCAGGAGAATTTCGGCATCGCGGTCGCCGAGGCGCTGGCCTGCGGCCGTCCGGTGCTGATCTCCAACAAGATCAACATCTGGCGCGAGGTCGAGCGTGATGGCGCAGGCCTCGTAGCAAGCGACGATGTGGACGGGACGGTGTCGCTGATCCGCCGCTTCATCGCCCTGTCACCGGCCGCGCGCGATGATATGGCCAAGGCGGCACGCGCTTGCTTCGAGAACAACTTCGATGTGAAGAACACCTCGAAGACGATCACTGCCGCGATCGCAAAGGCGTTGCGCGAGCCCGCCGCCTGAGATCAGGCGCGTGAAATTTTGGGCAACGGCAGATTTTGTGCATCGGCCCGCTGAGATGAATTCCTTTGGCATGAGCGCTTTCGCATGAGGTTCCCATAATGACGGCAGAGCCACTGGACGCCACGGTTGCATCCTCGGTCGTCGGCGCGCCCAGCTTCAGCCGCGCCAACCGGGCGATCCGCGCGGTCTGGTATCTGGCCTGGCTGCTGCTGGCGTCCTGGACGCCGCCGCCGCTGCATGCCTGGCGCCGCCTCCTCCTGCAGCTCTTCGGGGCACGGATCGCCGCGACGGCGCGGGTCTACCGCTCGGTGAATGTGTGGCTGCCGTCTAACCTCGTCATGGGCGAACACGCGGTCATGGGCCCCGGCGTGAACTGCTACTGCCAGGGTCCGATCACCATCGGCGATTTCGCCGTCATCTCGCAGGGCGCCCATCTCTGCGCCGGCACGCATGATGTCGACGATCCGAATTTCCAGCTGATCGCCAAGCCGATCCGGATCGAGCCCTATGCCTGGATTGCCGCCGAGGCTTTCGTCGGTCCCGGCGTCACGGCGGGAGCGGGCGCCGTTCTCGGCGCCCGCGCCGTCGCCTTCAAGGATATGGAAGCCTGGACGATCTATGTCGGCAACCCGGCCAAGCCGCTGCGCAAGCGGAAGCAGTTTACGGCCCCAGCGGCCGGGCACTAGGCAGGGCATGGCGGCCCTCGATACCAGCATGGATGCCGGGAGCCGCCACGGCGCCGCCGTCAAGGCGGCCGACAGCGCGACGCTGCCGGGCGTGCAGTATCTGCGCGGCTTCGCCGCCCTGCTCGTGGTTGCCTTCCACGCCAGCGCCAATATCGCCGACCCCGCCATCCTCGGCCGGCATGGCCCGGCGCTGTTCGATTACGGCTATCTCGGCGTCGATCTGTTCTTCGTCATCAGCGGCTTCATCATCACCTACACCACGCTCGATCCGGCGACCGGCAGGGCCATCATGACGGTGCGCGACTTCGCCGCCCGCCGCTTCATGCGCATCGTCCCGTTCATGTGGCTGTGCATCGTCGCCTATGCGCTGCTTCGCCTGGCCGGACGCGGCGCCGATTTCCCGATGATGTCCTATCTCCGAGCGATGCTGCTCTGGCCCGTGGGCGAGCTGAAGCCGGACGTGATCTGGACATTGCGGCATGAAGCGCTGTTCTACGCGGTCTTCGCCCTGACCTTCCTCATGCGGCCGGGCTTGCGCCTCGTTTTCGCCCTCTGGGCTGTGTCCCCTCTCCTCCTCAATGCGATCCGCCCGATCGGCACGCTGGAGAAGGCGCATGACCTGCTCGAATTCATCGCCAATCCCGTCAACCTCCAGTTCGGCTTCGGCGTCGCCGTCGGGCTCCTGGCGGCGCGCCATGCCGCCTCATGGTCGCGTGCAGCCGCGCCGTTCCTGCGCGGTTTCCGGGGCTTGGCGGTTCTCGCCCTGCTCTCCCTGGGCCTGATGGCGACCGGCTACGCGCTGGACCTCCACATCATGACGATCCGGACGGCGATCATTGCCGGTATTCTGGCATCGATCATGCTTGCACTGGGCATCCTGGTGCCATCCCGACATCCCGATGCTCGCGGGGCGGTCGTCAGCGCGGGCAGACTGGTGGGTGATGCGTCCTATGCGATCTACCTCACCCATATTCCGGTCATGCTTGTACTGCTGTCTCTGCTGCGACGCTTCGCGCCGCAGGTGAGTTGGGGGCTGGCGATGGTCTGCGTGATCCTGGGGGCGCTCGTCGTCGGGGTCGCCATCCATCTGCTGGTCGAGGGACCGCTGGTGCGGCGCATGAAACGCATCGGCGGCCTCAGGCACGCTTGACGCGAAAAACGCGTAAAGCAGGAGAAGACATGTTCGGATCACAGGTCGCGGCAGCTCGCGTCACAACTCTGCTGCTGATGCTCTGGGCGGTTGCCCCCGGCGCTGCGCTCGCGCGCGTCGTCGAGGTCAAGGCACCGGCGCCGGGCGGACCGTCCGCCTCGGAACTGATCCAGGCGGGCATGAACGAAGTCAGGTCGATCCGCCAGACCACCCCCAATGAAACCGTGACCCTGCGGCTGTCGGGCGGCATCTACCGGCTGCAGATGCCGATCATTATCGAGCCGCGCGATTCCGGGCGTCCAAACGCACCTTTCGTGATCGAGGGCGCAGCCGACGGCTCCACCCGGATCTATGGCTCGGTCGAAGCCGAGGCTCGCCCCGCCAGCGCAGCCGATCTCGCCGGCCTGGTAGCGCCGCCGCAGCCGGTGCAGGTCGTGGACCTGTCGGGTGCGCGCGGCACGCAGCCGCTCGGACTGGTGGCGCGCGGCGCCTATAACGGCACGCCGACCTCGCAATTCGAGATTTTCCAGGGCGACACCCGCTTCCGCCCCTCGGTCTGGCCTCGCAGCGGCTATGCCGACGGCGTCGAGGCGAGGGCCGATCCCAATTCGCTGGGCGTCCGCGTCAAGCTGCCGCGCCCGATGTTCGAGCGTTTCCGCGCGCAGAAGGACCTCCAGATCGCCGGCTACTGGGTCGCGGACTGGGCCTATGAAGCGCAGTCGATGCTATCTGCCGATGCCGAAACCGGCGAACTCCTGGTCAGCCGGCTCGTCGCCCCGCTTCCGACAAGGCGCGTGATCCGTGCGCGTGTCTTCAATGCGATGAGCGAGCTCGACGCGCCCGGGCGCTACGTCCTCGATCCGGCAGGCCGGCGCGCCTTCATCGTTCCGCTGCCTGGAGCCGCCGCCAAATTCGACGTCGCCGTGGCGCGTGAACTCCTCGTGCTGGCCACCGTGCAGAACGTGGTCCTGCGCAATATCGGGTTCGAGCGCACGCTCGGCACGCCCGTCAGGATCGAGAACGCATCGAACATCGTCATCGAGAACTGCCTGGTTCGCAACAGCGGCAATCGTGGCATCACTGCCACCGGCGGCCGCAACGTCGTCGTCAAGCGCAGCGTCATCGCCGATACCGCGGAAACCGGCCTGCTGCTCGCCGGCGGCGACCGCAAGGCGCTGACGCCTGCGCGCCATGCCGTGACGGACTCGATCTTCGTCCGGTTCAGCCAGGATTCTCCGACCTACAGGCCTGCCGTCGAGATCCAGGGCGTCGGCAACAGCGTGACCGGTTCGCTGTTCCGCGACGGCCCCCATTCGGCGATCCTGGTCAATGGCAACGAGCACAAGGTCGCCGATAACGAGATTTCCGACGTCGTGAAGGAGACCAACGACGCCGGGGCGATCTATATGGGCCGCGACTTCACCGCGCGCGGCAACGTCTTCACCGGCAACTACCTGCACGACATCGGCGGCGGCCAGCGTGGTGGCCACCGAGCCCTGATCGGCATCTATCTCGACGACCAGTTCAGCGGCGCAACGATCACGGGCAACGTCTTCCATCGCGTCAATGTCCCGGTCCAACTCGGCGGCGGGCGCGAGAATCTGGTCGAGGGCAACGCGTTCCTCGCCTCGCAGCGCTCCGCCGTGCTGTTCGACGATCGCGGCCTGCACAAGCACAGGACGATGACGCTGACGGGCGATCTCAATACCAAGCTGAACGCCATGCCCTTCCGCCAGCCGCTCTGGGCCAGCCGCTACCCGACTCTGGCAACGCTGCCCGAGAACCAGCTCGGCTCTCCCGTCGACAATGTCGTGAAGCGCAACGTCTTGCTCGGCCGGACCATGATCGAATACGAGTTCGCCAGTTCGCGGCCGTTCCTGTCCGCGACCGACACGATCGAGGTCGCGATGCCGACCGGCCTCAGCCCGGATGCCGGCACCGCGGACCTGCTGAAGGCCCTTTCCGCCGCCAGCCCCGCCGTCGCAGCCCTCAATCTCGTCGTCGCCGACAGGGCCACCGCCTTGCGCGACCTCACCTTCGCGCCGGTCGCGACAAGCCAGCAAGGCCCCAAATGACGATTGCAGACAGCACCGAACGTGACCCGCGGCATAGCGATGCTGTGGCGCAAACCGTGACGCTCTCCGTCGTGGTCACCGCGCACAACCGCCGCGAGCTGACGCTGTCTGCGCTCCGGGCGCTCAAGGCCGCGACGCCGGAGGGCGTCAAGACCAACATCTTCCTGACCGATGACGGCAGCACCGACGGCACCGGCGACGCTGTCCGCGCCGAATTTCCCGACGCCCATATCATCGTCGGCGACGGCAACCTCTACTGGAACCAGGGCATGCTGACGGCCTGGAAGGCGGCATCGGCGACGACGCAGCCCGATTTCTTCCTCTGGCTGAACGACGACCTCGCCATGAACGAGACGGCGCTGGCCGACATGCTCGCCTGCCATGCGCAGGCGAAGGCGCGTTACGGCGAGAAAATCATCATCGTCGGGAAGACCGTGAGCCCGAGCACCGGCACCGACACCTATGGCGGCTTCAACGTCAAGGAGGGCCTGTCGCGCCTGCATTTCCGCCGCCTGCGGAAGGACGAGACCATCGCCAAGACGATGAATGGCAACCTCGTCCTGCTGCCGGCGCGCGTTCAGGACGATCTCGGCCTGCTCAGCGAACACTACCGCCACACGTTCGGCGACATCGATTACGGTCTGCGCGCCACCGAGGCCGGATACACCATCATCCAGATGGACAAGCCGGTCGGCTTCCAGGAATACAACGAAGCCCAGAAGCTGAAGCTCTCGAAGCTCACTCTCGCGAACTGGCGTTTCATCCTGCTGCACCCCAAAGGCGTGCCCTGGCGCGAATGGCTGTATTTCTGTCGCCGGCATGGCGGACCGATCTGGCCGCTGAACTTCGCCGTCCGCTACGCCAAGCTGGTCGCAGCCAACTTCAGATGACGTCCGGCCCCGGTTCGGCGCTGGCTGGCTGAACAGCCTTCGCGCGGCCTGGCTCGGCGCGCAGCGCCGCGCCAGCAAGCGCCAGCGCTGGAATGGCATACCCGGCGGTCTGCAGGCTGAAATCCACGAGGGAATGCGCCGCGCCGACGAGCACGACGGGGAAAGCGATCGCCGTCAGCGTCTCCTGCGACACCACGAATCGGCGCGCCAACGCGATCAGCAGCACGAGCCAGCACAGCATCATCAGCCCCGCCAGCGGCAGCCCCATCTCCGCTGCAAGCTCCAGCGGCGTGCTGTGCGCGGCATCCCAGATCCACCACAGGCCGCCATCGCCGCGATAGGCGGGATAGGCTGCCCCGAACGAGCCGAGCCCGACCCCGAACCAGGGATGATCGAGGATCATCCGCAACGTGTTGCGATAGGTCTCCAGTCGCCCGCCATCGGAGAAGCCGAGAAAGTCGAACCGCGCAAACAGCGACGCGCCGACAAGTTGCAGCAGGCCGATGGCGACGATCGCGATCGCCACCAGCCGGCGCAGAAAGCCCCCCGGCCTGCGGTCCAGCACCAGATAGGTGCCGACCAGCGCAAGCCCGCCCAACGCCACGCCCAGCCGCGACCGTGTCAGGATGACGGCCAGCACGCAGCAAAGCCCCGCCGCGATGACTTTCGCATCACCCCTGCGCACGCGCCAACGCCACGCATCATTGGTATTCCGCGACGACCCGCGCCGCTGCTGGGCCTGGCGCCGAACGAGAACCGCCAGCCAGGCGATAGCTCCGGCCGTGAAATAATCCGCAGCCGTGTTGCTGTTGACGAAGGTGCCGGTGACGGCGCCGATATAGGCGATCTTTTCGCGCCAGAGCAGCATGCCGGGATCGACGATCATCGAGACCAGCCCGAAGATCGCATAGGCCGCCGCGCTATAGCCGAGTGCCCTGACCAACTGCTCCCGCTGGCGCTCCTGGCCGCAGGCCAGCAGGCCCAGCACGAAGGCCAGCAGCGCCGCCATCGGCACGCCGACCGCATAGAAGGCCTGGTTGCGCTGGACTCCGACATACCCCTGCGAAGGCGTGTCCAGCAGGATCCCCGTTTGCCGCCAGAGAGGATGCTCCGTCGCCAGGAGCGGATTGGCGCCCAGCTGCTCGTGCAGCACGAACAGCCAGGCGCAGACCACGACCATGACGCCGCAGAGCCAGCCCGCCACCCGAAGCGTCAGCCCCACTGATGGGGCAATCAGGATTCCAGCCGAAAGCCAGGCGCACCAGAACGCGATCGTCGCCCCGTCACGCGAGCCGAACAGCGCAGGCGCCAGCACCAGCGCGCCGACCAGCATCGCGTGAGAGGCCTGCTGCCGCCAGATGGACCCGGTCTCGACCAGCGCTTCGGCGCCGCGATCCGGAGCGGGAGTCTGGGGCTCCTCGATGTCCGGAAGAATGGAGAGCCCCGGCACAGCCATATGGCTTGACGTCAGGAACTGCGGGATCGCCAACGAGGGAGCCGCCGGGATGGCTTGCTTGTCGCCTGCCGGCTTGCGCCTGGGCGGCCGGACGGTCGGTCCACCCTTGCGAGGACGCTGACCTCTGCCGATCGGTGGAATGGCTGAAGGCTCGCCAATCTCGGCACGAACGGCAGCGACCGCAGGTGCGGACAGCGAAGGCTCGGGACTCCGCGGCAGTGGAAGCGGCGGATGGCCCGTCTGGTCGCCACTGGCCGGCTTGCGCCTGGATGGCCGGGCAGGCGATGAGCCAGCCCGGCGCGGTCGCGGCACTTCCCCGGAAGGCTTCGCGGCCGGATGCACCGTCTGTGTCGCAGTCTTTGCCTGACCTTCGGCGTCGTCCATGACCTTCTCGCAGGCTCCCGGCGGCCGTTGGCCGCCGGGCAAGTCGGCTTACAGACCGATCGGCGAAGCGCTCGACAGGTTGCGGACGTTGTAGCGCAGGATCAGGGCGTTGTTGCCTGTCGAGACCGCGCCGTTCGTGGTCGAGAGAGCCAGGTTGAGGATCTGGAGGAACTTCGTGACCTGAACCGACTGGGCGTTGGCGACGAAGATCACGTCCCCATTGCGCATCTGCATCTTCGAGGCGACGAAGAAGCCGCTCGGATCGCGCAGATCGGTCGCGTAGATCACCGGGATCTGGTCGCCGGTGAACTTGGTCACGTCGATGCCGAGACGGCGAGCGACGTCGCGGCTTTCACGGCGATAGAGGAACACCGAACCGGGATCGGCCTGGGAATCGAGCAGGCCGCCGGCCTTGCCGACCGCATTGGCGAGCGTGATGCGCCAGGCGTCGAAGTTGAATTCACCCTGCTGGCCGGCCGCGCCAAAGGCGAGGAACTTCTGTGCTTCACGGTAGACGTAGATCCGGTCGTTTGGCTGCAGGAAGATGTTGTTTTCGGGGCTGACGATCAGGTTCTCGAACGGAACTTTCGCACTCTTTTTACCACGCTCGAGCACGACCCAGGTTTCGTAGCCCTGGGCCTTGATGCCGCCAGCGCGCGTGATCGCGTCTGTGATCTTGTCGCCGGCGCCCGATGCGGGAGCCGGGAAGCGGACCGGATTGTTGACTTCACCGAGCACCGTGACCAGGCCCGTGCGCTGCTGTCCGAGCGCGACGATGACCTGCGGCTCGATGGCGCGGTTCTTGATCCGGTCGACGATGGTGCGCTGCACCTCGACATTGGTCTTTCCGGCAGCCGGAATCGAGCCCGCGAAGGGCACGCTGATGTTGCCGTCGCTGTCGATCGCCTGCTCGGGCAGAGCGACGAAATTGCCGGGGCGCACGCCGGCTTCGTTGGGAATGAAGAGACCGCCTGCGGCCGCTTCGAAGATCGTGACGGTGACGACGTCGCCGATGCCGAATTTGATGTTGGCCGACGGACGCCGGTCGGTGAAGGCGCCGGCCAGACCCTTGGGCTCATAGCGTCCGAGGGTGTCGACGGTGTTCTGGTTCAAATTGACGTAAGCGAATGGGACGGCATCGGTCGACGTGTCATCGTCCCGCATCGAAGCGGCGGTCGGACCGGAACTCGGCAGGGTCGAGCATGCACCTAGAAGCGAGGCCACGAAGGCCGCGACGGCAAGGCTCTTGATATCGATCATGTTAAACGCACTCGAATGTTGCACCGCCGTTGGAACGACCTATCTCCAAGCAAAGGAGACCACAATCCCATGATAGAATGTTATGCTTAATAATTTGTTGCTTTCGGGCAACATCGGCTCGCCAAACGCCTCTCTGGCAGCCTAAAAAATAGGCGACGAATGCCAGCCTTCGATTTTCCAGTCTCGAAAATTGAATGTTACCATATCAGCACCAGTATTGAGACGACCTGCAGGCCACCCTGGGGCACCGCGCCACGATCATTAGCCATTTTCAAAGTTAGTCAGCTTCGATGATGATGTTTACCATGTTTGGACAGTTGCGTCTGCTCACGCTCGCCCTGCTCTGCCTGTCCACCGTCGCGATTCCGCAGCTGCGAACGGCCGCCCATGCTCAGCCGAGATTGGACCGCACCGCACCCATCGCCGCTCCAGCGAGCGCGGAAAGCGTCGGATGGCGACTGACCCGATCGAGCGCACCGGGCGGCGGCGCCACCGCCTCGATTCTGCGAACCGCCGATCCCGGCAACTCCGATGTCGAAGTGGCGGGGCTGATGTTTCGTTGCGCCGAGAATGGCACCGATGCCCTGTTCATCGTGCTGTCGCCTTTCGGCCCGGCAGCGAAACCGACGATCGCGATCGACCTGGGCGGCCTCCGTTTCGAGACGCAAGCCTCCGTGCTGCCCTCCGGTGCCGGGCTCCTCGTGCCGCGCGACATGCTGTCCCTGTTCGGTGCGCCGGAAAAGACGATGGCGGATCTGAGTTTCGTCATCAACGAGGGCCGCAGGCGCTTCAGCGGACGCATCGCGAAGCTCTATGCCGCTCCTGCTTTGGCCCGCCTTCAGACCGAATGCTCGCAGCCGCGCTAGGACAGCAACGAGCTTCCCGCAACGGCACCAAGTCCATCACGCCATGGCCTGTGAGGCAGCCTCAGCCTCAACGGCCGCGCCGAAGATGTGGTAGAGCGAGCTTGCCGGAATGGTGTCGAGCATCGGCTTGCCGGCCTCGTCGAACTGGTCGATCCAGCCACCCGGCACGGGCTTGCCGAGATAGCCCTCCATCAACATCGCCAGAGCGTGCTGCGCCTTGGCACCGGCACCCTCGCGACCGATCCGCTGTTCCGCTAGCCAGGCCTTGGCCCATTCCGTCTGGGGCCAGAGCCGGCGACTAGACCGCCGCGGCCGTCCGTCGACATCCGCCTCGTCGACCAGGAAACCGCCCCCCGTCCCGCTGCCGGCCTCGGCAGCGTCGATGAGGGCCGAGGCAAGCGGCCCCGCCGGCAGCCCCGCCGCCACCTCGTAGCGGCGCAGCAGCCAGCACCATTCCGACTGGTGGCCGGGCTCGACGATGCGGCCTTCTTCGCCGGCTACCGGTTGCCAGCCATCGTCGAAGAACTCGCGCAGCATCGGCGTCGGCTGCAGGAAACGCGTCTCCAGCATCGCGTGAAGCCGGTGTGCCCGTTCCAGCGCGCCCGGATAGGCAATGGTCTCGTGCAGCGCGAGCATCGCCTCGAACAGGTGCATATGCGGGTTCTGACGGCGCGGCAGGCTGGGCGGCACGCCCTCGCGATAGGAACCGTCCGGCGCCAGCATCGCCTCGTCGAGGAAGGCGATGACCTGGCCGATCAGACCATGGACCTGCGTGTCGCCGCTCGCCTTTGCATACCAGCCAAGCGCGAGGAGCACGAAGGCGTGGTCGTAGGTGTCGCGCAGCGGGTTCGCCACTCTGCCATCCGCCTGGAGCAGATGCACGAAGCCCGGCCTTCCATCGGCGGCATACGCCTTGTCGACCAACCAGTCGAGCACATCGCCGGCAAACCCGAGCCCGTCGAACCAGCCGAGATCGGAGGCATGAGCATAGCAGTAGATCTGGCGCGCCTGGACCCGGACGCGCTTGGGAACGCCGAAATCGGGCTTGCCGTCCCAGCGCAGCCGCTCATGCACGCCTCCGCAAACCGTGTCTCGTCCGGCCGAGGCCCAGAGCGGCAACGCATCGCTGCAAAGCCAGCGGGCCAGTGTCGAACGCGGCGAAGGCATTGCGATCCCTTTGTGCATCCAGCCGCATCGCCTGCCGATGCGGATTGTGATTGGGGCGCGGCCCGCGCGAAATGGTCAAGCCTCCGCCATATCGGCCCTGTACAGGCTGGGCCGCACATCCGATCTGGCGCGTTTCATGCAAGGCACGAAGCCGAAACTTTCTAGAAGGTTAACAGAATGACGAAACGTCATGGCGGTTGAAAGCAAAATCGAAACACCGTAGACGACCCGTTAACACCGGCCACTGCTGAGGAGCCCCATGGCGATCGATTTTACCGCCGCCGCGGCTACCGGCCGCGCCCGGAGCCGCTGGTTTCGCTACGATTCGATCGGGTCGTTCGTCGTCGCCGTCGACATCATCGCGATCGTCTGTGCCAGCGTGCTGACGGGGGTCGCTTATAGCGAACTGATGTCGGATATGGCCGGCGAGGTCAGCGATTTTCTGGCGCTGGGCGTCCTGTTCGCCGCGCTCTTCGTCCTCCTCATGCAGTTGCGCGGCCATTATCGGCCGATCGAGCTGCTCAAGCCCCTGCGCCAGGTCACCGGCGTGTTCACGCTGTGGGCGACCGTGGCCGGCTTCCTGATGCTGGTCGGCTTCTCCTTGAAGATGGGCCACACCGTCTCGCGGGGCGCGACAATCTCCTTCATCGTCTGCGGCGCGACGCTGGTCGCCGGCCTGCGCTTCTTCTGGCGCGGGCTGATGGCCCGCGCGCTGGAGAGTGGCGCTTTCGCCACCCGCCGCATCGCGCTGGTCGGGGATGCGGCCCATCTCGATGACGGCAAGCTGGCACACCGGCTCGCCCCCTTCGGCCTGACCGTGGTGGCCCGCGTAGCCCTTCCCCTCGACGAACCACTCGACGACGAGACCGTGCAGCGCCTCATCGCCCAGGCCGCCTCGTCGCTGCGCGGCTCGAATGTCGAGGAAGTCGTGGTCTCTTTCGACAGCAGCCGCCTCGACCTCGCCGGCCGCTTCATCGCGGGCCTGCGCATTCTGCCGCTGCCGATCCGTCTCGCGCTCGATCAGCGGCTGGGCGACATCGTCTCACGTCCGACGCAGCGCTTCGGCAACCTGGTCACCGTCGAGATGCATCGCGCGCCGATGACGCTCGCCGAGCGCGGCGCCAAGCGCGCGCTCGACGTCGCGATCGCCAGTTCCGCGCTGTTTCTCATCTCGCCGCTGCTGATCCTGACGGCGGCGGCCATCCGCCTCGACGGCCCCGGCCCGGTCCTGTTCCGGCAGACCCGCAACGGCTTCAACAACCGCCCGTTCAGGATTCTCAAATTCCGCAGCATGCGCGTGATGGAGGACGGCGCCGTCGTCCGGCAGGCCTCACGCCATGACGACCGCGTCACCCGCGTCGGCCGGCTGATCCGCCGGCTCAGCATCGACGAGTTGCCGCAACTCTGGAACGTGCTCCGCGGCGAGATGTCGATCGTCGGCCCGCGGCCGCACGCCCTGGCGCACGACGCCCATTTCGAGAAGCTGATCGGCGACTATCCCTATCGCCAGCACGTCAAGCCCGGCCTGACGGGCTGGGCTCAGGTCAATGGCAGCCGGGGCGAGACGCCGACGACCGACAGCATGGCCGAACGGGTGCGGCTCGATATCTGGTATGTCGAGAATTCGAGCATCTGGCTCGATCTGCGGATCATCCTGCGGACCTTCACGGCGCTTTTGAACGTGAAGTACACCTACTGAAAAACGGCACCTAGGCCGGTTCTTCGCGATCGCTATGCTCCACCCGGCATCGACGATCATGTTGTCGTATCCGGACGATTCCGTCCGGATACGACGCGATCTAGTCGATCGCCGGAGCGGCGTCGGCCATCTCCAGGAACACCGCCACGCAGGCCAGATTCACGATGGCCAACCACATCACCACAGTCATGACGCCGTCCTGGCATCTTGAGGAACGAACGGGCCGCCGGGGCTCGTCGGGCGCCACGCGCCGTCAAATAACGTGGCGAAACTAGATCGGCGTGACTTAACAAATAACTCCTCGAATTCGGCATGCCTAGCGATGGAAAACGAAATGATAATTCACTGTACCGTCGCGATTGGCTTATCCGACGCAGCATGATTAATGTTAGACATACTCGAACGATTTAGTGCTTCAAATGAAGGTTGACGATTGGTTTATTGTGAGGTTTAAGCTTGAAAGAACTGGCTTCGCCGCAGTCATCACCGGCAGCACCGTATGATTTGATCGGTCACGCGACGACACGGTCCCTCGTTGCCGCGCCATCGCGTCTCGACGGCTGCGCCCTTTGAAACGGGGAGGTGCTTCGATCCTACGGTTTGCGGGGGTCGGTGGCACGAAACATGCCCTTTGCGTGCCGTGGCTGTGACGGAAAACAAGGTCGGATGTCTCTTGCCGGATCGCGCTCCGAGGCAACCTCGTCTACTCCCGCCTGTCACATGGCGGCGCCAGTGATATGTCCCGTGGCAGTGGTCCCGCGGTTTGCGTCAGGCTCGCGTGAACCGGCGCTGGAAACGCTTCCGGCGGTCTATCGTCGATAAGGAGAAGAGATGGCTTCAAATGCAACGGGATTGGTTCGCCCGGTCATCATGTGCGGCGGCTCGGGCACGCGCCTGTGGCCCGCTTCGCGCGAGGCGTTTCCGAAGCAGTTCGCGCCGCTGATCGGGGAGCTCTCGACCTTCCAGGAGACGCTGGCGCGCGTCAACGACCCCGCTCTGTTCGGCAGGCCGCTGGTCATCACCAACAAGATCCACCGCTTCATGGTGGAGCGTCAGGTCGCGGAGATCGGGCTGGAGGCCGACATCCTGCTCGAACCGGTGGCGCGTGATTCCGGCCCGGCGATCCTGGCCTCGAGCCTTTATATTGCCGAGCACAGCCCCGATGCGCTCGTCCTCGTGCTGGCCGCCGATCATGTCGTGCTCGACGTCCCGGCGTTTCGCGCGGCGGTGGCATCGGGCATCGAGGCGGCGCGCGCCGGCAAGATCGTGACCTTCGGCATCATCCCCAGCAGCCCGGCCACCGGCTACGGCTATATCGAGGCCGGCGCCACTGTCGCCGGCGAGGCTCGCGAGGTCGCCCGCTTCGTCGAGAAGCCTGATCACGAGACCGCGCTGCGCTATGTCGCCTCCGGCTATCTCTGGAACTCGGGCAACTTCCTGTTCGAGCCAGCCACGATCATCGACGAATATGCCGGCCATGATGCCGACAGCGTCGCCGGCGTTCGCGCCGCGATCGCCGCTGCGAAGACCGATCTCGGCGTGCCGGTCCTCGACGAAGCCAGCTTCCTGACGGCCAAGAAAATCTCGATCGACTACGCCGTGATGGAACGGACGACGCATGCCGTCGTCGTCGGCGGCGATTTCGGCTGGTCTGACATCGGCGGCTGGGATGCGCTCTGGGCCGTCTCGCCGCAGGACGGCTCGCTCAACGCAGCAACCGGCGACGTCACCTTCATCGACACCACCGGCAGCTATGTTTCGAGCGAAGGCCAGCTCGTCGCCGTGCTCGGCATGACCGACACCGTCGTCGTCGCGACGAGGGACGCCGTCCTGGTCGCCGACAAGGCGCGCTCAGGCGAGATCAAGGGCCTGGTCGACCAGCTCAAGAAGGCAGGCCGCATCGAGGCGACGCACCATGCGCGCGTCTATCGGCCCTGGGGCTGGTACCGCACGCTGGAGCAGCAGGATCGCTTCCAGGCCAAGCGCATCGTGGTCTATCCCGGCGGCCAGCTCTCGCTCCAGAAGCACCTGCACCGATCCGAGCACTGGGTCGTCGTCAAGGGCACAGCCCGCATCACCGTGGATGACAGCGTGCGCGACCTCTCCGAGAACGAATCGATCTATATTCCACGCGGGGCAGTTCATCGGCTGGCCAATCCTGGCCGGATCGATGTCGAGATCATCGAGGTCCAGACCGGCAGCTATCTCGGCGAGGACGACATCATCCGCTTCGAGGATGTCTACAACCGGGCCTGATCAGAGACGGTTATCCGGGACGGATTGGGCATGGCATTCGGCGGACGATGGCGAAGGGGGCGATGGCCTCGGCTGCTGGCAACCATGGCAATCGCGGCCTTGGCTGCCGGCGTCGTCGTGATGGCTCTTGAGCAGCTCGATCCGGCCGCGCTGGCACCCCCGGCTGCCTCCGTCATGCAGTCTCAGCCGGTCGAAGCGCCGCCGCCCGCGCCTTCAGCCCAAGCGACGCAACTCGCAGCCCCCGGCCCGCCTGCGCAGGAGCAGGCAGCCAAGCTTCAGGACAGCATTCCCGCTGCGCCTGAACCGGAGGCCAGCTACGACGACATCGAACTCGACCCGCCCTTCATGATTGTTGATGGGCAGCGTTTCACTGCAGGGAAATGGGCGATCTCCGTCCAGGATGTGCTCGGCCCGCATCGCGATGCGGTCTGTATCGACCGGAAGGACGAGCTTTTCGCCTGCGGGCTTCAGGCGCGCGCCGCGCTCTCGAACCTGCTGCGTGCGGGCAGGGTCAACTGCCATGTCCGGCTGCCGCCGATCCATGGCCGGTTCGAAGCGTCCTGCACCGTCGGCAACGCCGATCTCGCGGAAGCGCTGGTCAGCGCTGGCTGGGTCCGACCGACGGGACAGGACGAGCGGCTGGACGCCGCGATGCGCAAGGCTCGCGACGCACAGGCCGGCCTCTGGAACGGCGGCTGGAAGATCCGGCAGAACCCGTGATCCGGCGCCGTCGGTTTTAGCTTAGAGCGTGTGCCCGGTCAGGCTCGCCAGTTCTTTGCGGATCTCGGCAGGGTCGCTGAGATGCGCGATTCCCCGGCGCAGTTCCTCGACCTTGGCGCCGACGAGGAAGCGGTACCAATAGCCCTGCAGGAAGTGATAGATCGCGCCCTCGCGCCCATCGAGAAAGCCCAGCTGCAGGAAATACCGGACCACGAAATAGCCCAGCGTCGAGAGCTCGAAGGGCAGCTTGTTGTAGAAGCGCTCCTTCAGGAAACGGATCGATGCGGCATGCATCGAGGTGTTCTCCCTGCCGAGCGCCTCGTCGCGCGGGAACAGGTTGAGCTGCTGGTTGAGGATGTCGAGCGCTTCGCGGGTCGCATACCGATTGTGCTTGTTGGTGAAGAAGGTCAGGTCGTTGAGGTTGTGGTCCGAAAACCCGCCCGTGAACGTCACCGCACGGCCTTCGGTGAGCAACATGTGCTCATCCATCCAGCGCTGCTCGATACGACCCTTTCCCGACCGCCAGATGCGCAGCAGGATCAGCGGATAGCGCCCGCCATAGCGCAGCCACCGGCCCATGAAGATGATCTTGCGCTTCAGGTTGATGCCGGTGACCTCGGGGGGAAGCTGCGGCAGCTTGGCCTTGATTTCCGCAACCAGGTCCGGCTCGATGATCTCGTCAGCGTCGAGACGCATGATCCACTCGGCCGTGATCGGAGCGTTTTCGATCCCCCACTGGAACTGCTGGGCGTAATTGACGAACGGATTCTCCAGCACGGTCGCGCCAAGCGAACGTGCGATCTCCCGAGTCCCGTCTGTCGATCCGGAATCGATGATGAAAATCTCGGATGCGATATCCTGAACGGCAGCCAAGGCCCGCGGCAGGTGTTTTGCCTCGTTGAAGGTCAAGAGCACGACAGCAAGCTTGTTGGACGAAGACGGATTCATTTCGGCGAAACGCGGTTCATGTCCACGGGGAGGGCGTGCCTTGCGGGTTTTTCGCCCATAACAGTCATTTGTATTTCCCCAGCTCGAAACAGCATCAACGAACCGACGTCAAACATCGACGTCGGGGAGCTCAGATCGTCAAACACGGCCCGCATCAGCGCTCCGGTTGAACCATCAAAAAGCTCGCCAGACCAACGGTTTCCCTCTTCCCCCCGGAAAAATTGTACCTGCTGATCTTGTTATCCACGACCACGTCTAATCTTTCAGAGGTATGCGGCCGCCCTCAAGCCCCAATCAAGATCATTTCCACCATCATCGACGCGGCACCATATGTTCCCCGCCAATCCGATGGACGCAACGCCGTTTCACATAGGCCGGTGCCACGATGCAAGAACCGGCCCGTCCTCAGTTCGATGGCGGCCCCCGCTATCCTAGCGCCTCAATGACGAAGGTCGCATGAAGGTGACATTCGGGCGGGCAGCCAAGTCGTCTGTCAACCCGAAAACCTGCCGCCATGTCCCGCAAGGGTTTGCGCCCCTCCCCTGCGCTCACCCCTCCTCATGCAGGGCGACGATGCGATAGGGAGTCTGGTGAATCCCGGTCACGAGTGAGGTATTGGGAACCCGCTCGGTGGCGCGCACGGTCGCCCTGGCACGGTCGAGATAGTCACGGTCGATCCGCCAGCGGGCAAGCTGGCCACGATTGCGCCAGACGATCTCCTCGCCGTCCCGGAGCGTCTCGTCGAGCACGAATTCGACTTTCGGCAGCGCCGCCCCGTCATGGGCCATGGCCGGAAAGGCCCCGAGCGTGAAATCGTCATCGAAGATCGCCAGGGGAATCCGGCGGGCCCGGGCCTCCAGCAGCCGCCGCGCCTGATCGACATGATCGTCGAAATACACCAGCACTGTCTTGCCGGAATAGGGAGCAAGGTCGAAGGTCGTCCAGTCCGCCTCCACATATGTCACTGATGGCAGGCGCAGTTTCAGGTTCGACAGGTCGATGTCGAAGCTCGCGACCTTCGCTGCCGGCGCACCGCGCGACAGGGCCCAGGAGCTCGCGCCCGTATAGGTCCCGCTGTCGATAATCAGGTCGGGCTCGATGCTGCGGGCGAGAAGATAGAGCCACAGACAATTGTTGTAGCGGCTCTCGCCCAGCTGCCTCCGGAAGGGCGACTCCAGGAAAGCGGCATAGAACGCCGCGATCTCCGCCGTCAGATCCGGCAGCGGCTTGGCCGCAAACAGGGTCTGCCGCTCGAGCCATGGCGCGATCTGCGCGGCCATCGCGCCATGCATGGCCGCCAGATGGGCCGGACTCTCGAGCCTATCGTCGAAATCGAAGGATCGCGGCTGAAGCTGCCATCCCGCCGCGCCGATGACGCCGTTGACCGATCGTAAAAGCGCGCTGCGCCAACTCATCTCAAATCCCTTGCTTTTGGCGGAGGCATGCCCCCGGATCGGTGAAACCCTGATCGGATCGGCCCGGCTCTTTCGGCCGCAGCGGTGCTGTCGCAGCAACGCCGGCGGCACGCGCTGCTCCCGTGGAGCCCGAGCATCGGCCGGGCCGGACCGCACCATGCGCTGGCACGGTCATGACTGCAGCCTCGGATCCGCGAAGACCAGCTTGCCG
The DNA here is from genome assembly GCF_056404835.1 of Allobosea sp. P2_B12. NCBI lineage: Bacteria > Pseudomonadati > Pseudomonadota > Alphaproteobacteria > Hyphomicrobiales > Alloboseaceae > Allobosea > Allobosea sp. P2_B12. The sequence goes on along the minus strand of NZ_JBFUDG010000002.1, from coordinate 254,179 downwards.
AGATATTGAGCCCCGGCCTTGGTCAGATGCCGCGTATCCTGACTGATGAACATCTTCTCCGGCGTGAACACCGGAACCGTGCCCTGCTGATCCTGGATCAGGTCAAGGACCGGGATAAAGCGCTTGCCGAACGTCTTCGCCGCGAGCCGGTCCGCTTCATCGACCTCGCGCAACGGCTGCGTGCGGTAGGCGTAGCGGTCCTTTTCCGGCAAGAGCATGACCGCATTGTTGTTCCAGCCGAAGCTCTTCGTCCCCAGCACCAGCGTCACGCCGGGCTTGAGCGCATCGAGTTCCGCGACACGATCGCGAATACAGCCGATGCGGTCGACATGCAGGTCCGTCCCCCAGACGATCAGGTCGGCATTTCGTGCGAGTTCGCGCACCGAAGCCGAGATCGGCGCGCAGTCGCTGCTGTCGGTATCCTCGACATAGCTCAGATAGCCCGGAACCAGTTGCCCGGCCTCGAGCCCCATATTGACGAAGTCGCGGGCAAAGGAATTGCCGATGACCAGCACGCGCTTGCGCTCCGCTGTTGCAGGCAGCGCCGCACCGATGAAGCGCCGGGGATCGCTGTTGTAGGATTTGTTCTGGCGCGGCCCGAAATGCGGATCCCCGGCCGCCAACTCCGGCCAGCGCGCCTGGAAGCCCGAACTGACATACATCGAGAGCCCGATCCCGACGATCAGCACGGACGGGATCGCCGCGAAAGCCAGGGCCTGCCGGAACGGGACGCGGCGCCGGTCGCGAAACGGCGTCTCGACGAAGCGCCAGGACAGATAGGCCAGGCCGAAGACCAGCACGCAGAGCGACGCCATCAGCCAGAGCGGCGGCTCCGAGAAGGAGGTCAGCCGCGCGAAGACCAGCACCGGCTGATGATAGAGATAGGCGCTGTAGCTGAGCAGCCCGATGAAAACGACCGGTCCCGCGCTCAGCACGCGGCCCGCAAGACCAGCCGAAGAGCCTAGCGCCAGCAGCATGCAGGTGCTCAGCACGGGCCCGAGAGTCTGCCAGTTCGGCATCGCGTTCGTCGGATTGGTGAGGACGATGGAGGCCAGCAAGCCGACCAGTCCGGTCAGCATAAGCGCCGCCCGGCGTCCCTCATGCCCGCCCCATAAAGTCCGCAGCCGGGGCTCGACCAGGGCGACGATGGCGCCGGCTCCAAGCTCCCAGGCACGCGAGAAGACGAGATAGAAATTCGCGTTGGGGTGGGTCGGCGACAGCCAGAGCGAGACCACGAAGCTGGCCAGCGTCATGATGCAGGCGAAGGCGAGCAGGCCGCGCTCCCGCATCAACCTGTAGCTGGCCCACATCAGCAATGGCGCGAAGATGTAGTACTGCTCCTCGACGCCGAGGCTCCAGCTATGCAGCAGTGGCTTGAGCTTGCTCTCGAGGTCGAAATAGCCCGCCGTCAGCATGAGCAGGATATTGTTGGCGAACAACACGGTTGCCACCAGGGATTGACCGTAACTCTCGAGGTCGCCCGGCAGCATCAGCACGAACGCGACCGGCGTGCACAACAGCAGCATGACGTTCAGCGCCGGCAGGATCCGCCGGATACGGCGGTCATAAAAGCCGATCAGGGAAAACTGGCCCGATCTGAATTCGCGCTGGAGGATGCCGGTGATCAGATAGCCGCTGATCACGAAGAAGATGTCGACGCCGAGGATTCCGCCGGCCATGGACGGAACGCCGGCATGAGCGGCGATGACCGCGAGAACCGCAATGGCCCTCAACCCGTCGATATCCCGCCGATACTGCGTCGACGCCAATGAATCCTCCGGCGACCGCTACGTGCCCAAGCGTCAGGGACGGTCACACAGACTGCCTGAACCGAAAAGCGCTGCGATGCAACATCAACGTGCCCCAGAGCACATCTGCCCGATCCGTTCCCCGATCTGCTTGCCGCTATGGTTATCGCCGGAGGCGGGATGGAGTATTTTTGGCCGACAAAGGGCCTCCGCGCGCTGCCCGTGCCCTCTCTAAGCGGCACCGCACAGGACAGGAAGGTCCGGGCGCAGCGACGCTCCGGCATGGGCGCGCGGCATTAATCCTGCAGGTGCGAAGGATTTGCTCTTCGCCCGAAATCGTAGATACGAAGATGACGAGACGTCATCGCGCGGCGGTCCCGCATCTCCTTGGATTGTTTAACAATGGCTCTCGAACGCTTCGATCAGATCGCCATTGCCGTCATCGGCGACGTGATGCTCGACTGCTATGTCCATGGCGCGGTCGATCGCATCTCGCCCGAGGCGCCGGTACCGGTGGTGCGGGCCCGCAACCAGCGCGAGGTGCCGGGCGGCGCCGCCAATGTCGTGACCAACATCGCCTCGCTCGGCGTGCGCGTTCAGGCCGTGGGGCTGACCGGCGCCGACGACGCCCGCGACAGCCTGCTTGCTACCCTGGCGATGTCAGGCCTCGTCGACACCTCCGGCCTCGTCGTCGACAAGGACCGCCCGACCACACGCAAGCTGCGCATTCTCGCCGGCGGCCAGCAAATGATCCGCGTCGATTACGAAGAGACCGGAGCTGTGCCGCCTGCGGTCGAGGCGGCCCTGGCGGAGGCCGCCACCAGCGCTATCGCCGCCTGCGACATCGCGATCCTCTCCGACTACGGCAAGGGCGTGCTTTCCGACGCGGTGATCGCGGCCGCCATCGCGGCGGCGCGGGCGCAGGGACGGCGCATCATCGTCGATCCCAAGCGACGCGACTGGTCGATCTATGCCGGTGCCTCGATCCTCACGCCCAACCGCCGCGAACTGAGCGAGGCGACCGGCCTCCCCTGCGACAGCGACAGCGAGGTCGTGACAGCCGCCGCCCGCGCTCATGCCGCGACAGGCGCCGACATTCTCGTCACACGCTCGGAGAAAGGCATGTCCTTCATCCCGGTGACGGGCACGCCGATCCATCTCGCCACCGTCGCGCGCAATGTCTTCGACGTCTCCGGCGCGGGCGACACCGTCATCGCCGTGCTCGCGGCTGGCCTCGCCGCCGGTTTCGAGATCGGATCGGCCATGAAGATGGCCAACCATGCCGCGGGCATCGTTGTCGGCAAGGTCGGCACCGCGACGGTCTCGCGCCGCGAGATCAGTGAGGCCGTCGAGCCGTCGATCGCCCTTGAGGACGCCACCGATGGTCGCCCGCTCTCGCTCGACCAGGCCGTCGCGCTGCGCACCGCCTGGGCGCGGCAGGGCCTCAGCGTCGGCCTCGCCAATGGCTGCTTCGACCTGATCCATCCCGGCCATGTCTCGCTGATCCGCCAAGCCGCGAACTCCTGCGACCGCCTGATCATGGCGCTGAATGCCGATTCCTCGGTCAAGCGCCTGAAGGGGCCGAGCCGCCCGCTGCAAAACGAAGAGGCCCGCGCCGAGGTCATCGGCGCGATGAAGGGCGTCGCCGCCGTGATCCTGTTCGAGGAGGACACGCCGCTCGCCATCATCGAGGCGCTGCAGCCCGATGTCCTCGTCAAGGGCGCCGACTACACCGAGGATCAGGTCGTCGGCGGCCATATCGTCAAGGCGCGCGGCGGCCGCGTCGTGCTGGCGCAACTGATGCCCGGCCACTCCACCACCCGGCTCGCGGCCGGCGGACAGAACGGCGCCGCGGCGCAGACGAAAGTCCTGGCATGATCATCGTTACCGGCGGCGCCGGCTTCATTGGCTCGAATCTCGTCGCGACGCTGAATGCGCAGGGCCGCAGCGACATCGTCATCGTCGATGTGCTCGGGACCGAAGGCAAATGGCGCAACATCGCCAAGAGCCGCTTCCTCGACATCATCTTCCCCGAAGAGGTCGAGGCCTTCCTCGCCGGGCTCTCCGGCGCCGATGCCGTCTTCCACATGGGCGCGAACTCCTCGACCACGGCGACCGACGCCGACGGCATCCTGCGCACCAATCTGCGCTCCTCGATGCAATGGTGGCGCTGGTGCGCCAAGACGCGGACGCCGCTGATCTACGCGTCCTCGGCCGCGACCTATGGCGACGGCGCCCAAGGCTTCCTCGACGACGTCGAAAGGCTAGACGCCCTTCGCCCGCTCAACCTCTATGGCTGGTCGAAGCACGCCTTCGACCGCTGGGCGCTGGCCGCCGAGGCCGGCGGCGGAAGCCCACCGCATTGGGCCGGGTTGAAGTTCTTCAACGTCTACGGCCCCAACGAATACCACAAGGGCGACATGCAGAGCCTCGTTGCCAAGAATGCGGCCGTCATCGCGGCGGGCGACCCGGTGACGCTCTTCCGCTCGCACAAGGACGGCTATGCCGACGGCGAGCAGCTGCGCGACTTCGTCTATGTCGCCGACTGCATCGCGGTGATGCTCTGGCTCTGGCAGCAGGCCGGAACGAGCGGCGTGTTCAACCTCGGCACCGGCGCCGCCCGCTCCTTCAAGGATCTGATGGAGGCGACCGCCGCGGCAGCCGGCAAGCCGCTCAGCGTACAATACCGCGACATGCCGCTCTCGATCCGCGCCAACTACCAGTATTTCACCCAGGCCGAGATGGGGAAGCTGCGCCAGGCCGGCTACGACAAGCCGTTTCAGACGCTGGAACAGGGCGTCGCCGACTATGTCGGCAATCATCTCCTGACTTCGGACGCCTATCGCTGACCTCCCTTTCGCCGACGTTCTCTTCGCGAGCCGGCTCAGAGTGACGCTGCCGTTGCGCTGCGCTGCCGGCCGCATGCGCCGCATCGGAAACGCTTTCGACCGGAAACGTCATCAAGCCGCCATATTGCAGTGCAACAAAACCAACTACCGCATGGCACAATACTTGCTGAGATGCAGGCATTGAAATGATCCGGGCCGTCGCCCCGGCAGCGATGCAAAAGCTGTCGAGTCGGGCCTCAGAGGAGATTTCACATGACGACGTCGCAAATGGATGCCTCTGCCTGGTCGCAGGCCGCGCAAATCGGCCCTTCGGAAGCACTTCCGGCCACTCAGGGTCCGAACTGGGCCGTTGCCCTGATCGGCGTCGGGGCCGTTCTCAATGTCGGCTGGGTCGCGCTCGTTGCCTTCGTTGCGGTCAAGCTGATCATTCTCTGATCGAGCCGCACGCCTTTCAGCCCCGTCTCGACATCATGAGCCATCCGGTCCCCTGCGGTTCCGGATGGCTTTTTCATAGGTGCCCGCCTGTGGCGGGCGCTCGTCGCATCACAACCCGAGCGACGTCAGCTTCGCCTGCACGGTGGTCTTGACGACCTCGTAGCCGGCATCGTTCAGATGCACCGCATCGAACCGGAGGCTGGCCGGGATGGTGCCGTCGGGCTCGGTCGACAGCGCGGCATAGAGATCGACGCAGGTAACCGGGTACATCGCCTTTAGCGCCGCATTGGCCGCGAGGATGGCGGTATGGTTGGAGGTTCCCGTCGTCTCGGTCGCCGACGGCGTGATCGTGCAGGGCAGATAGGCTGTCCCGGCCTCCAGATTGGCGACCGCCCTTGCATGCTGGGCGAGGACCGTCACCTGAAGGTCAGGCGAGATGCCGACATCGTTGCGCCCGATCCAGGAAACGATGATGCCGCGGCGCCCCATCGACTTGTCCGCGAGCATCCGGTCCACGATCTGCAGCGACGTCTGCCCGCCGATCCCGAGATTGCTGACGCCCCGGCCCGTCAGCGCCTGCCGCAGGCGGGTCACGTAACCGCCCGAAGGCGAGGACGAACCGGTGCCAGCCGTCAGGCTGTCGCCCCAGCAGGAGACGGCATTGGCGGGAAGAATCGCCCCGGCTCCCGCCGCCATGCGGCGCTGGACCAGCGAAAGACCGAGGATACGGATCGAATCGCCGTTCTGTGGCCGGGCCTGGAGGCTGACCGTCACCGCCCCCGTCAGATCGACGACAACATTGGGCGCCGCGCTGGTATGCACCGAGAACGGCGCACCCTGCCCTGCCGTCGGAGAGAGAACGTCATTGAAGTTCTGGGAATAGGCCAGCAGCGACTTGCCGTCATTGGCCACGTAGAACAGGAACTTGACGTTGCCTGCCAGATTGGTGGTCGTCGGAAAGGACTGCCCGATCGAGGCTGCGTTGACGTTGAGCCTGAGCGCGCGGCCTGCATTGGCCCCTTGGAAATCGAACAGCGCATCGAACTCCAGCACGGCGCCCGGCTGGATCGTGCCCGCAGGCAGGACGAGTGGCTTCATCAGATCGAACCAGACGGCGTTGCTGGTCGGGCCGTAGATCAGGGGACCCGGTCCGCTCACGGCCAGGACAATCGCGTCGGGAAGGGCCGTAATCGGCTGGCAGTTGAACATGTTCATGATTTGTCCTCACGCATAGAAGGCGAGCGAACCCTTGCACGCCGCAGGCGCGCGCAGGCACAGATGGGTGACGGTGGAGCCGTCGGCGAGCGTCTCGGGGATGCGGCGGCCACTCGGGTTGAGTTCGCTGCCAGAACCGTCGCCGGTCGAGACGGACGGCAGGGCAAGCGGCGTCGTTGCCGTGCCGGGCCTGGCACGAAAGAAGCCATCGAAGCTGAGCAGGACGAAGCGCGCGCGTGCAGGCAGCGCGACGCGGACAAGGACGTCCGCTTCGAGCGCGACGTCTTCGACATGGTCCGAGAAGGTCGGCGTCAGCGCGAGCCGTGCCGAGCTATGGGGAAAGGCTTCGTAGAAATCGCGCATGAAATTCTCCCGTCGAGCGAGGCACGAGCCTACGCCATGATGGGAGAACGGGGATAAGATGCCCTCGGTGACGCGGAAGCGGCGTGCTCAGGCGCGATTGGCCAGGAACCACTGATAGGTCTGGGCGATGCCATCCTTGAGCCCGATCTTCGGTGCCCAGCCCATGGCGCGGAGCCGGTCAGCGCTCATCAGCTTGCGCGGGGTGCCGTCGGGCTTGCTGGTGTCCTTGACGATCTCGCCCTTGAAGCCGACGACGTCGCAGACCGCTTCGGTCAGTTCGAGGATCGTCACATCCTCGCCCGAGCCGATATTGACATGCTCGAAGCCGGAATAGGTCTTGAGCAGGTGCACCAGCCCGTCGGCGCAATCGTCGACATGCAGGAACTCGCGCCGCGGCGTGCCGGTCCCCCAGATCGTGATCTGTTTGTCGCCGCGCTGCTTCGCCTCATGCGCCTTGCGCAGCAGCGCCGGCATGACATGGCTGGACTGGAGGTCGAAATTATCCTCCGGCCCGTAGAGATTGGTCGGCATCGCCGAGATATAGTCGCAGCCATACTGCTTGCGATAGGACTGCGCGAGCTTGATGCCGGCGATCTTGGCGATCGCATACCACTCATTGGTCGGCTCGAGCGGCCCGGTCAGCAGCGAATCCTCCTGGATCGGCTGCGGCGCGAGCTTCGGATAGATGCAGCTCGACCCGAGGAAGAGCAGCTTGCCGACATCCGCCTGCCGCGAGGCCTCGACGATGTTCGCCTCGATCATCAGGTTCTGGTAGAGGAAATCGGCCGGATAGGTGTCGTTGGCGAGGATGCCGCCGACCTTGGCGGCAGCGACGATCACGACGTCCGGCTTGTTCTTTGCCAGCCAGCTTTCGGTCTGGTCCTGACGCATCAGGTCGACGTCGCTGCGGCCGGCCGTGACGACCTCGCAGTTCTCGCTCTTCAGGCGGCGCACCAGCGCCGCGCCGACCATGCCGCGATGTCCCGCGACCCAGACGCGCTTGCCGGCGAGATCGTAGCCGCCTTGACTCGGCGAAGCGTCACTCGGCATTGCGGCGGCGCTCCTGCTCGACCACCTTCAGGTCGGACGCCACCATCTCCTCGCAGAGCTGCTGCCATTTGGTGTCGTGCTTCCAGCCGAGCTTGGTGTGCGCCTTGGTCGGATCGCCGATCAGAAGTTCGACCTCGGTCGGGCGGAAATAGCGCGGATCGATCTCGACCAGCACCTTGCCGGTCTTGGCATCCAGGCCCTGCTCCTCGACGCCCTCGCCCTTCCAGGTGATGTCGATGCCGACCTGCTTGAAGCCATGGCTGACGAAATCGCGCACCATAGTGGTCTCGCCGGTGGCAAGCACATAATCGTCGGGCTCATCCTGCTGCAGCATCAGCCACATGCCGCGGACGTATTCGCGGGCATGGCCCCAGTCGCGCTTGGCGTCGAGATTGCCGAGATAGAGCTTGTCCTGATAGCCGAGATGCATCGCCGCGATGGCGCGCGTGATCTTGCGGGTGACGAAGGTCTCGCCGCGCAGCGGGCTCTCATGGTTGAACAGGATGCCGTTCGAGGCATGCATGCCGTAGGCTTCGCGGTAGTTCACCACGATCCAGTAGGCGTAGAGCTTCGCAGCGGCATAGGGGCTGCGCGGGTAGAACGGCGTCTTCTCGCTCTGCGGGATCTCCTGGACCTTGCCGTAGAGTTCCGAGGTCGAGGCCTGGTAGAATTTCGTCTTGTTGGTCAGGCCGAGCAGGCGGATCGCCTCGAGCAGGCGCAGCGTGCCGGTGGCGTCGGCGTTCGAGGTGTATTCCGGCGTTTCGAACGAGACCTGCACATGGCTCTGGGCCGCAAGGTTGTAGATCTCGTCGGGCTGAACCTCCTGCACGATGCGGATCAGGTTCGTCGAATCCGTCATGTCGCCATAGTGAAGGATGAAGCGCTGATCCTTCTCGTGCGGGTCCTGGTAGAGGTGCTCGATGCGGCCTGAATTGAACGAGGAGGAGCGGCGCTTGATGCCGTGGACGATATAGCCCTTCTCGAGCAGCAGCTCGGAAAGATACGCGCCGTCCTGACCCGTCACGCCCGTGATGAGCGCGACCTTACCAACCCCAGACCTGTCCATGCCGTCCTCCAGATTCCGCTGGTCCGCAGTCGCGCACGAGCCTGACCAATGCCAACGATGGCTGCCCCGGTTGATCGGGCCTTGCCTGACGCTGCATTGCACAAATCACATATCCCGTTGCGGGAGGCAATCGTCTAGGGCGCCTGATCCCAATGCCGATGGGTAATGATGTATTAGGGTTACCGTCCGGCACGCGCGGCATGCCACCGCAAACCGGAAAAGCAACCGCCCCCGAAGCTGACATATCGCGACATGCGGTCAGACCGTGCAATGCCATCCGGCGCAGAAGTGCGCCAGAATCCGGCCGAATCCGGGATATTCCGGCGATGGTCGCCAATAGAAGGGGGAGCGGCATCGCCGTCGCGAAGCTGTCAGGTTCTCGCCACTTTAGCCATTTAGTTAACGCCTGCGACGGCCCAGGGACGTCCTGGAGGGCCAGCACGAGACTTGCATTACTAATCGGCAGCGGCGATAGATTTGCAATTGTGCAGCGCGAAACGCGCCTGGGCCAGCCATCGCAAGGGGGTCGGGACATGTGTCCCGACGGTCGAACGTTGCGCTGCCATGGCAGATGCGTCGATGCGCTTGTCAGCGGGTTGTCTTGCCTGCCGGACGGAGTGAAAGATGGCTCGGCTGGATACGCTGTTCTACGGAATGAACTACGCGCCGGAACCCACGGGCGTCGGACTCTATTCCGGCGAGATTGGAGCCTTCCTGGCCGCGAAGGGCCAGGACGTGCTGGTCGTCACCGCGCCGCCGCATTACCCCGGCTGGCGCGTCGCCGCACCCCATTCCGCCTCCCGCTACGCCTCGGAGACTGTGGCCGGCGTCAAGGTCATCCGCTGCCCGCTGCTGCTGCGCGATGAGATGCGCGGCTTCTGGCGGCTGGTCCCACCGATCTCCTTTGCCGTGTCGTCGCTGCCGGTGATCATCTGGCAGATCCTGTGGCGGCGCCCCCGCGCGGTCTTCTGCGTCGAGCCGACCTTGCTTTCGGCGCCGGCGGCGATCCTTGCCGCCAAGCTCGTTGGCTCGCGTCTCGTCCTGCATGTCCAGGATCTCGAGATCGATGCGGCCTTCGCGGTCGGCCATCTGAAATCCGGCCTCCTGCAGAAGGCAGCGGGACTATTCGAGCGCCTGACGCTGAAGGGCTTCGACCGTGTGATCGCGATCTCGCATCGCATGGCCGACCGGCTCGCCGACAAGGGTGTGCCGCGCGACCGTATGTCCATCATCCGCAACTGGGTCGATCTCGGCCGGATCAAGCCGCATCAGGGCGAGAACAGCTACCGCGCCGAACTCGGCATCGCCGCCGACACCAAGGTCGCACTCTATTCCGGCAATATCGGCGCCAAGCAGGCGCTCGAAGTTGCCTTCGAGGCGGCAAAGCTGCTGGCCGAACGCTCGGACATCCTCTTCGTGGTGGCGGGCGAAGGCCCGGAGAAGAAGAGCCTGTTCGCGCGCTATGGCAGCCTGCCCAATGTCCGCTTCCTGCCGCTGCAACCGGCCGAGCGGCTCTCAGAGCTGTTGAGCCTGGCCGATGTCCACATCCTGCCGCAGCAGGCCGGCATGGCCGATCTCGTTCTCCCCTCCAAGCTCGCCGGCATGCTGGCGAGCGGCAAGCCCGTGCTCGTCACCGCCGACAAGGGCACCGAACTCTACGACGTCCTCGACGGCACGGCGATTCTGGTGCCGGCGGGCGACACGGCGGCAATGGCCCGCGAGATCGCCGTCCTGGCCGATAGCGGCTCCCATCCCCAGCTTGGCGATGGTCGCAAGCTCGCGCAGATCTTCGCCCACAATGTCTGCCTGGAGCAGATCCGGGCCGAGGTCACAGTCGATCTCGGCGTGGCCGAGAAGAGCCAGCCCGTGACCGCAAAGAGCTGACGGCTAAACGCCAACGCCGTCAGAACACCGAACCTGGTCCGGTAGGGCACTCCGGCCGCCCCACCCAACACTCAGCGATCGGCCAGCGCATCCTCGAAGCTTTGCATCATGATCGGGTCGATGCAGATCAGCGGCGTGTTCGGAAAGCCATGGGCTTCCAGCGTGATTGAACGGCTGACGAAGGATTTGTAGCCGAGCCAGGAGCCGATGACGTTGTTGCAGCCGCCGCAGGAGACCGGCGCGTCGTCGGCAAGGTCCGCCGGAATCGTGATCGAGGGAGAACCGCATTCGCAACAGGCGAATTCGGCTCTCGCAGGCAAGCTGGACATGGAACGCTCCCCACTGCCGGTCAATCGATAAAATGTGAGACAGCAATATCGGGGCCAACCTTAGCTGCCTGAATCTGGCACAGATCGACCGGTTTTGGCTCTCCTGGCCACGATGACTTCAAGATGGGCGCATCTTTCCGCACCATCTGCCGCATGTTCAGGCGCCGGCCGCTTTCGTGCCGCCGTCAGACCTCACTCTCTCTTCGCTCCCTCTACGGCAGGTTCTCGCGCAGAACAATCTCGGTGCGCGGCCGCTCGACGCCCTGCGAGGCCGGGCGGCCGGCGCGCAGATTGGCGAAGATCGAGACGCAGTCCATCATCGAGGCCTGCGGGTTCTGGGTGATGACGGCATCCATCGCCCCCTCGATCAGCAGGCTGCGCGTATCGGGCGTCAGGCCGTGGCCGACGAAGACAACCTCGTGCTGCCGCCCCGATTCCTTCAGCGCGCGGGCGATGCCCTCCGGCCCGCCGCCGATATTGTAGATGCCGGCGAGGTCGGGATGCTGTGCCAGGAGCGTCTTGGTCTGGCGGTAGTTGCGCGCCTCCTCATCATGGCCCTCGCGCAGGCCGACGACCTGGATCGCCGGGAACAGATCCTCGAACAGGTGCAGGAAGCCCATCTCCCGTTCTTCATGGGCGCGGTAGCTCAGGCTGCCGGCGATCATCGCAACCTTGGCAGGCCTGGGCCCGATGAAGCGCGCCAGCAGATAGCCCGCCGTGCGTCCGGCAGAGCGATTGTCGAGCCCGACATAGGCGACGCGCTTCGTGTTCGCGATGTCGGAGATCAGCGTCACGGCCGGCACGCCGCGCTCGGCCAGCCAGTCCACCGCCTCGCGCACCGTCGGATGCTCCAGCGCCATGAAGGCGATGCCGTCGACATCGCGCCCGACCTTCTTGAGATGCTGGGCGAGCAGTTCGGGCTTGAAGCTCTCGATATAGTCGACCCGCGCCCGCATGTTGAACGAAGCGAGCTGGTCTTGCGAGCCGGCGATCTGGCGCCCAACCATTGTGAGGAAGCGGTTCGTTCCGGCCGGCAACAGGAACGCCAGCCGCAGCGGTGTGAGCGCCCCGGCCGGCAGGGCGTCGTCGATCGTGTAACCGATCTCGCTGGCGGCCTTGAGCACGCGCTGCACCGTCACCGCGCGGACCCCCGTCCGCTGATTCAGCACCCGGTCGACGGTGGCAGTCGAGACACCGGCGCGTGCGGCGACGTCGTCGATCCGCGCCGATGCACGGCGGCGCGGCGCCCCCTCGGCGAAAGTCGCGTCCAATGCAACCGCTGAAGGCGGACGATTCTGGTTGTCCATTCAAATCACATCAAAAAGCATCAAGAATTGAGTTTGACGGACATCACGGCACCTTTCTATCGTCTGCGCAAGAAGACGGCAATCAATCAGATCGCAACGCGATCCAGGGAGGGTTCGATGACTGAATTCACGCGCCGCAAGGTTCTGCACACGCTCGCCGCATCAACGGCGATCCCCCTCATCGGCATGCCGCACATCGCCCGCGCCGCCGAGTTCGAGCTGAAATACGGCAACAACCTGCCGCTCAGCCATCCCCTCAATGTCCGTTCCCAGGAGGCGGCCGAGCGCATCGCCAAGGAGACCAACGGCCGGGTCGAGATCAAGATCTTCCCGAACAATCAGCTTGGCGGCGACACCGACATGCTGAGCCAGGTCCGCAATGGCGGCATCACCTTCTTCACCCCCTCGGCGCTGGTCATCGCGACGCTGGTGCCGGTCGCCGCGATCAACGCGGTGGGCTTCGCCTTCGCCGATTACGACCAGGTCTGGAAGGCGATGGACGGCAAGCTCGGCGCCCATGTCCGCGAGGCGATCTCCAAGGTCAACCTCTTCGCCTTCGAGAAGATGTGGGACAACGGCTTCCGCCAGATGACCACCTCGGGCAAGCCGATCGAAACCGCCAAGGACATGGCCGGCCTCAAGATCCGCGTGCCGGTCTCGCCCCTCTCGATCTCGATGTTCAAGGCGCTCGACGCCGCCCCCGCCAGCCTGCAGTTCTCGGAAGTCTATTCCGCGCTCCAGACCAAGGTCGTCGATGCGCAGGAGAATCCGCTGCCGATCATTCAGGTCGCCAAGCTGTTCGAGGTCCAGAAGAACTGCGCCGTCTCGAACCATATCTGGGACGGCTTCTGGTTCATCGCCAATGGCCGGGCCTGGCGCGGCCTGCCGGCCGACATCCAGAAGATCGTCGGCGACGCCATCAACGAGGCCGGCGTCAAGCAGCGCGGCGACATCAAGAGCCTGAACGAGACGGTCCAGGCCGATCTCCAGTCCAAGGGGCTCGCCTTCAACAAGACCAACCCCGAAACGTTCCGGGCCAAGCTTCGCGATGCCGGCTTCTACAAGGAGTGGCAGGAGCGCTTCGGCGCCGAAGCCTGGGGCCTGCTCGAAGGCGCCGTCGGCAAGCTCGCCTGAGCGCTCATCGAGCCTGCACGGCGCAAAAGACCCATCACACGAAAGCGCCGCTGCCATGGACGCCCATACCGCGACACTGCACGCCCCCCCGCCGATCCCGACGACCGGGATCGGCCGGATGGCCAACCGCCTCGACCACGTCGCCGGCACTGGCGTGGAGGCCATCGCGGCGGCGCTCGTCCTGGTCGAGATCTGCATCCTCGCGGCGGGCGTGACCGCTCGCTACGTCTTCCACGCCCCGCTGGTCTGGTCGGACGAACTGGCCTCGATCCTGTTCCTCTGGCTCTCGATGCTCGGCGCCGTCGTCGCGCTCCGGCGCGGCGAGCACATGCGCATGACCGGCCTCGTCAGCCGCGTCTCGCCAGCGACACAGGCTCTGCTCGAGGCGCTGGCGATCACGGCGGCCATCGCCTTTCTCCTTCTCATCCTGCCGCACGCGCTCGAATACGCCGAGGAAGAGAGCTTCATCGTCACCCCGGCGCTCGAGATCACCAATGCCTGGCGCGCAGCGGCAATCCCCGTCGGCATGGGGCTGATGCTGCTGGCGGCGAGCTTCCGGCTGCTGCGCTTCGGCTCGCTCAAGCCGGTCCTGCTCGCGATCGGCATCACCGCGGCCCTCGTGCTGCTGTTCTGGCTCGCCGGCCCCGCACTCAAGCCGCTCGGCAAGCTCAACCTCGTCGTCTTCTTCGTCGGCGTCGTCGCGCTCAACGTCTTCTCCGGCGTGCCGATCGCCTTTTCCTTCGCGCTCGCCACCTTCGGCTATCTCGCCTGCACCACGACGACGCCGATGATCGTGATGGTCGGACGCCTAGACGAGGGCATGAGCCATCTCATCCTGCTCGCCGTTCCGCTTTTCATTTTCTTGGGCGCGCTGATCGAGATGACCGGCATGGCCAAGGCGATGATCCAGTTCCTCGCCTCGCTGCTCGGCCATGTCCGCGGTGGCCTGTCCTATGTGCTGGTCGGCGCGATGTATCTGGTCTCGGGCATTTCCGGCTCCAAGATCGCCGACATGGCGGCGATCGCCCCCGTCCTCTTCCCCGAGATGAAGAAGCGCGGCGCCAAGCCCGGCGATCTCGTCGCCCTGCTCGCCGCGACCGGCGCGCAGACCGAGACGATCCCGCCCTCGATCGTGCTGATCACCATCGGCTCGGTCACCGGCGTCTCGATCGCGGCACTGTTCACCGGCGGCATGGTGCCCGCGCTCGTGCTCGGCATCGCGCTCTGCTTCGTCGTCTGGTGGCGCAATCGCGGAGAGGATCTCGGCCATGTCGTCCGGCATTCCTGGCGCCAAATCGGCAAGCTCAGCCTGATCGCGCTGCCGGCCATCGCCCTGCCCTTCGTCATCCGCGCCGCCGTCGTCGAGGGCGTCGCGACCGCGACCGAGGTCTCGACCATCGGTATCGCCTATTCGGTGCTGGCCGGGCTCCTGCTCTACCGCCAGTTCGACTGGCGCCGCCTGCCGCGCATGCTCGCGGACACGGCCTCGCTCACCGGCGCGATCATCTTCATCGTCGGCTGCGCCACGGCCATGGCCTGGGGGCTGACCCAGTCCGGCTTCTCGCAGGATCTGGCGCGGGCCATGGCGGCCGTGCCCGGCGGAACCTGGGGCTTCCTGGCGATCTCGATCGTCGCCTTCATCATCCTCGGCAGCGTGCTCGAGGGCATCCCGGCGATCGTGCTGTTCGGCCCGCTGCTGTTCCCGATCGCCAAGCAGATCGGCGTCCACGAGGTCCACTACGCCATGGTCGTGGTCTTCGCGATGGGCATCGGGCTTTTCGCCCCGCCCTTCGGCGTCGGCTATTACGGCGCCTGCGCGATCAGCAAGGTCAACCCCGACGAGGGCCTGAAATATATCGGCGGCTACATGCTGGCGCTGTTCCTCGGCCTGCTCGTCGTCGCCGCCGTACCGTGGTTCTCGACCGGCTTCCTGAAATTCTGATGTCTCACCAACGCGCAAGCACAAGGGTATCGCCATGAGCCGCTTCTTCGGCCAGATCCGCCAGGCGGGCTATGTCGTCCCCGATATCGAGGTGGCGATGGATTATTGGAGCCGCGTGCTCGGCGTCGGGCCGTTCTTCTACAATCCGAAGGTTCCGATCAAAAACTACCGCTACAAGGGCGAGGCTTATGAGCCGCACAACTCGGTCGCGCTGGCCAATTCCGGGCCGCTCCAGATCGAGCTGATCCAGTGCCGCAACGCCGTGCCGTCGATGTACAAGGACTTCACCGATGCCGGCCATTCGGGCCTGCAGCACGTCGCCTACTGGACCTCGGACTATGATGCCGATCTCGAACGCCTGACGGCGCAGGGCTTCAAGGTGGTGATGTCGGGCGAAGTCGGCGAGCGTGGCCGCTTCTGCTATTTCGACACCTATTATCACCCCGGCACCGTGATCGAACTCTCCGAGGTCGCCGGCCCCAAGGGCGAGATGTTCCGGCTGATCCGCGAGGCCAGCGAGACCTGGGACGGCAGCGACCCGGTGCGGCCGTTCCCGGATCTGAGCAAGCTGTGACGGCGACATGACCGCAGACCGCTTCCAGGCCACCTATCTGATCGAGACCCCCCTCGACCCGGCGAAGGTCGCCGAGGTCATGGCCGGCGAACAGTCGAGCGGGACCTTCACCCGCGTCGCCGGCGAGACCGACGAGTTGCGCAGCCGCACCCGCGCCGTCGTGACAAGCGTCGAGGACCTGGAAACCGTTGCCGCGCCCAGCCTGCCCAACTCCTGGCTGGCGAAGAAGGGCGTCACCGGCCCCTGGCGTCGCGCCCATGTCGCGATCTCGTTCCCCGTGGACAATGTCGGCGCCAATCTCGCGACTTTGGCCTCGATCGTCGCGGGCAATCTCTACGATCTCGGCGAGGTCACCGGCCTGCGGCTCGACACCATCACCCTGCCGGCCGCATTCCGCAGTCGCTTTGCGATGCCGCGCCAGGGTATCGCCGGGACGCGGACCCTGACCGGCGTGATGGAAGGCCCGATGGTCGGCTCGATCATCAAACCCAATGTCGGCCTGAGCCCCGAAGAGACCGCCGCGCTCGTCGGCAAGCTCTGCGCCGCCGGACTCGACTTCATCAAGGACGACGAGATCTCCGCCGATCCCGTCCACGCCCCCTTGGCGCAGCGCGTGCCGGCGGTGATGGATGTCGTGCGCCGGCATCAGGACCGCACCGGCAAGGCGGTGATGATCGCCTTCAACATCACCGACGAGACTGACGCCATGAAACGCCACGCCGATCTGGTCGCGCGCGAGGGCGGCACCTGCGTCATGGCGAGCCTGAACTGGTGCGGCTTCTCCGCCATCGAGACACTGCGCCGCGCGACCGATCTCGCTTTGCACGGTCACCGCAACGGCTTCGGCGCGTTATCGCGCCATCCCCTGCTCGGCATCTCCTTCCAAGCCTATCAGACGCTTTGGCGGCTCGCGGGCGTCGACCACATGCATGTCCATGGCCTGCAGGGGAAATTCGCGCAGGAGGACGACGAGGTCGTGTCCTCGGCCAAGGATTGCGTCACGCCGCTGAGCCAAGGCCCCGGCGGCAAAGGCATCGACGACCGCGTCCTGCCGGCGTTCTCGTCCGGCCAATGGGCCGGTACGGCACAGCCGACCTTTGATGCCATCGGCCATGCCGACCTGCTCTTCATGGCGGGTGGTGGCATCCTCGCCCATCCCGGCGGCCCGGCGGCCGGCGTCGCCAGCATCCGCCAAGCCTGGGAGGCGGTTGCTGCCGGCCAGTCCTTGACGGACGCCGCTAGCATGCATCCTGAACTGCGCCAGGCGCTGGATTTCTTCGGCAAGGTCACTGGGTGAGTCCGACGATGGCAGCGGCGCGCCCGTCCTATGGCTGGTATGGCGACGATTTTACCGGCGCCACTGATACGCTGGCCGCGCTCGCCGAATACGGCGTCCGGGCGCTGCTCTTCCTGCGCATCCCAACAAGCAAGCAGCTCGCAGCCGCCGGCCCGCTCGACGCGATCGGCATCGCAGGCGCGACGCGCTCGATGGCGCCCGATGCCATGACCGCCGAATTGAGCGCCGCAGGCCGCTTCTTCGCCGATCAGGCCGTCGGCATCCTCCACTACAAGTGCTGCTCGACCTTCGACAGCGCCCCGCATGTCGGCAGCATCGGCGCGGCCGTGCGGGCGCTACGCCCGCACTTCGCCAACCCCTTCCTGCCGATCGTCGGCGGCCAGCCCAATCTCGGACGCTACTGCCTGTTCGGCAATCTCTTCGCGGCCGCCGGCAGCGGCGGCCCGGTCCATCGCATCGACCGCCACCCGACCATGAGCGTCCACCCGGTCACGCCGATGGCCGAAGCCGATCTGCGCCGGCATCTGGCGGCTCAGGGACTGGAGCGGATCGAGCTCATCGACTACCGCAGCTATGAGGGCACGGACGCTGAGAATGGACTCGTGGCCGGCCTCGCCGCAGACCGGGACGCCGTCCTTCTGGATGTCTCGCGAACCGAAGACCTCGCCGTCATCGGCCGGCTGCTGCGGCGGAAGATGAACAATGGCCCGATGCTCGCCATCGGCCCGAGCAGCGTCGCCCAGGCGCTGGCCACCTCCTGGCCTAGCGCCCGGCAGACTGCAGCCGTGTCGGACGCCCCAGCGCCGCGTCCCGGCCCGGTCCTCGCCCTCGTCGGAAGTCTCTCGCCGGTGACGCGCGCGCAGGTCGAGGCCTCCGCGGCCTATGAGCGCATCGGCATCGACACCGCAAGCCTACTGTCGGAGCCGGCCTACAGCCTCGCGCTGGAGCAGGAGGCGCATGCCCGCCTCTCGGCCGGCCAGCATGTCATGCTTGTCACCGACAGGCCGTCACAGGCACCGGGCAACATGGAGAACGTCGCGCTCGCGACAGGCCGACTGCTGCGCGGCATCATGACCACGGCCGCGATCCGGCGCCTCGTCGTCGCCGGCGGCGATACGTCGAGCCTTGCGGTCAAGTCGCTTGATATCTGGGGACTGTCCTATCGCGCCGCGCTGGTTCCGGGCGCCCCGCTCTGCCGGACCCACAGCGACGATCCCCGCCTCGACGGTCTCGACATCGTCCTGAAGGGCGGTCAGATGGGGCCTGTCGGCTTCTTCGACGCCGTCGCCGCCTCATAGGCTGGCGAGGCACTTCATAGGCTCGCAAGACACTCCTGCACGAAGCCATCGAGATCGCCGCCCTTGAACAGGAATCCAGCGACGCCCGCCGCCTGCGCCGCTTCGAGGTCGGTCGCGCGATCACCGATCAGGAAGGAGCGCTGCTTGTCGGTCGGAAATGCCTGCATCGCCTTGAGCAGCATGCCCGGTCGCGGCTTGCGATCCTCATGGTCAATGCAATAGGCGGGAACCGTCGCCTGCGGATGATGCGGCGCATAGTAGAAGGCGTCGATCCGCGCCCCGTTCTCAGCCATGATCCTGTTCATCTCGACATGGAGAACGCGGACATCCTCCTCCGTATAGAAGCCGCGCCCGACGCCTGACTGATTGGTCACCACGACGACGCGGTAACCGAGCTGGTTCAGCCGGCGCACTGCCGCAAAGGCGCCCTTCACCCAGACGATCTGGTCGATGCGAAAGGCATAATCGACATCCTCGTTGAGGACGCCGTCGCGGTCGAAGAACACCATCGGCGCAAGCGCGCCAGCCTCCGGAATGGCAACCACCGTCATCGCCTCTAGCCCTTCGGCAGCAGGGCGATCTCGGCCGCCATCCGCAGCAGATACTGGCCATAATCGCTCTTGGCGAGCCTGGAGCCCAGTGCTTCGAGCTGGCCGACATCGATCCAGCCACGGCGGCAGGCGATTTCCTCGGGGCAGGCGATCCGCAAATCCTGTCGGCTCTCCAGCGTCCTGACGAACTCCCCGGCCTGGAGCAGACTGTCGGGCGTGCCTGTATCGAGCCAGGCGAAACCCCGGCCCATGCATTCGACCGAAAGCTGGCCGCGTTCGAGATAGACCCGGTTGACGTCGGTGATCTCGAGTTCGCCGCGCGGCGAGGGCTTCAGCGAGGCTGCGATCTCGACGACCTGCGCGTCGTAGAAATAGAGCCCGGTCACAGCCCAGTTCGAGCGCGGAACCTTGGGCTTCTCCTCGATTGAGATCGCCTTGCCCTGTGCATCGAAGGAGACCACGCCATAACGCTCGGCATCGCGCACCTGATAGGCGAAGACGGTGGCGCCGCTTTCGCGTTTCCGCGCCTGGCGCATCATCTGGGTCAGGCTGTGGCCGTAATAGAGGTTGTCGCCGAGGATCAGCGCCGAGGGCTCGCCTGAAACGAAATCCGCGCCGATCAGATAGGCCTGCGCCAGTCCGCCCGGATGCGGCTGCTCCGCATAGCTCAGGCTCAGCCCCCACTCCGAACCGTCGCCCAGCAGCCGCTGGAAATGCGGCAGGTCTGATGGCGTCGAGATGATCAGGATCTCGCGGATATCCGCCAGCATCAGCGTGGTCAGCGGATAATAGATCATCGGCTTGTCGTAGACGGGCAGAAGCTGCTTCGAGATCGCCAGCGTCATCGGGTGCAGGCGGGTGCCGGAACCTCCCGCCAGAATGATGCCCTTCATGATCCCTGCCCTGCCCGTTCTTCGGTGAGAAGCCGCGCCACGCAAGCCCGCAGCGATCCCTGCCACTCCGGCAGCCGCACGCCATGGGCGAGCGCGAGCTTGCGGCAGTCCAGCCTGGAATTCGCGGGCCGGCGTGCAGGTGTCGGATAATCGGCCGTCGCGATACGTTTGACCCGAACCGGCTTGCCGCCATGCCGTTCCCGTTCGGCGAAAATCGCTTCGGCGACATCGGCCCAGACGGCCTCGCCCGCTGCGCTCATATGGAACACGCCACGGAGCGAAGCGTCGTCCGTCCGGCTGGTCAGGTTGCGCGCAACAGCGAAGATCGCATCGGCGATGTCGAGCGCACCGGTCGGACACCCCGCCTGGTCCGCGACGACGCCGATCTCGTCCCGCGTTTCGGCAAGGTGCAGCATCGTCTTGACGAAGTTCTTGCCGAAGGGACTGTAGATCCAGGCCGTGCGCAGGATCGCGTGATTGTTGGTGGCCGCCGCGACCGCCTGCTCGCCAGCGAGTTTGCTCGCGCCATAGGCCGAGATTGGGCCGGTCGCGTCATCCTCGCGATAGGGCCGGTCGAGCACGCCGTCGAAAACATAGTCGGTCGAGAGCTGGATGACGGGAATGCCGAGCGCGGCCGCGGCCCGCGCCGCTTCGCCGGCCGCTTCGCCATTGACGCGCATGGCGAGGTCGGACTCGCTTTCGGCCTGATCCACGGCCGTGTAGGCCGCCGTGTTGACGATGACGTCGGGCCTGGCCGCGCGCAAGGCCGGCGCGACCGTCTTCGGGACGGCGAGGTCAAGGTCCGGGCGGCGCAGCGCGATAACCTCGACGCCCACGGGTACGCGCTCCAGCATGGCGCAGACGACTTGGCCGGTCCAACCGGTGACGGCGATGCGAAGTGTCATCAGTCGAAATACCGCGGCAGATCGGCGAGGCGCGGATGCTTGCGGTCCTTGTCGGACAGGGTCAGCCGCTCGGCCGGCAGCCGCCAGTCGATGCCGAGTGCGGGATCGTCGAAGGCGAGACCGTGATCATGGGCAGGCGCATAGGGCGCGCTGACCTTGTAGAGCACCTCGGTATCGGGCTCGAGCGTCACGAAGCCATGTGCGAAACCCGCCGGCACCAGCAGTTGCAGCCAGTTCTCGGCGGAAAGTTCGACGGCGACGGCCTTGCCGAAATCCGGCGAGGACGCGCGGATATCGACGGCGATGTCGAGGATACGCCCGCGCGGCACGCGGATCAGCTTGTCCTGCGCGAAGGGCGGCGACTGGAAATGCAGGCCGCGCAATGTGCCGACGACCGGCGAGAGCGAGTGGTTGTCCTGCACGAAGTCATGGTCGATGCCGGCCTCGGCGAAGGCCTTGCGGCTATAGGTCTCCGAGAAGAAGCCGCGATGGTCGCCGAACTTCTTCAACTGGATGATCTTCACATCGCGCAGCGCGGTCGCTTCGACATGCAGCATGCTTTGCCTTCCTTTGGCGGCCCGGGGCCATTCAGCCCGCGCCGAGCCGTTCTCCGCGATAGACGCCGGACCGGATATCGCCCCACCAGCCGGCATTGGCCAGATACCATTCCACCGTGCGGCGCAAGCCGCTCTCGAAACTCTGCTTTGGCGCCCAGCCGAGTTCACGCCCGATCTTGCCGGCGTCGATGGCATAGCGGGCATCGTGTCCCGGCCGGTCGGTGACATAGGTGATCAGCCGCTCATGCGGACCGGCCGGATCGGGGCGCAATTCGTCCAGAAGCGCGCAGATCGTCCTGACCACATCGAGATTGGCCATCTCGTTGTGCCCGCCGATTGCATAGGTCTCGCCGGGTCTGCCCTTTTCGGCGACGAGCAGCAGTGCATCGGCATGGTCGTCGACATAAAGCCAGTCGCGCACATTGGCGCCGTTGCCATAGACCGGCAGCGGCTTACCCTCGAGCCCGTTGATGATCATCAGCGGGATCAGCTTCTCGGGGAAATGATACGGCCCGTAATTGTTCGAGCAGTTGGTGACCAGCGTCGGCAGGCCGTATGTGTGCTGCCAAGCCCGCACCAGATGGTCGGACGCGGCCTTCGAGGCCGAATAGGGCGAGGTTGGCTGGTAGGCCGTGTCCTCGCGGAAGAAGCCCTCCGCCCCCAGCGACCCGAAGACCTCGTCGGTCGAGATGTGGTGGAAGCGGAAGCGCTCGCGGCGTTCGCCCTCGAGCCCGCGCCAATGGCGCAGCGCCTCCTGCAACAGCACGAAGCTGCCGACGATGTTGGTGTCGATGAAGGCGGCCGGCCCGTCGATCGAGCGATCGACATGGCTCTCGGCCGCCAGATGCATGACGATGTCGGGCGAAAACGACGCGAAGATCGCCCGCATCGCCTCGCCATCGCCGATATCGGTCTTCTCGAAGCGAAAACGCGCATCACCCGCTACGGAGGCGAACGATGCCATGTTGCCGGCATAGGTCAGCTTGTCGACGACGCAGACGCTGTGGCTGGTCTCCGCGATCAGCTTGCGCACCACGGCCGAGCCGATGAAGCCCGCGCCCCCGGTGACCAGAAATCTCAAAGATGCCGGCAATACCGCTCTCGCTCCCGTTCGGCGGGGATATAGGGGATTCCCTCGCTGATCGTAAACCCGACCGCGGCCGCGGCAGCCAGCGCGCTCGCTTGCAGCTTACTTGCCCTGCCATTGTGGCGGCCTCTTGCCGAGGAAGGCTTCCATGCCCTCGCGGAAATCGGCACTGGTGTAGCACATCACCACGAGGTCATCCCCATCGTCCGGTACTGCGGCCTTCGCGAGCCGCCGGAGCGCCTCCTTCGTCGCCCGCATCGTCAGCGGCGCGTGGCCGGAGATGGTCGCGGCGAGTTCCCGCGCCCGCGCCATCAACGCGGCATGATCGGCGACGATTTCATTGAAGAGGCCAAGGCGATGGCCCTCATCGGCCCCGACCAGCCGCGCCGTGAAGATGATGTCCTTGACCCGCGCCGGCCCAAGCAGCGCCGCGAGCCGGGCATAATTCGCCATCGACAGGCAGTTGCCGAGCGTCCGCGCGATCGGAAAGCCGAAGCGCGCCGACACCGTCGCGATCCTGATGTCGCAGGCGCAGGCGATGCTGCCGCCGCCACCTGTCACGGCGCCGGAGATCGCCGCGATGGTCGGGATCGGGCAGCTCTCAATCGCCGTAATGACGCGCTCGATCTCGCCCTCATAGGCGAGCGCATCCTCCGGCGTGGCGAAGGCGCGGAACTGCGAGATGTCGGTGCCCGCCGCGAAGGCCTGCTCGCCCGCGCCGGTGACGATCAGCACCTTTGGCGAGCCATAGGCGGCAGGATCGCCGCAGATCGCTGCCAGCCGCTCATACATCGCAAAGGTCAGCGCATTGCGCGCCTGCGGGCGGTTGAGCGTGATCGTGCCGATGCCAGCGTCGACGGAATAGAGGATTTCGTCGTCCATGGCGCTCGCTTCTCCCGGGCCGGAAAGGAGCGGGACTATCCGGTCAGGCCTGGACGGCGTCAACGGCCGCAAGGCCGGTTGCGAAATCCCGGCCCGGCGCGGCCTCGATCAGCGCGCGCGTATAGGCATGCGCCGGCGCGGAAAACACCTGCGCGGTCGCACCCTGCTCGACGATGACGCCCTTTTCCATCACCACGATCCTGTCACAGATCTGCGCCGCGACCCGCAGGTCATGGGTGATGAACAGGATCGCCAGGTTGAAGCGCTCCTGCACATCCGCCAGCAACGCCAGAACCTGCTTCTGCACGGAGACGTCGAGCGCCGAGACGGCCTCGTCGGCAATCAGGATCTCCGGCTCCATGGCGAGTGCACGCGCAATCGCGATGCGCTGGCGCTGGCCGCCGGAGAACTGATGCGGATAGCGTTCAAGCGCGTTGGGTTGCAGGCCGACCAACGCCATCAGGTCACGCGCCCGCTGCATCGCTTCCTTGGCGCCCAGACCGAAATTCATCGGCCCCTCGACGATCGAGGCCCCGACCGTGCGGCGCGGATTGAGCGAGCGGAACGGATCCTGGAAGACGACCTGGATCTTGCGCCGATAGGGTCGCAACCGCCCCTCCGACAGCTTGGCGATATCGATGTCCGGCACCAGGATCGAACCCTCGCTCGGCGGCATCAGCCGGGCGACGCAGCGCGCGACCGTCGTCTTGCCCGAGCCGGATTCGCCGACGATGCCGACGGTCTCACCGCGCCGGACCCTGATCGCCACGTCCTTTGCCGCATGCACGATGCGCGCCTTCGAAAACAGCGTCTTGGAGCCGTAGGTCTTGGCAAGACCGACCGTCTCCAGCGCCAGCGGCCCAAGCGCCGGCTTGCGATCGGCCGGCTTGAGGCTGGGCACCGCAGCGATCAGCATCTGCGTATAAGGATGCTGCGGACGGGTCAGGATGTCTGCGGCCGGCCCCTGCTCGACGACGCGGCCCTTCTCCATCACCACGACGCGGTCAGCGATCTCGGCAACGACGCCGAAATCATGGGTGATGAACAAAACGCCGGTGCCGCGCCGGCTCTGCATGTCCTTAATCAGCCGCAGGATCTGCGCCTGCGTCGTGACGTCGAGCGCCGTCGTCGGCTCATCGGCGATCAGCAGAGCGGGGTCGAGGATGAGCGCGGCCGCGATCATCACGCGCTGGCGCTGCCCGCCGGAGATCTGGTGCGGATAGGAGGCGTGCATCCGCTCGGGCTCGGGCAAGCGCATCGATTCCAGCATGGCGAGAACCTGCGCGCGCCGCTCGTCGGGCCCGAGATCGGTATGGATGCGCAGCACCTCCTCGATCTGGTCGCCGATGGTCAGCACCGGGTTCAGCGCCGTCATTGGCTCCTGGAAGATCATCGCCATGCGGTCGCCGCGCAGTGCCCGCAGCCGCTGCGGCGACGCCGTCAGCAGATCCTCGCCCTCCAGCTTGATCGCGCCGGCGACCGGCTTCAGCGCCTTGGCCAGAAGCCCCATCACGGAAAAGGCGGTGACCGACTTGCCCGAGCCGGACTCGCCGACGACGCAGACGATCTCGCCGGCCGCGACGCTGAGCGAGACGTCGTCGACGGCGCGTGCGCGGTCGCCGCCGCCGGGCAGCGCGATGCTGAGGCCCGCGATCTCGAGAACGGGTGTCTGCGCGTTGCTCATCGGCCGGCCATCTTGGGATCGAGCGTATCGCGCAGGCCGTCGCCGAGCATGTTGACCGCCAGCACGGTGATGCCGAGGAAGATGCCGGGATAGAGGATGTTGTGCGGGAAGAC
Source organism: Allobosea sp. P2_B12 (assembly GCF_056404835.1). Lineage (NCBI taxonomy): Bacteria > Pseudomonadati > Pseudomonadota > Alphaproteobacteria > Hyphomicrobiales > Alloboseaceae > Allobosea > Allobosea sp. P2_B12. The sequence continues at coordinate 229,016 of NZ_JBFUDG010000002.1, read as the reverse complement.
GCGGAACAGGTTGCGCCCCTCGGCCATGATGTTGCCCCAGGTCGGGATTTCCGGGGGTATGCCGATGCCGAGGAAAGACAGGATCGCCTCCACCAGGATCGCCGAGGCCGCGATAAAGGTGCCCTGGACGATCAGCGGCGCGATCGTGTTGGGGAGGATGTGGCGGACCATCAGCTGGGGCAGGCGCGTGCCGGCCATGATCGCAGCCTCGACATAGGGCTCCTCGCGCACCGACAGCACGATCGAGCGCACCACCCGCACGACGCGCGGGATCTCCGGCACGATGATCGCGATGATCACAGCGGTCAGGCCGCTGCGGAACAGCGAGACCACGGCGATGGCGAGCAGGATGCCCGGTATCGCCATCAGCCCGTCCATGAAGCGCATGATGACGCCGTCCAGCGGGCGCACATAGCCTGCGATCAGCCCGATCACGAGGCCGATCGCGATCGAGACCGACGCCACCGAGACGGCGATCAGCAGCGAGACCCGCGCGCCATAGACGACGCGGCTATAGACGTCGCGGCCGAGCGAATCCGTGCCCATGCGGTGCTTGAAGGTCGTCGTCGAGCCGTCATCGGCGCGGATCGTCCGCTCGAAGCCGGGCACGCGGTTGCGCGTGCTGGGGTTGATCGCGGTCGGGTCGAGCGTGCCGAGCCAGGGCGCGAACAGGCCGAGCAGCGTCATCAGCATCAGCACGGTACCGCCGATCGCGACGACCGGGTTGCGGATAAGCCGCATCAGCACGGTCCGGGCCGGAGCCACCGGCTCGGCCGCGATTGGGGCGAGAAGGCTGGGTTCAGCGCTCAATAGCGGATCCTCGGGTCGAACAGGCTGTAGGCGAGGTCGATCAGCAGGTTGATGCCGACATAGACGCCCGAGAACAGCAGGATGACGGCCTGGATCGTCGGATAGTCGCGCGCCAGCACGGCATCGACGGTGAGGCGCCCGAGGCCGGGGATCGAGAACACGCTCTCCGTCACCACCACGCCGCCGATCAAAAGCGCGATGCCGATGCCGACCACAGTGACGATCGGCACCGCCGCATTCTTCAAAGCGTGGCGGAACAGGATCTTGCGCTCGACCTGCCCCTTGGCACGGGCGGTGCGGATATAATCCTCGCTGAGCACCTCGAGCACGCTGGCGCGCGTCATCCGCGCGATCAGCGCGATGTAGATCACCGACAAGGTCACCGCCGGCAGCACCAGCCGCTGGAGGAAGCCGCCGAACCCGCCCGAGAGCGGCTGATAGCCCTGCACCGGGAACCAGCCAAGCGTGATCGCAAAGACATAGATCAGCGCATAGCCGATGACGAAGACCGGCACCGAGAAACCCAGCACCGAGAAGCCCATCACGACGCGGTCGATCCAGGAGCCGTGCTTGTAGGCGGCGAGCACGCCGAGCGGGATCGCAACGCTGATCGCGATCAGCATCGTCGCGAAGGCGAGCGACAGGGTCGGCTCGATCCGCCCCACAATGAGCTCCCCGATCGGCTTCTTGAAGAAGAAGCTCTCGCCGAGATTGCCCTGGAACAGGTTGCCGGCCCAGATCGCGAACTGCGCCAGGATCGGCTGGTCGAGCCCGAGCCGGTTGCGGATCAGCGCGATCTGCTCGGTCGTGGCGTTGTCGCCGGCGATGACCGCCGCCGGATCGCCCGGCGTCAGCCGCAGCATCAGGAAGACGAGGACGGCGACGATCACGAGGACCGGGATCGTCGCCAGCAGGCGCCGCAGGATGTAGCCGAGCATCAGCGCCGGTTCCGTGCGATCAGCGTCGCCACCTCACTTCTTCTCGACGTTCCAGAACACCGGAGCCGGCGCCGTCAGGATGCCGGACAGGTTCTTACGCGCCGCGATCGGCACATTGTACTGACCGAGATGGACATGCGTGACGACCTCGCGCCAGCGCATCTGCACGGCTTCGGCGATGACCTTCTGCTTGGCCGGATCGGGCTCGCGGGCGAAATCGTCGCGCAGCTTTTCCATCTGCTCGTCGCAGGGCCAGCCGAAGGCGGCCTTGTCGCAGCTCGCATTGAAGAAGCCGGCCATCACCGGGTTGAGGATGTCGGCCGAGACCCAGGAGGTCTGCATCAGGTTCCAGCCACCCTTGTCGACCGGGTCCTTGCGGACGCGACGCGATACCACCGTCTGCCAGTCCGAGGATTGCATATCGACCTTGAAGCCGCCCTTCTCGAGAAGCTGCTTGGCGACGGGGCCGAGGTTGGTCAGCGACTGCAGGTCGGTCGAATGCAGGAGCACGATCGGCTTGCCGTCGTAGCCGGCTTCCTTCAACAGCTCCTGCGATTTCTTGAAGTTCGACTCGAGCAATCCCTCCATGCCCTTCTCGCTGGCGAGCGGCGTCTTGCAGACGAACATCGCCTTGCAGGCGTCGTAGTAGTCGGGATTGCCGACCGTCGCTTCGAGGAAGTCCTTCTGGTTGAGCGCATAGGTCACGGCCTGGCGCACCTTCGGATTGTCGAAGGGCGGCTGGGTGTGATTGAAGCGCATCGTGTATTGCAGGCCGAGCGGGTTGTAGTTCCACAGCTTGATGTTTTTATCGCCCTGCACCAGCGGGATCAGATCGAAAGCCGGCTGCTCGACCATGTCGATCTCGCCGGCAAGCAGGGCGTTCACGGCCTGCTGCTGGTCGGCCACAGCGAGCCACTCGACGCGGTCGATCTTCGCGACCTTGCCGCCCGCGAGGCCCGAGGCCGGCTCGGCGCGCGGCTTGTAGTCCTTGAACTTGGTGTAGACGATCTTGTCGCCCGGCTTCCATTCGTCCTGCTTGAGGACGAAGGGGCCGGAACCGATGAACTCCGAGATCTGCGTGTTCGGATCGGTCTTCGCCACGCGCTCCGGCATCATGAACGGCACGTTGGACGAGGGCTTGCCGAGGCCGAAGATCAGCAGTCCGGTCGGCGACTTCAACTTCACAGTGAAGCTCTTGGCATCGTCGGCCGCGATCGTGTCGACGAAGGTCATCAGCTTCTGGCCGACAGGATCCTTGGCGGACCAGCGCTTGATCGAGGCGATGCAGTCCTCCGGCGTCACCGGCTTGCCGTCATGCCAGACGAGACCGTCGCGCAGCGTGAACTTGTAGGTCAGCTTGTCCGGTGACTCGGTGAAGCTGTCGACCATCTGAGGCTTGATCGCGCCGGCCTCATCCATCGCGAACAGCGTGTCGTAGATCATGTAGCCGTGGTTGCGGACGATATAGGCGGTCGTCCAGATCGGATCGACGATCTTGACGTCGGAGTGCATCACCACCTTCAGCGTGGTCTGCGCCTGTGCGAGCGAGGCGCCGGCAATGATTGCCGCCGCTGCCACCAGTGATTTCAAACGCCATGCCATGATGCGATCCCCTCACCCGTTTCAGTGATATATTTCGTCCGCCGATGCATGCAGGCTCTGTGCCACGAGCAAGCCATGCTGGCCCGCAGCACTCATGCGGTCAACCGCGCCAGCAGCCCGGCCATCAGCCTTGTCCGCTGCGCCAGGCTCTCGACCTCGATATGCTCTTCCAGCGTATGGTAGCCGGCTCCGAGCAGACCGAGCCCGTCGAGCGAGGCAATGCCCTCGGCGCCAGTGAAATTCGCGTCGGAGCCACCCCCGGCCGAGCCATGCTCCAGCGTCCAGCCGAGTTCGCCGGCGATCCCGCGCGCCAGCCCAAACAGCTTCAGCGTCTCCGCGTTCGGCTCCCAGACCGGGCGGGTGACGCCGCGCGTCACGGTGAAGCGCGTCCCGTCTTCATTCTGCGTCGTCAGCGCCAACATGCGCTCGACGCCACGGTCGAGATCCTCCTGCCTCTTTGCCATGCTCAGCGCCTCGGCCCGGCAGGTCGTCGGCACGCAATTGACCCATTGCCCGCCCGAGATCACGCCGACGCTGAAGGTGCAGTCCTCGTCGGTCATTGCCTCGATCGCGAGAAGCTGCGTCGCCATCATGCTGATCGCCGAGCGCCCATTCTTCAGCTGCGATCCCGCATGGCTCGGCCTGCCCTCGGCGAGCAGGTTGAAGCGCGCGATCGCGTAGCGGCCGGTGACGAGGCCATTGCCCGGCCGGCCGGGCTCCGGCACCAGGATGAAGCGGTGTTTGCGCGCCTCCGCCATGATGATCTCGCGCGTGCCGGGGCTGCCGATCTCCTCGTCGCTGGTGAAGAGCACACTGATCGGCAGCGGCGTCTCGACCCCGGCCTTCGCCAGCGCGACGATCGCCTGCAGGCCGGCATAGGCGCCACCCTTCATGTCGAGGATGCCCGGCCCGTAGCACCGCGAGCCGTCGCGCTTGAACGGGAGCATCTTCAGCGTGCCGACCGGATGGACCGTGTCGAGATGCGACATCACCAGGATGCCGGGCTCACTCCGACGCGGATGCGGGAAATCGCCGCGCACGCAATCGCCAAGACCCGGCGGGCCGGGAATGCGCGTCACCACCGCACCGGCGGCAGCCAGTTCGGCAGCAGCCAGATCCATCATCCGGTTGACGGCGGCGGGGTCGAAGGTTGGGCTCTCGCATTCGATCCAGGGACGCAAGCCCGCAAGCAGCGTATCGGCATCGAGCGGCAGATCGGCAGGGCGGAAATCGGCAGGCATCGTCATCGAGTTCACGCCACCGTCCGTGTCTCGACCAGCCGCGCCAGCAGGCTCGCCCCCACCGGCAGGATGCCGTCATCGAGCACGAAGGCCGGGTTGTGCACCGGGACGCTGCCGGCGTGGCCGACCCAGGCATAGGCGCCGGGCACCACGCGCAGCATGTCGGCGAAGTCCTCGCTGCCCATCACGGGCTTGGGCTCGGTCAGAACATTCTCCGCGCCGACGATCTCGGCGGCGACGGCAGCGGTCGCGACCGCCTGCGCCGGGTGGTTGACCAGCACGTCGAAGATGCCGCGGATATCGACATCGATCTGCACGCCGAAGCTCAGCGCCATGCCGGCCGCGATCTCGCGCATGCGCTCGCGGATCAGCTTGGCGATCTCCGGCGAGAAGGTACGGACCGTGCCGGCGAGCGCGGCCTCCTCCGGGATCACATTGTAGGCCGAGCCGGCATGAATCTGCGTGATCGAGAGCACGGCTGCCTCGCGCGGATCGGCATTGCGGCTGACGATCGTCTGCAACGCCGCCGCCAGCGAGATCGCGACGATCACCGGGTCGCGCCCGACATGGGGCATCGCGCCATGGCTGCCCTTGCCGGTGATCTTGATGTCGAAGAAATCGGCACCCGCCATCGCCGCGCCGGGAAACACCGCAATCTGGCCGGGGTCGAGATTGGGCGCGTTGTGGATGCCGTAGATCTCGTCGCAGGGGAAGCGCTCGAACAGATTGTCGGCGAGCATGGCGCGAGCCCCGCCAAGCCCCTCCTCCGCCGGCTGGAACACGAACACGGCCGTGCCGGCGAAGCCCCGGTTCTCAGCGAGATAGCGCGCCGCGCCGAGCAGCATGGTGGTGTGGCCGTCATGGCCGCAGGCATGCATCCGGCCGGGAATGGTCGAGCGCCAGGGCAGGTTCGTGGTCTCGTCCATCGGCAGCGCGTCCATGTCGGCGCGCAGGCCGATGCGCCGGCCCGGCCCGCCAGTGCCATGGAGAATGCCGACGACGCCTGTGCCGCCGATGCCGCAATGCACCTCGATGCCCCAGGAGGTCAGTTTCTCGGCGACGATGCCCGAGGTCCGGACCTCCTCGAAGCCGATCTCGGGATGAGCGTGGATGTCGCGACGGATGGCGATGAGGTCATCCTTGAAGGCATCGATCTCGGGAAGCGCGGGCATGCGGGATGAACTCCGGAAGGGGGAGGTGGTCAGCCGAAGACGGGGCCGAGCGGCGCGGTACGCAGGCCGGGCCGCAGATGCTTCCACGGCAGGACGGAGGGATCGACCGGCATCGGGCCGGGCGCGGCGCAGACCAGCACGGAATGCGCGATCGGCTCGAAATCAGCGCGGAAATGCACCGAGCTCTTGTTGACCAGGATGGCCTGCTCGGTCGGCTCGATGCCGACCTGGCGGTACATCGCCTGATCGGCCATCTGCGCCTTGCGCGAGGCCACGACGATGCGCACCCCGCCGATGCGCAGCGCCGCGCAAAGCCCGAGATTCATCCGCGAGCCCCCGAAGAACGGCCCCGGCGCAATGAAGCGCCCTTCCGACAGCTGCTCGACGACGAAATCGCCCTCCAGCGGCACATCGCCGGGAATGCCCGACTTCGCTCCAAGCGACGCCGTGATCGTGGCGCCGACGCCCGCCTTATGCGCCATGGCCGCCGCGGCCGGATCGACGATCAGCCCGATCGCGGCCCGCATCGCGCCGTTGCGAACGAGCGCGCGCGCCATCCCCATCGTGTCGGAATCGCCGCCGGCGCCGGGATTGTCCTGGGTGTCGGCGATCACGATCGGTTTCGTCGCCCCGGCCGACAGCGCCATGGCCTCCAGCACGCCCGCATCGGGCTCGAACACCTTGCCGTTGAACGCCGTCTCACTTGCCATCACCCGAGCGGCAACCACGTCCGCCGCCCGGTCGGCATCGGCCTGCGTCGCGCCATAGGCCACGACGGTCGGCCCGCAATCGGCGAAGTCGGCAGCCGGAAAGCCCGGCAGGAAGGACAGCGTCGGCACGCTCTCGCCTTCCAGCGCGGCGAGTTCGCCATAGATCGTCCGGCACGGCTCCATCGCGGTCGCCTGCCAGGCGATCGGGATCAGATAGGGGATCTGGCGGAAGGCCTTGGCATCGCGCTTGGTCGTGCCGATCAGCCCGGCGAGATAGGTCGTGGCGCGGCTGCCGGTCAGCGCCATGTCGACATGCGGATATGTGCGATAGGCGACGAGCCCATCCGCGCTGTCGACCATGAGTTGCGTGACATTGCCATGCAAATCGAGGCTGGCGACGAGCGGCACATCGGGCCCGATCGCGGCACGCACCCGACGCAGCGTCTCGCCCTCGCCATCCGGAAAGCCTTCCGCGACCATCGCACCATGCAAATCGAGATAGACGCCGTCGAGCGGCAGCGCGGCGGTGATTGCCGCGACCAACTCCCCCAGCAGCGCCTCGAAGGCCTCGTTGGTGACTTCGGCCGAAGGGCTGGCGGCGCACCACAGCGTCGGCACCATCTCCCAGCCGAGCCCGCGCGCGGTCTCGACGAAGCCCGACGCGCCGACATTGACCTTGTCGACCGCGGCGAAGATCGCCTCGCCCCGTGCCAGCGCCGGCCAGCCGCCGCCCTGGATGAAGGCGTCCAGCGGTGCCTTGCTCGGTGCGAAGGTATTGGTCTCGTGCAGGAAACCGCCGAAAGCGATGCGTGGCGACATGAGGCGAAGGCTCCGACCGGACAGCGAGTCGGCTCAGGTAACCACGGCCCGTCCAGCCCTCCAAGGGCGAAATCTCGCCGGCTGCCCAATCGATCGGCAGCATCGCCGCCGCCTCAGGCGGTCGGCAGCAGTCCCGGCCAGAAATGCCCATCCGCTGTCGGGCGCTTGCCGAAGATCGCCTGCCCGACGCGCACGATGTCGGCGCCCTCCTCGATCGCGATCTCGAAATCGCTGGTCATGCCCATCGAGAGTAGATCGATGCCGCAAGCCGGCTGGGTTCTCTGCAGACGCTCCCGAACCGCATGCAGCCGGCGGAAGCAGGCCCGGACCTCATCGGGACCGCCCTTGAGGATCGCCAGCGTCATCAGCCCCCTGGGTTTCAACGACGGGAAGCGTCCGAGCTCGCCAACAAAAGCATCCGCCTCCTCCGGCGTGATGCCGTATTTGCTCTCTTCGCCGGATGTGTTGACCTGCACGAAGACGTCGAGCGTGCGCCCGGCCGCGACCAGGCTCTCATGCAGCAGTCCCGCCAGACGCAGGCTGTCCAGTGCCTGGAACTCCGAGGCGAAGGAGACCACCGCCCTGGCCTTGTTGGTCTGGAGATGGCCGATCACGCTCCAGCTCACGCCAAGCCCGGCCAGAGCCTGCGCCTTGCCCTGCGCCTCCTGGACCTTGTTCTCGCCGAGCGTGGTCATGCCGATGCCGACGGCGAGCCTGACGACCTCGACCGGGACGGTCTTGCTGACCGGCAGCAACTCGACCGCCGAGCGTGGCCGCCCTGCCCGGGTGCAGGCTGACGAGATTCGCTCCTCGACGGCGGCTAGATTGTCGCGCAGCGTCCGCTCTGGATCCTCACCGAAGCGCGAGCGGATCTCCGCGTCGAGATCACCAGCCTGATCCATCGGTTCCCCTTCCTAGCGCTCCGCGACGCCTCGCGTCACTTTTCGACGAAGGCGCGTTCCACGACATAGGTCGCCGGCGTCGAGCTCGATCCCTCGACGAAGCCTTTAGCCTCCAGCATGACCTTCATGTCGGCAAGCATGGCGGGGCTGCCGCAGAGCATCACCCGGTCATGCTCGGCATCGACAGTCGGCAGGCCCTGCGACGCGAACCAGTCGTCGGAGGCGAACAGCTCCGTGACGCGGCCGCGATTGACATACTCTTCGCGCGTCACGGTCGGATGATAGATCAGTTGCGACGAGACCATCTCACCGATCAGCTCGTCGGCAGGCAGGTCCTTGCGGATGAAATTTTCATAGGCGAGCTCCGACACCAGCCGGACGCCATGAACCAAAACCACCTTCTCGAACCGCTCATAGGTCGCGGGGTCGCGGATCAGGCTCATGAAGGGCGCCAGCCCCGTGCCTGTCGACAGGAAATACAGGTTGCGGCCAGGCACGAGGTTGTCGTGCAGCAGCGTGCCGGTCGCCTTGCGCCCGATCAGCACCTCGTCGCCGGGCACGATTTTCTGCAGCCGCGAGGTCAGCGGGCCGTTCTGAACCTTGATGCTGAGGAACTCGAGCTCCTCGTCATAGGGCGCGCAGGCCATGCTGTAGGCGCGCAGCAGCGGACGCCCCTCGACCATCAGGCCGATCATCGCGAATTGGCCGGCCTCGAAGCGGAAGGCGGGATTGCGGGTCGTACGGAAGCTGAACAGCGTGTCGTTCCAGTGATGAACCGACAGGACCTTCTCGACATACTGATTGCTCATGCTCGCTTCTTTCAGTCCAACCCGTTTCGTATCCGCGCTTGCTTGCCCTTCCCGGCGATGCGCGGCCACTCCTCTGCGAAGCGGGCGTCGAACGCAAGCCGTCGCATGCCTTCTTTGTCGTCATGGCCGCCATGCCGACCTGCTGGGGGACAGCGGGATCGATCAGGGTCGGAAACATGCACGGGCGAGTGGATTGCAAAAGAGCCAGTTGGCCGGCTTCCTTGCAGACCACTTCGGGGGCCCTGCCGCTTGACATGGCATAGCGGTTGCTTGGAACTGTTTCAGTGGAGCCAGTGCGATGCGACAACCGCCGTCACGCGCCAAATGGGCGGACCTCTTCGATCTGACGCTCGATCAGGCGAGCGCCCGCCCGATCTTCCAGCAGATCTACCTCTCGCTGCGCGAGGCGATCGTGGCGAACACGCTGGCGCCCGGCAGTAAGCTGCCCTCCAGCCGCGACCTCGCGCTGCGCCTGAAAGTCTCGCGAACCTCGATCGTCTCGGCCTATGACCAGCTTCTGGCCGAGGGCTATGTCGTCGGCCGCGAGGGCTCCGGCACCTATGTCTCCGACGATGTGCCCTCAGCCATCGTCACCCCGGCGCGCGTCGCGGGCGCAGACGGCACCGCGCCGCGCCAGAAGGTCTCCGTGGCGGGTGCCCGCTATGGCCGCTTCGCGGCGGATCTCGTCCCGCCCGGCAGCCTGCCCTTCGCGGCCGGCTGCTGCTCCGTCGACGCCAAGACGGTCGAGGCCTGGCGCCGGATCGGCGCCGAGCAGATGCGCCAGTTCGATCCGGTCAACCTGTCCTATGCCGACCCGAGCGGCGAGCCCTCCCTGCGCCGCGAGATTGCCGCCTATCTGCGTGCCGCCCGCGCCGTCCAGTGCGACGACGATCAGGTCATCGTGCTGTCGGGCGCCCAGCAGGCGATCGACCTGTCGATCCGCACGCTGCTCAACCCCGGCGACCCGGTCTGGGTCGAGGATCCAGGCTACGCCGCGACGCGCGAGGCGCTGGCGGCGGCGGGCGCCAGGCTCGTGCCCGTGCCGGTCGACGAGAACGGGCTTGATGTCGCCGCCGGCATCGCGGCCGCGAGCCAGGCCCGCGCCGTCTACATCACGCCGTCGCACCAATATCCGACCGGCGCCGCGATGAGCATGTCGCGCCGGCTCGAACTGCTGGCCTGGGCCTCGCAGACCGGCGCCTGGATCGTCGAGGACGATTACGACAGCGAGTTTCGCTATGCCGGCCGGCCGCTCGCCTCGCTGCAGGGTCTCGATCGCGGCGGCTGCGTCGTCTATGTCGGCACGTTGAGCAAGGTGCTGTTTCCCGGCATCAGGCTGGGCTTCGCGGTGGTGCCGCACCATCTGATCGACGTCTTCCGCGGCGCCCGCTTCCTCAGCGACCGCTCGCCGCCCACACTGCAGCAGGCGATGACGGCCGAGTTCATGCGCGCGGGCTTCCTGACCAGCCATATCCGGCGGATGCGACAGCGCTACCGTGAGGCGCGCGACGTCGTCGTCGAGGCGATCGACCGGCATCTCGGCGATCTCGTCGACATCGAGGTGCCCGAATGCGGCATCCAGCTCGTGATCCATTTCCGCGACGGGCTGTCCGACATCGCCGTCGCCGAGGCCGCGCGCCGCCAGGGCCTGATCGTCAAGCCGGTCAGCCCGCATTACGTTGCCGCGACGCCACGTCAGGGGCTGGTGCTCGGCTATTCCGGCTTCGACAACCACAAGCTGCGCGCCGGCGCAGCCGAACTCGGCCGCATCGCACGGGCCATCAGTGATGGCGCAACCAGCGAGGTCATGCGCTCCACCGCTCGCGAAACAGCATCTCTCCCGGCCGCGATCCGCAGTTAGGTTTTGTGCGGCCCATCGTATCGGGTTCGTCGCGGCACCCAAAAAACTGGTCCGCCGGCTCTGTGCAAAGTGGTCATTGAACCTGTTCCAGTTCGTATTTGAGATGAGCGCATGCATGTCCGGAATATGTCCGGGGCCGTGCTCGATCGAGGATGTCCGATGAAGACCGTTCGCGTGGCCTGCGCCCATGACTGCCCCGACATGTGCTCCCTCATCGCCCATGTCGAAGGCGACCGGATCACCAAGATCTCGGGCGATCCGGACCAGCCCTTCACCGCCGGGTTCGCCTGCGCCAAGGTCAACCGCGACGCCGAGCTGGTGCATTCGCCGGAGCGCCTGAAGACCCCGTTGCGCCGCACCGGCCCGAAAGGCTCCGGCCAGTTCGAGGCGATCACCTGGGACGAGGCGCTCGACGAGATCGCGGCCAAATGGCAGGCGATCATCGCCGAATCCGGCCCTCTCGCCCTGCTGGGCTATGCCTACAGTGCCCATCAGGGCCAGATGAACCGCCACATCATCAACGGCCTGTTCTACGCCATGGGCACCAGTCGCCTGCAGGCCGGCACGGTCTGCGACTCCTGCTGCGAGACGGCCTGGGACCTGACGCTCGGCCCGGTCGGCGGAGCCGACCCCGAATCCGTCGTCGATTCCGATCTCGTCATCGCCTGGGGCTGCGACCTGATGGCGGTGAACGTGCATTTCTGGGCCAAGCTCGACACCATCCGCAAGAAGGGCGTCCAGGTCGTGGTCATCGACCCGCGCCGCAGCCGCACGGCGGTGAGCGCCGACTGGCACCTGCCGATCCGCATCGGCACCGATGCCGCGCTCGCGCTCGGCATCGTCCACATCCTCGTCCGTGATGGGCTCTGCGACCGCGCCTATCTCGCCGCCAACACGCTGGGCTTCGAGCAGTGGGAGCGCGAGACCGTGCCGCGCTTCACGCCGGCTTACGTCTCCGATGTTACCGGCCTGCCAGTCGCCGACATCGAGAAGCTCGCGGCGATGTATGGCGCGGCGAAGCATTCCTTCATCCGCATCGGCGAGGGCATGACACGGCTCGCCCGCGGCGGCCAGGCCCTGCGCGCGGTGGCCACGCTGCCCGCCGTCACCGGCGCCTATGGCCGCCCCGGCGGCGGCGCATTGCTGCTGACCGCTGGCTCGATGGATTTCAACTTCTCGGCCGTGCGCAAGCCCTCGGGGCCGGCCACGACGCGGCTCGTCAACCAGAGCCTGCTCGGGCGCGAACTACTCGAAATGCGCGATCCGCCGCTGCGCGCACTCTTCGTCGCCGCCAACAACCCCGCCGTGACCTGCCCGGAAGCCGGCAAGGTCCGCGAGGGGTTGTCGCGCGACGACCTCTTCACCGTCGTCCACGACCCGTTCATGACCGATACGGCAGCCTTGGCCGACATCATCCTGCCGGCGACGACCTATCTGGAAACCGAGGATTTCTACCGCGGTTACGGCAACTACTACATGCAGTACTCGCCGGCCGCCGTCGCGCCGCAGGGCGCGGCGTGGTCGAACTTCCGGCTGGCGCAGGAACTCGCCCGGCGCATGGGCGTGACCGACCCGATCTTCTCGAAGAGCGAGAAGGAAATCCTGCCGGAATTCTTCAAGGGCTCGACCGGCGCTGTCGCCACCGTCGATCCGACGAGCCTGTTCGACGGCGTGCCGGTGAAGGTCGCCCCGCCCGCCGGGCAGAACTTCGGCACGCCGTCGGGCAAGCTCGAGATCTACTCGCAGGCGCTCGCCGACCAGGGCGTCTCGCCGATGCCCGACTGGCAACCCGACGCGCAGGAAGTGGCCGATGCCGGAGCCTGGCCGCTGCGCCTGCTGACGGCGCCCTCCTATTTCCAGCCGCACACCGCCTTCTCCGGCGTCTCCTTCCTGCGCAAGCGCGAGGGCGAACCCTTCTGCGTGCTCCACCCGGAAGACGCCGCACGGCGCGGGCTGGAAAGCGGCACCAAGGTCAGGCTGTTCAACCAGCGTGCCGCGATCGGCCTCGTGCTGCGTGTCGCAGACGAGATCCAGCCCGGCGTCATCCTCGTGCCCGGCCAGCGCCCCGGCACGGAGGCGGTCGACGGCACCGTCAACATGCTCTGCTCCGACCGTCTCACCGATATCGGCGAAGGCGCCTCCTACCAGAGCACCTTCCTCGAGGTCGAAGCCTGGGAGAAGCGCGCCTGACGGTAGAAGCCAACGGCAAGCGGAGGGCCGGCGATGAGCACGACCACGACCGGCCAGCTATCCTGCCTCTCCGCCCATGAACTGGCGGCACTGGTCCGGACGAAGCAGGCCTCGCCGGTCGAGATCGTCGAGGACGTACTCGCCCGCATCGCCGCCCTCGAACCCGGCCTCAACGCCTTCGTCGCGCTGGACGCACAGGGCGCACGGACAGCGGCGCACAAGGCGGAGGCCGCCGTCATGCGCGGGGACACGCTCGGCCCCCTGCATGGCGTGCCCGTCACGATCAAGGACGTGCAGGCCGTCGCGGGACTGCCGACGCGGCGGGGCTCCAGGCTTTCCGACACCACCCCCGCAATCGACGACGCCCCCGCCGTCGCCAGGCTTCGCGCGGCCGGTGCCGTCATCCTCGGCAAGACCGCCACGACCGAGCAGGGCTGGACCGCCGTCAGCGAAAACCCGCTGACCGGCGCGACCCATAACCCGTGGAAACAGGGCTATACCGCCGGCGGGTCCTCGTCGGGAGCCGCCGCACTGGCCGCCGCCGGTTGCGGCCCGCTGCATCTCGGCACGGATGGCGCAGGCTCCGTGCGCCTGCCGGCGCATTTCTGCGGCGTCGTCGGCTTCAAGCCGACCTTTGGAACGGTCCCCTATGTGCCCGTACCCAACAATGGCGCGCTCTCGCATATCGGCCCGATCGCGCGCGACGCCGCCGATGCGGAACTGATGCTGGAGGTGATGGCGGGCGCTCACCCCGCCGATCACACCACGCTGCCGGGCGGTTTTCGGCGCGATCCCGCTGGCCCCGATCTCACCGGCCTGCGGATCGCCTATAGTCCCGATCTCGGCCATGCCCGCGTCGATCCCGAGATCGCCGTCTCGGTCGAGGCCGCGGCCCGCGTCTTCGAAGGCTTGGGCGCAAGCGTCGAGCGCGTCACACCGGCCTGGGGGCCGCTCGGCCCCGAGCTGATCCGTGCGCTCTGGGGCCCGCCGCTCCTGCCCTATTGCCCGGCCGATACCACGGCCGAGGCCGCGATGGACCCGGGCTTCGTCGCCTGCTTGCGCGAGACCGGCCAGGCGTCCTGGCGTGCCCTGCACACCGCGCAGTCGCAACGCCACGCCTATGCCGGCGCGGTCGGGCGCTGGTTCGCCGAGGGCTGGGATCTACTGCTGACTCCCTCGGCCTCGGTCGCCGCCTTCCCACAGGGCCGGCAGGTCCCCGATCATTGGCCGGCCCATCCCTGGGACTGGCTGGTCTGGGCCGAGTTCTCCTACCCTTTCAACCTGTCGCATTGCCCGGCCGTCTCGGTACCCTGCGGACTGACGCCGGACGGATTGCCGATTGGCCTCCAGATCGTCGGCTCGCGCCTCGCCGATCCGCTGGTCATGCGGGCCGCGCGCGCCTTCCTGACCGCGCGGCCCTTCGCAGCTCTTCCCTAAATCTCCTTGGCATCCAGAGCCCGGTAGAGCGGTAGAGCGAATGGCGCGATCCGCCGGACGACACTGCGCATCGGCTGCGGCTTCGGCTCCGACAGCGGCAGGCCGAGCGTCCCCAGCGGCGTCCCTTGCGTCGCCTGCGCCAGTTCGCGCCCAAGCGAAATGGAGAGCGCTACGGCGCGGCCATTGCAGCCGACCCAGCCGAAGCCGTTGGGCCCGAGCTGGTGGATGCGCGGATAGCCCGGCACCTGGGGCTTCAGCACGTCGTCCGGCGTCATGCCGATATAGCCTGACCAGACATAGTCGAACGAGACCCCGCCGAGCTGCGGCCAGAGCCGCTTCAGCCGCTCAGCCACCGGCCCGCGCAGATTGTCCCCGCCGGCTCCAGGGAACACTGCGGCGCCGCCCGTGACGAGCCGGTTGCGCGCATCCCAACGCGCGAAATAAAGCTCGCGATGCGTGTCCGACAGCGCCTGCCGGCCGGGGATGATCGTCTTGGCGATGGTGTCGCTGATCGGCTGTGTCGCCATCTGCCAGGACAGCACGGGGATGACCTCCTCGGCCACCTCGGGCGCCAACCCGCGCTCGAACTCGCCGGTATAGGCATTCGTCGCCAGCACCAGTGCGCGCGCGGTCACCGAGCCCTTTGCAGTCTTGATCACCCAGCGGTCGCCCTCGCGCGCCATGCTGGCGACAGGCGAGCGCGCATAAATCGTCGCGCCGAGCTTGCGCGCGACCTCGGCAAGCCCGCGCGCCAGCGCCAGAGGATTGATATGGCCGCCGGTCCGGTTCCAGAAGCCGCCGAACCAGGCGTCCGAACCTGTCATCTCTGCCGTTGCCGCACGGTCCAGCAGTTCGACCGGCGCCCCGATCGCCGACCATTCGCGCACCCGCTTCTCGGCAATCTTGAACCGCCCCGGCGAATGCACCGGCTGGACCCAGCCGGCCTGCTCGGCCTCGGCCGGCACATCATATTTGCGCATGAGATCAAACAGGTACTGCGCGCTGTCGCGCAGCACCGCATTGAAGCGCTCGCCCGCCTCGCCATGGCGCGCGACCATCGCCGAAGGGTCGTGTCCGGCGAGCGTCGGGATCACCTGTCCATTGTTGCGCCCTGACGCGCCCCAGCCCGGCTCGGCTGCCTCGACCACTACGACCCCGACGCCGCTCTCGCGCAGATGGATCGCCGTCGACAGCCCGGTGAAACCCGCGCCGATCACCACCACATCGGCTTGGATGTCGCCCTCCAGCGCAGGGAGCGCGGGACCGGCCGGGGCCGTCGCAGCCCAGAGCGAGGGCGGCCAGGTGACGGAGGCGGAAGCGGGCATTGCGTTCTCTTTCCGGATGGAGATCAGCCGGCGCAGGATGAGGTGAGCCGTTCGAACCTATCCTTGCCGCCTCGTCCGGCCAGGGCAAGAGGAGCTTCCCACGCTGACGGCAAGCAGGAGATCGATCTTCCACTAAAGATCATCGAGGCGAACAATATCTTCCAAAACTTGCGATATATCATTCTGCGCTTGGAATTTTCATCCCCGCCCCGCTATGTGTGCAGCGCAACAGCGGGCGGCTGGAAAGCGCGGAGCGGGCGATTGCATCGCGCCATGGCTTCGGTTGAACTCGCGCTCCAACGGACTTCGGATCAAAGGCCTGTCATGCCGCTCAAGCACATTCTCGGCCTCGACCATGTCGTGGTCACCGTTCGCGATCTCGACGCCGCAGCGGTCCAGTGGAAGAACCTCGGCTTCACCGTTTCGCCACGCGGCACGCATTCGCCGATCCTCGGCACCGGCAACTACACGATCATGTTCGGCGAGGACTATGTCGAACTGCTCGGCATCCTCACCGAGACCGAGCAGAACAAGCCGACCCGCGACTATCTCGCCAAGCGCGAGGGCCTGGAACGCGCCGCCTTCACCACCGACGATGCCGCAGCCGGCGCCACAGAACTCAAGGACCGTGGCCTGGCGGCGCTGGGCCCGATCCATTTCGGCCGGCCGGTCGATCTGCCCGGCGGCGGTATCGGCGAGGCCAGGTTCAACGTCTTCCGCTGGCCGCTCGACCAGAACCCGGGTGGCTTGCGCATCTTCGCCTGCCAGCACCTGACGCGCGAGACGGTCTGGTTTCCCGAGCTCCAGAGCCATGCCAATGGCGTCACCCGAATCGTGCGCCTCGAGGTGCTCGCCGCCGATCCCAAGGCCGCGGCGCAGCATCTGGCCGGCCTGATCGACGAGCCGGTTCATGCCGATGGCGATGGCTGGCGCGTGCCCTCGGGCGGCAAGCGCGGCGATTTCCTGTTCTACAACGCGGCCGGCTTCGCCCGACGCTATCCTGAAGCCGTGCGCGATGGCGCGGCAACGGAAGGCGCGGCCGGGCTGGTTCTGGCAACCGGCGATCTCGGCCGCGCCACAGCCGCGCTCGGCACCCGCGCAATCGCCCATGATGGCACCGTCAGCGTCGCCGCGAGCGCGGCCAACGGCATCGTCGTCAGCTTCGTGCCGCAATCATAACCACGCCTGTTTTTGAGGCGGCGAAAGCGTTGACGCCCCGCGCCGCCGCCCGCATCGTTTCCCTAACGTGACCGCACGACCTGAGGATCCCGCCATGGACATGACCCGCCGCGCCGCGCTCCTGACCAGCGCCGCCATCGCCTCCAGCGTCGCGTTTCCGATGCGCTCCTTCGCGCAGCAGACGCCGCGCAAGGGCGGTGTCTTCACCGTCCACTACGGCGCCGAGCAGCGCCAGCTGAACCCGAGCCTGCAGGCCTCGACCGGCGTCTACATCATCGGCGGCAAGATCCAGGAGCAGCTCGTCGATCTCGACGCGGCCGGCAACCCGGTCGGCGTGCTCGCCACGAGCTGGGAAGCGGCGCCCGACGGCAAGACCATCACCTTCAAGCTGCGCGACGGCGTGAAATGGCATGACGGCAAGCCCTTCACCTCGGCGGACGTGCAGTTCACCGCGATGGAGATGTGGAAGAAGATCCTGAACTACGGCACCACGCTGCAGCTCTTCCTGACCGCCGTCGACACACCCGATCCGCTGACCGCCGTGTTCCGCTACGAGCGCCCGATGCCGCTCGGCCTGCTGCTGCGCGCCCTGCCCGATCTCGGCTATGTCTCGCCGCGTCACCTCTACGAGGGCAAGGGCGACATCCGCCAGAACCCGGTCAACCTCGCGCCCATCGGCACCGGCCCGTTCAAGTTCGTCGCCTATGAGCGCGGCCAGCACGTCATCGCCGAGCGCAACACCGATTACTGGCGCCCGAACGCGCCCTATCTCGACCGGATCGTCTGGCGCGTCGTCACCGACCGCGCGGCGGCAGCCGCCCAGATGGAAGCCGGCCAGATCCATTACAGCCCGTTCTCGGGACTGACGATCTCGGACTCGGCGCGCCTGTCGAAGGACGCGCGCTTCATCGTCTCGACCAAGGGCAATGAGGGCAACGCCCGCACCAACACCGTCGAGTTCAACTTCCGCCGCAAGGAACTCGCCGACATCCGCGTGCGCCGCGCTATCGCGCATGCGCTCGACATCCCGTTCTTCATCGAGAATTTCCTCGGCGACTTCGCCAAGCGCGGCACCGGCCCAGTCCCCTCGGTCTCGACCGATTTCTATCCCGCCGACAACGGCCCGCAATATCCCTTCGACAAAAAGCTCGCCGCCAGCCTGCTGGATGAGGCCGGCTTCAAGGCGGGCGCAGGCGGCACGCGCTTCAGCTTGCGCCTGCTGCCCGCGCCCTGGGGCGAGGACATCACGCTCTTCGCCACCTTCATCCAGCAGTCGCTGGCCGATGTCGGCATCAAGGTCGAGGTCGTCAGAACCGATGGCGGCGGCTTCCTGAAGCAGGTCTATGACGACCACGCCTTCGACCTTGCCACGGGCTGGCACCAGTACCGCAACGACCCCGCCGTCTCGACCACGGTCTGGTATCGCTCGGGCCAGCCCAAGGGCGCGCCTTGGACCAACCAGTGGGACTGGACGAGCCCTGCGATGGACAAGATCATCGACGACGCCGCGACCGAGGTCGATGTCGCCAAGCGCAAGGCGCTCTATGGCGATTTCGTGCGCCTCGCCAACACCGAGATCCCGATCTGGACGCCGATCGAGCAGATCTTCCTGACCGCGATCAGCGCCAAGGCACGCAACCACTCCAACACGCCGCGCTGGGGCTCATCCTCCTGGCACGATCTGTGGTTGGCGGAGTGATCGCTTCGCCTTCCGAAACGGCCTGCTACAGTCGGACCCTATGCGCATCCTGACCCTCGCGGGGCGGCGTCTGGCCGCCTCGATCCCGACGCTGCTGCTGATCCTGATCGGGGTCTTCGTCCTGCTGCAATTCGCGCCGGGCGACACCGTCGATGCGCTGATGGCGCAGATGGGCGGCGGCGATGCCACGACCGCCCGGCAGTTGCGCGCCTATTACGGGCTCGACGTCTCGGCCTGGGCCCAGCTCGGCAACTACCTCTGGCGCCTGGTCCGGCTCGATCTCGGCTTCTCGGCGATCTACGGCAAGCCGGTCGCGACCGTGATCGCCGAGCGCCTGCCGGCGACGATCCTGCTGATGACCGCATCGCTCTCGCTGGCCTTTGTCTTCGGCTTGATCTTCGGCGTCATCGCCGCGCGCGGCGTCAATCGCTGGCCCGACACGCTGATCTCGACGCTCGGCCTCGTCTTCTATGCGATGCCGACCTTCTGGTTCGGGCTGATGGCGATCGTGGTCTTCTCGATCTACCTGCAATGGCTGCCGGCGGGAGGATTCGAGGACATCACGGTCGGGCTGACCGGCTGGCGCCGTACGCTCGACATCGCCAGCCACCTCGTCCTGCCGACGCTGACGCTCGGCCTGTTCTACATGGCGATCTATCTGCGCATCATGCGCGGCTCGATGCTGGAGGTGCTGACGCTCGATTTCGTCCGCACCGCCCGCGCCAAGGGCATGGACGAGACGCGCGTTGTGGTGCGCCATGTCCTGCGCAACGCGCTCCTGCCGATGGTGACGTTGATCGGCCTGCAGGCCGGCACGATGCTCGGCGGCTCGGTCGTGGTCGAGAGCGTCTTCTCGCTGCCGGGCCTCGGCCGCCTCGCCTATGAATCGGTGATCCAGCGCGATCTCAACACGCTGCTCGGCATCGTCTTCGTCTCGGCGCTGCTGGTCATCACCGTCAACTTCATCGTCGACCTGCTCTATGCCCGGCTCGACCCGCGCATCACGACGGGAGGCTGAAGCGATGTCCTTCCTCAGACTTTATTTCCGCAGCCCGCCGGCGATCATCGGCCTCGTCCTGCTGATCCTCGTCCTGGCGATGGCCGCCACCGCCGACTGGTTTTATCCGCGCGACCCGCTGGCACTAGCCGGGCGACCACTGATCTGGCCGCTCAGTAATCCGCGCTTCCTGCTCGGCACCGACAATTCCGGCCGCGACATCGCCGCCCAGATCTTCCACGGCGCCCGTATCTCGCTGCTGATCGGGCTGGTCGCCACCGCCATCTCGGTCTTCATCGG
The DNA here is from genome assembly GCF_056404835.1 of Allobosea sp. P2_B12. Taxonomy (NCBI): domain Bacteria; kingdom Pseudomonadati; phylum Pseudomonadota; class Alphaproteobacteria; order Hyphomicrobiales; family Alloboseaceae; genus Allobosea; species Allobosea sp. P2_B12. The sequence continues at coordinate 209,025 of NZ_JBFUDG010000002.1, read as the reverse complement.
CATCACCATCGGCGCTCTGGCCGGCTATTACGGCGAGTGGGTCGATACCGCGCTGATGCGCGTCACCGAGGCCTTCCAGACCCTGCCGAACTTCATCCTGCTGCTGGTGCTCGTCGCGGTCTTCGGCTCGACCATCACCACGGTGACGGTCGCGATCGGCATCGTCTCCTGGCCGGCCTCGGCTCGTTTGACGCGGGCCGAGTTCCTATCGCTGCGCAACCGCGAATTCGTCCAGGCCGGCCGCACGCTGGGTCTCAGGGATGCCAAGCTGATATTCGGCGAGATCCTGCCAAACGCGCTGCCGCCGGTCATCGTCTATGCCAGCGTGGTGATGGCAATCGCGATCCTGCTCGAAAGCGCGCTGGCCTTCCTCAAGCTGTCGGACCCCAACGTCGCCTCCTGGGGCAACCTGATCGGCGCCGGTCGCGATGTGCTGCGGGTGCAATGGTACGTCTCGGCCATTCCCGGCGTCGCCATCCTCGTCACGGTTCTGGCTGTGTCGCTCGTCGGACAGGGGCTGAACGATGCGCTGAACCCGAGACTGAAGGGCCGATGAGCGCGATCCTCACCCTCGACGCGGTCAGCGTCAGCCTGCCCAAAAACGCCGACCGCCCCCATGCGATGAGCGAGGTGTCGCTCGCGCTCCAGGCCAACGAGATCCTCTGCGTCGTCGGCGAGTCCGGCTCCGGCAAGTCGATGACGGCCAATGCCGTGATGCGCCTGCTGCCGCCCGGCGTCGCCATCGATGGCGGCCGCATCCTGTTCGAGGGCCGCGATCTCGCAGGCCTCGGCGAAGCCGAGATGCGCAAGGTCCGGGGCGCCGGCATTGCCATGATCTTCCAGGAGCCGATGACGGCGCTGAACCCGCTGATCACCATCGGCGACCAGATCGGGGAGATGTTCGAGCTGCACACCGACCTCGGCAAGGCAGCCATCAAGGGCAAGGTCCAGGCCTTGCTTGAAGAAGTGCGGATCCCCGACCCCGTCTCGGCGGCAAAAGCCTATCCGCACGAGCTCTCGGGCGGCCAGCGCCAGCGTGCCATGATCGCGATGGCGCTGGCGCTCGATCCCAAGGTGCTGATCGCCGACGAGCCGACGACCGCGCTCGACGTCACCACCCAGGCCCAGATCCTCGAACTCATCCGCGATCTGCAGAAGCGCAAGGGCACCGCCGTCCTGTTCATCACCCATGATTTTGGCGTCGTCGCCGAAATCGCCGACCGCGTCGCGGTGATGAGCCAGGGACGCGTCGTCGAGCAGGGCACGGCGGAGGCCGTACTCGGCAACCCGCAGCATGCCTACACGAAGCAATTGATCGCCTCCGTGCCGGCGCTGAAAGCGCCGCCGCCGCGCGAACTCGCCCCTGAAGCGATCCTCACCATCGAGCATGTCTCGAAGACCTATCGCACCGGCGGCTTCCTCGGACGCGGCCAGCGCGTCACCCATGCGGTCAAGGATGTCTCGCTCGCCCTGCCAAAAGGCGCGACGCTCGGCATCGTCGGCGAATCCGGCTCCGGGAAATCGACGCTGGCGCGCTGCCTCGTGCGCCTGATCGATCCCGAAAGCGGCGCGATCCGGATCGAGGGCACCGATCTCGCCAGCCTGACCAAGGCCGAGCTTCGCGCCGCGACGCGCCATATCCAGATGGTGTTCCAGGATCCCTTCGCTTCGCTCAACCCGCGCCGCAAGGCGGGCGACGCCGTCGCCCAGGGTCTGATCGTCCATGGCACGCCGCGCGCCGAGGCGCTCGCGCGCGCCCGCGAGCTGTTCGCGCTGGTCGGCCTCGACCCGGCCGCGACCGACCGCTACCCGCATGAATTTTCCGGCGGCCAGCGCCAGCGCATCGGCCTGGCGCGCGCGCTCGCGCTGGAGCCGCGCGTGCTGGTCGCCGATGAGCCGGTCTCGGCGCTCGACGTCTCCGTCCAGGCGCAGGTACTGAAGCTGCTGGCCGATCTTCGCCAGCGTCTCGGCCTCTCGATCGTCTTCATCACGCATGATTTGCGCGTCGCGGCGCAGGTTTGCGACCTCGTCGCGGTGATGAAGAATGGCGAGGTCGTCGAGGCCGGTCCGATCGGTGAGGTCTTCGGGAATCCCCAGCATGCCTATACCAAGGCGTTGCTCGCCTCGATTCCCGGCCGCGAGTTCGGTATGCGGGATCAGGCACTGGCCGTCTGACGCAGGACAGCCGATCCGACGGACAGCATCGGAGAGACCATGAGCATCCGCGAGCAGTTGATCGAGCGCTTCTTCCGCTATGTCGCGGTCGAGAGCCAGAGCGATGCTGGGGCTACGACCCTGCCGAGCACGCCCGGCCAGCAGCGCCTCGCCGCTTTGCTCGCTGACGAGCTGCGCGGCCTCGGGCTTGAGAACATCGTCATCGACGAGCATGCGACCGTCACCGCGCTGAAGCGCGGCAACCGTCCCGGCGCGCCCAGGATCGGCTTCATAGCCCACCTCGACACCGTCGATTCAGGCCTGTCGCCGGTCATCGACCCGCAGATCCTGCACTTCGAGGGCAGGGATCTTTGCCTCAACCCGCAGCAGGACATCTGGCTGCGCGTCGCCGCGCATCCCGAGATCGAACGCTGGAGCGGGGCGGACATCATCTTCAGCGATGGCACCAGCGTGCTCGGCGCCGACAACAAGGCCGCCATTGCCGTCGTCATGACGCTGCTGGCGACGCTTTCACCCGATGACACCCATGGCGACATCCTCGTCGCCTTCGTTCCCGACGAGGAGATCGGATTGCGCGGCGCCAAGGCGCTCGATCTCGCGCGCTTCCCCTGCGATTTCGCCTATACGATCGACAGCTGCGAGGTCGGCGAAGTCGTCATCGAGAACTTCAACGCCGCAGCCGGCGAACTCGTCTTCACCGGCGTCAGCGCCCATCCGATGTCGGCCAAGGGTGTGATGGTCAACCCGCTATTGATGGCGCACGACTTCATGGCTGAGTTCGATCGCGCCGAGACGCCCGAGCGCACCGAAGGCCGCGAAGGCTATGTCTGGTTTACCGAGATCGCCGCCAATGCCAGCCAGGCCCGCCTCAAGCTTGCGATCCGCGAGTTCGACCGGCAGCGCTTCGAGCAGCGCAAGCGGCGGATCGGCGAGGTCGCCGATCTGATCGCGGCGCGCTATCCCAAGGGCCGGGTCGAATGCCGCGTCACCGACACCTATGGCAACATCTCCGACAGCCTCGGCGACGACCGCCGCTCCGTCGATCTGTTGCTGTCGGCCATGGCGGCGCTGAACATCGAACCGAAACTGATCCCGATGCGCGGCGGCACGGACGGCGCGGCGCTCTCGGCCCGGGGCATCCCCACCCCCAACTTCTTCACCGGCGCCTACAATTTCCACTCGCGCTTCGAATTCCTGCCCATCCCGGCTTTCGAAAAGTCATTCGAAGTCGCGCGCATGATCTGCCTGCGGGCGACCGCGTCCTGACTGCGACGCTCGTGCCCTCGAAGCGCGGGATCGATCGGGAAGGCGCTAAACGGATCAGGACAGGGTGCGCGTGACGTCGCCGCCAAAATCCGATGCCCAATCGTCGCCAGCTTCGGCATAGCCCGGGGCGAAACCCGCGCAAGCTGGATCGGCGGAACCCGATCCCTCGCCGGCGTATCGGCGCAGGAGCGCCGCCTTGAGCGGACAGGGCTCGCCGCCCACCATTCCCGAGGCGCCCCCGAGGTCGAACAGGCATGACGCGCAGGGCAGAGCTGAGATGCGGGGCAGGCCTGCCCGCAGTTCCAGCAGGATCCCGGACGGTTCCGTCGAAGCAGGCATGGATCAGGTTCCGGTTTGCCGCGGTCAGCGTCAAAGGCAACCGTTGCACGGCAAGCCTCACCGGGTTGTTAATTCTATCTGCGCGATAATCGGCAACGTAACCCAGTGCCACGACGGGCAGCCTGCCAGATCACAAGAACATCTTAACGGTAAAGGCGGATGTTGCCGCAAGCTGCCCTACAAGGGATTCGTGATGCCGTCCAAAACCTCCCCTCGCGTTGTCGATCAGGGCTTGCGCGACGAGGTCTATATTTCGCTGGTGCGCTCGCTCTACGCCGACCCGCGGACCCTGATCATTGGGTCCAGCGGGACCGTGCTCGCGGCTGTGCTCAGCGCCGTCTTGACCGGCCATCCCGCATTCTATGCGTCCGCCGCCATTCTGCTGTGCCTGACGCTGGCCAGGGCCGCCGATGTCGCTCAATTCAAGGCGGCCGGACACAAGATGTGCGACCGTGGCGACGCGGCGCGCTGGGAGAGGCGCTACACCATCTTCGCCTCAATCTATGTCTTCGTTCTTGGAATCTGGTCCTTCCTGACCTTCGCGATCCCCGCCAGCCCACCGGTCCAGCTCCTCGCCTTCTCGATGACGCTTGCGAACCTGATCGGGGTCGCCGGCCGCAACTATGGCAGCCGCCTGCTGGTCACCACCCAGTTGACCTGCGCGGGTCTGCCGCTGCTCGCCGGTCTCGTGCTTGCGGGCAACACGCACTACGCTGTCGTCGCCTGTGTGCTCGGGCCGTTCCTGCTGAGCTTCAAGAGCATCGCCGACAAGCTCCGCGCGACCCTGACCACGGCCGTCGTCTCGGCCAAGCGCGAGCGCCTGCTGGCCGCGCGGCTCGAAGCCGCACTCGACAACATGGCGCATGGGCTGTGCATGTTCGAGCGAGATGGCCAGCTGTCGCTCGTTAACCGTCGGCTGCCGGCGATCGTCGGACTGCCGGCAGGACTGGCGGAGCCGGGCCGCGGCATCGGGCGCTTCCTCGTTCGCTGCCAACGCGCAGGGCTGATCGGCCGCGCGCCATTGCGCAGCCTCGTGCTGGCCGCTCGCCTCGCCATGCGAGATCACAGCGAGGCAAGGCTCAATGCCCGCCTGGCCGATGGCCGCGTCCTCGATCTGACCTTCCGGACATCGGGTGTTACCGGCACCGTCGTGGTAATCGAGGACGTCACCGAACAGCGCCTGCAGGAGGACACGATCCGCCAGCTCGCGCATTACGACCCGCTCACCGGTCTGCCGAACCGCAGCCTGCTGAAAACGCATCTGCAGACCCTGATGGCGGGGGCGGATCAGAGCTTCGCGATCCTGTTTATTGACCTCGACCACTTCAAGAAGGTCAACGATACGCTGGGCCATCCCTATGGCGACGCCCTGCTGATCGAGATCGCACGCCGCCTGACCACGCTGCTGGATGCGGCCTCCCTGATCGCACGGCTCGGCGGCGACGAATTCGTGGTGGTCATTCCCGATCTCGTCGACCGCCGGGCGCTCGAGCAGATCACCGCGCGCGTCAGCGCCAGCCTGATCCAACCCTACGAGGTTGAAGGCAACGCCATCGTCAGCAGCGCCAGCATCGGCATCGCCATCAGCCCCGATGACGGGCGCGACCCCGACATCGTCATCCGCAATGCCGACCTCGCGCTCTACGCGGCCAAGTCGAGCGGACGTGGCTGCGCGCGCTTCTACGACAGCAGCATGATCGAAGCCGCGCGCACGCGGCGCATCGTCGAGCTCGACCTGCGCGAAGCGCTGGCGAGCGACCAGTTCGAGATGTTCTACCAGCCCATCGTCGCGATCGGTTCGGGCAGGATCACGAGCTGCGAGGCCTTGCTGCGCTGGCGTCATCCCGAGAAGGGCATCATCGCGCCTGGCGACTTCATCGGCATAGCCGAGGAGGTCGGGCTGATCACTCAGATCGGCCGCACGGTCCTGGACAAGGCCTGCCGCGAGGCAATGCTCTGGCCGACCAGCGTCTCCGTCGCGGTCAACATCTCGGCGATCCATTTCCGCGGCGACATCATCGTCAACGATGTCGCCCAGGCGCTCGCCAGGTCGGGACTGGACGCATCCCGGCTCGTGATCGAGCTGACGGAATCGGCGCTGATGCATGACGACGCGCAGGCGCTCTCGACGCTGACGCGGCTGCGCGATCTCGGCGTGCAGATTGCGCTCGACGATTTCGGTACGGGCTATTCCAGCCTGAGCTACCTGCAGTCCTTCCCGCTGCACAAGATCAAGATCGACCGGTCCTTCGTCTCGGGTGGGCGCGAGACGCAAAAGGACCAGACCCTGCTGGTCGGGATCGCGCGCCTCTGCAAGGAGCTCGGCCTGACGGTCGTGGCCGAAGGCGTCGAAACGGTCGAGCAGCTCGACGGCCTGACGAGAATGGGGGCAATCGACGAGGTTCAGGGCTATCTGCTCGCCCGCCCCCAGGCGACGCCCCTTGTGCGCGACCTGATCAAGGCTTTCGCGGTGCGCTCGCTCACCGCGACAGTCGAGCGAATCCCGTTGCGCCGTCACGCGCCCTGACCAAAACCGCCGCTGGCTAGGGACAGGCCACGTCCTGCAACATTGCCTGCAATAAACGACCAGCGATTAATTCTTGTGCATACCACGGCTTGACGGTGCAGCCGCGCGGCAGCAAAGGTTAATTTAAATTAACCTTTGCTTACGGTTGCATCATGGTCCAGGCCATCGCTCATCAGACTTTGTCGCTGACCGACAGGGTGATGCGGGCGCTCGACCGGATCGATTACCGTCTCGCCGTCACCGAGCAGGATCGCGAACGCATCTTCGCACTGCGCTATCATGCCTATCTCCGCGAAGGCGCGATCGCTCCGAGCGCTGACGAGCGTTTCACCGATCCGGTGGACGACCAGCCGAACTGCTTCATGTTCGGCGTCTACGCCGATGGCGAACTCGCAGGCGCCATCCGCCTCAGCATCTCCGGAGCGGGCATGCCAGATGTCCCGACAGCCAAGGTCTTCCCGGAAACCGTCCTGCCGCAGATCGAGGCCGGCCGCGTGCTCGTCGATCCGACCCGCTTCGTCGCCGATGCCCGCTGGTCGCGCGAGCTGCCCGAGCTGGCCTATCTGACGCTGCGCCTGCCCTGGCTGGCGATGGAGTATTTCAGCGCCGACATCATGCTGGCGGCAGTGCGGCCAGAGCATTACCCGTTCTACCGCCGACTCTGGGGCAACACGGTCGTCAGCCCGCCGCGCCTCTATCCAGGCCTCACCAAGCCGGTGATGCTGTCGCAGCTCGACTATGCCAAGGCGGCGCCCCGGGTCGAGGCGCTCTATCCCTTCTTCCGGCCCCGCAAGGGCGAGCGCGCGGCGATCTTCGGCGGAAGCGGAATGGCGTGGCTGCCCGCGATCACCGGCACTCCGGCGGCCCGGCCGGTTCTGGTCTGATCAGGACTCAGAAGGCGCCGGAAGGCGCCTTCTTCACGTCGTGACCATGTGTGCCGTGGCTCAGCCACGCCCGAACAGATCGATCTCCTCGTCGCGATGACGCCCGCCGAGCATGGCGGAGAGATAGGCGGCGGCAGCGCCGACCAGCAGCACGGCAGCGGTCATGAAAGCGACGATGACGGCGGTCTTGCGCGCCTTCTCGGCCGCCTGTTTGGCGGTCTCCTTCGCCTGGTTGAGCTGCGCATAGGTCTCGTCGATGCGCTTCTCGGCTTCGGCCTGCGGGATGTTCATCCGCGCCGCCATCCGCGAGGCGATGTATTGCCGGTCCGATGCATCGAGGCTGCCATTCGCCAGGCTGCGGACGAGAATGCGCGAAGCTTCCTCGCGCTCGCCCTGCGTCACCGGCGTCGTGCCGGTCGAACGCGTCACATTGTCCAGAGCCATGCCGAGCGGGTCGGCCTGCTGGCTGATGAGCGCGCCCGCACCACCGGCCGCCGCGGCAGCGCCCGTCACGGCCGTCCTGGCCGCACCCATGATCGAAGAGGAGGTAATGAAGGCGACCAGAAGCGCTCCCAGCGCCCAGACGACGAGGCCATGGGCACCGTCGCGGACGCCGCGTTCATGCGAGCTGGAATCCGCGAGCGGCTTGCGCATGCGGCCGGCAAGATAGCCGCCGGCGCCGCAGGCGGAGACGGTCACCCAGAGCGCCCAGAGGGCAGCCGCGATGGCAAGCGCCACCATGCTGGTCGAGCGCGAGGTTTCGGCTGAGACCAGCGAGAGGCCGATGGCCGATCCGAAGGCGGCCATGATCGTCGAGATCGCGGCGGAAACCACCGCGCCCCCGAGGATCGGGCTCCATTCGAGATAGGATCCTGACGAGGCTTCGGAGCCGGGAGGGGTGACGACGACGACGTCGGTTGAGCCAAGTGACATGGGCGTACCCCTTACCGGAGACCGAGGAACGACAGGATGGCCAGAACGACCACGACGAGACCCACGAGATAGATGATACTGTCCATGACAGCCCCTTTTTCACAGAAGAGCGCCGAGGCGCGTGTGCCGCATAACCGCAGGGCTGGCCAAGATGTTCCGCGCCAATAGACTGGCACAGCGCGATCACACTGGGCGGACTGCGGCCCGGCCTGACAAAGCCGCCCGATCGCACTGGCGGTACGCTAGCCGCGCCTTTTTCTGAAGCCCTCGACCCGGTCGATTACCCACATGGTGAAACGGGCCATCGGCCGCTGCAGGAACCGAACGTCGGCCGCGATCAGCATTAAGCCGAGCGGCAACATCCAGGCGCCCAGGATCGGCAGGAACGAAAAGATGCCACCGAGAATCAAGGCGAGGCCAGCCGGCAACCGCGCCCAGCGCGAGGCGGGATGGCGCAGCCAGCGCAGAGCCGAAGCCAGGCGCGTCGGCAGGTCGCGCTCCAGCCGCTTGAACGCGGCGCGAAGCTCCTGTTGACCGGTCGGCCGGGTCATCGTCCGCCCCCGTGTCTCGATATTGGAAATGGCATCGCTCAGTGCGCGAGCACGTCGGAGAATTCCGGATGGCGGCGCGCCCAGTCGGCGGCGAAGGAACACGCCGGCACGACGCGGCGGCCGCTGGCCCGGGCCATCTCGAAGATGCCGGAAACCAACCGCGAGCCCAATCCCTGGCCATTGAACGCAGGCGGAACCTCGACATGCGTCACGATCAGCCAATCGCCATCGCAGCGGAAAGTCGCGAAGGCGGTCCCACCGGGAAACGCCATCTCGAACCGGTTTCCGGCGACGTTCTCGATTACGGGCTCGACCTGATCCACGTCCATCATCATCCTCTCCGGGCGGGAACCGGCACGCATCAGCGCTTATTCCAGGCACCACCAGATAGGGATGATGTCGGCATCGGCCAACCCGGCGCGCGCTATCCCCGCGCCGTCAGCACGAACATCGGCACGCCGCCTGCGTCATCCCTCTCATCGCGCAGTCCCCTCCTCCGGCAGGTCGATCAGATATTCGATATGCCGCCGGCCTGAGGCGCCCTCGCGGATGCTGACGGCAACGCCGAAGACACGCGCGATCAGATCCTCGGTCAGCACCTCCGGCGGCGGCCCCGACGCGACAACCTTGCCGTCATGCAGCACCGCGATCTCGTCGCAGAACAGCGATGCGAGATTGAGGTCGTGCAAAGCGAGGATGCAGGTGACGCCGAGCCGTCGCAGCAGCGACAGGATCGAGAGCTGGTGCTGGATGTCGAGATGATTGGTCGGCTCGTCGAGGATCAGTTCGCGCGGCTCCTGAGCGAGCGCGCGGGCGATATGGACGCGCTGACGCTCGCCGCCCGACAATGTATGCCAGAGCTGGTCGTGCCGCGCAGCCATGTCGACACGCTCCAGCGCCGCCTCGACGGCTTCCTCGTCGGCGTCAGTCCAGGAGGCGAGCGCGCCGCGATGCGGCGTTCGCCCGAGCTTGACCACGTCGCAGACCGAGAGCTGCACCTCGGTCGAGGCCTGCTGCTCGACGAAGGCAAGCCGCTTGGCGAGATCGCGCCGCGCTATCGTGGCGAGGTCGCGGTCGTCGAGCGTGACGACGCCGCTCTCGACCTTGCGCAGGCGGCAGAGCAGCCGCAGCAGGCTCGACTTGCCCGAGCCGTTGGGGCCGATCAGCCCGAGGATTCGCCCTGGCTCGGCGCGCAGCGTCACGCCGTCGACGATCATCCGCCGCGCCGCGCTCCAGCGGATGTCATGGGCAGCGAGCGTCATGTCGCGCGCCTCGCTCGGTAAAGGATCAGCGCGAAGGCCGGCGCTCCGAACAGGGCGGTGACGACACCGATCGGCAGGATCTGCTGCGGCACCAGGATGCGCGACAGGATGTCGGCGAGAATCATGAAGATCGCGCCGATCACCAGGCAGGCCGGCAGCAACCGCGCATGCGCCGGCCCCACGAGAAACCGCGCCGCATGCGGGATGACCAACCCGACGAAGCCGACCGTGCCGACGATTGAGACCATGGTCGCGGTCATCACCGCCGTCGTCGCAAACAGCACGATCCGCACCCGCGTCACCGCGACGCCGAGCGAGGCCGCTGCATCCGCCCCGAAAGCGAAGGCGTCGAGCACCTTGGCGTGCAGCATGCAGACGCCAAAGCAGATCAGCGCCACCGGCGTCGCCACCCAGACATCGGGCCAGCGCACGCCACCGAAATTGCCGAGCAGCCAGAACATCACGCCGCGCGCCTGCTCAGCATTGGCGAGCGTCGTGACGATGGTCGCGGTGGCCGCATTGAAGAGCTGCGATCCCGCGACGCCGGCGAGGATGACGCGGTCGCTCGAACCGCCCGCCCCCGTCGCCAGCAGCGCCACCACCAGCAGCGCCACCACCGCGCCGATGAAGGCTCCGCCCGAGATCGTCAACGCAGCCCCGCCGAAGCCGAGGATCATCACCGCCACCGCGCCGGTCGAGGCGCCGGCCGAGATGCCGAGGATATAGGGCTCGGCCAGCGGATTGCGCAGCAGCGCCTGCAGGATCGCGCCCGACAGCGCCAGCGTTCCCCCGCAGAGCGCCGCCAGCAGCGCGCGACTCAGGCGGTAGTCGAAGATGACGCCCTGCTGGATCGGGCTGACCGGATAGTCGAGATCGAACACCCCGTTTCCGAGCGCCTGGAAGGCGGTCGACAGCGGGATCTTCATCTCGCCGATGGTCACGGCCAGCGCGATCGCGGTCACCAGCGCCAGCAGCGCCGCCAGCGCGATCGCGATCCGCGCCGGCCAGTTGGGCTTGATCGGCGCGTGGCTCACTTGGACAGCCCGAAGCTCTCGATGGCTTTGGCCAGCGCCTCGATGCCGTCGACCGTGTCGAGGCCCGCCCGTGTCGCGCCGACATCCATCACGACGATGCGGTTGTTGCGGACCGCGTCGAGCTTGCTGGCGACCGCGTCGGTCCTGAGGAAGTTCAGCTTGAGATCGATGTCGTCGGCCGGGAAGCGGCGCCGGTCCATCTTCACCACCACGATCACGGCGGGGTTGGCGGCCGCCACGCTCTCCCAGCCGACCAGCGGCCACTCCTCGTTCGTGGCGATGATGTTGCGCGCCCCGAGCTTGGACAGGATATAGGCCGGCACGCCGTTCCTGCCGGCCAGGAAGGCATCGCCCTTGACGTCCTTGCTGGAGAACCAAACGGTCACCGGAATGTCCCTGGCGGCACGGCCGGCCACCGCCGCGACAGCCTTCTCCTCGCGCGCCTTGAGTTCCGCGACCAGCGCCTCGGCCCGGTCCACGACATCGAAGATCTGCCCGAACTCTCGGATGTTACGGTAGACCAGTTCCATCGTGAACATCTGGGTGCGGACGCCGTCTCCGCCGCCCGTGTTGTCCTTGCCGACGCAATCCGATGGCGAGACATAGGCCGGCACCTTCAGCTTGGCGAACTGGTCGCGCTTGCCGACGATGCCGTTGGGGCCCACATGCCATTCGAACATCGCGGTGACGAGGTCGGGCTCCTGCGCGACCACCGCCTCGAAGCTCGGGTCGTTGTCGGCGAGCTTCTTGACCCTGGCATTGGCCGTCTCGAAGCGCTTCGCCACCGGGCTGAACCAGACGGCCGTGCCGACGACCCGATCGCCCAGGCCAAGCGCATAGAGGATCTCCGTCTGGGTCTGGCCGATCGCCACGACGCGCTTCGGCGCCTTGTCGAAGGTGACCTGGTGCCCGCAATTCTCGACCGTCACCGGATAGCGAGTCGCCTGCGCGCTGGCGAAACCCATGCCGAGAGCCAGCAGCGGAAGAGCGAGCGCGACGGAGCGCGCAAGACGGCGCAGGCCGCGGGTCGAAATGGTCATGGCATGGTCCGGCTTGTGAGGACGGCGGGAAAACGAAACGGCAGGCACCGCAATGGCGGCGTCGAAAGACCGTAATGTAATAACATCACAATTTTCATGGCCCTCCGTGGACGGCCGGGTCAAGCGCGATGCCGCGCCGTGGTGAAGCTGGGTGGTGGAAAATCTCTGCATCATCGTTTGCCCCGTGATGATTAAGGGGCGCACGACGGACGCGCGCGACGGATTGGCGGATGTGAAATCCGGCCCGTTCGCGCACGACCGATCAGGACACCCCGCCCGAAAGACCGTTCAGTCGATCAGGGCAGGTCTCCTGGCTCGCGGGTCGACGCCAACTCCGCCCGGCCTTCCCAGCGCAGGCTGCGCCAGTGGACGATGGGCGGAAAGCTCGCCGCTTACAGTTGCGGGGGCAGCCTCGGCATTGGCGCACAAGGCGCCTCACCGAATTCCCTCTTAGCTTCGGCCGAAAACGACCGAAGAACCTTGATCACCGTTGACGATAGAGCGCTCACAGCCGCCGTCAAGGGCGCGTTGCGATGCGTCACCTACTCCCAGGTGAAGCCCAGCTCGTAGATGACCGGAGCCACGGCACGCATCTTCAGATCGTCCGAGGAGAAGGCCTGATCGCCCGAAACCGCATCCTGCGCCGCACCGGGAGCGGTCTTCGCCGCCGCGAAGCGCACCAGCATGCGGCAGCCGCCGGGCGGCGCGTCGAGCGTCCCGCCGCGCCAGTCGCTCACCGTGCCGGAATAATCCCAATCGAAGCCGGCGAGTTCGAAGGGTTTGCCATTGATCGCTTCGACCTGTGTCAGCGGCTGGCGCAGGCTGAGCGGCTTGGCGTCGGAGCGGGCTGCGAGCCGCCAGCGATAGGCCGGCGGCGCGGCGCTGGCATCAGTGGTCCGGCCGAAGATCGCCATGCGCGGATTGCTGCGCTTGGCGCGGTCGTTCCAGAGGATTTCGATTCGGCGGGCCGGGTCGGCGGCGAAGAGCACTGTGCCCTGCTCGGTCTCGCCTTCGCCGATGGAGAGCTTCCGGCTCGAGACATTGCGCGCGCCGAAAGCCTTGGCGAGCGAGGCATGGCTGGCCTGTCGCGAGATCGGCCCGTCGCAGGTCAGGACCGGCCCGATCTCCTGCGCCTGCACGAAAGCCGGCAATGACGCGAGAACCGATGCGAAGAACGGGATTGCGATGCGGCACGCCATCCCGCCGCGTCCTTACGCCCGCTGCGCAGTCCGGCTCAGTGCCGCGTGCCGCTGCTGAAGGCACCAGTGCGAACCTTGTCCGCCAGACCCTCGGCAAAGACGGCGGTCGCCTCCTCGCCATAGGTCTCGACCAGCGTGCGGAAGGCGGCAAACAGCGCGGCATGGGCCAGCGCGTCGCTGTCGAGCCCATCCTGCTGCGCTTCGGTGAAGGCGTCCTCGACATAGCCATAGGCGACGCGGCGCGCGTCATGGCTGTCCTCGGCCATGGCCAGGTCAAGCGGCAGGTCGTCTGAAATGATGGACATGAAGGCGAGAACTCTGCGGCTTGCTTTTGATCGGCTTGTTGTCGCGCGAAGCTGGTTTCCTGGCACGAATCGTGCCGTTTCCGGCCCGCTTCGCGACGATCGACGTTGCCTGAATCATAGGCCGTGCCAGAGCGGGACGCTACCGCCGCGTTTAAGAAAGGTTAACGCGGCCGGACAAATCCCACGGAAAGCCGCAGTTCGGCGCGCTCTGTCACCTATCCGCCATAGCGGCCGGCCAGCACCCGGGCGAGGCGCTCGCCCTCCCCCGCCAGGCGCGTGGAGGCCTCTTGGCTGCCCTCGGTGCAAGCGCGGTGCGTCAGCGAATAGGCCCGGAAGCCGCGGTTGTAGGCAGCCGTCAAACGCTCGCGCCGCGGCGGCGTGCGGCCTTCGGCCTCGACCAGCGCCGTCATCCGGTCGCGCCAGTCCTGCGCCTCCTTGCCGGCGCAGAGCGTGCGCAGATAGGCCAGCGACCCCATGATCTCGGCGAGCTTCAGAAGCTGCGGCTCATAGGGCGGCGGCGGTGGCTCAGGCGCAGGCTCCGCCGGCTTGGCAGCGGCAGGGGGGCGCTGCTGCGCCGGAGCGACGCCCGGCAGCGCGCCCGTCAGCAGCGCGAGCAGGCACAGCGCAGCGCGCCTCATGCACCGTCCCCGGCCGCAAGCAGGATGGTGCGGGCCCTGCGCAGCACATCGGCAAGCTCGCGCGTCGTCGCGAGCCCGCCGAGCTTGAGCGGGTCGGCCCACATCACCGCGCCGGCTTCGGGGCCGGTCCGGGGTTCGCCCGAGAGCCATTCGCCCACGAACGACGCGACGACGAAATGATGCGTGATCTCGCCTGCCGCGTCGCGGCCGAAGATCTCGACATGGCGGTTGAAGCCGACGATCCGCGCGGTGACGCCGACCTCTTCCTCAAGCTCGCGCAAGGCGGCCTGCTCCAGCGTCTCGCCGGCCTCGACCTTGCCGCCCGGCAGCGACCAGAGCTGGTCGGCAGGCGGCTTGGTCCGCGTCGCGAGCAGGACCTTGCCGTCGCGGAAGACGGCGACCGAGGCCGCCAGCACCGGACGGGCCGGAGCCTTGCCGGTCGCCGGGAAGCGGATGACCTGGCCGCCCTCGCCGCTCATCGGGAACAGCCCAGGCTCATACGTGCTGCCCACCATTGATGTGCAGCTCGGCGCCGGTGACGTAGCTCGACGCGTCGGTGCACAGGAAGTGGATCGCGCGCGCCACCTCCTCGGTCTTGCCGAGGCGCCCGAGCGGCAGGGTCGCGACGATCTTCTCGGTCCCCGGCGAGAGGATGGCGGTGTCGATTTCGCCCGGCGAGATCGAATTGACGCGGATGCCAAGCGGGCCGAAATCCGAGGCCATTTCCCGCGTCAGGCTGGCGAGCGCCGCCTTCGAGGTCGCATAGGCGGCGCCTGCGAAGGGATGGACGCGCGAGCCTGCGATCGAGGTGACGTTGACGATCGTGCCCTTGGCGGCGGTGAGTTCGTCGAGCAGGCCGCGCGCCAGCATGATCGGCGCGAAGAAATTGACCTGGAAGACCTTGTGCCAGTCGTTGAACGAGGTCGTTGCCGCGCCGAGCCGCGCGCCCTTCGGCCCCTTCGGAGAGATGCCGGCATTGTTGACCAGCGCATTGAGCTTGCCGCCCTCGGCCGCGAGCCGCTTCTTGATCTCGGCGATGCCGCGCATCGTGTCCTCGGGGTCGCCGAGATCAATCTGGACATGGTCGTCGGCGCCCGACGGCCAGGGGCATTTGTCGGAGAAGGCCTGGCGCGAGCAGGACAGGATGCGCCAGCCCGCCATCGCGAACTGCATCACGGTGGCGTGGCCGATGCCGCGGCTCGCCCCGGTCAGCAGCATGACCGGGCGCTTGCCCGCCTCGGTCTTGGGAAAATCGAATTTTGGCATCGCCATCTGGCTGTTGATCCTCAAGGATAAAGGCGCGCGCGCGCCCAGGGTTCGCCGGCAGAGGCGCGGCGGAAGACGACGCGGTCATGCAGCCGGAAGGCGCCGTCCTTCCAGAACTCGAGATAGACCGGCGTGATGCGAAAACCGGTCCAGTGCGGCGGGCGCGGGATCGTGCCCAGCCCGAACTTTGCGGCCTGGACGGCGACCGCCTTCTCCAGCGCGAAACGGCTCTCCAGCGGGCGCGACTGCTGCGAGGCCCAGGCGCCGATGCGGCTGTCGCGCGGCCGCGACTGGAAATAGGCATCCGCCATCTCGTCGCTGACGATCGTCACATGGCCGCGAATGCGGATCTGGCGGCGCAGGCTCTTCCAGTGGAACAGGGCAGCCGCCTTGGGCTGGCCAAGCAGTTCCTCGCCCTTCTGGCTCTGCGTGTTGGTGTAGAAGACGAAATCCTCGCCGTCGCGCCCGTTCAGCAGCACCATCCGGCTGTTGGGCATGCCCTCGGCATCGACCGTCGACAGCGCCATGGCATGGGGGTCGTTGGGTTCGGAGGTCTTTGCTTCTTCGAACCAGGCCTGAAACAGCGCGAAAGGGTCCTGTTCCCCCGTGAAGTCACCGCTCGTTAACCGTTCCACGTGTCTAATCCTTGGAGAAGCTGGGGTTTTGCGTTTGGGCGAGCGCTGTCGGTGAACTTGGTCAAGTCAGGGTGTCTATATAGGGCAGCGACGGGAGCGTTCCAAAGCCTTCCGCAGCGCGCTGCCGCCATGCGCCGGCTCGCTGCCGCAGGCGCCGCCTGCCTTGGCCTGATCAGCGCCGGATGTTCCGTCTCCTTCCCGATTTTGGGGCTCTCCAGCAAGGCCGAGGACGAGGTCGTAACGACCTCCTCTGTCCTGCCGGCACGGGGCTCCACCAAGCCGGGCGCACTGGCCTCGCTCTCCTCCGAACTCGGCCCCGAGGATATGCGCCGGGCCGATGGCGCGATGGCGGTCGCGCTCGATCCGCAGGGCAATGGCGCAGCCGTCTCCTGGGACAACCCGCAAAGCGGCGTGAAGGGCTCCTTCATCCCGGTCGGCGGCCCGTTCCTGCGCTCCGACGAAATCTGCCGCGCCTTCATCGCCAGCGTCCAGACGCAGACCAAGCCCGCGAAACTGCAGGGCACCGCCTGCCGGCCCTCGGGCGGAGAATGGCTGGTCAAGGATATCGAGCCCTGGAAGGGCATGAGCTGATCGCGGGCAAGAGCTGACGCGGTCGCCGCCATTTCTCGATTCCTGCGTCGCGAGCTGTTGCGTTCAAGCCACACCATTCCCAGATAAGGCTTGGAGATCAGGGTCGGCCTTCGCCTGCGCCGCAGCCGGCCTTTCAGCATTGCCAATGGGGTTCATGAATGCGCGACCCGTATCAGATTCTGGGTGTCGCCCGCACGGCGAGCGAGGCGGAGATCAAGAAGGCCTATCGCCGCCGCGCCAAGGATCTGCATCCCGACCGCAACCAGGACGATCCGAAGGCGCAGGACCGCTTCTCGGAGCTGAACGGCGCTTATGAGATCGTCGGCGACGAAGCCAAGCGCAAGCAGTTCGACGCCGGCCAGATCGACGCCGAAGGCAAGCCCAAATTCCAGGGTTTCGAGGGCATGGGCGCCGGGCGCGGCGGCCGCGCCGGCGGCTTCGAGTTCAATTTCGGCCAGGGCGGCGGCCAGCCCTTCGGTGCCGGCGGCGCTGGCGGTGCGGGCTTCGACCCCGCCGACATCTTCGGCTCGCTCTTCGGCGATGCCGCGCGGCGCCAGGGACGCGCACGGCCTGAGGCGCAGAAGCCGCCCGAGCAGAGCTTCACGCTGGAGGTGACCCTGGCCCAGGCGGTCTCCGGCGCATCGCGCCGCGTCAGGCTTCCGGGCGGGCGCGAGGTCGAGGTCACGATTCCCGAAGGCGTCGCCGACGGCAAGGTGATGCGCCTGCGCGGGCTCGGCCAGACCGATCCGTTCTCCGGCCAGGCCGGCGACGTGCTGATGACGATCAAGGTCAAGCCGGATTCGCGCTTCGTCACCGAAGGCAACGATCTGCGCACGCGCGTCACCGTCCCGCTGGCGCAGGCGGTGCTGGGCGGGCCGATCCATGTCCCGACCCTGACCGGCACCGTGGAGATGAAGATTCCGCCGCTGACGGGCACCACCCGGTCCTTCCGCCTGCGCGGCAAGGGGCTCAAGGGCGAGGGCGGCGCGGTCGGCGACCTCTTCGTTGCCATCGACATCGAGATGCCCGAGAGCGATGCGGAGCTCATTGCGCTGATGAAGGCGCGGGCGGAGTAACACATACACTCCGTCATTCCGGACAAGCGCCGAGCTGCGCCCGGAATGACGACGCTGTGCCTCGGCGCCCCGAAAACCGGTTTCCCCTTTTCGCCGTCATGATCTAAGAGACCCTCAACTTTATCCAATTCGCGGGTCCCAGATGCCTGATTCCAACGCCGCCGCCCTGCCGACCGCCAATCTGCTCAAGGGCAAGCGGGGCCTCGTCATGGGCGTCGCCAACAACCGCTCGATCGCTTGGGGCATTGCGAAGGCAGCCGCCGACGCCGGCGCCGAGCTCGCCTTCACCTATCAGGGCGATGCCCTGAAGAAGCGTGTCGAGCCGCTGGCCAAGCAGCTTGGCGGCCATGTCGTCGGCCATTGCGACGTCACCGACGGTGCCTCGATCGATGCGGTCTTCGCCGAGATCGAGAAGCTCTGGGGCAAGCTCGATTTCGTCGTCCACTGCATCGCCTTCTCCGACAAGGACGAGTTGACCGGTCGCTATGTCGAGACCACGGAGGCCAACTTCACCAAGTCGCTGCTGATCTCCTGCTACTCCTTCACCGCCGTCACCCAGCGCGCCGAGAAGCTGATGACCGATGGTGGCTCGATGCTGACGCTGACCTATTACGGCGCCGAGAAGTGGATGCCGCATTACAACGTCATGGGCGTCGCCAAGGCCGCGCTCGAATCGAGCGTGCAGTATCTCGCCGCCGATCTCGGCCCCTCGAAGATCCGCGTCAACGCCATTTCGGCCGGCCCGATCAAGACGCTGGCGGCCTCGGGCATCGGCGATTTCCGCTACATCCTGCGCTGGAACGAATACAATTCGCCGCTGCGCCGTACGGTCACGATCGAGGAGGTCGGCGAGACAGCGGTGTTCCTCGTCTCCGACATGTCGCGCGGCATCACCGGCGAGATCCTGCATGTCGATGCCGGCTACCACGTCGTCGGCATGAAGGTCCCGACCGCGCCCGACATCACCCTCGACAAGGGCGAGTGAGGTAGCGCGATGGCCGATCCTGACGCACCATTACCGCGCCAGGGCTGGGCCAAGGACTCCATGCGTCTCGCCGCCGCCCAAGATGACGCTTTGGTGTGGCCTGAGTTCGCCAACGACGGCGATCATGATCTCGTCTGGGACGTGCCTGACGATCAATCGGAAAAGGCACCGTCATCTCGGGCAAGCAAAGCGCAGACCCGGGATCCATCATAGAGTTCCGAGCCCTCCGATGGATCCCGGATCAGCGCCGCTTCGCGGCTTGTCCGGGATGACGTTCCGGTTCTTGCGGAAGCTACTTGGCTTCGATCCCGAGCAGAGCCTTCAAACGATCCGTCGCGACACCGTCGCGGCGGATCGTTTCGTCTGAGACGGCATCGAGCAGGGCCGCGGTCGTCCGCCCTCCAATCACCAGCCCCGGCGCGATTTCCGCTAGCGGCGCCAGCACGAAGGCGCGCTCGGCGATGCGGGGATGGGGAATTTGCAGGCCGGGCTCGTCGAGAGTCTCGCTGCCATAGCTCAGGATGTCGATGTCGAGCGTGCGCGGCCCCCAGCGCTCGCGGCGCTCGCGGCCGCCTTCGCGTTCGAGGGACAGGCACAGAGCGAGAAGATCGCGCGCCGGCAGGCTCGTCTCGATCAGCGCCGCCATGTTGAGGAATTCGGGCTGGTCGAGATTGCCCCAGGGCGCCGTGCGGTAGACGCTGGATAGTCTCACCAGGGCGGTGTCGGGATGCAGCGTCAGCCGCGTCAGCGCCGCGGCAAAGGCCGCGACGGGATCGCCCAGATTGCCGCCGAAGCCGAGCGCGGCCTCAACCTTCACGCCGGTAGCTCAACGTGATGCCGACGCTGGCAAGCGTGGCGTGGATTGGCGGGGCCGGTTTGCGCAGGGTGACCTCGACGCGGGTGACGGGCGGGAAGCCGTCGAGGATCGCAAGCGCAACGGCCCGCGCCGCAGCCTCAAGCAGGTTGAAGCGGCGCGTGGTGAAGACCTCCGTCACCACACCGACGACCTTGCCGTAATTCACCGTGTCGGCGAGTGCGTCACTGATCGCCGAGGCCCGCAGATCCGTTTCCAGCGCGAGGTCGAGCACGAAGCGCTGGCCCAACCGCTCCTCCTCCGAGAAGAAGCCATGATAGGCATAGATATCGAGCTTCTCGATCAGGATGATGCCGGTTTCGCTCACGAGCGGGACTCCAGGGGCTGTGAAATGGCAGCCCAGACCTTGAATGCCTGCGCATGTTCGCTGACGTCATGGGCGCGGATGATGGCCGCTCCCTGCGTCGCGCCATAGAGATGGGCGGCGACGCTGCCGATGACGCGCTCGGCCGGGACGCTCTGGCCGGTGATGACGCCGATCACCGATTTCCGCGAGGCGCCAAGCAGGATCGGGCAGCCCAGTTCGCTCAGGCGCGCCAGTTCGCGGATCAGCCGCAGCGACTGCTCCGGCGTCTTGCCGAACAGCCCGATGCCGGGATCGACGACGATCTGCTCGCGCGGCACGCCGGCAGCCTGCGCAATCGCGATCGAACGCTCGAGGAAACGCATCACGTCGGACAGGATGTCGAGCTCAAGATCGATGGTCTCGCGGTTGTGCATCAGAATGATCGGCGCGCCGTGCCGGGCGGCGACGCCGGCGATGGCCGGATCGCGCTGCGCGCCCCAGACATCGTTGACGATCGAGGCACCGGCCTTGAGCGCGGCGTCGGCGACCTCGGCTTTCCATGTATCGATCGAGAGCGGCGTCGCGATGCGTTCGCGCAGGCCGGTGATCACCGGCAGCACCCGGGCAAGTTCGGTCGCGGCATCGAGCGGGGCATGCCCCGGCCGGGTCGATTCGCCGCCGATGTCGATGATGTCGGCGCCATCCCTGGCCAATCTCTCGCCATGCGCGATCGCATCATCGGCGTCGCGCAGCATTCCACCGTCGGAAAAGGAATCCGGCGTGATGTTGACGATGCCCATCAGCAGCGGCGCGGCGTCGAGGGCGAGCCTGCGACCATCGGGCAAGGTGAGAGCCGGCGGCATGAAGACCATCCGAAAGGGCGGAGAGCCGCCTATAGACTGACCGCCCGCAGCAGGCCAATGGAAACGACACCGGCGCCATGGCCGCGGCGCATGGCCCCGATCCGGCACGACGCTTTGACGCCGCCGCCGGCAGCGTGCAGAAGCCCGGCCATGGTCCCGATCACGCTTCCGCACCGGCTCATCCTCGTCCGCCACGGCGAGACCGACTGGAATCGCGAGGGCCGTTTGCAGGGCGGGCAGGACATCCCCCTCAACGATCTCGGCCGGAAGCAGGCGGCCGAGGCGGCGGATCGGCTGCGCACCCTCGTGCCGGGCTTCGCGACGCTCGATTTCATTGGCTCGCCGATGCACCGCGCCCGCGAGACGATGGACATCCTGCGCGCCGAACTGGACCTGGCGCCCGGAGCCTATCGCCTCGACGACCGCCTGAAGGAGCTGACCTTCGGATCCTGGGAAGGCTTCACCTGGCGCGACATCCGCAAGGCCGAGCGCGAGCAGGCGCAACTCCGCGAGCGCGACAAATGGAGCTTCGTGCCGCCCGGGGGCGAAAGCTATGGCATGCTCGCCGACCGCGTCCGACCCGTGCTGGAGGAACTCCGGCGCGAGACCGTCATCGTCAGCCACGGCGGCGTCGCCCGCGCCATCCTGGCGCTGGTCGGCGCGGTGCCGCCGCAGAAGGCCTCGCTGGTCGAGATCTGGCAGGGCAAGATCCTGGTCGTCTCTGGCAACCGGGCCGACTGGGTCTAGCTCACTCCGCCTCGACGGCCGCTCACTCCAGCGGCTGCGTGTCCGCGATCTCGATCCCGAAGCCGCTCAGGCCCACGAAGGAGCGCGGCGACAAGGCCAGGTTGACGATCGAGCCAACGCCGAGATCGCGCAGGATCTGCGCGCCCAGCCCGACCTCGCGCCATTGCTGGTTGCGCAGCGCATCCGAACCATCCTCGACGCTCTTGATCGGCACGCCGGCCGAGCCGTCGCGCAGGTAGATCAGGACGCCGCGCCCGTCCTGCTGGAAGCGCTTGAGCACGCACTGGATCGACGGCGCGCCGCCCAGCACATCCTCCACGACATTGGCCCGGTGCAACCGTGCCGGCACCTTGGCGCCATCCCCGATCTTGCCCATGACGAAGGCGAAGTGCTGCGTGTCCTCGAAGGGCGTGATGTAGACATGGCCGGTCATCTCGCCGAAGGCGGTCTTGACCGGGAAGGAATGCACCCGCTCGACCAGCTTCTCGCGCGACTGGCGATAGGCGATCAGATCGGCGACCGTGATCTGCTGCAACCCGTGCTTCTGGGCAAAGGCAGTGATCTGAGCGCCTTTCATCACGGTGCCGTCGTCATTGGCGAGTTCGCAGATCACGCCGACCTGCGGCAGTTCAGCAAGCTTGCACAGATCGACGGCGGCTTCGGTATGGCCCGAGCGCATCAATACGCCGCCATCCTTGGCGATCAGCGGGAAGACATGGCCGGGCCGCACGAAATCGGTCGCGCCCATATTGCCATTGGCGAGCGCCCGCACCGTGTTGCAGCGCTGTTCGGCCGAGATGCCGGTGGTCAGCCCGTGCTTGACGTCGACGGTGATGGTAAAGGCGGTTCCGAGCGGGGCATCGTTGGACGACACCATCGGGTCGAGCCGCAAACGCCGCGCCTCGGCGGATGTCAGCGGCGCGCAGACGATGCCGCAGGTGTTGCGGATGATGAAGGCCATCTTCTCCGGCGTGCAGAGCGAGGCCGCGACGATCAGATCGCCCTCGTTCTCGCGGTCGTCGTCATCGGTGACGATGACGATCTCGCCGCGAGCGAAGGCTTCGATGGTGGCGGTGACGTTGTTCGACATGGCAGCCTCGCGCGGCCCGACAAGGCCGAGGAAATCATTGGGAGTGACGGAACCACCGGTGGCGGCGGCGATGCGCTCGGCGCTTTCGCGCGAGATCCAGGCGCTCTGGTCATTGCAGAGCGCCGTCACGCTCGCCGGCGACAGGCCGACCTGGCGCGCAAAGGCGCTGCGGCCGGTGTTGGTCTGCTTGAGCCAGGCGTCGAGTTTCATAAGGGGAAGCTAATGCGGCAACGCTTCAGTTGCAATGAAGCGCACGCACATTTTCAGTATTGCTGAAATGCAAGCCACCCCGTCATGCTCGGGCTTGAGCCGAGCATCTCGCGATGATGAGGCGGCCTTGCCGGCGACTCTTCCGGCGGGAGATGCTCGGGTCTGCGCTTCGCTCCGCCCGAGAATGACGCACCTCTATTCCTGAAACGGCCAACGCGGCTCGACCACGCCCACCTGCGCCCGGTGCCGCAGATACTGGTCGGCCAGCACACACGCCACCATCGCCTCGCCGACTGGCACGGCACGGATACCGACGCAGGGGTCATGGCGCCCCTTGGTGAACATCTCGGCTTCGCCGCCGGTGCGCGTCACGGTCGCGCGCGTCGCCAGGATCGAGGAGGTCGGCTTGACGGCAAAGCGCGCGACGATCGGCTGACCGGTCGAGATACCGCCCAAGATGCCGCCGGCATGGTTCGACAGGAACAGCGGCCGCCCGTCATTGCCGGCGCGCATCTCGTCGGCATTCTCCTCACCGGAGAGTTCGGCCGCTCCGAAACCGTCGCCGATCTCGACGCCCTTGACCGCATTGATGCTCATCAGCGCCGACGCGATCTCGGCATCGAGCTTGGCATAGATCGGCGCGCCCAGCCCCGCCGGCACGCCCTCGGCCACGATCTCGAGCACGGCACCGATCGACGAGCCCGACTTGCGCACGCCGTCGAGATAGCCCTCGAACAGCGCTGCGGCCTTGGCGTCGGGGCAGAAGAACGGGTTGTTGCCGACCTCGTCCCAGTTCCAGTTCGCCCGGTCAATCTTGTGCGGGCCCATCTGCACCAGCGCGCCGCGCACGACCATGCCGGGCACCACCTTGCGCGCGATCGCGCCCGCGGCCACCCGCATGGCCGTCTCGCGCGCCGAGGAACGCCCGCCGCCGCGATAGTCGCGGATGCCGTATTTCACGTCATAGGTGAAATCGGCATGGCCGGGCCGGTACTTGTCCTTGATCTCGGAATAGTCCTTCGAGCGCTGGTCGACATTGTCGATCATCAAACCGATCGAAGTGCCGGTCGTGACCTGCACGCCGTCATGCTCGCGCGCGAACACGCCCGAGACGATGCGGACCTGGTCGGGCTCCTGGCGCTGCGTGGTGAAGCGCGACTGCCCCGGCCGCCTCCGGTCGAGATCGCCCTGGATGTCGGCTTCGCTCAAAGGCAGCAGCGGCGGGCAGCCATCGACGACACAGCCGATCGCAGGCCCATGGCTCTCGCCGAAGGTGGTGACGCGGAAGAGATGGCCGAAGCTGTTATGGGACATGGACTGAGCCTGACGCGGTTGCGTCAGGCTCTTAGCGAGATTTCGTCAGCGGCGGAACCCTGACCAGAATCGTTCACTGCACGTCGACCACGTCAGCATTGCAACTTGCTTGTTCATAAAAGCTCCCAATGGACGCCATGTCGCGAAATGCGTGTCGCGGGAGAGCCAGTCGCTCGCGACACGGCCGATACGCCTCATTTCACGTCGATGATGAAGTCCCAGGTCCGGGTCGCACGACCGCCGGCGTCATTGGTGATCGAATCATATTTGAGCGTCACCTTGTCCTGTCCCCGGAAGCCCGGATTGGGCTTGTAGACCGATACGCGGTAATCGATCTTTTTGCCTGTGCAACCGAATCCAGCCGGGCCGAGGTCCCCTTTGGCCAGGCCGTGCGTGACAGTGCCATGAGCCGGTGGCGACCAGAGGCTCGCCTCGGGCGGCTCCCATGTCGAGCAATGATGGTCATAATGCCCGTAGGCATGCAGGAGGACCGGTGTGTTAACCTTGGTCGTCCGTGTCTGGACATTACAGCCGGCCAGAACGGTAGCCAGCAAAGCGCAGCCGATAGCAAGTCTTGTCGTCATTATCACCCCCAGAGCGGAAGCCGCCCAAGAGATAATCGACGTCATCTGACAATGCCCTGCAAGCCACCCCCGGCCGGAAAGCCTTGAACTTTCGTCAGTGTTGCTTCGCCGGCACGGCGGGCGCGCCTTCCCAGCGCGTATGCGCCGGCAGGTTCTCGCCCTTCATGATCACCGTCAGCAGCCCGACCTGCGCGTAGTCGCCGACATGGGTGTCGTAGAGCACGGTCGCGCCCGCGCCGACGCAGACGCCCTTGCCGAGCTTCACCCGGCCGACCTTCATGACGCGATCCTCGTAGAGATGCGTCTGCAGGGCGGAATGGGCGTTGATGGTGCAGAAATCGCCGACATTGATGCAGTCGAACTCGGTGATATCTGTCGAGTCGAGCCAGACGCCGCGGCCGTATTTCGCGCCGAACAGCATGAGGAACCAGGGCAGGAAGGGCGTGCCGCGCAGATAGTCGAACAGCACCTTGCCGCCCAGTCCCCAGTACATCACCGCCACGGCCTCGGTGCGCATGGCCCAGAACGACCACATCGGCTTCATCACCGGCTTGTAGACGCCCATCATCAGCCATTTGATCGCTGCACAGATCAGCGCCTGGGTGATCGCGATCAGCATCGCGACGCCCATGAAGGACAGGACCAGCCCGATCCAGTCCTGCTCGTTGATCTTCCGCTGCAGCACCAGATCGACGGCGATGGTGCCGAAGGTGATGAAGAGCATCGCCGGGAACGAGGTGTGCAGCGCCTCGAACACGCCGCGCGCGACCTGCTTGCGTAGCGAGGGCTTGTAGGTCCAGTCGGCCCCGAGATCGACCTTCTGCCGCGTCGGCAGCCGGATCGGCGGCGAGCCGAACCAGGTGTCGCCGGGCTGCATCTGATCGTTGGCCGGCGGCTTCGACTTGATGCCGATCAGCACGCGGTCGGGGATGATCGCGCCGGGCGGCACAACAGCGTCGTTGCCGACGAAGACCTGCTCGCCGGTCCTGGTCATGTCGAGGCGCATATAGCCGCGCCGCATGTCCTCGTCGCCGAAGACGACCTCGTCGGCGATGAAGTTCCCCGCGCCGATACCGGTCAGGTCATAGCGGCCCGACAGATTTGTCGAGATTTCCGCGCCCTGGCCGATGCGCGCGCCCATCAGCCGGTACCAGGCCCGCATGTAGATCGTCGCGAACAGGGACGACAGCGTCTCCAGTGTCACCTCGGTCGCCAGCGCCACGGTCCATTTGCGCGCATAGAAGCTGGAATGGATGGAGTAGGAGCCCGAGGTTACCCGCGGCAGGATCGCCCAGCGCAGCCCCGCCATCAGCAGCACGGTGAAGGCGATGAGCCCGATCGCCGTCGGCCAGGTCAGGATCGGCAGATACCAGAGATAGCTGATCTCGGACCAGCTCGAGATCCAGTCGTCGATCTGGTCGAACAGCCAGAAGGCCGGGAAGATCGGCAGAAGGCTGATCGGCGGCACCACGATCAGCATCAGCGCATAGAACGCCGTCATCGCGGCGCGCCGGTGCGGGCTGGCCTGGGCCTGCTCAGGCAGGGAGGCCAGATCGACCATCCCGATTTTGCGGGCGGGCGAGCCGTCCCAGATTTCGGCCTCGCCGACGCGCGTGTCGGGCGCGATTGCGGTCAGGTCTCCGATTTCGGCGTGGTCGCCGATCACGCTGCCATGCCCGAGTACAACCGATGCGCCCGCGCAGACGTCGCTGCCTATGGTGATGCGGCCGATGATCAGCTTGTCGCCGATCGCCTCGCCATTGGCGAAGGTGGTCTTGGAGCCGAAGGTCGAATTGTCGCCGATTTCGATCAGGTCGATCGCTCCGGCCTCATAATCGGAGATGATGACATCACGCCCGACCTTCGCGCCGAGCAGCCGCCAGTACATCCGCATCACCGGCGTGCCCTGGAGCCATTTGATGTGGACCAGGCCCGCGACGCGGGCGGCGAACCACCAGCGGAAATAATAGACGCCCCAGAGCGGATAGACCCCTGGCTTGGTGCGGCCGAGCACGAGCCACTTCAGCGCGATCGCAATCAGGCCGGTGACGATGGTGATGGCGACATAGACGCCGAGCAGCGCTGCGATCTGGCCGAGCAGGGGCAGATCCTCGCCGGACAGGATCATGTAGGTGACGAAGATGCCGAGCCACTGCGCCGTCGACAGGCCGATGATGACCGGCAGCGCGACGGCCTGTGCCAGCCCGCAGAGGAAGCGCCGCATGAAGGGCGGCGGTGTGAAGGAGAGGTCTTCCGTCTCGGCGATGCCGCGCCCGTCGAGCAGCGCGGCCATGCCGCGCAGCGTCCGCGCGCCATAGACATCCTGCAGCGTGATGCCGGCGAAGGCCGGCGTCTCGCGCACGATCGAGATGAAGCGCGCCGCCAGCAGCGAATGGCCGCCGAGATCGACGAAGAAATCCGCATCCAGCGGCAGGCTCGATGCACCAAGCACGCGCTTGGCCGCCTCCAGCAGCGCGGCTTCCGTGGCGTTGCGCGGCGGCTCCTGCTCGCCTGCAGCGCTCGGTGCGGTCAGCGGCGCCGCCTTCAGCATCCGGCGGTCGATCTTGCCGGAGACCATGCGCGGCAGCGAGCCGACCGCCTCGAAATGCGCAGGCACCATATAGGGCGGCAGCTGGTCGCGCAGCGAGGCGCGCAGCGCTGCCCCGTCGACCGCGACGCCGGGCTCGGCGACGACGAAGGCGACCAGCCGCTCGATCTCGTCATCAATGCGCAGCACCACGGCGGCCTGGTTGACGCCGGGCTCGTCAGCAAGCTTCGATTCGATCTCGCCCAGTTCGACGCGGAAGCCGCGAATCTTGATCTGGTCGTCGATGCGGCCGTGGAAGACGATGTTGCCGTTGCCGTCGAGGCTGACCGCGTCGCCCGAGCGATAAAGGATCGGGTCGTCGCCATAGCCAAAGGGATTGCCGAACGGGTTGGCGATGAACTTCTCGGCCGTGAGCTCAGGCCGGCCATGATAGCCCCTGGCGATGCCCGGGCCGCCGATCAGCAATTCGCCCTGCTCGCCGGGACCGACCACCTCCATCGCCTCGTTGACGATATAGGCGGTGTAGTTCGGGATCGGCCGGCCGATCGTGACGATCTCGCCGGGAACGACTTCGGTCGCGGTCGCAACCACGGTCGCCTCGGTCGGACCATAGGTGTTGAGGATACGGCGGCCGGGCTTCGACCATTTCTGCACGATCGCCGGCGGCAACGCCTCGCCGCCGAGCAGGATCAGCTTCAGCGAGGGCACGTCGGCGGGCAGGATGCCGAGCAGCGTCGGCACCGTGTCGATCACGGTGACACCGGCTTCAGTCAGCAGCGCGGGCAGTTTCTCGGCGTCGCCCATCATCTCCGGCGAGGCGACATGCAGCGTCGCGCCTGCGAGATAGGGCGTCCAGATCTCTTCCATCGACAGGTCGAAGGCGACGGAAGCGCCCTGGAAGACGATGTCGTCGCCATCGATGCCGTAAAGCGCATTCCCGGAGCGCAGGAAATGGCAGATGTTGCGATGGCTGATGACGATCGCCTTGGGCGTGCCGGTCGAGCCCGAGGTATAGATCAGATAGGCTGGGTGGTCCTTGGTCAGCCTGGCCGCGCGGGCCGGCATGTCCACGCCATCGTCGCCGGCTGCCAGGCTCTCGGGCGTCCAGACGGTGCGTTCCGTCGCCGCGGCGCGTCCCTGCCAGTCTGATGAGGTGACGATGCCCTTGGCCTCGGCATCGGTGAGGCAGACGGCAATGCGATCGACCGGCGCCTCCGCGTCGAACGGCACCCAGGCAGCGCCGGCACGCGTGATCGCGATCTGCGCGATCAAAAGATCGATGCCGCGCGGCATCCACAAACCGACCAGATCGCCCGCCCCGACGCCCGCCAGCGCAAGCCCGCGCGCCTGCCGGCCTGCAGCCGCCCAGACCTCATCATAGCTCAGCCGCCGCGATGCATCGACCAGCGCCGGATGCGCAGCCCGCGCCTCAACAGTCGCCGCGAAAATCTCGCCCAGCACTTCATCGCGAAGCAGGTCCGGCCGTCTCTCGCCCGCCAGCATGGCGAGCGGATTCGCGGCCGCGATATCTGTCGTCGCCGACAGCTTGCTCATGTCGTTCATCGCGCCCCGCTGCGACCAGGCCAGGCGCATTAGGATCGGCGCCGCCTCGCGCCCTCCGTCATGCGGTGAAAACCTGTCACGCACCTTTAATTTAAACCCGGAATCGCAGCCTCATGCGATTCGCGAGCCGAGCCCCCCGGCCGAGCAACCCGCCGCAACACGGCGTCCCACTAGCACGTTTGTGATGCGAGGACACGACTGAACCCGCGATGAACGCCACGCGATGTCGGGAGCATCGGGGAGCGAGGCTGGACTCAGCCCCGCATCAGCGCCGTCACATGAGCGGCGGCGGAACGGGACAGCCCTTCAAGGTCGTAGCCGCCCTCGAGGATCGAGACGACGCGCCCCGCGCAATGCCGGTCCGCGATCGCCATCAGCTTCTGCGTCGCCCAGGCGAAATCAGGCTCCTTCAGATTGAGATTGGCGAGCGGGTCGCGCCAATGCGCGTCGAACCCGGCCGAGATGACGATCAGGTCGGGCGCGAAGGCCTCGACGCGCGGCAGCAGCGCCGTCTCCATCGCGTCGCGGAAGACCTCGGAGCCGTCGCCTGCACGCAGCGGCGCGTTGACGATGGTGCCGTGCTGTCCGCGCTCGGAGGCCGCGCCCGTGCCGGGATAGAGTGGCATTTCATGGGTCGAGGCGTAGAGAACGCTGGCATCGTCCCAGAAGATCTCCTGCGTGCCGTTGCCGTGGTGCACGTCCCAATCGATGATCGCCACGCGCTGCGCGCCATGCTGCCGCTGCGCGTGGCGGGCCGCTATGGCGGCGTTGTTGAAGAAGCAGAACCCCATCGCCTTGAAGCTCTCGGCATGGTGGCCTGGCGGACGCATCGCGCAGAAGGCGTTCGAAACGCGCCCCGACATCACCTCGTCGACTGCCTGCACCGCCGCGCCGACGCCATGCAGCACAGCCTCGACAGTTCCCGGCGACATCAATGTGTCGCCGTCGATCTGGACGAGGCCTGTCTGCGGCGACGCGGCGACGATCGCCTCTCCGAATTCGCGCGGATGGCAGAGCGCCACCTGGTCGAGCGTACCCAGCAGCGCGCTTTCGCGTATCAGCGAAGCGAAGCGCTCATCCTCCAGCGCCGCCTCGACGGCGCGCAGCCGGTCGGGGCGCTCGGGATGCCCCGGCGGCGTCTCATGCCGGAGGCCTGAGGGATGCGTGATCAGCAAGGTCGTCACCGGCAGGCCTCTCTGGTTTGGAAAATCGAAGGATAGTTCAGCGATCGGCGGGCGCGAAGCGTGGCCGTCATGCCACGGTGCACTGCGAAATACCCGATTCCGCCGCCATAAACGGAACCTGATTGCGCCATGTTTGTTTCGGGCCTAGAGCATCGGCATGTCGCCGACGCTCCTGCCGGACCGGTTGATACGAAGCGTTAACCCCGCATTCAGCATAAAGATCGCCTTCGGGCCGCTCTGGTGGACAGCATGAAACAGACCGTGATCCTTGCCTTGGCGTTGTCTGCCGCTCTCGGCGCCTGCCAATACAAGAGCGTGAACGCTCCGGCTCTGTCTGCCCGCGACGCCGAGTACATCGCACTGGTGCCGAAGTTCGAGCATCAGATCACGCACCTCCCTTATGAGATCACCGATCCGACGGGCCAGGCTCCCGGCACCATCGTGGTCGATACCAAAGAGAAGTATCTCTACTACGTCCTGCCGAACAAGAAGGCGATCCGCTACGGCGTCGCCACCGGCGACGAGGCCTTCGGCTGGACCGGCGAAGCGGTGATCCAGCGCAAGGCCGAGTGGCCGCGCTGGACGCCTCCGGCCGAGATGATCGCGCGCTGGCCGCATCTGGCGCCCCGCGCTGGCGGGATGGAAGGCGGCCCCGACAATCCGCTCGGCGCCCGCGCGCTCTATCTCTACCAGAACGGCCACGACACGCTTTACCGCATCCACGGCACCAACGAGCCCGAGACGATCGGCCGTTCGGCCTCGTCGGGATGCATCCGGATGCGCAATATCGACGTGATCGACCTGTTCAACCGGGTTCCGGCCGGCACCAAGGTGATCGTCACCTGATCAGGCGGTCGATTCCGATCAGGCCCGATCGCCGGGTTCGCCCAGCTCGATCAGAACAATCTCCGGCGGAATGCCGAACCTGATCGGCAGCTGGCTCGTGCCGATACCGGCCGAGACGACGAGGTCGCGCCCTTCCTCCTGGATATGGCCGTAGACATAGCGGCTGCCATAGCGCGACGGCACGATCGGCGCCCAGCCGAATAGCCTGACCTGGCCGCCGTGGGTATGGCCCGACAGGGTCAGCGAAACGCGATCCGGCATCCGCGCGAAGATGTCGGGCTCATGCGCCATCATGATCACGGGGGCGCCATCATCGGCGATCTGGGCCATGGTGCCGGCAAGATCATCGACCCCGGCAGGCCGGCCACGGTAGCGCGGCAGGAACGCGATCTGGTCGCCCAGCCCCGCGAGCCAGAGCGGGCCGTCGACCGTCTCCAGCCTGAGCGCGCGGTTTTCCAGCATCGGAATGCCCGCCGCCAGCAGCGCCTCCCCGACCTTGGTGGGTCCTGCCCGCGCAACCTGGGTCTGCGGATCATGCCACCAGTCGTGATTGCCGAGCACGGCGAAGACGCCATCGCGGGCCTGGAGCCGCGCCAGTTCGGCGGCCCAGTCCTGCATCGGTGGATCCGAGGCCACCGGCCTCCGGCTAGCGACGAAATCGCCGAGCAGCAGGGTGAGATCCGGCTTCAGGGCGTTGGTCGCCGCCACGATTTCGGTGACGCGCGAGAGCGGGACATGCAGCGAGCCGATATGGAGATCCGAGATCACGGCCAGCCGCAATCGGCGGCCTGCCGGCCAGCCTCTCGGCTTCAGCCGATAGCGCGTCAGACGCTGGCGCCCCGGCTCCCAGGCAGCTGCATAGGCGCCCGTCCCCGCCATGGCCAAAAAAAGACCGGCGAGAGTTTGAAGAACTCTGCGCCGGTCAAACATGGAGGGTCTCAAAACGAGGTCTAGGGAGGTCAGTCGTCAAAATCGTGGCGAAGGACACCGGCGGGCCGGGATGGTACATCCTTCGTACGGGTATCCAACGCCGCAGCCGGGCGTCTTGTTCCGGCGGCAACGGCCGGCAGGGCGATCGGGCGGAACCAGGAGGCATAGGCCTCTTTCGCCGTGGCATCGTGGAAGCTCGCATTCGCTTGCGTCTGGCGACGCGGATGAGACGGGTTCATGGGTTCCGGTTTTGGGTTGGCTGCACACATGCCGATGGTTCCTGGCCATCGGCATGTGTGCACCATGACCGGCGATCGGGACGGCGCCGCGGCGCCATCATGATCTGTTCAAGGCGATATGTGTCGCTTTGCAGCCTGTCGCCACAATCATGAACAAAGTGCTGCGTCGGCACAGATGCACGCTCCGGCAGGCGAAAGCCGCCATGCCGGAACACATGCTGCCGGGCTCGCCCTCAGGCGGCGAGCAGACCCTCCGCCTTGGCCCAATTCAGCGTCTTGTTCAGCGCGCGCTCGTAGCGGTCGAACATTTCCTCGAGCTCGGCCTCGGTGATGATCATCGGCGGGCAGAACGCGACGCGGTCGCCCATGGCGCGGGTGATCAGGCCCTCCTCCAGCGCGAAGGTGACCGACTTGGCGCCAACGCCCTTCTTGGTCTCGAAGGCGGCCTTGGTCTGCTTGTCCTTGACGAGTTCGACCGCGCCGATGAGGCCGACGCCTCGCGCCTCGCCGACCAGCGGATGCTCGGCGAGCTTGTCCAGCCGCCTGAGGAAGGTCGGGGCGACGGCGCGAACATGCTCGACGATCTTGTCGCGCTGGTAGATCTCCAGCGTCTTGACCGCGATGGCGCAGCCGACCGGATGGCCGGCATAGGTGTTGCCATGGCCGAAGGTGCCAATCTTGCGGCTCTGGTCGACGAGAACGTCATAGACCTTGTCGTTCATCATCACAGCGCTGAGCGGGAAATAGGCCGAAGTGATCTGCTTGGCGCAGGAGATCGTGTCGGCGGCCATGCCATAGGTCGTGGTGCCGAACATGTTGCCGGTGCGGCCGAAGCCGGTGATGACCTCGTCCGAAATGAAGAGGATGTCGTATTTCGCCAGGATCGCGTTGACCTTCTCGAAATAGCCCTCGGGCGGCGTGATCGCGCCGCCCGCCCCCATCACCGGCTCGGCGATGAAGGCGGCGACCGTATCGGGCCCCTCGCGCAGGATCATCTCCTCGAGCTCGGCTGCGAGCCGCGACGAGAAGTCCTGCTCGCTCTCGCCGGGCTCGGCGAAGCGATAATGATGCGGGCAGGAGGTGTGCAGGATGCCGGGCAGCGGCAGGTCAAAGTCGATATGGTTGTTGGGCAGGCCGGTCAGCGAGGCCGACGCGACGGTGACGCCATGATAGCCCTTCAGCCGCGAGATGATCTTCTTCTTCTGCGGCCGGCCGAGCGCATTGTTCATGTACCAGACGATCTTGACCTGGGTGTCGTTGGCGTCGGAGCCCGAGGCGCCATAGAACACCTTCGAGATCGGCACCGGGGCGATCTCCTTCAGCTTCTCGGCCAGCTCGATCGCCGGGTCGTTGCTGCGTCCGCCGAAGATATGGGTGAAGGGCAGCTTCTTCATCTGCTCATAGGCGGTCTCGACCAGTTCCTGGTTGGAATAGCCGAGCGCCGTGCACCACAGGCCCGCCATGCCCTCGATGTATTCCTTGCCGCTGGAATCGTAGACATAGATGCCCTTGCCGCTCTCGATCACGAGCGGGCCCACCTCGCGATGGGTCGCAAGGTTCGTATAGGGGTGGACGAGGGTCTCGATGTCGCGGACGGCGAGGTTTGACAGCATCGCTCAGGCTCCCGGTCTTTATGGAATGCTTATACGACCATAGCCCGGCGACCGCGCAAGCGCTGAGCGATTTTCACGCGGATCGGCGCAGACTCTGCCGCAGGACGGGGCGAAAACGGCAAGCCGGCAGCCGCTTGCCATTTCCGGTCACGCTCTCCACGGTGCGGAGCGTGAGAGAGGTTTCATGATCGATCCGGCGACGATGACGAGCCTGCCCGCCCCCGGCCGGACCTGCGGAAGCTGCACCCTTTGCTGCAAGGTCTATGACGTGCCCGAAGCCGGAGCCACCGCCGGCAACTGGTGTCCCAATTGCCAACCCGGACGTGGCTGCAAGATCTACGAGGTGCGGCCGCAACAATGCCGCGCCTTCAACTGCCTCTGGATAACGCAGGATTTCCTCGGCCCCGACTGGAAGCCCGACAAGGCCCGCTTCGTCCTGACCATGGACGGGACGACGCGCTGGATTTTCGTGCAGGTCGATCCGGGTGCCGCGCAGGCCTGGCGCAAGGAGCCCTATTACAGCCAGCTCAAGCGCTGGGCGGCGGCCGGCAACCGGCCCGTCGTCGTTTTCGTGAGGAAGCTCGCCATCGCGATCACGACCAATGGCGAGACGACGTTGGGCGAGATCGGAGCCGATGAGCGCCTCGTCCTGCGCAACCTGCCCGGCGGGCGCCAGGTGGTGGAGAAGCTGCGCGTCGGTGCCTGAGCGAGGCGGCTGACAATCGGGCCTGCCCTAAGCCTCGTCGGCCGCGCGCGCGAGTTCGCGCCACTCGAGGACGAGCCGGTCGAGCTCCACGAGATCGGCTGTCGGCAGCTTGCCCAGCGTCTGCGCGACGAAATCGCGCTGCGCGGCAATGCCGGCTTCCGCCAGCCGGCGGCCTTCGGGCGTCAGATGCATCGCATAGGAGCGCCGGTCGCCGGTGATGGCGCGGCGCTCGACAAGGCCTGCCTGCACCAGCCGGTCGACGAGGCCCGAGACATTGCCCTTGGTGACATAGAGCCGTTCTGCCAGTTCGTTCTGGCTGATGCCCTCGCGCTCGGTCAGGGTCGAGAGCAGGTCGAATTGCGGAATCGAGAGCCCAAGTCCGCGAATCCGCGCCGTCATCTGGATCAGCATGCGCTGATGCAGCCGCATGAAACGGAACCAGACGCGGTCCGGCTCGGTCGCGTCTGCGCGCTGCGCTGTCTTCGAGTCTGGCACGGTCCGCAAACCCCGGGAAACGGAAAGATCACGCCTAAACCATCTCGCCGGCAGAGGCGAGGGCTGCGGCGCTTGGTCTTGCCTTAAGCCCGCCGCAGCGTCACCTATGGCCGATGCATCGCCGTCTTGTCTTCGAGGAGCCCGTCTCGCGCGCCGCTGTGTGGAGCCGGCGGCTGGCCTGGTTTTCGCTCGCGGTGCTGCTGCTGGCGATTCTGGTCTTCCGGATGGGCGAGCCAAGCCTCCAGGGGCTGGCACCGGTGGCCGCGGCTTATGTCGTCGTGCTGCTGGCGCTGCTGCTGGCACTGCTGGCCTTCATGCGGATCTGGCAGTCGGGCCATCGCGGCGTCGGCATGGCCTCGGGCGCCTTCCTGCTCTGCATGCTGATGCTGGCACCCGCTGCTTATGTCGGCTTCCGGCTGGCGACCCGGCCGGCACTGGCCGACGTCTCGACCGATATCGACGATCCCCCGGGCTTCAGCCGCTCGCGCGTGGCGCTCGATGCCCGCGCCGGCCGTGTGCCGCCCGACGTTCCCCCCGACCGCCGCCGCCTCCAGCGCCAGGCCTATCCCAAGGCGGTGCCGATCGTGCTCGAGGTACCGGCCGAGACCGCTTTCGACATCGCCCGCCGCGCCGCGCTCGCGCGGGGCTGGCAGGTGCTCGAATCGTCGCGGCCGGGCGGGCGCAGCGGCGCCGGGCGGATCGAGGCCGTGGCGCGCTCGCGCATCCTGCGCACGGCCGAGGACATCACCATCCGGGTCCGCCCCCGCGCCGATGGCAGCCGTATCGACATCCGTTCGGCCTCCCGAATCGGCCCGCATGATCTCGGCGTCAACGCCAACAGGATCGCGGCCTTCGCCGACGAGGTCGAACTGCTGCTCGAGACGCGCTGACCCTTACGCGAGCCGGTAGCGGCTCTCCAGCCCTGCCAACGGCCCGTCGCAAAGGACGACGCCGCGCAGCACCAGATCCTCGAGCTGCGCCAGCACCGACAGCGCCGCCGCGCCATGCAGCGCCGGTGGAAGCCCCTGATAGATCGGCGGCACCATCGCCGCGATGGTCTCGTCGCCTGCCTGCAGCCGGCCGAGGATCGCGGCCTCGCGCAGGCGGCGATGCTGCACCAGCCCGCGCAGGAAACGCTGCGGCTCGATCACGGGGCCGCCATGTCCGGGCCAGTAGACGCCGTGCTCCATGCCGCGCAGCTTGTCGATCGAGGTCATATAAGCCGCCATCGAGCCGTCGGGCGGGGCGACGATCGTGGTCGACCAGGCCATGACATGGTCGCCGGAGAACAGGCTGGCCTCCTCGGCAAGCGTGAAGGCGAGATGGTTGGCGGTGTGGCCAGGTGTCTCGACGGCGGCAAGCGACCAGCCCGGTCCTGAAATCGCATCGCCATCCGCCATGGCGAAATCCGGCGCATAGTCGCGGTCGGCGGCGGCATCGAGCCGGTTGACCTCACCCTCCGCCAATTCGCGCGCGGCGCGGTGCGGGCCGCAGCCGACGACGGTCGCACCCGTGGCGGCCTTGAGCGCCGGCACGGCCGGTGAATGGTCGCGGTGGGTGTGCGTCACGACGATGTGGCTGACCGTTTCGCCCCCGACCGCCGCGAGCAACCGCGCGACATGGGCCGCATCATCGGGGCCGGGATCGATGATCGCGACCGTGCCCTGTCCGACGATGTAGCTGCAGGTGCCGGTGAAGGTCATCGGCCCGCCATTGCCGGCGATCAGCCGCCGCACCAGCGGCGAGAGCCTGACGATCTCGCCCGGCGGTGTCGTCACGCTGCGGTCGAAGGCGATGTCGTCGCTCATATCTGATCCTGGCTCATGCGCGATCCTGGTTCATGGGTGATCCTGGTTCATGGGTGATCCTGCAACCCGGCCTGCCCCTGCATGCGGGCGCATGCGGCTTGTCGGGCTTTGCGGCATTTTCTATAGACGGAAAAGACGGTCGCGCAGCGCGGCCTTCGCGAACAGGACGACACGCCCATGGCCGATATGCTTCCCCTTCAAGCCCCGACGCTGGCCGGGGCGGCCCTGCCTGCCATCTCGGGCTCGCGCGCGGCCCTGCTGCGCAATGTCGCCCTCGCCGTTGCCGGCAGCCTGCTGCTGGTTCTCGCCGCCAAGATCAAGGTGCCGTTCTGGCCGGTGCCGATGACACTGCAGACGATCGCGGTGCTCGGCTTGGGCGCAGCCTATGGCTCGCGTCTCGGTGCGGCGACGGTGGCGCTCTACATCGCCTATGGCCTTGCCGGCCTGCCGGTCTTCACCAACACGCCGCCGGTTGCAGCCGGCCCGCTCTATCTCGTCGGCCCGACCGGCGGCTTCCTCGTCGGCTTCGTGGCGGCTGCCGCCATCGCCGGCTGGGCCGCCGCTCGCGATGCCTCGCTCCCGCGCCTGATCGGCGGTCTCGTCGCGGCCGAGGTCGTGATGATGCTGATGGGCTTCGGCTGGCTCGCCTTCGGCGCCCAGATGGCCGCCGGCACGACCGGCGTCGGCTTCGCCAAGGCCTTCGCCTATGGCGTCCAGCCCTTCATCCTCGGCGATATCGTCAAGCTCGCGCTGGTCGCCTGCCTGGCCCGCGCCGGCTGGTCGGTGCTGCAGCGCCGCGGCTGATTTCGACCGCACGACACACCATCACCAGGCCGGGGCATCGCCCCGGCCTTTTTCATGTCCGGTGTGGTCGGAAAGACAGGTCGGCCAAGTGCCCGTCAGCCGTTGGGGCTGGAACCGCTGCAGGTCGTCGGCTGCGGCCCGCTGAAGAAGGGGCCGAGATTGCCGCATTTGTCGCAGCCCGCGAGCAGCGTCGCCAGTCCGAGAATGCCGAGGAGTTGCAAGGCGCGCTTCATGATCGATTCCGCTGGTCGTGTTGGCCTACCCTAGAGGGCAAGTGCCGAGATGGCCACAT
The DNA here is from genome assembly GCF_056404835.1 of Allobosea sp. P2_B12. Lineage (NCBI taxonomy): Bacteria > Pseudomonadati > Pseudomonadota > Alphaproteobacteria > Hyphomicrobiales > Alloboseaceae > Allobosea > Allobosea sp. P2_B12. The sequence goes on along the minus strand of NZ_JBFUDG010000002.1, from coordinate 171,323 downwards.
GGGCTCGCTGGTCGCGACAAGCCGCCGTGCGGGCTCGACCTTTCACGCCACGACCGACGATGGCGGGGCGCAGCGGCAAGCTCCAGACAACAAAAAAGCCCCGAAGGGCTGATTTGGCAGGTCTTGAAGATCAGCGGGAAATTTTGGTCGGAGTGGCAGGATTTGAACCTGCGACCCCCTCGTCCCGAACGAGGTGCTCTACCAGGCTGAGCCACACTCCGATTGACTGGTGGCGGGCTTATAGCCAGCGCTGCGCCGCCGCGCAACAGGCGCCGCGCCTCTCGATGACGAATTATCTGGAACACCTGCTACCGTTGCATTCCGGCGCGGCTGAACTTGGGATCCGCATCGCGCGCCTGACAGGTTGCGCAAGGCCCCGACGCGTTCTAGAAGGCGCGGCGCATTGGGGCGTCGCCAAGTGGTAAGGCAGCGGTTTTTGGTACCGCCATTCGGAGGTTCGAATCCTCCCGCCCCAGCCAGTTTCTCCCAAGCGCCTGATTGCGGCGGTTCGTCTGCCCTGATCACGTCGGCAACGCCGTTTGCCGGGTTGCTCGCTGCAGAACGGCCCTTGCTGGGCGTTCCCCCTATATCGTTCAGCGCAGCCGCATCGTCCATGCTCGGCGCCTTGACCGATGAGTTCCGGTAGCGCGGTCGCGGCAGCAATCTCAGCTTGAAGCGCTTTTCGACCGGAGTCGGCATGCCCGACGCCGTCACACGATCAACCCGCCGCGCTCGCATATGCCCTGTCGCTGTGGCGACGATCTCGGCAAGAAAGACCCTGCAACAACAACCGTAAGCAGAACCGCAATCAAATCCCTCCACGGTCAACAAATCTTCACTGCCAGCGCCTGATTGCACCCCATTCTCAAAGGCTTCGTGGCAACGCCGCACAACTGAACAAACGTTCATGGAACGATGACGCTGTGGCGTCGTTTTGGGTGCGGGGCTTACTTTAAAAGGAGATCAACCATGATCAAGAACCTTGTGTTGGTAGCCAGCCTGGCCATTATGCCGGCCGCCGCCATGGCGCAATCCAGTTCCGGGGCCGCCGGCGGAGCCGCGGGCGGCGCTGCGGCAGGCGCGGTTGGCGGGGCCGTGATCGGCGGGCCGGTCGGCGCAGCAGCCGGCGCGGTCGGCGGAGCCGCCGCCGGGGCGATCACCGGCGGCATTGCGGCGGACCAGCGCACCGAATTCCGGACCTATGTGACGCAGCAGCGCGTTCCCTCGGTCCGGTATCGCGAGGAGGTCGCGGTTGGGACGACGCTTCCCGAAACGGTGACCTATCGCGAGGTGCCGGCGCGCTACGGCAAGACCGAGTACCGCTACACGGTCGTGAATGACAAGACCGTCCTGGTCGAGCCGAGGACCCGCAGGATCGTCCAGATCATCGAATGATCCGCTCGTTACGTCGAGGGCCTGCCCTTGGAGGCAGGCCCTCGAGTCCGGCGACCATGCGCGCCGTCGACGAGCCGGTTCTTATGTTCAATGGGAGAGAACCATGAAACGCTTCATCGGAGTTGCAGCGCTCGCGCTCGCTGCCCAATCGGGGCTTGCGACGGCGCAGACGGTCGTGATTCCCTCGGACGACATGCCGCGAGGCCGCGCCGAACGGGGGGCCCCCAGTGAGGGGACCCCAGGGCGCTCGTCCGGCGGAAGCCAGCGGGACGCGCAGGACCCTCGATCCGACGGCCCGAGAGTGCAGCCGCGCGGAGCTCAGAACGCCCCGCCCAGTGACAGGTCTCGCGAGGGTCTCCGCGAGCCGACGCAACAGCCGCAGCAGCGCGTGCAAGGCCAGGATCCGCGTGGCGAGCGGCAAGGGTCGCAACCGGTAGAGAGGCCTCAGCGCGAGCAGGCTCAGCGCGAGCGGCCGGAGGCTCCCGACACCCGGCGGCCGCCGGACGAGCAGAGAAACACCACGCGTCCGTCCTCGCCGCAATCGGCGCAGCCGCAGCGCTCGCAGGATGAGCCCAGCACTGCGGGGCAGCGGCAGCGGGCTGACGCGCCAGCGCAGCAGGGACAGGCTCCAGCGGCTGGACAGGCGCCGGCACCTGGCCAGGCTCCCGCAGCCGGACAGGCCGGCACGACGGCCCAGCGTCCAGCTGCAGCGGCGCCGGGCTCTGCCCCGGCCGCCCCGTCGCCGAATACCGCAGGCGCGCCCCCGGCAGCCGGTGCAACCACGGCCCAGCCGGCTGACCAGCAGCAGGATGAACCGGATCGGCGGCGCATTGCCGACACGGTGCGTGAACGCGTGCAGCGAAACGAGATCCGGCCTGTCCAGAACCTCGGGGTGACTGTTTCGGTTGGAGCGGAATTGCCCGCCCGGGTGCAACTGCAGACGATCCCGCGCGATATTGCCGCGATCCGGCCGGACTACAGCGCCTATCGCTATACAGTCTCCGACCGGGAAATCGTCATCGTTGATCCCACCACGCGACGGATCGTCGAGGTCATCGAGCGCGACGATCGGGGCGCCAGCCAGACGATTTATGCGGTGTTCGAGCAAAGGCGCGATCTCAGGCGCTGGAAGCGGCCCGATACCGTGGTTTTCCAGGCAGGCGTGGTCCTGCCCGACGATGCCCCCTATTACGACCTGCCGCCGGAGATCGTGGAGCGCAATCCCAACTGGCGCGGCTATCGCTATGTGATGACCGAGCGCGATGAGGTCGCGATCGTCGAGCCGGCGAGTCGGCGCGTCGTCGAAGTCGTCGACAAGGCCGGTTCCACAAGAACGGCTGGCACCCAGTCTCAGCCGCAGGCCTCCGGAAGCCGGCACCAGATCGTCCGGATCATCCTGAACGACGCGCAGCCAGGGGACATCATGGGCGTCGAAGGGCTGAAGGGAGTGGTCTTGCCCTCCCAGATGATCCTGCGGCCGATCCCGGCGGAGGCCGCGGAGGCAGATCCGCAATTGCGCGGTCAGCACTATACGCTGTTGGGCGACGACGTCCTGATCGTCGATCCGACAAGCCGGCGGATCATCGACGTCATCGAATGACGCTCGACCGCCTCGTGACGGCACGGTCGGCCCGAGCGGCGGACCGTGCCGTAGCTCGGCCGATCACGCGTCGATCACAGGGTCGCACGTTGGCGCTGTCGCCCATAGGACGCGAGCGGTCGAAGCATTAGCTTGACCAACGATCGCGAAGGCGGTTGGGCGCGGAGAAGCGGCACCATGATCACAAGACGGCATGTCCTGCTGGCGGGCGCGGGTGCGGGCGTCGCCGCGTCGTCGGTCTCCTGGCTGATGCCGGCCGCGCGCTCCACGGAAACCTTCGCGGTCCAGCGCAGCGACGCCGAATGGCGCAGCCTGCTCAAGCCCGATCAATACGCCGTCCTGCGGCAGAGTGGCACCGAGCGGCCCTATACCAGCCCGCTCCTGAACGAGAAGCGGCGCGGCGATTTCGCCTGCGCGGGCTGCGATCTGCCGCTGTTCGCCTCGACCACGAAATATGACAGCGGCACGGGCTGGCCGAGCTTCTGGGCGCCGCTCGACAAGGCCGTCGGCACAGAATCCGACAGCACGTTGGGAATGATGCGAACGAGCGTGCATTGCAGCCGCTGCGGCGGCCATCAGGGCCATGTCTTCAACGATGGACCCAAGCCGACCGGGCTGCGCTACTGCATGAACGGCGTCTCGATGACCTTCAAGCCAGCGGCGGCCTGAGACCGGCGCACACCACCTTCCGACCCACGGAGACCGGACATGACGCGCGCTCGCGACAAGACGACAAGCCCATCAACATCGCGCTACGGCCGTCCTGCCCTCGCGGCGCTGGCCGTGCTCGGACTGATGGGATTCGGGGTCTGGGTCTCGCCATCGACGGCCGAGAACGCGCCGCGTGCCATCCCCGCTGCAGCGGTCGAGGAACCCGCGCCGCAGGCCACATCCGAGATCGCGGTCCTGGCCGGCGGCTGCTTCTGGGGCGTGCAGGGCGTGTTCCAGCATGTCGAGGGCGTCAGCAACGCCGTCTCCGGTTATGCCGGCGGCGAGAAGGCGACGGCGAGCTACGACCAGATTGGCACGGGCCGGACCGGCCATGCCGAGGCGGTGAAGATTACCTACGACCCGCGCAAGATCAGCTATGCGCGGCTGCTGCAGATCTATTTCTCGGCGGCGCATGACCCGACCGAGTTCAACCGCCAGGGACCGGATATCGGCACCCAGTACCGCTCGGCGATCTTCCCGGCCAATGCCGAGCAGGCGCGGATCGCCAGGGCCTATATCGCGCAGCTCGATCAGGCCAAGGCGTTCGATGCGGCGATCGTGACGAAGATCGAGCCCGACCGGCCGTTCTATCCGGCCGAGGCCTATCATCAGGACTTCCTGACGAAGAACCCGCGCCACCCCTATATCGTCGTCAACGACCTGCCGAAGATCGAGAGCCTCAAGCGCCTCTATCCGACGCTCTACCGCCCCGAGCCGGCGCTGGTCGCCAAGGCCGGCGGGTTATAGAGTCCAGGGCTCATGACACGGGAGCGGGTTCCGCAGCGGCGTCCTGCAACGCGTCGATGTGCAGTGAGGCCGCCTTCAGCGCCTTGCTCTCGATGGCGCGATAATGCGCCACGACCTCGCGCCCCATTGCCGTCAGACGGGCGCCGCCGCCCTTGGCGCCGCCTGGCGACGCCTCGACCAGAGGCTGCCGGAACATCCGGTTGAGATCGTCGACCAGGAGCCAGGCGCGCCGATACGACATCTTCATCGCCCGTCCCGCCCCCGAGATCGAACCTGAGTCCTCGATCGCCTCCAGCAGGTCGATCTTGCCCGGCCCGAGCCGGCCGGCGGGCGCCAGGTCGACCCTGACGCTGATCACCGGCTTCTGCGGAGAGGTCACAGGCATGGCGGCGTCCCTTGGCTTGCTCCCGGTCTGGTCATTTTTTGCGCTCGCATCGTCACGGCCCCTCGATCGAGACGCTCTTGATCACGGCATGGACGGCGCTGCCGGGTGCGAGACCCAGCGCATCGACCGATTTGGCGGTCAGGCGGGCGAGCAGCTTTTCCCCGCCGCAATCGATCAGCAGTTCGACGGCGCCGCCCGTGGCGCGCTCGCCGATCGCCACGATCCTGCCGGGCAGGACGTTGAGCGCACTGACCCCGACGGGCGGTCCCAGGCTGATCAGCACATCGCTCGCCAGGATGCGGACCCGAACCCGCCCGCCAGGCCGCATCGCGCTGCGTGCGACCTGAAGCGTGCCAGCCCGCGTCGCAAGCCGCGTCAGGTCATAGTCCGCGTCATGGCCAGCGACGCGCGCCTCGATGATCGAGCCCGCCTCCACGGCACCCGAAAGCCCGCCAACACCGAGGCGCGACATCACCTCGCCGGTCGATCCGCAGGCGGTGACCCGGCCCTGGTCGACGGTGACCAGCGTCGTTGCCAGCCGCACCACCTCGGCCACCGAATGCGAGACATAGACGATCGGCACGCCGATCTCGTCGCGCAGCCGCTCGATATAGGGCAGGATTTCGGCCTTGCGGGCCTCGTCGAGCGAGGCCAGCGGCTCGTCCATCAGCAGGAGGCGCGGTTTCGACAACAAGGCGCGGCCGATCGCGACGCGCTGCTTCTCGCCGCCCGACAGCGCGCCGGGCCGGCGTTCCAGAAGATGCCCAATGCCGAGCAGGTCGAGCACGCCGGGCAGTTCGCTACCGGTCGTGGCGTCACGCGGGGCGAACCAGCGGCCAAAGAGCAGGTTCTGGCGCACGGTGAGATGCGGGAAGAGCCGCGCCTCCTGGAAGACATAGCCGATCCGGCGCTTGTGCTTGGGCACGAACACGCCGGCCTGCGTGTCGACCAGCACCTGCCCGTCGACGACGACGCGGCCTTCCGTCGGCGCGATCAGTCCACCGATGATGTTGACGAGCGAGGTCTTGCCGGAGCCGGAGCGCCCGAACAGCGCCGTCAGCCGGCCAGCCGAAGCGAAGCTCGCATCCAGCTCGAAGGCGCCAAGGCGATGCCGGACCGCGATCTCGATGACCGGGTTCATTCGACGGCGATCCTGCGTCCGACCAGCCGCGCCAACCATTCCGAGACGAACAGCGCGGCCACCGAGATCGCAATCGAGATCAGCGTCAGCCGCATCGCGCCAGCATCGCCGTTGGGCACCTGGGTGAAGGTGTAGATCGCCGAGGGCAGGGTCTGCGTCTCGCCGGGAATGTTTGAGACGAAGGTGATCGTCGCGCCGAACTCGCCCATCGCCTTGGCGAAGCACAGGATCATCCCGACGAGAATCCCGGGCAGGCACAACGGCAGCGTCACCACCAGAAAAACCCACGCCCGGTTGGCGCCGAGCGTGCCGGCGGCATCCTCGAGCTTGCGGTCGACCGCCTCGATCGAGAGCCGGATCGCCCGCACCATCAGCGGGAAACCCATCACCGCGCTCGCCAGCACCGCCCCGGTCCAGCGGAACGACAGCACGATGCCGAAATACTCGTCCAGGAACTGCCCGACCGGCCCGCGCCGGCCAAACCAGATCAGCAACAGATAGCCGGTAACGACGGGCGGCATGATCAGCGGCAGGTGCACAACGGCATCGAGGATCGACTTGCCCCAGAAGCGTCCGCGCGCCAAAAGCCACGCCACGGCGAGGCCGAAAGGCAGGCTCGCCAGCATCGCCGTGGTCGCGACGATCAGGCTAAGCCTGACCGCCGTCCATTCCTCGGGAGAGAGCCAGTCGCTCACTGATCCGGGACTTCAACTGGCATTTGCGGCCTTGTTGAGCACCGTGAAGCCCTGCTTCTCGAAGGCTGCCCTGGGCCCAGCCCCGCGCAGATAGGTCAGGAAGGCCTGCGCATCGGGATGGGTCGAATCCCTGGTCAGCGCGACGGGATAGAGGATCGGCGGATGTGAATCCTGCGGGAAGGTCGCCAGGACCTTGACCTTGGGATCGGCGGCGGCGTCGGTGGTATAGACGATGCCGAGCGGCGCCTCGCCGCGCGAGACCAGCAGCAGCGCGGCGCGGACATTGTCTGCCTGCGCGACCTTGTCCTTGACCTTGTCCCAGCCGCCGAGCTTCTCCAGCGCGGCCTTGCCGTATTTGCCGGCCGGCACGGAATCGACATTGCCCATGGCGAGCTTGCCGCCCGCCAGCGCGGCGGAAAGATCGAGGCCCGGCGCCAGCGCGATTGTCGCGGTCGAATCCGAGGGGGCGATCAGGGCGATCCGGTTCGCCAGCAGGGTGACGCGGGTCTCCGGCCTGATCAGGTTCTTTCCGGCCGCATAGTCCATCCAGTCGAGATCGGCCGAGAGGAACAGGTCGGCGGGAGCGCCCTGTTCGAGCTGCCTGGCGAGCGCGTTGCTGGCGGCATAGGAGATCTTCGGCGCGGGCTTTCCGGTCTCCTTGACCCAGGAGGCCGCCGCCTCATCGAGCGCGGTCTTCAGACTGGCGGCTGCGAAGATCACGAGATCCCTCGGCTCGGCCTGGGCCACGCCGATCGCAGGCGCGAGCCCGAGGAGAAGCCCAGCGGCAAGCCCCATCACATGGCGGCGGATCATCACGGCTGTCGTCCTCCCCGGCTTACCCTGCGCTCTGTTCCATTGGATATAGCCAACAGGCCGGAAGGTCGAGTGCCCCGGGGCGAAACCGGACAGGTTCAACACGCCACAGCTGAAGCTCGCCGTCTACCGGCAGGCCCGGCAACAGTCGCTTCTCTATATTCAAGGAGCTATAGCGATAAGCGACGGTCTAGACGCTGCCCGGATCCTCGAAACGCCGCCAGCGCCGCTCGGCGGATGACGCGACCGCGCATGTGATGAAATGCACGCCGCGCGCGCCATCGGTCACCCGGGGATAGTCCGCGTCGAGCGGATCGGCGCCGGTGCCTGCGCTGCGGGCGCGGATATCCGCGAAGACACCGCGATAGACATTGGCGAAGGCCTCGATGAAACCCTCGGGGTGGCCCGGCGGAATCCGGCCGGCGCGGCGCGCCGCTTCGCACAGCCAGGGTGCGCCGCGCGTCAGGATCTGCGTCGGGCCGTCGCCGCGATGATGGACGAGCCGGTTGGGCTCCTCCTGCCGCCATTCGAGCGTGCCATGCTCACCAGAGACGCGCAGGCGCAGATCGTTCTCCAGCCCGGCATTGATCTGCGACGCGATCAGCACGCCGCGCGCACCGCCTTCATAGTGCAGCAGGATGCTGGCATCGTCGTCGAGCGCCCGGCCCGGCACCAGCGCGCCGAGATCGGCGACGAGTTCCTCGATCGCAAGTCCCGTCACCGTCGAGACGAGGTTCTCCGCATGCGAGCCGATATCGCCGAGCGCGCCGGCGATGCCGCTGCGGGCGGGGTCGGTGCGCCAGCCGGCCTGCTTGTTGCCGGTCGCCTCCAGCGCAGTGGCAAGCCAGCCCTGATTGTACTCGACCACGACCTTGCGGATGGTCCCCAACGCGCCCGAACGCACCATCTCGCGCGCCTGCCGGACCATCGGATAGCCGGTGTAGTTATAGGTCACGCCGAAGATGGTGCCGCGCTTGGCGACCGTCGCCACCAGCGCGTTCGCCTGCTCGCTCGTATGCACCAGCGGCTTGTCGCAGACGACATTGAAGCCAGCATCCGCGAAGGCCTGCGCGATCGGGAAATGACTGTCGGTCGGCGTGACGATCACCACCGCATCGACGCGCTCATCCGCCGGGCGCTTCAGCTCGGCTTCGAGCAGCGCCTGCCAGCTTGCGTGGTTGTGCGCGTCGGGCACGCCAAGCGCGCGGCCCGATGCCAGCGCCCGTTCGGGCGTCGAGGAGAACGCGCCGGCTGCGAGTTCAGCCAGCCCGTCGAGCGCGATGGCGTGGCGATGCACGGCGCCGATGAAGGCGCCCTGCCCGCCACCGACCATGGCGTAGCGCAGCCGGCGCGGGGTTTGCTCGCTCATGATGCGTCCAATCTTCGAAAGACCTGGTGCCCCTCAGCCCTCATCCTGAGGAGCAGCCGAAGGCTGCGTCTCGAAGGATGCTCCAGGGTTTTCAGGAGCCTCCTGGAGCATCCTTCGAGACGCCATTCCTTGCGGAATGGCTCCTCAGGATGAGGGCTGAGGGAGATATCAAGTCGCCACATGAAGAAGCGGCTGTCCGGGCACCGCCTGGACAGCCGCAGTCGATCTTTCGCCTCAGAACGGCGAGTCGGGGAAGTAGAAGTCCTTGGCATTGGCCTTGTCGATCAGCACCGAGGGTATGATCGTCGTCGCCGGCAGCTTCTCGCCCTTGAGCCGGGCCTCCGCGGTCAGCTTGACCGCGTCGTAGATGAACTTGGGCGAGTAGCTGACATTGGCCTGAATGCGCGGATCCTTGCCGTCGATGATCAGCTTGACCATGTCCTTGGCGCCAGCGCCACCGAAGATCACCTTGATGTCCTTGCGGCCGGCCTGCTCGATCGCGCGCATGGCGCCGAAGGCCATGTCGTCATCGGCCGCCCAGAAGGCGTCGATCTCCTTGAACCGGGTCAGGAAGTCCTGCGTGACCTTGTAGGCGTCGTCGCGGTTCCAGTTGGCGAATTTCGCGTCGAGCAGTTTGACGTCCGGATTGGCCTTGAGCACGGCGTTGAAGGCATCCATGCGCTCGGTATCGAGGGTGGTCGGGATGCCGCGCAGCGCCACGACATTGCCCTTTCCGCCCAGCGTCTTGACGATGTACTCGGCAGGCACCTTGCCGAAGGCGGTGTTGTCGCCGGCGACATAGGCATCCTGCGCCGAGGTGTCGGTCAGGCCGCGATCGACCACGGTGACATAGGCGCCCTTGGCCTTCACATTCGCCACAGGTCGCGTCAGTGCCGCCGACTCGAAGGGGAAGACGACGAGCGCGTTGATCTTGTTGACCGTGCTTAGATCCTGGAGCTGGTTGGCCTGCTCTGTCGCATTGGCGGCGGTGCGGATCGTGATCTTGAGGTCCTTGTGTTTGGCCTCGAGATCCTTCTTGGCCTGGTTGGCCCAGTAGTTGATGCCGCCCATGAAGCTGTGCGTCGCGGCGGGGATGGAGACGCCGAGATTGACGGGCTCGGCGGCGGCGCTTGTCGCCGCGAAGGCAAGGCCCGCTGCGGCGGCAGTGAGCATGATGGAACGTCTGGTCTGCATGGACATCGGTTCTCTCCCTTTATTGGCACGCCCTAGCGGCGGCCTTTCTGCAAAAACGCGACGGTGATGATGACGAAGCCCTGCACGGCGGCGTTCAGATAGACGCTGATCAGGCTCGTCAGATTGAGGATGTTGCTGATCACCGAGAGCAGGATCGCGCCGACGACCGTGCCGATGATGCTGCCCTGGCCGCCCTTGAGCGCGGCCCCGCCGACGATCACCGCCGCGATCGCCTCGAGCTCCCAGAGCAGGCCCGTGGTCGGCGAGGCCGAGGCCAGGCGCGGCACATAAAACAGCGTGGCGATGCCGACGCAGACGCCCAGCAGCATATAGGTCAGGATCTTGACGCCCTCGACGTTGACGGCCGCATAGCGCGCGACGGTCTCGTTGGAGCCGATCGCCTGGACATGCCGGCCATAGGCCGTCTTGTTCAGGATCGCCGCGCCGATCAGCGCAACGACGAGGAAGGCGACGACCGGAATCGGCACGCCCAGCACGCTGCCGTAATAGACCGGCGCATAGAGGTCGGCGAGGTTGTTCTGCAGCGTCAGCGCGCCGCCATCGGCGAAATAGGTCAGATACGCCCGGTAGATGCCGAGCGTACCCAGCGTCACGATGAAGGGCTCGATCCGCCCCTTCGCGATCAGCACGCCATGGGCGAGCCCGAACACCGCCCCGAGCAGCACCGCCAGCCCCGCCCCGGCCGCCACCGCCAGCAGCGGCGAGACGCCTGAGCCCGCCGCCCAGTTGATGAACATGATCACGCAGCCGGCGATCAGCGCCGCCATCGAGCCGACCGAGAGATCGATCCCGCCGAGGATGATGACGAAGCACATGCCCACCGCGATGATGCCGATGAAGGCGGTGCGGGTCAGCACATTGAGCGCGTTGTCGAGCGTGGCGAAATCGCCGTTCAGGGCGGCACCGACAACGCACAGCAGCACGAGCCCGACGATGGGGCCGACGCTGGCGAGGCGTTCCGCCCAGGGCGTGCCGGTCGGGCGGCGCAGATCGGCGGCGACGCCTGCAGGTTCAGGCTGCGACATCGCGCGTCCCCGTGGCATGAGCGATCATCTCAACCTCCGTCATATCGGCGCCCGCGACGGTCGCGACCAGCCGGCCGGCCCGCATCACCGCGACGCGATGCGCCAGCCCGATCAATTCGATCAGCTCCGACGAGATCACCACGACCGCGAGCCCCTGTTGGGCGAGCTTCTGGATCAGGAAATAGATCTCGCGCTTGGCGCCGACATCGACGCCGCGCGTCGGCTCGTCGAGCACGACCACCTTCGGCTCGGGATGCAGCACCTTGGCCAGCGCAAGCTTCTGCTGGTTGCCGCCCGACAGGGAGGCCGCGCGCATCGACAGCGAGCCGGCGCGGATGCCGAAGGCTTCGACGGCGCGCTCCATGGCCTGGCGCTCGGCGCCGTGGTCGAGCCAGGGCCGGGCATAGCGCTCCAGCGCCATCAGGGTCAGGTTCGGCGCCAGCGGGAAGTCGACATGCAGCCCCTTGCCCTTGCGGTCCTCGCTCAGATAGCTCAGCCCATGCCGGGTCGCGTCCCGAAGCGTCCGCAACGTCACCGATCGCCCCGCGACTTCGACATCCCCGGTGCCCGGTCTCAGGCCCAGGATGCCCTCGAACAGCTCGGTCCGACCGGCGCCGACGAGCCCGGCGAAGCCGAGGATTTCGCCAGGACGCACCGCGAAGGAGACGCCCTGCGCCCAGCCCGGCACGGTGAAGCCTTCGACCGCCAGCACCGGCGCCGCAGCCTCGTCGAACGGCACCTTCTCCGGGAACAGATCGGCGATCTCACGGCCGACCATCATCGTCGCCATGTCGTGGCGGGAGAGCGATGGCGTCGGCGCCCGGCCGACGAGGTTGCCGTCGCGCATCACGATCACCTCGTCGGTGATGCGCTCGACCTCGTCGAGCTTGTGCGAGATGTAGACGATGGTGACGCCGTCGGCGCGCATCCGCTCGATCAGGGCGAAGAGCCTGGCGACCTCCGACGGCGTCAGCGTCGCCGTCGGCTCGTCCATGATCAGCAGGCGGGCCTTGCGCGACAGCGCCTTGGCGATCTCGACGAGCTGCTTCTCGGCGACGATCAGCCGCCGCACCGGCGTGTCGGCCGCCCGCACCAGGCCGACCTGCGCCAGCGCGGCCTCCGCTTCCTGCCGCATCGCCGCCTCGTCGAGGAACCAGCCCTTGCGGCGCTCATGGCCGAGGAAGATGTTGCCGGCGATCGTCAGATCCTCGGCGAGGTTGAACTCCTGATGGATCAGGACGATGCCCCGCGCCTCGGCGTCGCGCGAGCCGGAGAAGGCGACCGGCTTGCCTTCGACCAGCACGCGGCCTTCGCTCGGTTGCTCATAGCCGGCGAGGATCTTCATCAGCGTCGATTTGCCGGCGCCGTTCTCGCCGAGCAGGCCGTAGACGCGGCCGGGCTCCAGCGAAAACGAGACGCCGTGCAGCACCTCGACCGGGCCGAAGCGCTTGACGATGCCCTCGAAAGCGACGGAGAGCCCGCGACCTTGCGTGGTCATCGCCGGCCTCCACCGTTCAAGGTCTGGCTGCGCAGGGTCTGGCCGCGCATGGCCTCGCGCATCGCCAGCACGCCCGCGCCGATCAGCCCGGTCTCCGGCCCCAGCGGCGCCGAGGTGATCTCGAGATGGCGGGTCGAGAGCGCCAGCGAGCGCTGGTTCACGCTCTGGCGGATCGCCGCGAGGAACATCGGCCCGATCTGCGAGACGCCACCGCCGATGAAGATGTGCGACGGGTTGTAGAAATTGACCAGCGCCGCCAGCACCTGCCCGATCAGCCGGCCCGAGCGGCGCACGATCGCATCGGCCTCCGCATCGCCGGCGCGGCAGGCGGCACCGATATCGCTGGCCTCGAGCTGCCCGGTCTCGGCGAGGCGCTGCGCCAGCGCGGCGCTGCGCCCGCTCTCGGCCGCTTCGCGGCCCATCGCCACGATCGCGGGTGCAGCAGCCATCGCCTCGACGCAGCCGCGATTGCCGCAGCGGCAGAGCGGACCCTCGGGATCGACGCAGATATGGCCGACATCGCCGGCCGAACCGCTGGCGCCGCGATAGAGCTCACCATGGCAGACGATGCCGCAGCCGATGCCGGTGCCGACCTTGATGACGAGGAAATTCTCGATCTGGCGGCGCTGGCGCCAGAGCACGCCGAGCGCCATCAGGTTGACGTCGTTGTCGACGAAAACCGGCGCCTCGGTGATCTCGCGCAGATCGTCGCGGATCGCATAGCTGTCCCAGCCGGGCATCAGCGGCGGATTGACGAGCTGGCCCGCAGTGAAATTGACCGGGCCGGGCACGCCGATGCCGACCGCCAGCACGCGGTCGCGCGCGATGCCGTGCTGCGCCAGCATGGCGGGCAGCAGGCTGCGCAGCCGCGCCATGATCGGCCCGGGACCGGCCTGGACGTCGGCCTCCTGCGAGTGGCGGGCGATGACGCTGAGATCGGGTCGCAGCAGCGCCACGTCGAGACTGGTCGCGCCGATATCGACGCCGACGAGGACGCCGATGCGGCCATGCACCCGCAGCGTCTCCGGGCGCCGGCCGCCGGTCGAATGCTGGACGCCGGCCTCGTCGAGCAGGCCCTGGTCGAGCAGACCGGCGGCAAGCGCGTTGGTCTTGCTGCGCGAGAACTGGAGCGTGTCGGAGAGAGCGTGGCGCGCGACCCCGCCGGCCCAGAACGCCGCTTCCAGCAGCGCGAGCTCGTCGGGACTCAAAGCGTGCCAGGGCAATGCGATGGCGGCCTCCTGCGCTTCCTCGATCGGCCTGTTTCGGCCGTTGCCCGAAAGCTAGGGGCGAACCGCCCGGCCCCTCAAGACCGAACTTAAGCCTAAATCAGGCAGATGTCTGGATGAAGGCGAACATGCCGCGACACCCATCCGCTCTGGACCGATCGCCTCGTCCCGCGCCATCTTGCCGCGAAATGAAAAGGGACGAGACGATGCCGGCAACGATGAAGGGCCCCGCGATTTTCCTGGCGCAGTTCGCGGGCGACAAGGCGCCTTTCGATAGTTGGCCGTCCATCACGGCCTGGGCGGCCGGCCTCGGCTATCGCGGCGTGCAATTGCCGTCCTGGGACGCCCGCTTCATCGATCTCGCCCGCGCCGCCGAATCGCAAAGCTATTGCGACGAAATCGCCGGCATCGCGGCCGAGAACGGCGTCGCGATCACCGAACTCTCGACGCATCTGCAGGGCCAGCTCGTCGCGGTCAATCCGGCCTATGACGCGGCCTTCGATGCCTTCGCGCCCGCCGCCCTGCACGGTCGCCCGGTGGAACGGCAGACCTGGGCGGTGGACCAGCTCAAGCTCGCGGCCAAGGCCTCTCGGCGGCTCGGGCTGACCGGTTCGGTGAGCTTCACCGGCGCGCTGGCCTGGCCCTTCGTCTATCCTTGGCCGCAGCGCCCCGCCGGCCTCGTCCAGGAAAGCTTCGGAGAGCTGGCAAAGCGCTGGCGGCCGATCCTCGACGTCTATGAGGACAACGGCGTCGATATCGGCTTCGAGATCCATCCGGGCGAGGATGTCTTCGACGGGGCAACCTTCGAGCTTTTCCTGGAGCGTCTCGACGGGCATCCGCGCTGCCGGATCAATTACGACCCGTCGCATTTCCTGCTGCAGCAGCTCGACTATCTCGCCTTCATCGACATCTACCATGAGCGGATCAGCGCCTTCCATGTGAAGGATGCCGAGTTCCGCCCCAATGGCCGGCAGGGCGTCTATTCCGGCTTCGCGCCCTGGATCGAGCGGGCCGGGCGCTTCCGCTCGCTCGGCGATGGCCAGGTCGACTTCAAGGCGATCTTCTCCAAGCTCGCGCAATACGGCTTCGACGGCTGGCCGGTGCTCGAATGGGAATGCGCGCTGAAGCATCCCGAGGACGGCGCACGCGAGGGCGCGCCCTTCATCGCCAGCCACATCATCCGCGTCACCGAAACCGCCTTCGACGATTTCGCCGGCGGCGGCGATCCGGACCTCGCCCGCCGCATGCTGGGCCTGATCCGGTAAGCCGAACTCTTTTCGCCCCAAAACCCGTTTGAGAATTTGAGCCCTCATCCTGAGGAGCACTTCGCAGAAGTGCGTCTCGAAGGATGAGGGCTGAAGATACCTCAAGCGGTCCTACGCGCCGACCTTCGCCAGCACGTCGGCGCGCAGGAAGCGCTCGATGAACAGCATGAACAGCACTGACGGCACGAGCAGGATCAGCGCCGTGATCGAGGCGACCTGATAATTGCCGCCCATCGCCGCATTGTAGAGCAGCAGCGGCAGCGTCGTGACCTGCGGGACGCCGACGAAGAAGGTGCCGGTGAACTCGTCGAGCGATTCCAGGAAGACGAAGATGCCGCTCGCGATGATGCCGGGCGCCGCCAGCGGCAGCGTCACGGTGAAGAAGGCCCGCAGCGGCGAGGCCCCCATGTTGCGCGCCGCGAGCTCGAGATCGCGGTCGACGGCGGCGAAGGCCGCCGCCGCGATCCATACCGAAAAGACCAGCCCATGGGCGGCATGGACCAGCACGACGGCGAAGATCGTGCCGTTGATGCCGATCTGGTAGAAGATCCTGGCGACGTTGATATAGATCGCCACAGACGGAAACGCCTGCGGCAGCAGGAACATCAGCATGAACAGCGCCCGCATCGGCAGCTTCAGCCGCGCCAGCGCGTAGCCGGCCGGGATCGACAGCGCGAGCGCGAAGATGACCGTCAGCACGGCGATCCAGACGCTGGTGCCCAGCGAGACCATCGCATCGCCGGTCGGCCGGAACACCTGCTCCCAATAGCGCGTACCATAGGTCACCGGCAGCTTGTAGGGCGTGTACCAACGCTCGGCTACGGACCAGAGCGCGAGGTTGAGCAGCGGCCCGATCAGGACGAAGGCGAAGGCTGCGAGCAGCGAGACCGCCAGCACCATGCGCGCGGAGGAAGCGATCCGGGTCATCGCGGCGCGCCCTCGGACATGCCGCGCTTGAGGTAGAGGATCGCGGCGCCTGCCGAGATCAGATAGGTGATGACGCCGAGCGCATTGGCCGTGGCGTAGTCGCCATAGGCATTGATCCGGAACGCCATGTCGACGGTCAGCATCGTCGGCTGCGAACCCGACACCATCATCGGCACCGACAGCACCGAGAGCATCGTCACGAAGGACAGGACCAGCGCCACCAGCAGCGTCGGCATCACCTGCGGCAGCGCCAGTTCGATCAGCACCCGCACCCGCGAAGCCCCGAGATTGCGGCCGGCCTCCAGCGTCGCCCGGTCGATCGAGGCGAGCGCGCCGGCCAGCAGCAGAGCGACGAAGGGCGTCTGCTTCCAGACGAAGGTCGCGATGATGCCGCGCCAGTCCAGAAAGCTCACCGCCTGCAGCGGTTCGATCAGCCCCAGCGAGACGAAGGTGTTGTTCATCAGCCCGTTCTTGGCGAGGAAGGTGCGCATGCACTGCGCCGCGACGATGAACGGAATGAACAGCGGCCAGCGATAGAGCGCCTTCAAAACCCCCACGATGATCCGGTTCTCCCCCAGCGTCAGCGTGCCAGCGATGACGATGGCGGCGAGCGCCGTCAGCGCGCAGGAGGCCAGCACGATCACCACCGTGAAGACGATGTCGGTGGAGTAGAGCTCGAACGCCTTGGCGAACCATTGCAGCGTGAAGGAGCCGTCGGGACCGCTGAAGGCCGAGATCAGAGAGAAGCACAGCGGATACAGAAACAGCGCCGCGACCAGCATCAGGCCGGGAGCGATCAGGATCAGCGCCAGATGGCGTTGTGACAGGCTCATTCGAATGCGTTTCTTCAAGGTGTTCCGGGTCATCCCGGGCGCAGCGAAGCGGAGATCCGGGATCCATTCCGGAACGGGTCAGGAATGGATCCCGGATCGGCGCGGCTTCGCCGCTTGTCCGGGATGACGGCGTATTCCGTCACCCCAGCTATCGAACTCAAGTCTCAGTTCGAGACCTTCTTCTCGTAGCCCTCGAGGATGTCGTTGAAGTAGGGCGCGATCGGGAAGGCCTTGCCGTTCTTGGCAAGATCGGCCGGGGTGACGTCGGTGAAGAGCTTGTCCCAGGCGGCCTTGTCGAGCTTGCCCTCGAGGTTCTTCGCGTCGATGCCCGGATACCAGTTGAACTTCTTGACGATGCCGTCGGCCTGGACCTGCGGGCTGGTGGCGAGCGCGATGAAGGCCTCGGCGAGCTTCTTCTGGGACGACTTGCCGGGCACCGCATAATACATCGGCTGGCCGGGCATGCCGGGCGAGACCAGCTTGAGCTTCATGTTCGGCGGCAGCTTGCCGTCGGCCTGCCAGGAATAGAACATGTCGACCCAGACCGGGCCGATCGCGATCTCGCCGCGGTTCAGCATGTCGAGCGTGCCGGCATTGCCGGGGGTGATCACGGCGTTCTTGTTGAACTCCTTGAGACCGGCGAAGGCGTTGTCCCAGCTCGCCTTGGTGGCCGCGTCATAGGGGCCCTTGATCAGCTTGTCGGCGTCGCCGCCGAAGGCATAGACCCAGCCCGCGACGAAGGAGACGCCGGACATGCCGCCCTTGATGCCGTTATAGCCGAACTGCTTGGGGTTCTTCTTGGCCCAGTCGGCGAGCTCGGCGAAGGTCGCAGGCGGCGTCTTGACCATGTCGGCGTTGTAGGCGAGCGCCGTCTGCGACTGGAACATCGGGATGACGTAGCCCGAGACGTCGGTGCCGAGCGCGTTCTTCGTGGAATCGCCCGTCGCCAGCTTGGCGGTAGCGACATTGCCCGTGTATTTGTCGAGCAGCCCTTCCTTGACCATCAGGCCGGCAGCCTTCTGATGGATCACGACGACGTCGAAATCGGTGGTCGCCGCGCCCTTCTGGGCATCGAGCTTCTCGTAGATCTTCTGCGAACCGGAATCGCCCGCGCCGGTGCCCACCGAAACGACCTTCACGCCGGGATTGGCTTTCTCGAACATCGGCCCGAGATAGTCCTTGACGTAGTCGACCATGTTCTGGTCGCCGGCCGAAGCCACGTTGAGGGTCTGTGCGGAGAGCGGCGAGGCCGCCATCAGCGCCGCGAGCGAGCAGGCTATCGTGAGGATGCGCATGGGGTGGCTCCTTAGTCGGTTGTCAGGCGGCGATCCCGGCCTCGGATGCCGGGAAGATGTGGAGGCGCTGCAGCGGAATGCGCAGGCCGATCGTGGTTCCGAGTTCGTGGCGGTCGGCGTCGTCGACCGTGATCTGGCGGCCGGCAGCCTCGACGCGGTAGCGATAGACCCCGCCGGGATAGGCACGCGCCGCGATCCGCGCGGGCACCAGCAGATCGGCGCCGGCGGCAGCGTCCGTGGCGTCGAGCCGGGCGACATCGTCGCGGAAATAGGCGACCGCCTCACCTGCCGGCAGGGCCTGCGCCGGGCCGGCTGCCAGATGCGCGGTCGCATCGCCGGTGCTCAGCGAGGCTCCCGCTTCCGAACGCGCGACGCGCAACGGCAGGACATTCTCCGCACCCATGAAATTCGCGACGAACGCGCTCGCCGGGCGGTCATAGACCTCCTCGGGCGTGCCGACCTGCGCGATCGTGCCGGCCTGCATGATGACCAGCCGGTCGGCCATGGTCATGGCCTCCTCGCGGTCATGCGTGACATGGACGGCGGTGAGGCCGAGCCGCTGCTGGATCGCCCGGATCTCGTGGCGCATCACCATGCGGATCTTGGCGTCGAGATTGGACAGGGGCTCATCGAGCAGGAGGATACCGGGGTCGATGGCGAGAGCCCGGCCGAGCGCAACGCGCTGGCGCTGGCCGCCCGACAGAGCCGTAACCTTGCGGTCCTCATAGCCGGAGAGCCCGAGCATCGCGAGCATCGCCGAGACTTTGGTCGCGATCTCGGCGCGCGAGACGCCGCGCAGCTTCAGCCCGTAGCCGATGTTCTGCAGCACGGTCATATGCGGCCAGAGCGCATAGGACTGGAACACCATCGCCATGCCGCGCTTCTCCGGCGGCAGCGAGGCGACGTCCTGACCACCGACGACGATGGACCCGGATTGGACCGGGACGAAGCCCGACAGCGAGCGCAGCAGCGTGGTCTTGCCGCAGCCAGACGAGCCCAGCAGCGCCGTGAAGCTGCCAGGCGTGAAATCGATGCTGACGCCGTGCAGCACCCGCGTGCCGCCATAGGCGACGTGCAGATCGCGCACCGCAATCGACGCGCCGCTGCGCGGCCCGTTCGGCAAATCCGTTGGCAAGACGCCATCTCCCCGGTCGCGATCTTATGCGGAATGAATGGAATACATCTTCCATTTCCGATACGCTTGGATCAAACATAACGCTCCGCAGCGACCGTGTGCAATAGGTTTGTGAACCTCTGATGACAGCGCCGATCCACTCCATCTGGCTGATGCCTGCGCCTGAGGATGCCGCGCTGTTCTCCGGCCTCGTCGCGGACCTCTCGGACCGTTTCGGCACCCCACTGTTCACGCCGCATCTGACGGTAGCCGGCGACACCGACAGGCCGGTGACGACGCTCGCCACCGCGATCGCGGAGGCGGCGCGCGAGGTCAGCGCCTTCTCGGAAAGCGTGGCGGCGATCGAGACGAGCGAGGCCTTCTTCCGCTCGTTCTATGCGCGTTTTGCCGTCACCCCGCCGCTTGCCGCACTGAAACGGCGTCTCGACGGCCAGGCCACGGAGGCCTTCATGCCGCATGTCTCGCTGCTTTACGGGCCTGTCCCCGCCGGGCCGAAGGCGCAGGCCGCCGCTGAGGTCGATAGCACGCTCATCGGCCGCGCCATCCGCTTCGACCGCCTCTGCGTCGTCACCTCCGGCCAGGACGTCCCGATCGAGCAGTGGCGCGTGGTCGAGACGGCCTGGCTCACCTGAGCGAAGCAGGGCTGGCGCGGCAGCGCAGCGTGTTCGAGATCGCGATCGCGATCGAGCGTAACGGCCTCTGACACCGGCGGACCATTCATTATGTGACTAAGGAGACGTATCGCGGGCCGTGCAAAAGCGGCTATGCTTGCTCCCATAAGAACACGCGTCAGCTTCGTTCGTGGCGAGATGCGGCAAGCCGGGGCAGGAAATGGTGAGAGCGGTGGCGGCTGCGATAGCAGCGCTGACCCTCGTGCTTCTGACGATGAGACTTGGCGGGGTCATCGACTGGCCCTGGCCTTGGGTCTTGGCCCCCCTTTGGGCAACCGGCCTCGTACTCATCGTCGGATGGCTCGCCTTTGTCGTCACCTTCGCCGCAGCGATGCACCAACGTGACAGCGCTGACGAGGCAGCTTCGAAGGCGGCCGCCCAGCAGGACGAGACACGCCGGCCCTGAGCATCCGGCGCGTCTCGCCCAAGCCCTTTCAGGGACGCGGCAGCGCCTCCAGGAACCGCGCCGGCTCGCCCTGCGACGGCGTGACCAGTTCAGCCTCCCACATCACCCTGTTGCCGCGCACATAGGTGCCGACCGGCCAGCCGGTGACGCTGACGCCGTCATAGGGCGTCCAGCCGCATTTCGAGGCGCTCCAGGCATTGGTGATCGTCTCCTTGCGCTTCAGGTCGACGATGGTCAGGTCGGCATCGTAGCCCGCCGCGATCCGGCCCTTGCCCTCCATGCCGAAGATGCGCTGCGGCCCATGGCTGGAGAGGTCGACGAAGCGCTCCAGCGTCAGCCGCCCGGCATTGACGTGGTCGAGCATGATCGGCACCAGGGTCTGCACGCCGGGCATGCCGGAATGGCTGGCGGGATAGGCGTGGTGCTTCTCCTCATGGGTGTGGGGCGCATGGTCGGAACCGAGGACATCGACGATGCCCTGCTCCACCCCCCACCAGATGCGCTGGCGATGGCTGTCGTCGCGGATCGGCGGGTTCATCTGGGCGTAATTGCCGAGCCGCTCATAGCAATCGGGCGCAACCAGCGTCAGATGGTTGGGCAGCACCTCGACGGTCGCGACATCCTTGTGATCCCGGAGGAAGAGCATCTCTTCGCCGGTCGAGATATGCAGGATATGCACCCGTGCTCCCGTCTCGCGCGCAATCCGCACCAGCCGCGTCGTGCAGGTCAGCGCGACCTCCGGTGAGCGCCAGACCGGATGGCTCGACGGGTCGCCCTCGACCCGCAGACCCATGCGCTCGCGCAGCATGCCCTCGTCCTCGGAATGGAAGGCGGCGCGGCGGCGCGTCCGCTTCAAAATCTCGGCGACACCTGCATCGTCCTCGACCAGCAGGTCGCCGGTGGACGAACCCATGAACACCTTGATGCCGGCAGCGCCCGGCAGCCGCTCCAGCTCGGGCACGTCCTTCGCGTTCTCATGCGTGCCGCCGACCCAGAAGGCGAAGTCGCAATGCATGCGGTGCCGGCCGCGCCTGATCTTGTCGGCCAGCGCCGCTTCGCTCGTCGTCAGCGGGTTGGTGTTGGGCATCTCGAAGACGCAGGTGACGCCGCCCATCACCGCGGCGCGCGAGCCGGATTCGAGATCCTCCTTGTGGTCCAGGCCCGGCTCGCGGAAATGCACCTGGGAATCGATCACGCCGGGCAGGATATGCAGGCCGGTGCAATCCACGGTCTCGCCCGCCGAGGCCTGCGACAGATCGC
The DNA here is from genome assembly GCF_056404835.1 of Allobosea sp. P2_B12. Taxonomy (NCBI): domain Bacteria; kingdom Pseudomonadati; phylum Pseudomonadota; class Alphaproteobacteria; order Hyphomicrobiales; family Alloboseaceae; genus Allobosea; species Allobosea sp. P2_B12. The sequence goes on along the minus strand of NZ_JBFUDG010000002.1, from coordinate 149,711 downwards.
CCAGCGCCATGATCTTGCCAGCCGTGATGCCGAGGTCGCGCTGCACGCGCCCGTCATGGTTCACCACGGTACCGCCCTTGAGGATGACGTCGAAGGTCTGCGGCATGGCGGTCTCCGGTGGTTGAGCAAGCGGCTGAAGCAGCCTACCTATCGGGTCGAAGGCCGCTTGAAAACCGCAGCCCTGATCCTTCGAGACGTCGCCGACGCGGCTCCTCGGGATGAGGGCTGGAGGATAAGAGGCGGCGACCGAGGACGCCATCATGACAGCAACCCACCTCATCGATCGCGGCGTCATCCGCGTCAGCGGCGAGGATTCCAGCGACTTTCTGCAGAACCTCGTCACCAACGACCTCGACACCGTCACGCCGGACCAGGCCGGCTATGGCGCGCTGCTGACACCGCAGGGCAAGATCATCTGCGATTTCCTGATTGTCGCCGTCCCGGAGAGCGAGGGCGGCGGCTTCCTGCTCGACACGCCCCTGCTCCAGACCGCCGATCTGATGAAACGCCTGAAGCTCTACAAGCTGCGCGCCAAAATCGCGCTCGAAGACCTGACCGACGCCACAGCCGTGATCGCCTCATCCGACGGCGCAGCCCTCCCCGATGATGCAGGGCTCGTCTATGCCGATCCGCGCCTGCCGGGCCTCGGCCAGCGCGCCATGACCGACCGCACTGGGGCAGCCGAGATCGCGACGCCTGAAGCCGATGCCTGGCACGTCCGCCGCATCGCGTTCGGCGTCCCCGATGGCGGGCGCGACTTCGCCTATGGCGACGCCTTCCCGCATGAGGCGCTGCTCGACCAGCTCGGCGGCGTCTCGTTCAAGAAGGGCTGCTATATCGGCCAGGAGGTCGTCTCGCGCATGCAGCATCGCGGCACAGCCCGCACCCGCATCGTCCCTGTCGTCTTCACGGACGGCATCGCGGCGGAAACGGGAGCCGAAGCGACGGCCGGCGGCAAGACGCTGGGCCGGATCGGCTCGGCTGCTGCTGGCCGCGCCCTTGCGATGCTGCGGCTCGACCGCGTCGCCGATGCGCTGGCCGCGGGCGAGCCCCTGCTCGGCGGAGGTCTCGCCTTCACGCTCGCCAAGCCCGATTTCATCCGCTTCCCCTTCCCCGGCGAGGCCGGCTTCGGGGTCGCGGCATGAGCGAGGCCAATGCCGTGAGCGAGGAGCGCATCGCGATCCAGGGACCGGACGGCAAGTTCCGCTGCCGCTGGCCCGGCACCGATCCGCTCTATCTCGCCTATCACGACACCGAATGGGGCGTGCCGGAGTACGATTCCCGCGCACTCTGGGAGAAGCTGATCCTCGACGGCTTCCAGGCCGGCCTGTCCTGGATCACCATCCTGAGGAAGCGCGACGCCTTCCGCGCCGGTTTCGCGAACTTCGATCCCGAGGCCGTCGCGCGCTTCACCGAGGCCGATGTCGCCCGCCTGCTCGCCGACCCCGGCATCATCCGCCATCGTGGCAAGATCGAGGGCACGATCAAGAGTGCGCGCGCCTATCTCGCCATCAGCGAACGCGAGCCCTTCGCCGATTTCCTCTGGAGGCGTCTCGACGGCCGCGTGCTGCAGAACAGCTTCCGCGCGCAAGGCGAGGTCCCGACGCAGACCGCCCTGTCGGAGGCGATGGCGAAAGACCTGAAGAAGGCCGGCTTCACCTTCTGCGGCCCGACCATCGTCTACGCCTTCATGGAGGCCTGCGGCCTGGTCAACGACCATCTCACCGGCTGTTTCCGCTGGCAGGAATGCGCCGCGCTCGCCCGCGATGTGCGGCCGGCCGCCTGAGCATGGCCCGCGCTCCCGAACCGCCCCGGGCCTGGCAGCGCATGCTGTCGGGGCGCCGGCTCGATCTGCTCGACCCCTCCCCGCTCGATGTCGAGATCGAGGACATCGCCCATGGCCTTGCCCGCGTCGCGCGCTGGAACGGTCAGACGCAAGGACCCCATTCCTTCTCGGTCGCCCAGCACAGCCTGCTGGTCGAGGCCATCGCCGGCCATCTCAATCCGGACTGGTCCGATGCCTGGCGCCTCACCGCGCTGCTGCACGATGCGCCGGAATACGTCATCGGCGACATGATCTCGCCGTTCAAAGTGGTGATGGGCGACGCCTACAAGGCGGTGGAAATGCGCCTGCTCGGCGCGATCCATCTGCGCTTCGGCTTGCCAGCGACCCCACCGGCTGCCCTCAAGCGCAAGACCAAGGAGGCCGACACCATCGCCGCCTTCCTCGAGGCGACGCAGCTTGCCGGCTTCGCACGCGAGGAGGCGTTGCGGTATTTCGGCCGCCCGCAGGCCCTGCCGCGGGCCGTGACCGCGCTGCTGGCGCCGCTCGATACGCAAGCCGCGCAGGACCGCTTCCTTGAGCGCTTCGCCGCGCTCAGCTCCAGTTGAGCGTGCCTTACTGTGTCAGTCGGATTACTGCGTCAGCCGAACCTGGCTGATCTCGCGCGCGATCTGCTGGAACACCGGCGTCAGCTGCGCGGCATTGCTGACCTCGTAATACATGCTCGGATCACTGGCGCAGTTCTGCAGCAGGGTGCGGTCGCCGTCGATGACGCGCACGGTGTAGACCTTGATCCCGGCCGTCTTGGCGGTCTGGCAGGCGAGCTTCGTGCGCTCGTCGATCTGGCTGCCATTGCTGGTGAAGCGGTTCTGCGTGTTCTCGCCATCGGTCAGCAGGATCATGTATTTCGACAGGCGCGGCGTCGCGAAAGCGCGCGCGCCGGTGAAGGGCACGCCGGGCGTCAGCGTCGCCATGCCCCAGGTCGCTCCGATCGTGACGTTGGTGTTGCCGACCGGCGTCATCCCGTTGATCGCGTTCGTCAGCGCCGTCCAGTCCGCCGTCAGCGGCAGGATCGGCGCTAGCGTCGACTGGGCACAGAAATCGGCTGGATACAGCGTGTCATAGGCCGACACCGTCTCGTTGTCCTTCACGTCGTTGGACATGTCGCGGTCGCTGACGCAGCCTGTCCAGGTCGACTTGGTGATCGTGACGGTATTGGGAATCCAGTTGCCCCACCGATCCTGCGTCCAGGTGGTTTTGGTCTGGTCGAAGCGCAGCCAGGCCTCGTCCTTGAGGGCGGTCCCGATCTTGACCTGCGTGGCGAAGGGCACGACCGAGATCTTGATCTGGTCGGTCTCGGTGGACGCGTCCTTCATGATCTGGATGAGATTGAGCGAGGCCGTCTTCAGCGCGGTCATCTTGTCGGAGGACGCCATCGAGCCGGTGTTGTCGAGCGCCAGCGCGAGCTCGATCGTGTTGGTGCCCCAGGTCGATTGGGAGCTGCTCTTGATGGTCAGCGTGTCCTGGCCGATCAGCCGCGTCAGGCTGGTGTCGATGGCAAGCGACGCCTCGACCGTGATCGTGCGCGCGACACGGTTGATGCCGATCGTCGCCGAGGTGAAGCTCCGGGCGGAGTCGCCACGCAGGTTCGATTTGATCCACTTGTTGATGCGATCGCGCACCTCGGTGTCCGAGAGCTTGGCGGCATCGCGTGCGGCCATCAGCGCGGCGGAATCGACGGCTGCGTTGAGCACCTGGCGGGCGTTCGTGGCGCGGGAGTAGTCGATCGTCGCGCCGGTCAGCCCGATCACCGGAACCATCGCGAAACCGAACATCACCAGGACGTTGCCGCGCTCGTTCGATGCGAACGCACGCCACTGTCGGATCAGGAAACGTCGCAGACCCATGGCTTGGATACTCTTGTGACCTTGCAGCCATCAAGAGAGCATCGGCAGGGCTTTCGCGAGGTTGAAACGAATTCCTTCAATTTGTTGCAATCCGCCGAATCTGCGCATTTTTCGCGCCGGACGCCTCGCGATGGGAGGCACCGCTCCGCCGGCGCGGCGTGGCCGCCGCGAGAAGCGGCGAGCCGCACCGGAGGGAAGCGGCCTCAGCTTGAGAGATAGGCTTTGCTGACCACGCGCTGGAACAGCGCATTCATCGCTTCTGCGATGCCCTGGTTGATGCTGACCTCGAAGAACAGGCCAGGCGAGGCGCAGGCCTCCATCTTCTTCGGGATGTCGGCCGAGAACGGCTTGATCCAGTCATTGTACCAGGAGTTCGTCGGCAGCGGCAGATAGGTCGTGTAGAGCACGGCGATCTGGATGCCGCGATCCTTGATCGCCTTGCAGAAGCTGATGTCGATCGGCTCCTGGCAGCGTGTCCCCGAGACCTTCTTCCGCGAGCATTGGGGATTGGCATAGTCGGCCACGCCGTCGGAGACGAAATACATCACCTTCTGCGGCGAGGCCGGGCTCGAACCGTCGCCGGTGGACGAGATGACGCCGTTCATGGCGGTCATCGCCTGGTTGAGATCGGTGCACTGGTCCTTGTCGAACTGGTCATGGGGGATCGTCATCAGGTCGATCTTGCCCGTCGCGCTCTTGGCGGCGGTCAGGTCGGAGGTGATCGGCTGGATCTCGGTCAGCTTCTTGCCGTCGCAGGACGGTCCGAGCGTATAGGCCGCCATCCGATACTGGCCCGGCAGCGTCGCCGTCGTCTTGGCGGTATCCATGAGTTGCTGCGAGGCCTGCCGCACCACGTCGATCCGCATCTGGACGTTGAGTTTCTTGGCCTTCTTGTAATAATTATTCGCGTTCGACAGGTCATGGCAGGCGAAGGCGCATTTGTCGGATGTATTGGCGACCATCGTGTCGATGTCGGCCTGCGTCGCGGCCACGCCCATCGAGGGCGAGTTGTCCAGCATCAGGTAGAAGTCGATATAGGGCGCCCGCATGCCCGTCGAAGACGCCCTGCCCGCAACGTCGATCTTCGTGATCCCGAACAGGTTCATGAAATAGACCGGCACCGCCGCCGTATAGGTCACCTCGACGGAGCGGCGCAGCCCGTTGGCGGTGACCGTGACCGTGCGGCTCGACAGCATGCTCTTGTACTTGGCGGAATCACCGTCGAAGAAGCGCTCGCCCTCGGCCTTGGCGTCCGCGAGCGGCTTCGTCATGACGATCTGTCCGACGGCGGCAAGCGCTGCGGCATCGGCCGCCGCATTGAGCTGGGTCCGTACCGACATGGCCCGGGCATAATCGGCGAACCCGCCGCCGAGGCCGATCAGCGGCACCAGCGCGAAGGCGAAGAATGGCAGAACGCCGCCGGCCCGGTCGCCCGCGAACGCGCCCAGCCGCCCTGCGATTGTCTTGATATCGATCATCGCCATCGTCCCGGACCTCCGCCTGTCGGAGCCCAATACCAGCATCGCGCCGCAGACGGTTACGATCGGGTGAATCGCTGCCGTTGCGGGCGCAATACCCTGTCTTATGCTGAACGAAGCCTTTGGCCAGTCGGGCAAACCTCGCCGATCAGGCAAACCTGGCGATGAGCCCCTCGACAGACCACGCGGCGCACCTCGCTCCCCTCACCTGTTCCAGATCGGAAAAGGTGATCTCACTCTTTTGCGGATTTCGAGAAGCCCGGTTTCGCGGCATAAGCACGCCAACGCCGCAACCGGCACCGCCTCGAAAAGGAAACGGTCATGTCGCAGCCTTCGCTGAACCTCCCCCAGTCCCTGGCCTTGCCGAAAGGCGTCGTCGTCAAGGGCGCGCTGGCCGCTCGCTATGACGAGATCCTGAGCCATGACGCGCTCGCCTTCGTCGCCGATCTGCAGCGCCGCTTCAACGAGACCCGCAAGCGCCTGCTCTCGATTCGCGCCGCGCATCAGAAGCGCTTCGACGCCGGCGAGACGCCCGATTTCCTGGCCGAGACCCGCCACATCCGCGAAGGCGACTGGAAGGTCGCAGCCATCCCCGCCGACCTCCAGGACCGTCGCGTCGAGATCACCGGCCCGGTCGACCGCAAGATGATCGTCAATGCGCTGAACTCCGGCGCCAAGGTCTTCATGGCCGATTTCGAGGACGCCTCCTCGCCGCTCTGGACCAACATGATCGAGGGCCAGATCAACCTGAAAGACCGCTGGGCCGGCGCGATCGACTTCACCGACGCCAACACCGGCAAGGCCTACAAGATCGGTCCCAACCCCGCCGTGCTGATCGTCCGCCCGCGCGGCTGGCATCTGCCGGAGGCCCATATCGAGATCGACGGCGAGACGGCTTCAGGCGCGCTGGTCGATTTCGGGCTCTACATGTTCCACAACGCCAAGGCGTCGATCGCGGCGGGCTCGGGCCCGTATTTCTACCTGCCCAAGCTCGAGAGCCATATCGAGGCCAGGCTCTGGAACGACGTCTTCGTCGCCGCCCAGAACGCGCTAGGCCTCAAGCTCGGCACGATCAAGGCCACCGTCCTGATCGAGACCCTGCCGGCCGCCTTCGAGATGGACGAGATTCTCTACGAGTTGCGCGACCACATGGCCGGCCTGAACTGCGGCCGCTGGGACTACATCTTCTCCTTCATCAAGAAGCTCGCCCGCAACCCGGCCTATGTCCTGCCGGACCGGGCGCAGGTGGTGATGTCGAAGGCCTTCCTGCGCGCCTATTCGCTGCTGCTGATCCAGACCTGCCACAAGCGCGGCGCCTTCGCGATGGGCGGCATGGCGGCGCAGATCCCGGTCAAGAACAACCCGGAGGCCAACGCCGCCGCCTTCGCCAAGGTCAAGGCCGACAAGGAGCGCGAGGCCGGCAACGGCCATGACGGCACCTGGGTCGCCCATCCCGACCTCGTCCCCGTCGCCACGGAGGTGTTCGACCGTCTGATGCCGCAGGCAAACCAGCTCGACACACTGCGCGAGGACGTCAGCGTCTCCACCAGGGACCTGCTCGAAATCCCCGAGGGCACCCGCTCGGAGGAGGGCTTCCGCGAGAACATCCGCGTCGGCGTGCAATATCTCGAAGCCTGGCTGCGCGGCCGCGGCGCGGTGCCGATCTACAACATGATGGAAGACGCCGCGACCGCCGAGATCAGCCGCGCCCAGATCTGGCAGTTCGTCAGCTATGGCGTCGAGGTCGACGGCAAGACCAAGGTCACCCCCGACCTCTTCAAGCGCTGCCTCACCGAGGAGATGGAGCGGGTGAAGGGCGAAGTTGGCGCGGAAGCTTACGACAAGGGCCGCTTCCCCGAAGCGATCGAGCTGTTCTCGAAGCTGTCGCTGGCGCCGGAGTTCGAGGAGTTCCTGACCGTGCCGGCCTACGGGAAGCTGTGACAGGCTGAGGTTTCTGAGGCTGCGAGGGCGCCGCCGCGAGGCGGCGCCTTTTTGTTTCAAGGCAGTCCGTTGTCAGCGCAGAAGGTTCGGGGGCAGCGTCGGCTCCGCATTGAGCAGCGTGATCGTCACCCGTCGGTTCGGCGAGAGGTAGGGATTGTCGGGGAAGACCGGCTCGGTGTCGGCGCGTCCCACCACGGAGAAGAAGTTGTCGCTGGGAAGCCCGGCACCCGACAGGATATCGCGCACGGCCAGCGCGCGCCCGGTCGTGAGGCTCCAGGGTTCGCCGGCCCGCATCGAGCCCGGGCGCGAGGCTGACGTGTGGCCGGTGACACGCAGACGGTTGGGCAGCCGGCGCAGGGTGGGCGCGATCGCCTCCAGCACGCGACGGGTGCGCTCGTAGGGGTCGACCGAGCCCTCGGGGAACATGGAGCGGCCGTCCTGGTCCACGAGGGAAACGTCCACCCCCTCTTTCGTCGGCTCGATCACGATGTTGCGCGACAGCTCGGCGATGTCGGGCATGTTCTGGAGCGCCTGCCGGATGCTGGCTATGGCGCTGTGGTTGGCCTGCTCGCTGGCGGCCGCGCGGTCGCGGGCGTTACCCCACCAGTTCGAGCGCCCGTCGTCCTGCCCGGTGGCCTCCGTCGCCGCGTCGCGGGGCACCGCCGACTTGTTGCCTGACTTGTCCAGGGCGGTGCCCATCAGGACGCCGCCTGCGCCACTGGTCGTCGGACTCGTAGCCCCCGGCGCGAAGTATTCCGCCAGGCCGTTCTTCTGCTCCTGCGTCGTCATGCTGATCAGCCACATCAGCAGAAAGAACGCCATCATGGCGGTCACGAAGTCCGCATAGGCGATCTTCCAGGCCCCGCCATGGTGCGCATGCGCGGCCTTCTTGACCTTCTTGATGATGATCGGCTGGATGGGCTTGTCCATCGAGGTCCTGCTGGATATCGGGTCAGATGTTGGCGGGCAGAGCGGCGGTTGCGGCTTCGACTTCGCTGAAGGTCGGGCGGACCTCGCTCATCAGGGCCTTGCGGGCAAATTCGACCGCCATCACCGGCGGCTGGCCGCTGATATGAGCGAGGAGACCAGCCTTGAGTGAAAGATAGTACTTGGCTTCCGCGTCGAAGGTGCTCTTGAGCGACGCCGCCATGGGCGCGAAGAAGCCGTAGGCGACGAAGACGCCGAAGAAGGTGCCGACGAGCGCGCCGCCGATCAGATGTCCCAGCACCTCCGGCGGCTCCTTGATCGCGCCCATCGTCTTGATCACGCCGAGCACGGCGGCGACGATGCCGAGCGCCGGCGTTCCGTCGGCGAGCGACTGCATGGCCGAAATGAGACGCTCCTGCTCCTGGTGGTGCGTCTCCAGTTCCTCGTCCATGAGAGCGTCTATCTCGTGGACGTTGTTGGCGCCCAGCGTCAACATGCGCATGTAGTCGCAGACGAACTCGACCGCATGATGGTTCGCCGCAAAAGTCGGGAAGGCATTGAACAGCGTCGACTCGCTCGGATTCTCAATGTGCTGCTCGGCCGCGAGCAGGCCCTTCTGCTTCACAAGTTTGTATAATGAATACTGCATCCCCAGCAGTTCGACATAGCACTCCTGCTTGTACTTGGAGCCCTTCAGGATCGTGCCGAGCATGCCCGGCACGGCCTTGAGCACCGGCGCGGGGTTGCCGATGATGAAGGCGCCGATCGCTGCACCGAGGATGATAACGAACTCGAACGGCTGCCAGAGGACCTCGAGGTGGCCACCCATAGCGACGTAGCTGCCGAAGACGCAGGCGAAGACGATGATTGAGCCGACGATTAGCCGCATGGTTTGCCACTCTTGCGCCGCAGCAGGTATAGCCCGCGCGAAGCCACTACTGGTCCGACAAATCACCGATCGGGGTTAACGGCGAGTTTAGATTCATCGGACCACAGCCAATCAGCTCGACACGCGGCGCGAGGATGTCAGCGTCTCCACCAGGGACCTCCTCGAAATTCCCGAGGGCACCCGCTCGAAAAGGGGCGTTCGCGAGAAGATCCGCGTCAGCGTGCACTATCTCGAAGCTTGGCTGCGCGGCCGCGACGCCGTGCCGATTGACAACATGATCACTCATGCGATCGAGCTGTCCTCAAAGCTGTCACTGGCGCGGGAGTTCGAGGAGTTTTTGACCGTGCCGGCTTACGGGACGCTGTGAGGGGTTGAGGTCTCGAGGGTGCCGCCGTGAGGTGGCGCCTTTTTTGTTTCACGCCTTGCGCCGGGGCTGGTTCGATCCAGACGCTCCGGTGAGCAACCTCTTAAGACATAGTGAAGGCGCAGCATATTCTATAGTGAGGACGCTTGTTCTGTCCCATCCATCAGGAATTTTCTCGTGCCCGCATCGAACCCGAACGCGTGGAGCGCGACAGCGCTGCGCCGAGCCATCAGCGCGGCGGGCGTCGCCCTGTGGTCGTGGAACGTCGAAACCGACGCGTTCGCCATGGACGATCGGGGGTTCGAGCTATGGGACCTGGAGCGGCGCGAGAGCGTCAAGTTCGAGGACCTGTCGGCCCGCATCCATCCGGCCGACCGGGATCGGGTCAGGGCGGCCTTCACGGCAACCCGTGCCATCGTCGGCGCTTACGAGATCGATTTCCGGTTGATCATTGGTGATGACATCCGCTGGGTCTCGGCCCGCGGCATCGGCGATGACACCGTGGCGCAGGACAATCTCGCCTACGGCATTTTCCTGGACGTGACCGGCCGCAAGCAAGCCGAGGAAGGCCATGAACTCCTCGCCGGTGAAATGAGCCATCGGGTCAAGAACCTGCTGGCCATCGCCTCGGGGCTTACGCAGATCTCCTCCCGATCCACGACCACGGCCAAGGAGATGGCCGTCGAGCTGACCGCTCGGCTGACATCGCTGGGGCGTGCCCACGACCTGGTTCGTCCGCTCCCCGGCCACCAGGGCAAGGCCGCGCTGTTGGGTGACCTCCTGTCGATCCTGCTCTCGCCTTACGAAGATCTGGGCGCATTCAGCGGCCGCATCCGCGTTGCGGTGCCTCGCATGGGCGTCGGCGAGGGAGCGGCGACCACGCTCGCCCTCGTCATGCATGAGCTCGCGACCAATTCGCTCAAATACGGGGCGCTGTCGGCCGAGACCGGAACGCTCGATATCTCGGGTAGCTCCGAGGGCGACGATGTCAGGATCGTGTGGGCCGAGCGCGGCGGACCCCAGGTGCAAAAGGGCACTGGCGGCACAGGCTACGGCAGCCGCCTGGTCGAGCGCAGCGTTTCTGGCCAGCTTGGCGGCTCGATCGAATACGACTGGGCAGAGGAAGGCTTGGTCGCGACCCTGCTGCTCAAGGCCGGCAAGCTCTCTGCCTAGTCGACCTCCGCCAAGACCTTCAATAGGTCGTTGTCGACATAGGGCTTCCTGAGGAAGACGGTTCGCTCCGGCATGTCGTCGACCAATGGCGAGACGCGGCCAGACGCCAGGATCAGGACCGCAGGCGGCCATCGCTTCCGGATAGCGTGAATCAGCTTCAGGCCATCCATCGATCCCGGCATCTCGATGTCGGAGAATACCACGCGAATCTGCGGGCGGGTCTCCAGCAAGGTAATGGCATCGTCCGCGTTGGAGGCTTCCAGGACGTCGTAGCCGGCGTCCTCGATCATAGCGACTGCGTTCATACGGATGATGGGCTCGTCCTCGACGACCAGGATGGTCTTTGTCATTGCGAGCTTTCGGTTGGCCGAGCAAGATGAACTGCCGCCGCGCGGAATGGTTGCCAAAATTTCTAACAATATCGATCAGCCGAAAATTCCCAGTTTATTTATCGCGTCATAAGCGAATGCACGCACCTGCAAAAAGGCGGTGCACCGGCGAACGGAAAATTGCATGCCACTCGCATGGCGTACCCATGGCCCGATGTTGGCGCGAGACGCCATCCGCTTTTTATATCCCCGCCCCTTCTAACTCGCCCTATCCTGCCACCACCTCGTCCCCGAGGGGCAGCCATCCGGAGGTATGCCGTTGGTGGGGATGGGGTCGGCGCCTGCGGCTGGTCTTACAAGCCAGGCTCGGGAGGCTTCGGGGCACCGCCCTGGGGGTACTACGGCCCCTGTGCGAGGAGCTCGCTGGACGGGACGGCGGAAGCGGTCAGGTCCGACACCGCGGTGTGGCGCACCCTATGGGGCGTTGAGGCCGCAGGACGGCAGGGCAGGCCCGCCCGACCTAATAAGCGCGGCCCGGAGACTGAAATCGCCGATGAGCGGAGCGCCACGGGGCGTGCGGATGGTGGCTCAATCCATCCGCGCCGCAGCCTGGCTCAATGGTTGCGGACTGATACCCTCGCGCCTCGCGGCGCTCCGCTGCCCCTCATCTTGAACGCCCGCGCCTGACGGCGCGGGCGGGGATTTGGTGTGCCCGCGTCATTCTCGGGCGAAGCGAAGCGCAGACCCGAGAATCTCAGGACGACGAGGCGGCAGCACCGGAGCCCTCTCGTCCTGAGATGCTCGGGTCAAGCCCGAGCATGACGGCGCCCTTCGCTCCCCGACTAAGCGATCAGTTCAAAAACTCCGGCGAGATCAGGCTGGGCAGGAACAGCGAGACTTTCGGCCACATGATGATCAAGGCGAGCACGACCAGCATCGGCATCAGCATGATCATCGTGTCCTTGATCGCGGAGCGCATGCTGATGCCGGCCACCGAGCAGGCGATCATCAGGCACAGCCCGTAAGGCGGCGTCACCAGTCCGAAGGCGAGGCTGACGATGCCGATCATGGCGAAATGGACCGGGTCCATCATCACCGTCTTGGCCAGGGGGGCGAGGATCGGCCCGACGATGATGATCGCCGGAATCGCATCGAGGAAGCAGCCGACGAGCAGGAAGATGCCGGCGATGAAGAAGCCGGTTTCGTAAAAGCCCATGCCCCAGGCGGAGACGCCGGACAGGATCGCCTGCGGCATCTTGTAATAGGCCATGAGCCAGCCGAAGGCGGACGCCGTGCCGACGCAGAACAGCGTCACGCCGGCGAGCTTGCCGGTGTCCAGCAGGGCCGCGTAGAGCCCCTTCAGGTTCATCTCGCGATACACGATCAGCGACAGGAACGCCGCATAGACCACCGCGATCGCCGCCGATTCCGTCGCGGTGAACCAGCCGAAGACCTTGCCGCCGATGATGATGCCGGGCGTCAGAAGCGCCAGGACGGAATGCTCGAACGCCTTCAGCACCTGCCGGATGGTGGAGCGCGGATAAGTCGGGTAACCGCGCCTGACGGCATAGGCATGCACCGTCGCCATCTGCGCGACGCCGATCAGCAGGCCGGGTATGACGCCGGCGAGGAACAGCGCGCCGATCGACGTCGTCAGGATGCCGCCCCAGACGATCATCAGGATCGAGGGCGGAATGATCACCGCCAGCACGGCCGAGACGGCAGTGATCGCCACCGAGAAGCTGTCGTCGTAGCCTTCCTTGCGCTGGGCTTCGATGAAGATCTTCGACTGGCTCGCGGCATCCGCCGTCGAGGAGCCGGAAATGCCGGCGAAGAAGATCGACAGCACCACATTGATCTGCGCGAGGCCGCCGGGAAAATGCCCGACCAGCGCCCGCGACAGGCTCATCAGCCGGTCGGTGACGCCACCGACATTCATCAGATTGGCCGTCAGCAGGAAGAACGGCACGGCCAGCAGGATGAAGGAGTTGAACGCGTTGAACGTCTCGCTCATCAGCGTCATCGTATCGAGCCGCGGCTCGATGATCAGGATCGGCAGACAGGCGAGCCCCAGCGCGAAGGCGACGGGAATCCGCAGGAAAAGGCCGAGAAAGAAACAGCCGAAGAGAATAGAGGCAGCCTGCCCCGAGGAGAGGACGCTGCCGGTCATGGGTTAGAGGCCTTTCCGAGGAGAACGCGGAGATCATCGAGGAACTGCTCGCCGAGGAAGGCGATCCAGCTCAGCCCTGCGACCGGCCAGGCGATATGGATGAGCCAAAGCGGCAGCTCGGCGAGCTCCGAGGTGCGGTTCCAGGCGAATTTGGTGAACTCGATGCCGCCGATCACGAAGATGACGGCAATCGCCAGGATGCCGAGCTTCGCGACGATGCGCATCAGGGCATTGCCGCGCTCGCCGAGATCCGGCAGCAGGTCGACGTCGAAATGCGCGGAGTCGCGCACGCCCAGGATCGCGCCGATCATCACCGTCCAGATGAACAGGAAGCGGGCCAACTCCTCGGTCCAGATATAGGAGGGGATCAGATCGGTGTAGCGCGACACGATCTGCAGCATCACCGGCACGACCAGGATGCCGACGGACAAGACGACGACACCAGACAGCAACTGCGAATAGGCAGCCGTCATGCGCCGCCACAGGCTCAGCCTGCCAGACAGAGTGGCATTCATGGAGAGGTCCCGCACAGGAAGGGAAGGCCCCGGACGCGGCCGCGCCCAGGGCTGACGGGCTCAGACGCCGGCGATGGCGGTCTGGATGCCGCTGGCGTCGACTTCCTTCGCATAGGCCTGCATGACCGGCTCGGCGAGCTTCTGCATGGTGGCGCGGTCCTCGAACGGAATCCGCTTCAACCGGCCTGCCGCCTCGAGCCTGACGAGGATTTCGGAATCGCCGCTGGATTCGACCTTGCGCTCGTAATCCGCCGCTTCCTTGCCGGCCTGGATCACGGCGTCCTGCAGGTCCTTGGGCAGGGTCGCCATGGTCTTCATCGAGAAGCAGATCGGCCTGACCGAGACGGCGTGCTGGGTCATCAGGATATTCGGTGCGACCTCGAAGAACTTCATCTGCTCGATGCCGGCCGCCTCGTTCTCGGCAGCCGAGATGACGTTGTTCTGGATGGCGTTGTAGATCTCGTTATACGCGATCACGGTCGGCGACATGCCGATGGCCGAGAAGCTGCGTGACCAGATCGGAGCACCCTGGACGCGCACCTTGAGACCCTTGATCTCCGCGACGCTCTTCAGAGGCTTGCTGGCAAACAGGTTGCGGACGCCGCCGCCGCCATAGCCGATCAGCCGCACGCCGGCCTTCTTCTCGATCTCGTCGGCGATCGGGGTCAGCAGGCCCTTGTTCACCACCGCTTCCATATGGGCGAAATCGCGGAAGACGAACGGCGCGTCGATGAACGGCGCGGCCTTGGCGAAGGTCGACATATGGGCGGGCGAGACCACCGCGTAGTCGACGTTCTTCCCCTGCGCCATGTACTCGAAATACTGCTTCTCGAGCCCGAGCGAGGAATCCTTGTGCAGCGTGAAGTTGATCGGCTTGTTGTAGAGCGCTTTCACGCGCTCCTCGAATTTGAGCAGCCCTTGGGTGAAGGGGTGCGCGTCGCCAAACTGCACGGCGCCGACCAGCGTCGGCACGGACTGGGCTCGACCGATGGCCGGGGCGGCAATGGTGGCTGCAACCGCACCGATGCCTTTAAGCAAATCTCTGCGTTCCATGGCACATTCCTCTCCCTAGACGCCCCTCTGATGGGAGCTCCCGATAGAATGTCAGACCGAGTCTGCTTTGGCCATCTTTGTTGAACTCGGAATTGCCGAGAAGACGTAACTTCGCGTCCGGACTTACTTGGCGTGGGCGTCGTTCGCGGGCGGAGCGAAGCGCAGCGCCCGAGACTCTCGGGCGGAAGGAGACTGCGGCAGGGAGGCCGGTTTCGGGCACGGGATATGGGTAGCCTTGAAAGCAAGCGGCGCTCAAAGCCACAACTCCCGGCCAGAATCAAGCAAATCCACCGGCTTCAGCCAGGGAAGCCTGCAAGGCTTCGCCGAATCGGCTATCCCGAAAGTCATGATCGCAACCTTCCCCGCGCGCCTGATCGAGGCCGTCACCCGCTACCGCGCGCAGATCGCCTCCCCGCGCGAGCATCTTTCGCTGCTGCGCTGGCAGATCGCGGAAGGTCATGCGCTCGACCGGCGCGACACCTTCCCCGGCCATGTCACGACCAGCGCCTTCGTGCTCTCGCCCGACCACGCCCGCATCCTGCTGATCGACCATGTCGTGATCGGCCGCTGGCTCCAGCCGGGCGGCCATTGGGAGGACGCGGCGACCTTCCATGAATCCGCCGCGCGCGAGGCGGTCGAGGAGACCGGCGTACAAGGTCTGCGCCTGCATCCCTGGCACAGGGGCGGCGATCTGCCCTTCGCCATCGACAGCCATGACGTGCCGGGCAAGCCGGCGCGGGGCGAGCCCGACCATATCCATCACGACCTGCAATATCTGTTCATCGCCGATCCAGCCTCAGCCCTCGTCGCCCAGATCGAGGAGGTCCACGCTGCCGCCTGGAAGCCGGTCGACGAACTCGCCGCAATCGCTCCGACGGCCTTCGCGAGGCTGCGCGGCATCAGCCCACCCTGACGATCCCGCTTGCGGCGCCGGAGATGTTGCACTGCCGCAACATGTAACTTTATTACATTCAATCGACCGCGCGGCTCTCGCGAACGGCCTCGCTCTGAGGCATCTTCACTCCATCAAAGCGCGACGACGCTATTGCAAATGATTTGCATAAGCATAAGAATGCCTGCCTCAACTGGAGCCCGACCATGCCGCTGAAGCCGTTCGCCCTTGCTCTCGCCGCCTCGGCATCACTGGCCACCCTGTCGTTCGCCGCCGACCTGCCCTCGCGCAAGGGGGCGCCAGCCGCGCCGCCGGCCGTCTCCGCCTGCACCGAGAGCGAGGGTATCCCGACCGACGCCTTCGGCTTCACCACCGGCTCGGACGTCGCCGATCCCGGCTCTTTCGGCCCGAGCCTGACCTATGGCGGCGCCTATGGCACGCGCCTGGGCTCTTCCAACAGCCATGGCCTGATGCTGCAGGGTTCCTATGGCCTCGCGCCCTGCCTCGAGGTCGGGCCCTATCTGCTCGGTGGCATGAGCAACGCCTCCTTCGGCGGCGTCAGCGCCGATGAGCGCAGCTTCGGCGCCGGCATCGAGACCAAATACAAGATTCTCGGCCGCGACATGCACGGCATCGGCCTGACCGCCGTGATCGATCCGAGCTTCAACCGCGCCGATCCCGACGGCGCCGGGCGCTTCACCACCTACAACACGGGCCTGCGCCTCTTCATCGACAAGACGCTGATCCCCGGCAAGCTCTACGCCGCGCTCAACCTCTCGCATGACCTGACCTGGACGGGTCCGGACCCCTATGGCCGCTCCTCGACCTTCACCATCGGCGGCTCGCTCGCCTGGCAGGTGCTCGACGGCGTCTATCTCAGTGGCGAGGTTCGCCACCAGCGCGCCCACAACACGCTCGGCTTCAGCAAGGAAGCCGGCTACGCGACCTTCGCCGGCCCGGGCGTGTTCTGGCAGGCGAGCAAGCAGTTCGCGATCTCGGCCGCCTACAACATCCAGGTCGCGGGCAAGGCGAAGGGCCAGCCCGGCGATCTCGACCTGACCAATTTCAGCCAGCATCTCGTCAAGGTGAAAGCGGCCTACAGCTTCTGAAGATGGGAGAGGGCTTTTTGCCAACGATTGAACGAAAGCCCTCTTTACGATCTTGATAGGTCCAAATTGAAGTAACGAGACCTGCCTGTTAGAAGCCTGTCCTTCGACCGAGGGCAGCATGCAGCATTTCAAGACCTGGCTCGACCAAACGCGCATCGCGCTGGTCTCGCACATTGCCGGCGGTGATCCCCGCAAGACGGTGATGGTCTACGCGTTCGCCACATTGGTGGTCGGCATCGTCGTCGGCGCCGCGCTCGCCCGGCCGTTGGGCGCCTTCTTACTGCTCCCGGCCGGCATTCTGGTGGGCTATGCCGCCCGCTCCTTCGTATCATACCGCCGCCGGAAAGCCTTTCTGGACGCGAGGCGGCAGAGCTGAGCCTTTTGCCGAGATCGCAATGCGTCGGGCAGCGACCACTTGCGCGAGGCTCCGTTGACGGCGCGGACCCGACGCCCTAAACCTGCGGCAGGATACTCCCTCCCAGTATAGGGACGCCATGCCCCATACCCCATCGGAGAAGCGGCGCGCCATCGCTCGGCTGCGCCGGATCAAGGGCCAGGCCCAGGCTCTGGAGCTTGCGGTGGAGGCCGGCGCCGAATGCGGCGCGCTGCTCCAGCAGATCGCGGCCCTGCGTGGCGCGGCAACCGGCCTGATGGCGGAGGTGCTGGAAAGCCATCTGCGAGAGACGCTGCACGCTCCGACCGATCGATCCGCCGCGATCGCGGATGGCGACGCCGAAATCGCCCAGATCATGCGTATCATCCGCCCCTATTTGAAATAACGCCGCGAGAAGAAGGAAAACCCGATGAAGACCCGCGCCGCCGTCGCCTGGGAAGCAGGCAAGCCGCTCACCATCGAGACCATCGACATCGGCGGGCCCAAGGCCGGCGAGGTCCTGGTCGAGGTGATGGCCACCGGTATCTGCCACACCGACGCCTACACGCTGTCAGGGCTCGATTCGGAAGGCAAGTTCCCGGCGATCCTCGGCCATGAGGGTGCCGGTATCGTGCGCGAGGTCGGCGCCGGCGTCACCACGCTGAAAGCCGGCGACCACGTCATTCCGCTCTACACACCGGAATGCCGGAGTTGCAAAAGCTGCCTGTCGCGCCGCACCAACCTCTGCACCTCGATCCGCGCCACCCAGGGCCAGGGCGTAATGCCCGACGGCACCTCGCGCTTCTCCTGCGATGGCGGGGAGGTTTTCCACTATATGGGCTGCTCGACCTTCGCGAACTTCACCATTCTGCCCGAAATCGCGCTGGCGAAGGTTCGCGAGGATGCCCCCTTCGACAAGATCTGCTATATCGGCTGCGGCGTGACGACCGGCATCGGCGCGGTGATCTACACGGCCAAGGTCTGGCCCGGCGCCAATGTCGTCGTCTTCGGGCTCGGCGGCATCGGCCTCAATGTGCTGCAGGCGGCGCGCATGGTCGGCGCCGACAAGATCATCGGCGTCGACATCAATCCCGCCCGGCAGGAGATGGCGAAGAAGTTCGGCATGACCGACTTCATCAACCCGCGCGAGATCGGCAACGACAAGGTCGTGCAGGCGATCGTCGATCTCACCGGCGGCGGCGCGGATTTCTCCTTCGATGCCACCGGCAACACCGACGTGATGCGCCAGGCGCTGGAATGCTGCCATCGCGGCTGGGGCGAATCGATCGTCATCGGCGTCGCCGAGGCCGGCAAGGAAATCGCCACCCGCCCGTTCCAGCTGGTCACCGGCCGTGTCTGGAAGGGTACGGCCTTCGGCGGCGCGCGCGGCCGCACCGACGTGCCCAAGATCGTCGACTGGTACATGGAGGGCAAGATCAACATCGACGACCTGATCACCCACAAGCTGAGCCTGGACGAGATCAACACCGGCTTCGACCTGATGCATGAGGGCAAGTCGATCCGGAGCGTGGTGGTCTACTGAGACGCCGCTTTCTGGCCTTATCCATAAGGCACGGAAACACGGCGTCATCCTGGACAAGCGGCGAAGCCGCGCAGCTCCGGGATCCATCGTCGGGCGCCTCGGAGCCCGATGATGGATCCCGGCACTCCGCTTCGCTACGGCCAGGATGACGGTGGAGGGTGCGATTGCGTGCCCAGCGAAAGGACACCCTCATGGAACTCCTATCCAGCTCAAAAGCCTTCGGCGGCTCGCAGCGCGTCTATCGCCATGACAGCGTGGCGTGCGCCTGCCCGATGACCTTCGCGATCTTCCTGCCGCACCAGATCGAGGACGGCCCGGTTCCGCTGCTCTGGTATCTCTCGGGGCTGACCTGCTCGCACCAGAACGTCATGGACAAGGGCGAGTACCGCGCGGCCGCCGCCGCCAACGGCATCGCCATCATCTGCCCGGATACGAGTCCTCGCGGCGAAGGCGTTCCCGACGAGCCGGATAACTGGCAGTTCGGCTCGGGCGCAGGCTTCTATCTCGACGCCACGCAGGAGCCCTATGCCAGGAATTACCGGATGGAGAGCTATATCCGCGACGAATTGCCGGACCTCGTCTCCAGGCATTTCCCGGTCGATATGGGCCGCCAGGGCATCTTCGGCCATTCCATGGGCGGCCATGGCGCGATCACGCTCGCGCTGAAGAACCCGCAGCGCTACACCTCGGTTTCCGCCTTCGCGCCAATCGCCCAGCCGTCGACCGCCGGCTGGTCACGCCCGGCTTTCGAGAAATATCTTGGGCCGGACGAACGCAGCTGGCGTCCTTACGACGCGACGTTGCTGATCGCCGACGGCCATCGCGTCAGGGATTTGCTCGTCGACCAAGGCACCGCCGACGGCTTTCTCGATGAGGGCCTGCGGCCGCAGCTTCTGGATGTCGCCTGCGCCACTGCCGGCATTCCGCTCGAACTGCAGATGCGCGAGGGTTACGACCACTCCTACAACTTCATCTCGACCTTCATGGCCCAGCACATCGCCTGGCATGCCGAGCGGCTTCGCTAGGGGCCCGGTGCGCCTGGAAGAATTGCCGTCTGGGAGTTTCGGTTGTGAGAATGAGAGGATTTCTTGTCTGGCTATCGACGCTCGTCGTCCCGCTGGCTGTCCTGTCATTGATCGTTCATTGGCCCGAAGCCCCTCGTCCACCCTCCATCGGCGGTGGCGGATATGATCTCGAAAACTTGGTCGTCACGATCCTGACGCTTGTTTTCATTGGGACATGGACGCTCCTGACCCTGGTCATCGCCTGCTTCCATAAGGACGAGGCTAGGCAGCGCCACGGATTTGCTCTGTCCGCGATCGGCGGCGTTTTCTTCATCGGCGTCCTGATGCTCTATGGTGGCAACCTGTCATGATCGAACACAGGCTCTCGGCGCGGCTGATGGCGCCCTGAGCCGCCCGAGGAACGCAAGCGGCCCCGCACGGGTTGATCCGGCACGCCGACCTGGCGCTCCAGAGGACATGCCATGGCCAATCAGCAATCGCCGCGCCGCTCGCTCTTCACGCGCCTGTCTCAGGCGACGTCGCATTGGGCGGGCAAACCGCAGACATTCTTCGTGGCGCTGTCCGTCATCGTGCTCTGGGCCGCCTCGGGCCCGATCTTCGGGTTCAACGACACCTGGCAGCTGGTGATCAACACCTCGACCACGATCATCACCTTCCTGATGGTCTTCATCATCCAGAACAGCCAGAATCGCGATACGGCTGCGATGCAGATCAAGCTCGATGAGTTGCTGTCGAAGATCGAGGGCGCCCGCGAGGAGCTGATGGATCTGGAAGAACTCGACGAGGACAAGATCGAGGCGATCCGCAAGGAGTTCGAGGCGCGTGCCGGCAAGGCCCGCAGCGGCGTCGATCCCGGCCCGCCACCGACTATGGACGGCAACTCCTGACCCCGGCTATCGTCGCGCGCCTGGCGGGTTCGGCCATGGCGCGGAGAGCCTGGGATGCGCGGCTTGGGACGGCTGGGGATCGTGCTGGCGGCGCTCTGTGCGCTGGGCACACCCACGAAGGCGGCGCCCACCGTGCGCACAGACCTGCAGGATCCCGACACGCTCAGGCGGATCGAGGCCGACGGTTATTCTCTCGGCGCAATCCTCGGCAGTCCAACCGCCGCCACGACGGCCGATCTCGCCGGCAGCAGTCCCGGCTATCGCACGCTCGCCCAGCATGTACGTGACGACGTCACCGCGTTGCGGGCCGAGATGGCCGCCAATGGACGCAAACTCCATGAGGTCACCGACGGCAATGTCGGCCGCATCATCGATCTCGGCTGGCTGAACTCGCCGATCGCACATTTCCGCCTGACGGCGGTCGTCAACCGGCTCGACCGGCGTGACATAGCAGCACTGAGCGGCGAGGCGGGCTGCGGCGAGATGCGCCTGATCTACCGGCTGGCCTACAGTTTCGAGAGCCCGAAGCTGAAACGCCGTCTCGCCTCGCGCCTGCCCTTCACGCTGAACGCGGTCTTCTCCGTGGCGGCAGGCCCTGCGCAGGATTGCGCGGAGGCCGCAGCTCTCTGGCTGCACGCGCAGGACGGCGCCGGTCCGGCCGCTCAGGCCAAAGCGCTCGCCCAGGGCCCGCTCGCCCCCGGCCGGCTCAGGCTGAAGCAGATCGAGATCAATGCTCAGATCATCCGCTTCCCCTCCGGCATGGAGACGCAGTTCGGCGGGCAGGCGGCCTATCTGATGCGCGTCTTTTCGGCCGCGCAGGCGGGCGGCACTGTGACGTTGATACCGAAGTCGCTCGAGAACACGCCCGACGTGGTGCGCCTCAAAAGCGACGAGGCGCTGCGCCGCGACCTCGTCGATTACGTCCACAATCACATCCCGGCGATCGACCAGGGCGTCTATCTCCTGCCCGACCGTTTCCTCGCGACGAAGGCAATCTCCTATTCGACCTTCGGCAGCGCCAGGCTCGCCAACCACCCCTTCACCGAGGCGCTCGCGGCGGATGCGCTGGCCGGTCTCGATCTCGGCGGCACGCGGCTGGTCAGGACAACGCGAGCCGTGATCGAGCGGCTCGACAACGGCACCTGCATTGGCTGCCATCAGGCCAACGCCACGGCCGGCTTCCATATGTTCGGGCTCGACGATGCCTCAACCTCGGCGCTGAACCGGATCAAGACCGGCGTCTCGCCGCATGCCCACGCCGAGAGCTTCCGCCGCGCCGCCTATATCGAGGCGGTCGCCGCCGGCCGCGAGCCCGATCGCTACCGCCCGCTCTCCTTCGCCCCGCCGGCGCAATGGCAGCCAGGACGCGCCTTCTCTTATCGTCCGGCGGCGGCGACCATGCCCTGTTTGACGGACGCTGCGCGCGCGACCTTCGGCGAAGGCTGGACCTGCGGCAGCGGGACCACCTGCAAGGCGATCGTCGCCAACCCGTCCGTCGGGCTGGAGTTGGGACAATGCCTGCGGCTGGAGGAAGCCCGCAACTTTTCCGGCCAGCCCTGCCTGACCGGTCTGATCAGCACGGCCACGGGCAAACCCTATCTCGACCGCTACACGCAGACCGGCCAGTTCGGCGCTTTTGCACCCGGCTTCTCGCAGACCGCCTTCAACTGCCGCCCCGCGAAGATCGGCGTGCCCGGCGGCATGGCCTATCGCCAGTGCAGCGCCGCGGACCGGAGCTTCTCGGGCTTTGCCGGCGGCAAGGTCCCGCCCGAAATCTGCGGGCTCGCCGGCGGCAAGGCCTTCGACGATTGCGTCGCGACCAATGACTTCGATTCCTGCCTCGCCAAGGCCGTAACGCGCGGCAACCGCGGCACCTGCAGCGCGACCAGCTTCTGTCGCGAGGACTATATGTGCCAGGCGATCCCCGACGACGTGCCGGGCGCGGCCAGTGTCGTCAAGGATTACGGCTTCTGCTCGCCGACCTATTTCCTGTTCCAGATGCGCATCGACGGTCACCCCGATCCGCAGGGGAAAAGGCAGTGAACGGTCCCCGTTTGGCCTCGGAACCACCCCGTCATCCTGGGCGCCCGAAGGGCGTCCCGGGATCCATCGTAGAGCGCTGCGCCCTCCGATGGATCCCGGAACTGCGCGGCTGCGCCGCTTGTCCAGGATGACGAAGAGCTTCCCAACCAAGGATCGCCGGAGAGCTACACCACCGCCGTCAGCCCGCCATCGACCATCAGCAGATGGCCGTTGACGTAATCCGACGCCGCCGAGGACAGGAAGATCGCCGCCCCGACCAGTTCCTTGGTCTCGCCCCAGCGTCCGGCCGGTGTGCGGCTGCAGACCCAGGCGGTGAAGGCCTCGTCGGCGATGAGGGCCTTGTTGATCTCGGTGGTGAAATAGCCCGGCCCGATCGCATTGGCCTGGATGTTGTGCTTGCCGAGTTCGGCGGCGAGCCCGCGCGTCATCATCTTCACCGCGCCCTTGGAGGCGGTGTAGGGGATGATGGTGGCGCGACCGAGCTCACTCATCACCGAGCCGATGCTGATCACCTTGCCACGCTTGCGCGGCACCATCCGCTTGGTCACGGCCTGCGTGACGTAGAACACCGAATGCAGGTTCGTCGCCATCACCTGATGCCAGCCTTCGACCGGGAACTCGGTGATCGGCGCGCGCATCTGCATGCCGGCATTGTTGATCAGGATGTCGATCGGCCCGACCTCGCTTTCGATCTTCGCGACGCCCGCCTCGACGGCAGCGTGGTCGGTGACATCGAAGGGCGCGACCGAGACCTTGCGGCCCGCCGCCGACATCGCCTGGGCCGCCCGCTCCAGCTTGGCCCTGTCGCGGCCGTTCAGCACGACATGCGCGCCGGCTTCCGACAGCCCGTCTGCGAGCGCCAGCCCGATGCCCTGGCCTGAGCCGGTGACGAGGGCGATCTTGCCCTCAAGACTGAACAGCGACAAAGACATGGCCGATCCTCGCTTGAGACGATGCGTGCGCGGCAGTTTGGGTTTGCGCCGGAGCCGCTGCTTTCGGTAAGCATCTTTCAAACGATTAGACAATCGAACCAGGACAATGAGGAGGGGCGGCAGCCACCCCTCTCAGGGAG
Organism: Allobosea sp. P2_B12; assembly: GCF_056404835.1. Lineage (NCBI taxonomy): Bacteria > Pseudomonadati > Pseudomonadota > Alphaproteobacteria > Hyphomicrobiales > Alloboseaceae > Allobosea > Allobosea sp. P2_B12. The sequence goes on along the minus strand of NZ_JBFUDG010000002.1, from coordinate 126,238 downwards.
AAGCCGCCATGCGCGCCGTCGTCATCCATGCCGAGAAGGACCTTCGCGTCGACGAGGTCGCCATCGGCGAACCCGGCCCCCAGCAGGTCCGCGTCAAGATCGAGGCCGGCGGCATCTGCGGCTCCGACCTGCACTATTACCTGCATGGCGGCTTCGGGACGATCCGGGTTCGCGAGCCGCTGATCCTCGGCCACGAGATCGCCGGCCGCGTCGAATCGATCGGCGCCGAGGTGACGCGCGTGAAGGTCGGAGACCGCGTCGCGGTCAATCCGAGCCGCGCCTGCGGCCATTGCCGCTACTGCCAGATGGGCCTGCAGCAGCACTGCACCGACATGCTGTTCTATGGCAGCGCGATGCGCTTCCCCCATGTCCAGGGCGGCTTCCGCGAGATGCTGGTCGTCGAGGAGCGGCAGGCGGTGAAGGTCGCCGACCATGTCACGGCGGCAGAAGCCGCCTTCGCCGAGCCGCTGGCGGTCTGCCTGCACGCAGCCAAGCGCGCCGGCCCGCTGCTCGGCAAGCGCGTGCTCGTCACCGGCTCGGGCCCGATCGGCATCCTCGCCATTGTCGCCGCCAAGGCGGCCGGAGCCGCCGAGATCGTCGCGACCGACGTCGTCGATGGACCCTTGCCGACCGCGCTGAAGATGGGCGCCACGCGCGCGATCAACGTCATGGCCGAGCCCGACCGGTTGAAGGCGGAGTACGGCGCCGAGAAAGGCGCCTTCGACGTGATGTTCGAGGCCTCGGGCAACCAGCACGCATTGACCGGCGCCTTCGACGTGCTGCGCTCGGGCGGGACGATCGTGCAGATCGGCGTCGGCGGCAATTTCACCCTCCCGATGAACGTCGTCGTCGCCAAGGAGTTCGACCTGCGCGGCTCGTTCCGTTTCCATGAGGAGTTCGACTGGGCGGTGGCGATGATCGGCTCGAAGACGATCGACCTCTCGCCACTGTTGACCGCCACGATCCCCGTTGAGCGCGCAATCGAGGCCTTCGACCTCGCTGCCGACAAGTCGCGCGCGATGAAGGTGCAGCTCGCCTTCGGGTGAAGCTAACCCCGCCGTCATTCCGGGGCTTCGCGCAGCGAAGAGCCCGGAATGGCAAGGCGGAGGCCTCTTCTCCCCCGCCGTCTACGATCCGTCACAAATCGTGAGAAGGCAGAAACCAATTCCCCGCTATAAATCGCGCCGGAACGGGCTCACCGCCCGATTTGGACAAGCAGAATGACACGCAAATATTTCGGGACCGACGGCATCCGTGGCCGCGCCAATGGCGTGATCACGCCGGATCTTGCCCTCAAGGTCGGCCAGGCGACGGGCCTCGCCTTCCATCGCGGCGACCACCGCCACCGCGTCGTGATCGGCAAGGACACCCGGCTCTCGGGCTACATGATCGAATACGCAATGGTGGCAGGCTTCACCTCCGTCGGCATGGATGTGATGCTGCTCGGCCCGATGCCGACGCCGGCCGTGGCCATGCTGACGCGCTCGATGCGTGCCGATCTCGGCGTGATGATCTCCGCCTCGCACAATCCTTACGAGGACAACGGGATCAAGCTGTTCGGTCCCGACGGCTACAAGCTCAGCGACGAGGTCGAGAGCGAGATCTCCAAGCTGATCGATTCCGACCTCTCGCCGCGCCTCTCGACCTCGCCGACGCTCGGCCGCGCCAAGCGCATCGAGAGCGCCCATGCGCGCTATATCGAGTTCGCCAAACGGACCCTGCCCCGCAATATGAGCCTGGAAGGCCTGCGCATCGTCATCGATTGCGCCAATGGCGCCGGCTACAAGGTCGCCCCCGAGGCGCTCTGGGAACTCGGCGCAGAGGTCATTTCCATCGGCGTCGAGCCTGATGGATTCAACATCAACAAGGATGTCGGCTCGACCGCACCCGACGCGCTGATCGCCAAGGTGAGGGAGCTGCGCGCCGATATCGGCATCGCGCTCGACGGCGACGCCGACCGCGTCCTGATCGTCGACGAATTGGGCCAGGTCGTCGATGGCGACCAGCTCATGGCGGTGATCGCCCGCAGCTGGCAGGAGGACGGGCGCCTGTCGCAACCCGGAATCGTCGCGACGGTGATGTCCAATCTGGGTCTGGAACGCTATCTTTCGGGGCTGGGCCTCAGCCTCGCCCGCACCGCCGTCGGCGACCGCTATGTGCTCGAGCACATGCGCAGCCACGGCTTCAATCTCGGTGGCGAGCAGTCCGGCCACATCATCCTCTCCGATTTCGGCACGACAGGAGACGGTCTCGTCGCGGCGCTGCAGCTGATGGCCGCGGTCAAGCGCCAGGACCGCCCGGTCTCCGAGGTCTGCCACGCCTTCGAGCCGCTGCCGCAGATCCTCAAGAACGTCCGCTACAAGCAGGGCCAGCCCCTCAAGGAAAAGCCGGTCGTGACCGCCATCGAGGCGGCGCGGCAGATGCTGGGCGAGAGCGGCCGCCTCGTCATCCGACCTTCAGGCACCGAGCCGGTGATCCGCGTCATGGCCGAAGGCGACGATCGCGACCTGGTCATGCGCGCCGTCGACGACATCGTAGACGCCGTAACGAAGGCGGCGGCCTGATACGCCCTGCCCCACGCGGATCTTAAAAAGCGCGGGTCATCCCGGACAAGCCGCGTCAGCGGCGCCGATCCGGAATCCATGCCTGAGGCCTTGTCAGAAAAGCTCCGGAATGGCTCCCGGACCTCCGCGGAGTTTATCCTTGGGCCGATCAAAGATCGGACCCGAGGGCCGCGCCCAGGACGATGGCATCTTTTACGAGACGCGATAGCGTCCGAGCACGCAAGCCCCTGCGGCATCCCCGTCCGCCCTAGCGTCTCAGCAGGTATTCGGGGCCCTTTCAGACTTTCTTGAGGTTAATTCCTAAGGTTAAGCCTCGTTTAAGAAATTGCGAGCATGGTTGTCCTGTCGGTAACACGCGCGGGCTGCGTTCTCTGCGCCGCGCAAACTCGAGGGACACTGCCATGGGCAGCCTGAAAACTTTTGCGCTGGCAGGCGCCTTGGCGCTCGGGGCGTCCGCCGCCACCGCCGCCGATCTCGCTTATCCGCCGCCGCCACCCGAGGCGCCGGCACTGCGGGGCACGATCAGCAGCGGCGTCTATCTGCGCGGCGACATCGGCGTCGGCTCGCAGAGCATCGGAAAATATCATCAGGACGATGTCGCGCAGTTCGGCGGACATTTCTTCGGCAAAAGCGACAACGCCGCCTTTTTCGGCGGGCTCGGCGTCGGCTACCGCTTCAACAACTGGCTGCGCTTCGACGTGACCGGCGAGTTTCGCGGATCGAGCTCGATCGGGGTAAACGACATCGTCTTCAACCCGTTCAACAACGGCAACCAGACCAACACCTACAAGGGCAACCTGACCTCACTGGTCACGCTGTTCAACGGATATTTCGACCTCGGCACCTGGAATTGCCTGACGCCTTATATCGGCGCCGGTATCGGCTTTACGCAGAACCGCATCAGCGGACTGACCGATCAGGGCGCGCTGCTGGGTAACTTCTCCGGTGCGACGCTGGGCTACGCCAACAGCGGCACAAAGACCGATCTCGCCTGGGCGCTCATGGCCGGCGTCGGCTACGAGGTGAACAAGAACCTCACGCTCGAACTCGGCTATCGCTACCTCAACCTCGGCGATGCTCAGTCCGGTCGCCTGATCAATGCCTTTACCGGGCAGGTCCAGGCCCCGCTGAAGGCCAAGGACATCGAGAGCCACGACATCAAGATCGGCATGCGCTGGAACTTCGGCGATCCGGATTGCTGCGGCCCGGTCGAGCGCCCGATCTACGCGCCTCAGCCGACCGTCCGCAAATACTGAAACGACGGCAGACAATCCCGACGGCGCGGACCCCGGTCCGCGTCGTTTTTCGTTTCCGCTGATCGGCAACGCACTCAGCGCAGCAGCGACCGGCCCGTCATCTCGACCGGCTGGGCGATGCCCAGCAGCGCCAGCAACGTCGGCGCGACATCGGCGAGACGGCCATCCGCAAGCCCGGCCGCGGCGCTGCCGACGACCATGACCGGCACCGGATTGGTGGTATGGGCCGTGTGCGGCGCGCCCGTCACCGGATCGACCATCAACTCGCAATTGCCATGATCGGCGGTGACCAGCATCGCCCCGCCTGCCCGCGCGATCGCGTCAGCGATCCGTCCGAGCCCGGCATCGACCGTCTCGACCGCCGTGATCGCGGCCGCCAGGATGCCGGTATGCCCGACCATGTCCGGGTTGGCGAAGTTCAGCACGACGAGGTCGTAGCGGCCTGACTCGATCGCCTCGACGGCGCGGTCGGTCAGTTCCGGCGCCGACATCTCCGGCTGCAGGTCATAGGTCGCGACCTTCGGCGACGGCACCATGATGCGGTCCTCGCGCGGATAGGGCGTCTCCTCGCCGCCATTGAAGAAATAGGTGACGTGCGGATATTTCTCCGTCTCCGCCATATGGACCTGCGCCAGGCCGGCCTTCGCCACCGTCTCGCCAAGCCCGTTCGCCAGCGTCTGCGACGCAAACAGCGCCGGCATCATGGTATCGAGTTCGGCGCTGTAGGAGGTCATGCTGACGGCCTTCGCCAGCAGCGGCCGGCGCGATCGCGCGAAACCGGCGAAATCGGCAAACAGCACCGCATCGAGGATTTCGCGGATGCGGTCGGAGCGGAAGTTGAAGCTCATCAGCCCGTCGCCATCGCGCATGCCGCCATATCCACCGATTACGGCAGGCTTGATGAACTCGTCATTGACGGCTCCGGCATAGGCGCTCGCGATCGCGGCAGGCGCGTCGGCGAAGGCGTGGCCCTCGCCCAGCACCATCGCACGCCAGGCCTGCTCGACGCGCTCCCAGCGGTTGTCACGGTCCATCGCGAAATAGCGGCCGCACACCGTCGCGATCACCGCCTGCGGCGGCAGCGCGGCGATGAAGTCGGCGATGAAGCCGGCCGCCGATTGCGGCGGCGTATCGCGCCCGTCGGTGAAGATATGGACGCGCACCGGGATGCCCTGCTCGATCAGGATACGGGCCAGCGCAACCGCGTGGTCCTGATGCGCATGCACGCCGCCGGGCGAGACCAGCCCGAGCAGATGGCAGGCGCCGCCGCTCGCCTTGAGCGCGGCGATGAGCCCGGAGGCGTCGAGCGCTCCGGCGATCGAGCCGTCCTCGATCGCCTGGTTGATGCGCGGCAGGTCCTGCATCACCACGCGTCCGGCGCCGAGATTCAGGTGGCCGACCTCGGAATTGCCCATCTGGCCCGGCGGCAGGCCGACATCGAGCCCAGAGGTCTTCAGGAAGGCGCGCGGCGAACTGGCCCAGAGCCGGTCGAAATTCGGGGTATGCGCCAGACGAACCGCGTTGTTCTCAGTTTCCTCGCGCCAGCCCCAGCCATCGAGGATCATCAGCATGACGGGGCGAAGCGACATCGAGCGACCTGTGAGCATTCGTGAAAACTGTTGTGCGAGTATCATGCCGCCGAGCGGGAATGCGAGTGCTAAGAAAACAGGCGAGACCCCTTGGGAGAGCAGGCATGGCGATCAAGGCTCTGGTTTTCGATGCCTATGGCACGCTCTTCGATGTGCAGTCGGTCGCCGGCGTCATCGCTGCCGCCTTCCCCGGCCATGGCGAGGTCATCACCCAGATCTGGCGTTTGAAGCAGCTCGAATACACCTGGCTTCGCGCCGTGATGGGTCGCTACGAGGATTTCTGGACCATCACGCAGGACTCGCTTGCCTATACGCTGGAGACGCTGGGCCTGACCGCGACGCCGGAACTCGTCGCGACGATCGCCGAGGCCTATGACGCGCTGGCGCTCTATCCGGAGGCGCGGCAAGCGCTCGAGCAACTGGCGCCCTTGCGGCTTGCGATCTTCTCCAACGGCAGCCCGGCCATGCTGGAGCGGCTCGTCGCCCAGGCCGGCATCGCGGAGCTTTTGGAGACCGTGATCAGCGTCGACGAGATCGGCGTCTACAAGCCCGACCCGCGCGGCTACCGCCATGTCGAGACGCGGCTGGGACTGGAGCGCGATGAGATCCTCTTCGTCTCCTCCAACGGCTTCGACATCGCCGGCGCCAAGGCCCATGGCTTCCGCGTCGCCCGAATCGCGCGCATTCCCCAGGGGACCCTGCAAAGCGAGCTCGACGGCGCCGGCACGATCGGGCCCGGCCTGATGTTCAAGGCCCTGCGGATGCGGCCCGAACAGCTGGGCTTCGATGCAGATTTGACCATTGCCGCCCTGACCGATCTCGTCTCCTATGCCGCCGCTCACGGCGACTGAGCTTCAGGATGAGCCGTCTTGCGGTGAGCCAGCCGTCCAAGGAGCCCGCAGATGATCAAGTTCTACTACCACCCCTCGCCCAACCCGGCGAAGATCGCCCTCTTCCTCGAAGAGACCGGGCTGCCCTACGAGATGGTGCCGGTCGACACCCGCAAGGGCGAGCAGTTCAAGCCGGACTTCCTGGCGATCAACCCCAACGCCAAGACGCCTGCCCTGACCGACGGCGACGCCACGATCTTCGACAGCAACGCGATCCTGCTCTACCTCGCCGAGAAGACCGGCCAGTTCCTTCCCGAGAACACGCCGAAGGCGCGCGGCGAGATGCTCTCCTGGCTGATGTTCGTCGCCACCGGCATCGGTCCCTATTGTGGCCAGGCCGTCCATTTCTCCCGCTTCGCCCCGGAAAAGCTCCCCTATGCGATCAACCGCTATGCCCGCGAGGCCGAGCGTCACTGGGGGATCATCGATGCGCAGCTTGGCAAGCACCGCTACATGCTCGGTGACGCCTACACTCTGATCGACATGTCGGTCTGGGGCTGGGCGACGCGGCTGTCCTTCGCCGTCGGCGAGGACTGGGCCGCGAAATTCCCGAATGTGAAGCGCCATCTCGACGAGATCTCGACCCGCCCGGCAGCCCAGCGCGCCGTCGCGCTGAAGGACGCCTTCGCCTTCAAGACCGATTTCGACGACGAGGCGCGCAAGTTCCTGTTCCCGCAGAACGCTCATCTCGCTGTATAGCGCCCCCCGGCGGGAGCAGAGGCGCTGGTGTCAGCCCTGCTCCCCGTTCTCGCCATCGCCGTCCTTGAGGGCGTCGAGCGGTGCATCGAGGGTGAAGACGAGGCCGGTCGGCAGATAGGCGCTCTCCGCCCTACCCCCTTGCGACGGGAAGGTCCGTTCGATCAGGCGCGAGCCGAAGCCGCGCCGGGACGGCGGGGCGACAGGCGGCCCGCCGCTCTCCTGCCAGCGCAGGCGGAAATGCGACACGCCCTCGATCTCGTCGATGCGCCATGACAGGGTGACCCTGCCCGTCTGGTTCGACAGCGCGCCATATTTGACGGCATTGGTCGCGAGTTCATGCAGCACGAGGGTCAGCGCCAGCGCGGGCCTCGGGCCGACCACGATATCGGGACCGCCGATCGTGAAGCGCTGCGAATCGCCCTGGATACCGACGACGCTCTCGGCGATGCCCGCCATCGGGGCATTGGCCTTCTGGCCGGCGACGAGCAGGTCATGGGCCCGCGACAGCGCCGCTAGCCGCGCGCTGAACGTCTCGTTGGCGGCCTCCAGGGAGGTGGCGCCGCGCAGGGTCTGCGAGGCGATGGCCTGGATCATCGCCAGCGTGTTCTTCACGCGATGCGCCAGTTCCTGCATCAGCAGCCGCTGCTGCGCCTCGGCCTCCTTGCGCTCGGTGATGTCGAGATGCGCTCCGATCAGCCGGGTCGCCCGCCCACTCTCGTCACGTTCGATCTGCGCCAGCGCCGAGATCCAGCGCACCGCCCCGTCCGACGGACGCACGATCCTGTACTCGATCTGGTAATCCCGCGCCGTCCCCGAAACCGTCTCGAGGAAATGGCTTTCGACCATGGACCGCTCCTGCGGATGGATGCGGCGGACCCAATCCTCATGGCTCTCATGCTCGGCTTCGGGCGGCAGCCCGTGGATCAGCAGATATTCCGGCGAGCGCCTGTTGCGGAAGCCGTCGCGGAGATCGACCTCCAGCCCACCGACCTTGCCGATCTTCTGGACCTGCGCCAGTTCCCGCTCGCGGCGGCGCAGCGCCTGCTCGGCCGCGTCGCGCTCGCGCTGGGCGCCGACCAGCGTCGTCGTCTCGATGACGACGGCCAGCACGCCGAGCACGGCCCCGCTGTCGTCGAAGATCGGGCTGTAATCGACATTCAGCCAGACATCCTCCGCCACGCCGTTGCGGTGCAGAACCAGCGGCAGGTCTCGATAGGACCGTGATTCGCCGCCGAAGACGACCTGCATCACCTCGCGATGCAGGTCGACCACCTCCGGCCAGGCATCGAACACGCTGCGGCCGAGAATGGCGGGGTGCTTGGCGCCGGCGATGACGCCATACGCATCGTTGTAGAGCAGAATGCCCGACGGTCCCCAGAACAGCACCATCGGAGTCGGTGAAGCGAGCGCGACCTGCAACGCCGATTTCAGGCGCTCCGGCCATTGCGGGGGCGGGCCGAGCCCGGTCTCTCCCCCGGCCCATGCGCGCAACTTGGCCCCGACTTCGCCGCCGCCGACCGGCCACGATCGCTCAGCCATGCCGTTTTTCCCCGAGCCGACCGACATGCGCTTGGTGTTTCCGAGTCCAGTCCATTGCGACGCCAGCATGCTGATGCCAGCCTCTGCAGCGCCCGGCAAGCCCGTGCCGACGTGCCCGCAGCACTAGCAGGCCGCGCCGCCTCCAGGCACATCAAAAGACATGGCGATCTTTGCAAAGCTTCGCGCTCCCGTCACAACGCTTGCGTGCCGCAAAAGCAGTGGCAGCACGCGCGGTTTCGCGGCAGTGTCGCGAAAACGATTCCGTGCGGATGACAGCCGCCGGACGAGGCTCAGCAGAGGGGCATGGATGCCGACCGATATCGAGATTGCGCGCGCGGCGACACTTCAGCCAATCGCGGACATTGCGGCCAAGGCCGGCATTCCCGCAGCAGCCCTCAATCCCTATGGCAAGTTCATCGCCAAGGTCGATACGCATGAGATCCCGGATTTCGCTGGGCGGCCCGACGGCAAGCTGATCCTCGTCACCGCGATCAATCCGACGCCCGCCGGCGAAGGCAAGACGACGACGACGGTGGGTCTCGGCGACGGCCTCTCGCGCATCGGCAAGAACTGCATGATCGCCCTGCGTGAACCGTCCCTCGGTCCGTGCTTCGGCGTGAAAGGCGGCGCCGCCGGCGGCGGCTATGCCCAGATCGTGCCGATGGAGCAGATCAACCTGCATTTCACCGGCGATTTTCACGCCATCACCAGCGCGCACAACCTGCTCGCCGCGCTCATCGACAACCATGTCTACTGGGGCAACGGCCTCGGCCTCGACACCCGCCACATCGCCTGGCGGCGCGTCATGGACATGAACGACCGCGCCTTGCGCTCGACCGTCTCCTCGCTCGGCGGCGCCAGCAACGGCTTCCCGCGCGAGGACGGCTTCGACATCACCGTCGCCTCGGAGGTGATGGCGATCTTCTGCCTGGCGACCGACCTCGACGATCTCGAGGCCCGGCTCGGCAAGATCGTCGTCGGCCGCACCCGCGACAAGCGCCCCGTGACGGCCGCCGATCTCAAGGCGACGGGCGCGATGAGCGTGCTGCTCAAGGACGCGGTGATGCCCAATCTGGTGCAGACGCTGGAGGGCACGCCTGCCTTCGTCCATGGCGGCCCCTTCGCCAACATCGCTCATGGCTGCAACTCTGTGGTCGCGACGCGCACCGCGCTGAAGCTCGCCGACTATGTGGTGACCGAGGCAGGTTTCGGCGCCGATCTCGGGGCCGAGAAGTTCTTCGACATCAAGTGCCGCAAGGCCGGGCTGAAGCCCGCCGCCGCTGTGATCGTCGCCACCGTCCGCGCGCTGAAGATGCATGGCGGCGCCTCGAAGGAGGTGCTGGGCCAGGAGGATCTCGCCGCGCTCGAAGCCGGCCTGGCCAATCTCGCCCGCCATGTCGGCAATATCAGAAAGTTCGGCGTGCCGCCGATCGTCGCGATCAACCACTTCACCAGCGACACCCCGGCCGAGCATGCGCTGATCGCGAATTACTGCCGCAACCATCTCGGCGTCGAGGCGGTGATCTGCCGGCACTGGGCCGATGGCAGTGTCGGCACGGAGGAACTGGCTCAGAAGGTCGTCGCGCTAGCCGAAGGCGGCGAAGCGGATTTTGCGCCGCTTTATCCAGACGCCATGCCGCTCTGGTCCAAGCTCGAGACGATCGCCCGCCAGATCTATGGCGCCGATGGCATCGCCGGCGATGCCAAGGTACGCGCCCGCTTCGCCGAGCTCGAGGCGGCCGGCTATGGCCATCTGCCGGTCTGCGTGGCCAAGACGCAGTACTCCTTCTCCGCCGACCCGACCTTGCGCGGCGCGCCGAGCGGACACATCGTGTCCGTCCGCGAGGTCCGGCTCTCGGCCGGCGCCGGCTTCGTCGTCGCGATCTGCGGAGACATCATGACGATGCCCGGCCTGCCGCGCGCACCCGCTGCCGAGCGCATCCATATCGATGCGCAGGGGCGGATCGAGGGCCTGTTCTGAGCGAAAACCCGCGCCGACTCCGCTGCATATTGGCGGATTTTTAAGTCCTCCCCGACAGGGTTCTCCACCGGGAGGCTCGACCGGTTTTGCAGCGGCCTCAAGGAGATGTCGCGACGATGGGATCGGCCACCGCAGCCGCGCTGCTGCCCCGGGGCCTCAGGGCCAGGGTGCTGGGCTGGACGCTGGCGATCCTGATCGCGATCGCCTTGCCGGCGGCAGGCGCCTTCATCTGGCTCGTCGACACCACGGTCGTGAAGCTCGGCACGCTCTTCGCCGAGAAGCAGATCCTGTTCGACCGCTATCGCGGGCTGGATTCGCTGATGCGCGAGGTTTCGCTCGCCGAGACCGTGGCGCGTTCGCCGGCCATCCTCGAATGGGCGCAGGACGAGACCGACCCCGCCAAGGCGCAACGCGGCCTGGCCGAGCTCGAGCACTACCGGCTCTCCTTCAAGGACCGCAGCTATTTCGCCGTGCTCGACGGCACGGGAAATTACTATTTCAACGACAAGGACAACACCTACGAGCACGATCGCAAGCGCTACGTCCTCTCGCGCGATAACCCCCGGGACGGCTGGTACTACAAGACGGTGACGCTCGGTTCGGGTTGCCATCTCAATGTCGACAATGACGACAACCTCAAGGTCACCAAGGTCTGGATCAACTGCATCATCCGCCGGGGCGAACGGGTTCTGGGCGTCATCGGCACGGGCGTCGATCTCACCCAGTTCATCCGCGAGGTCGTCGATATCCCGCAGACCGGGGTGCAGAGCATGTTCGTCGACCGCAACGGCGCCGTGCAGGCGCATCGCGACCCGAAGCTGGTCGATTTCCACAGCCTGACCAAGGACATGAAGGCGAAGACCACAATCTTCACGCTGCTCGACCGCGAGCGCGACCGCAGCGCGCTGGCTGCGATGATGGAACAGGTCGCGGCCGGCGGTGCGCTGGTCCGCTCGCGCTTCATGCAGATCGATGGCCGTCAGGCGCTCGTGGGCGTCGGTTATCTCGACCGGCTAGGCTGGTTCAACATCACCATCATGGATGTCGACGAGATCATCGACCGGCGCCTGTTCGTGCCGATCGCCCTGCTGCTGGCGGTGATGCTGCTGGCCGCGGCGGCGCTGATGACGCTGCTGTTCAAGCGCAGCGTGCTCGACCGGCTGGCGCGCGTCGAGGGCGCGGTGCAGCAGGTCCAGGCCGGCCGCTTCGACGATGTCGCGACCGATCGCGGCGACGACGAGATCGGCCGGCTCTCGCAGGCCTTCAGCGAGATGGCCAGGACGGTCGGCGACAACACCGACAGGCTCGAACAGATGGTCCGCGAACGCACGCAGACCCTGGACCGCCTCGCACATCTCGACCCGCTGACCGGCATCTCCAACCGGCGCGGCTTCGAGCGCGCCTTCGAGACCGAGCAGAACCGGGCGCGGCGCAGTGCCAGGCAGGCCGGCCTGCTGCTGGTCGACATCGACGACTTCAAGCCGGTGAACGACGCCCATGGCCATCATGCCGGCGACGCCGTCATCGTCGAGATCGTGGCGCGCCTGACCGGGCTCCTGCGCAATTACGACATCTGCGCACGCTGGGGCGGCGACGAGTTCATCGTGCTGCTCGGCGATGCCGGCCCGGCCTCGCTGTCATCGGTCGCAGCCAAGATCATCGAGGCCGTGCGGGCCGCACCGGTCAGCCTCGCCAATGGCCTGTCGCTGCCGGTCACGGTCAGCATCGGCGCCTGCCTGGTGGCGGAGGGCGCGACGCTCGCCGACGCCGCCAGCCATGCCGACATGGCGCTCTACGCCGCCAAGCAGGGCGGCCGCAATACCTTCGTCATCGACGGTGTTGCTGCGCATCAGGGCGAGCCGAGCGCCACCCGCTGACGCTAGAGCGTGCTGATTTCCCGGGGAAACACTCCGTCACCCCAGACAAGCCGCGAAGCGGCGCAGAATCTGGGATCCATCATAAGGCTCCGCATTGCCCTATGATGGATCCCGGCGCTCCGCTGCGCTTCGGCCGGGATGACGGCGTTCGGCGTGCAAACACGTCGCGCTCATTGAATGCCAACCCCCAACGAAAAAGGGCGCCCTTGCGAGGCGCCCTTTCCGAACCAGTCCGGCCGATCGCGACCGCCTCAGACCTGCGGCTGCGGCTCCAGCCCAGCATCGGGCTCGCCGCGCTTGCGGCCCTTGCCGGCGCTCGGCACGGCCGAGCCGCGGGGTGCGGAGGGCGTATCGTCGAGATCGCGCGTCGGGCGCTTGCCGGCGATCAGGTCGCGGATTTCCTCGCCGGTCAGCGTCTCGAACTCGAGCAGCGCCTCCGCCACCGCCACGAACTGCTCGTGATTGTCGGTGAGTATCTTCTTGGCGTCCTGGTAGCCGGTGTCGACCAGCTTCTTGACCTCGGCATCGATCTTCTGCGCCGTGGACTCGGAGATGTTCTGGCTGCGGCCCATCGACATGCCCAGGAAGACTTCTTCCTGGTTGTCGCCATAGGCGACCATGCCGAGCTCGTCGGAGTAACCCATCTGGGTGACCATGGCCTTGGCCATCTTGGTCGCCTGCTGGATGTCGCCGGTCGCGCCCGAGGTGACATTCTCGCGGCCGAAGGTCATCTCCTCCGCCACGCGTCCGCCCATGGCGACCGCGAGCTGCGAGGTGAACTCCTTGTACTTCATCGAGTAGCGGTCACCCTCGGGCAGGAACTTGACCATGCCGAGCGCGCGGCCGCGCGGAATGATCGTCGCCTTGTGGACCGGGATACCCGCCGGGACATACAGGCCGACGATGGCATGGCCGGCCTCGTGATAGGCGGTCAGCTTCTTTTCTTCCTCGGACATCGCCATGGACTTGCGCTCGGCGCCCATCATGACCTTGTCCTTGGCGTCCTCGAACTCGGCATGGGTGACCATGCGCTTGCCGCGGCGGGCAGCAAGCAGCGCCGCCTCGTTGACGAGGTTCATCAGGTCCGCACCGGAGAAGCCGGGCGTGCCACGGGCGAGGATACGCAGGTCGACATCCGGCGCCAGCGGCACCTTGCGGACATGGACCTTGAGGATCTTCTCGCGGCCGGCGACGTCGGGGTTCGGCACCACGATCTGGCGGTCGAAGCGGCCCGGACGCAGCAGAGCGGGGTCGAGCACGTCGGGCCGGTTGGTGGCCGCGATGATGATCACGCCCTCATTCGGTTCGAAGCCGTCCATCTCGACGAGGAGCTGGTTCAGCGTCTGCTCGCGCTCGTCATTGCCGCCACCGAGACCGGCGCCACGATGACGACCGACCGCGTCGATTTCGTCGATGAAGATGATGCAGGGCGAGTTCTTCTTGGCCTGCTCGAACATGTCGCGCACGCGGCTGGCGCCGACGCCGACGAACATCTCGACGAAGTCCGAACCCGAGATGGTGAAGAACGGCACATTGGCCTCGCCCGCGACGGCACGCGCCGTCAGGGTTTTGCCGGTGCCGGGAGGGCCGACCAGCAGCACGCCGCGCGGGATGCGTCCGCCCAGCCGCTGGAACTTCTGCGGGTCGCGCAGGAACTCGACGATCTCGGTCAGGTCTTCCTTGGCCTCGTCGATGCCGGCGACATCCTCGAAGGTGACGCGGCCGTGCGCCTCGGTCAGGAGCTTGGCCTTGGACTTGCCGAAGCCCATGGCGCGGCCGGCGCCGTTCTGCATCTGGCGGGACATGAAGATCCACAGGCCGATGAAGATGACGAAGGGCAGCGAATTGACCAGCAGCGCCACGAACCAGGGCGTGCCCTCGGCGGGAGCGCGGGCCGAGACCTGCACGCCCTTCTGGGCCAGGGTCTTCAGCAATGCCGGATCGCCATAAGGCGCGTAGGTGACGAAGCTGCGGCCGTCCGAGAAGGTGCCGGAAATTTCCTGCCCCGCCACGACGACGTTCGAGATGCGCCCGGCATCCGACTCGTTGATAAGCTGGCTGTAGGGAATCTCATTCGTGCTGGCGCGCTGGCTCGGGCTTTGGAACAGCGTGACGAGCGCCAGAACCAGCAGGAAGATCACCACCCAGAGGGCGAAATTGCGAAAGTTCGGATTCATCACCAGTCCGATCGGGCCTGCCGGACCAACCGGAAGAGGCCAAGAGTTTGCAAAGACTAATCTAGGTGCGACAGGGGCCCTTGCCAAGGGAAACAAGGCAAGACGCCCAAGCTATGACATCGCAGGGTGAACACCGCGTCTGCGTGGGCCTTCGCGCCGCAAGGTCAGGATGCCGTCAGCCCCGAGCGAGAGCACGCAGCCGGCCAAGGTCCGCCGCGTCGCAAGCGCCTGGCGCGCGGCATCGCGGAGCGCTTCGACGCAGGCCTCGAGGCGTTCAAGCCGGTTCGCAGCATTGCCCTCCCCGCCGACCTCTTCCAGCGCCAGCGCGACGACGCGAAGCATAATCTCCTCCGGTTCCGCCAGCAGCGCACTGAACCGCAGCCGCAGCACCGGAGCGTTGTCGGCCAGCAGCAGTTCCGGCAGCAGGGTCTTCGCCCGCTGCGCCGCGGCCTCGTCGAGCCGCGCGATGCGTTGGGCAAGCAACGCCAGCCGCTCCGCGCTCAAACCTTCTTCGGCAAGCGTTGGCATCAGGGCGCGCCAACGCACACGCTCGAAGCGAGGGTCGCCATTGCTCGGATCGGTCGCGAAGGACAGGCCCCGCGCCTGCGCCGTCGCGACGAGCCGCGCCTTCGGGATGCCGAGCAGCGGCCGCGCCAACATCACCTGCCCCTTGCGAACGCGCTCCCGCATCGCGGCGAGGCCGGAAGGCCCGGAGCCCCGCGCCATCCGCATCAGCAGCGTCTCGGCCTGGTCGTCTTGGGTATGAGCCGTGACCAGCAGCGCACCGCCGAGCCGCTGCGCCTCCTGAGCCAGAAGCGCGTAGCGGGCCGTGCGCGCCCGCTCCTGCAGGCCGGTCGCAGGCTTGGCTCCGTCCCAGAGCAGGATGCTGTGGGGCACGCCGAGTTGCGCACAGAGCGCGGCGACGTCTTCAGCTTCGGCGGCGGAGGCCGCGCGCAAACCGTGATCGACAGTCGCGGCATGAAGCGCCGGGCGGCCCGGTTCTCGCGCCCATTCGGCCAGCAAAGCAAGCAGGGCGACCGAGTCGGGCCCACCTGAGACCGCGACGAGCAGCCTCACCTCCCCGGCCAGACCTGCAAACAGTTCGGCTGCCTCGCGGCGTCCGACCGGGAGATCAGCCGGATTCGTCTGCGGGACCGCGCTCAAGCGCAGCCGGAACGCCGCCGCTCGCGCTCGATACCCTGCCGCACCGAATTCGGCGCGGAGGGGTAATCGACCCCGACCTTGGCGTAAGTCGCACAGGCCTGGTCCTTGGCGCCGAGACCGTTCAGGGCGATGCCGAGCCGCAGCAGGCTTTCGGGCGCCTTGGTCGATTTCGGGGCGTCGTTGCTGACCTTCAGGAACTGCTCGGCCGCCTCGCGATAGCGCTTGCGCTGGAGATAGCTCTCGCCCAGCCAGTAGGTCGCATCAACGGCAAGGCGATCGCGCGGATAGCTCTGCAGGAACTGGCGGAAGCCCATCTCGGCCTGCTCGTATTCCTTGCGCAGGATCGAGGCATAGGCGAGGTCATAGGCCTCCTTGGCGCTCGCCGGGCCACTGGCCGCGGCGACGCTCGGGCCGCGCGGAACGGACGGCGGCAACGCGCCCTGCGGCACCGTCCGGCCAACGCCCTGGAGGTCGAGGGGCCCCTGGCCCGCGCCGCCCTCGGCGAACTCGTCCTCGATGATGCCGCTGATGCCGCCATTGAGCGGACGCGGCGCACCGGCCGCACCCTGCTGCACGCTCGGATCGAAGGCATCGCCCCGGCGCTGAGGCCGCGGCGCGGCCCCAGCGGGCGGCGCGACATTGCCCGGCGCAGCCGCGCCGCTCGGCCGGGCGCCGCCACGCTCGTTCAGGCGGAAATCGACATCTTCCTGGAACTTGCGGAGCTGGTCGCTCAAACGCTTGTTCTCGAACTGCAACTGCTCGATCTGGCCTGAGAGCTGGCGGATCTGGTTCTCCATCCGCGAGGTCCGCACCACCAGATCGGCCGCGTCCTGCGCCTGCGCGGGCAGGCTCAGGCAAAACACGACCGCGCCGAACGCGAACGCGGCCAGTCCGGCAAGGGCCCTGCGAGGGAGAACCCAATGATCGAGGCGGGACTGTCGGAGCATCATCTAAGAACCGGGGTTGAGCGTGAAGGCTGGCCGTATAACACGTCATGACCACGGCCAAAATATGAAAGGGCCGGCGCCTTCCCGAGAGGAAAGCGCCGGCCCTGTATCAAGTCTTACTGATGCCGCGCGTCAGACGCCGGCGCCGCCGCCGGCACCGTCCAGCACCGTCACCGAGCGGCGGTTCTGCGACCAGCAGGAGATGTCGTTGCAGACCGCGACCGGCCGCTCCTTGCCGTAAGAGACGATGCGCATGCGGTTGCCCTGGATGCCGCGCGAGGCGAGATAGTCGCGCACGGTCTGGGCGCGGCGCGCCGAGAGCGAGAAGTTGTATTCGCGGGTGCCGCGCTCGTCGGCATGGCCCTCGACGGTGAAGCCGTAGCGCGGATAGCGCTGCAGCCAGGCCGACTGCTTGTCGAGCGTCGCGACCGCCGTCGGGGTCAGGTCGGTCGAATCGGTTTCGAAGAAGACGCGATCGCCGACATTGACGACGAAGTCCTGGGCGCTGCCGGGCGTCGCGGCGCCACCGGCGCCGAAGCCGTTGGCGTCGGCGTTCTGGTCCTTGGCGCAGGCGCCGAGCGCGAGCGTGGCGGCGATGGCGGCGGCGAAGCGGATGGCGCGACCGCCGGCGAAAAGAGTGGCGAGCATGATGGACTCCGGGCGTTCGATCTGTGCGAGGCGCGTTTCACGGACGACGTTGAAAGAAGAAGGCTGCGATGAACTTACGCTCATCAATGAAGCGTCAACCTAAACGAGACCTTGCCAGAACAAGGCGAAGTGGCGGCATTGCGGCATATGGTTAACCAAATCCTGCGAAAGTTCGGTTTCGGCGCGATGTGGCGCT
This sequence comes from Allobosea sp. P2_B12, assembly GCF_056404835.1. Lineage (NCBI taxonomy): Bacteria > Pseudomonadati > Pseudomonadota > Alphaproteobacteria > Hyphomicrobiales > Alloboseaceae > Allobosea > Allobosea sp. P2_B12. The sequence continues at coordinate 108,711 of NZ_JBFUDG010000002.1, read as the reverse complement.
TTTGCACCGGATTTGGCTGTCATCTCGCCTCAGCGCGCCGCCGTCAGCAGCGGCGACCAGGTCGGGTCCGAGGCGAAGGCCGGCGTCGGGACCGGCACTTCGACGCGGCCGGTGATGTCGACCATGTAAAGCTTGCCGCCGGATTGTCCGCCGGGATCGCGGAAGAACATGATGTACTGGCCATTGGGCGCCCAGTTCGGCGCCTCGTTATGGAAACCTTCGGTCAACAGACGCTCGCCCGAGCCGTCCGAGCGCATCACGCCGATGGCGAAGCCGCCGCTGGTGCGCTTGGTGAAAGCGATCAGGTCGCCGCGCGGCGACCAGGACGGCTGCGAATAGGAGCCCTGGCCGAAGGAGAGGCGCTTGCCCTCGCCGCCGCCCGCACCCATCAGATAGAGCTGCTGCGAGCCGCCCCGGTCGCTCTCGAAAACGATCTGCGTGCCGTCGGGCGAATAGGAGGGCGAGGTGTCGATCGCGCCCGTCGAGGTCAGCCGCTGCGTCGTGCGCGAGCCGATGTCGATCGCATAGAGATTGGCGTTGCCGCCCTGCTGCAGGGATAGCACGACGCGCGCGCCATTGGGCGAGAAGCGCGGGCTCGAGGTCATGTCGGGGAAGTTGCCGACGATCTGGCGCTGGCCGGTCTCGATGTTGAGCACATGCACGCGCGGCTGCTCGCCCATGCGCTGCGACATGTAGGTGACCTCCTGCGACACCGGCGAATAGCGCGGCGTCACCACCGAGACGGAGCCGTCGGTCAGGTAGCGCACATTGGCGCCGTCCTGGTCCATGATGGCCAGCCGTTTGCGCCGGTTCTCCTTCGTTCCGGATTCGTCGACGAAGACGACGCGGGTGTCGAAGAAGCCGCCGACGCCGGTGATCTTGGTGAAGATCGCGTCCGAGATGATGTGGCCGACACGGCGGGCGTTGTTCGGGTCGGTGAAATACTGCTGCCCGTCGGTCTGCGTGCCCGTGGTGACGTCCCAGAGCCGGAACTCGGCCTTGATCCGGCCCGAGCCGTCGCGCGAGACGCGGCCGGTCACGAGAGCCTGCACGCCGGCAGCCTTCCAGGCGCCGAATTCCGGCGCGGCATCGAAGGGCGGATTCTTGTCCGGGTGGCGGCCCTTGTCGATCGGCGCGAAATAGCCGGACCGCTTCAGGTTGTTGGTGATGACACCGGAAACCAGCACCCCGCCCTCGCCGGCGAAATCGGCGATGGCGATCGGCAGCGGCTGGAACGAGCCGCCGCGCAGGTCGATGACGAGTTCGGCCCGGGCCGCCGCAGGCGCGAGCAGCGAGGCGCCGGCAAGCGCGAGCAGCCGGCGGCGCGTCGGCGCGGCCGGCAGGAGCGGAAGAGGATTGCGGTCGATCAGGGTCACAGGACGTCCCTTGCGTCGAAATTGACGACGACATCGCGCCAGTCGTCATAATAGGCAGCGAATTGAGCCGGAATGCGCAGAGGCGCGCAGCGGCGCGTCGCGGTCAGCGCCGAACTGGCGGCCACCGCGAACAGCGGATCGGAGGAGGAATTCACCACGCCCGGTTGCCCGACGAGCGAGCCATCCGTGTTCAGCTTCATCCGGACCTGCGGCACGACCGAGCCGCGCGCATTGGCGAGCGCGATCGGCACGTTCCAGCATTTCATCAACTGGTCCTGGATGATGCCGATCAACTGGCCGCGCAGCGAGGGGCTGAGCTTCTGCGAGGCTCCGCGTTCGGTCCCGAGCGATGCCGTCCGGTTCACCTGCGGCGCGGCGGAACCCGTCGATTGGGCCTGCTCCTTCGACTGCAGCAGCTTGGAGATGTCGCTCGGGTTGAAGTTCTTGGCGATCTCGGCCTCGCGCTTGGCCTTGGCTTCGGCCTCCTGCTTGGCCTTGGCGGCCGCCGCGATCTTGGCCTTGGCATCCGCTTCGGCCTTCGCCTTGGCGGCGAGTTCGGCCTTTTCCTTCGCAGCCTCGGCGGCTTCGGCCTTGGCCTGGGCTTCCGCCTTGGCTTTGGCGGCAGCCTCCTGCCGAGCCTGCGCCTCGGCTTCGGTCTTCGCCTTGGCGGCGGCCTTCGCCTGCTCCTCGGCCTGCTTGGCCTTGGAGGCGATCTCGGCATCCTCGGCAAGCTTGGCCAGCTCCTCGCGGCGCTGCTGGGCTTCCGCCTGAGCCTGAGCCTCGGTCTTCTGCGGCGGCTGCTTCACCGGCTCCGGCGGCGTCACCTTCGGCTCGGTCTTGGGCAGATTGGCCGCGCGCGAGGGCGGCATCGGCGCCGAGGCATTGTCGTCGGCGGTCTTGAGTTCGGCCGGGCGGGTCGGCGGCGCGGGCGCGTCCTGCTTGGCCTCGCCCTCCTCCTTGCGCTCGACGATCTCGGATTTGCGCTCGGCGCGCTGGATCGGCTGCGCCTGGACCTTTTCGGCCTTGCGCTCGCCGCGCGTCACCTGGTTCAGCGCGCTCGCATCGACCATCTCGACCGCGATCGCCTCCTCGTTCTCCGGCAGCGGCGCAGGCGAAGAGAACGCAAGCAGCCCCGCGACGAGAAACGTCGCGTGGCCGAGCGCCGACATCACCATGCCCGGTTCGGAGGTCGTCAGCTTCACAGCCCTTGAGCCCTCGCTTCCACTTGGTTCAGCGCGCCGCGGGCTCGGTGACGAGCGCGACCCGCTTGAAGCCAGCCGACGTGATCGTCGACATCACCGAGGCAACGCGGCCGTAATCGACCATGCGGTCACCGCGTACATAGATGCGCTCGTCGAAGCCCTGCTTGGCGAGGCCCTGGAGGCGCGTCACCAGATCGGGTTCCAGCGTCGGCTGGTCCTGCAGGAAGATCTGGCCCTTGGCGTCGATCGCGATGGTGACCGGCTTCTGGTCGACATTGATCGGCTTGGCGCCGGTCTGCGGCAGGTCGAGCGGCACGCCGGTCGCGATCAGTGGGGCTGCGACCATGAAGATGATCAGCAGCACCAGCATCACGTCGATGAACGGCGTCATGTTGATCTCGGCGATGGCGCCGTGCTTGCGGCCGCGCCGGCCGCGTCTTCCACCGGCCTTGGCGCCGGATGCTGCAGACATGCCCATGTCAGTGTTCCCTCAAGCCGCCAGCCGCTCGTCGATCTGCCGCGACAGGATCGCGGAGAACTCGTCGGCGAAGGCTTCCAGACGGCTCGAGGCCTTGGCGACCTCGGCCTGGAGCTTGTTATAGGCCATCAGCGCCGGAATCGCGGCAAACAGGCCGATCGCGGTGGCAAACAGTGCCTCGGCGATGCCGGGCGCCACCACGGCGAGCGAGGAATTCTTCGACACAGCAATCGCGGTGAAGGAGTGCATGATGCCCCAGACCGTGCCGAACAGCCCGATGAATGGTGCCGACGACGCGATCGTCGAGAGCACCAGCAGCTTGTTCTCGAGCCGCTCGGTCTCGCGCTGGATCGTGACGTCGAGCACCTTGTCGATGCGCTGCGACAGGCTGGCGACCGAGCGCCCGCCATTCTCAAAGGAGCGCTTCCATTCGCGCATCGCGGCGACGAAGACGGCGGCCATGTCGTTGGCGGGCTTGGCGGCGAGGTCGCGATAAAGCTCCTCCAGCGAACGCCCCGACCAGAACACCTCCTCGAAGGCGTCCATGTCCTTGCGCGTGCGGCGATAGAGCAGCGTCTTGTCGATGATGATCGACCAGCACCAGATCGAGGCACCGAGCAGCCCCATCATCACCAGCTTGACGACGATATGGGCGTGCCAGAACAGGGTCCAGAACGACATGTCGATCGGCGGCGCGGCCTGCGCGAGGTCGGCGGGGTTCATCTATGTCATCCTTTTGCCCTGGCGACTCGGGGCCGGTTCTCCGGCCAACGCCCCGCCATACGCGCCGCGGGTGACCCCGCGACGCCGCCCGATCCGCGATCCGGGGAAATGCCGTGGCCTTCAATCGCCTTTGAATCCGGCGAAAGATGGGCGCAAACGGGGTTTCCTGCGAAACGCATGCTCGCGATCGAGTTAAGCCTCCAGCAAGGTTAATGCCGGGTATACGCGGCAGCACCTGCGACCGTTGGCCCCGCCGGACATGCGAAAACGCCCGCCCCGGATGACCGGGGCGGGCGCTGGATCGTGCGCGGTGTCGAGTGCTGCGTCAGGCGGCGCTAGGCGGCGACGATTGATCGCCAGCCGGGCGGTCGCTACGCCGATCAGCCATGAACTGGTCGAACTCGGCCTTGTCGCGGGCCATGCGCAGCCGGCCCAGGAAGCCCTGGAATTCCTTCTGCTCATCCTCCAGCCGGCGCAGCGTCTCGGCGCGATACTCGTCGAAGGCGCTGTTGCCGCTCGACGGGCCCCGGTGCCAGCCGCCGCCGCCGAAACCGCGATCGCTGCCACCCATCCGCTCGCGCAGGCGTTCCATCTTGCCCTGCAGGCGGCTCATCCTGTGTTCGTAGCGGTCAGCGCCGCCAAATCCGCAACCCATGCGTCCACTCCAATACAGAAAGGCCAGGGTCGCCAGACCCAGCGGCCAGAACACGATGAAGCCGAGAACCGCGAAGGCGATCCAGGCTCCCTTCCCATATTCGTCAAGCTTCTCGACGATCGGCATCGTTCCCTCACCATGACAGAGCGTGAATGTAAATCACATTTACATAAGTGGATGACGGCTGGCGGTTTGTCAAGAACCACCTCAAAATTGCTTGGCGTTCGGTCGTGAAGGGTGCCTGGCGCAGGCGTCGACCACCCCATGGCGGGACGGCGGCCGCTCCGATAAAATGGCGACATGACCCACATGCTTGCTGCCTTACTCGGCCTGCTGATTATGTCCGGCTGCGTCACGCAGCGCAGCGCGCCCGCCGATCAAGGGCTCTGCGAAAGCGAGACGGCGCGCAACGGCAAGATCAGGATCGTCTGCCATTAGGATCGCGCGGTAGCGCCCGACTGGACCTTACGGGCTCGCATCCTTCGTTGAATTGAGCCCCAGCCCCTGCAGATAGATCAGCATGCCGGCCTCGAGCAGTTCGGCCGCCGACATCGGCAATGGCCGTCGCCCGCCATCGGCCCGGCCAAACAGCGCCGCGACGCCATGCGACATTGACCAGACATGCAGCGCCATCATCAGCGCCGGCGGGCGCTTGCCTGCCGGCAATAGGGCGATCAGCGCCTCGGACGCCGCCCGCAAGCCCTGGAAGGCGCGATCGGCCGCAGCGCGCAATTCGGGGCTGGCATCGAGTGCGACACCGGCCTCGAACATCGCCGAATAATAGGCCGGCTCGTCATGGGCGAAGGTGAGATAGGCCCGCCCCAGCCGGTGGAACGCGGTCTCGGGGTCCGGGCGCCCCTGGTCCCAGGCCCGCGCCAGAGCCGCCTCGAACACGGCAAACCCCCGCGCCGCGACATCGGCGAGCAGGTCGTCGCGGTCGCGAAAATGCCGGTAGGGCGCAGCCGGGCTTACCCCCGCAAGCCGTGCGGCCTCGGCGAAGGTGAAGCCGTTGGGGCCCTTCTCACCGATCAGCCCCAGCGCCGCGCGCACCAGTTCCTCCTTGAGGTTGCCATGGTGGTAGCCGCGTGGCGGCGGCTCGGGCTTGTCGCGTTTCCAGCTCATGTGACGAGCGCTAACATGGCGCCATGCGGGCGTCGACAGCGCCGGGCATCTCGACGCCATCCTTCCTCAAGGGCATCCTGAGAGGGGGCCGGCCGTCGGCCGAATTGGGACTTCGCCATGGCTACCACAGACCGCACGGTCTCCGCCCCGCGCCGGCTCTGGAACCGGGTGGTGCGCGCATTCCGCCGCCGCCTCTGGAATCCGGCGCGGCTCACCTTCCGGCGTCTGGTTTGGAATCGCGCGACCTTCAGCGCGGTCCTTTTGTCCTCGCCGGCGATCCTGACCGCCATCGGCTCATTCGCAATGTCGCGCTCGGTCGATGCCGAGATCGCGGCCCTGACCCAGCAGCGCGACAAGATGACCGAGACCTCGCGGCAGCTCGATGGCTTTACCCGCGACGTCGAGCGCTTCCAGCTCGACCGCGGCTCGCTTCTGCTGGTGATGGCCGGCCAGGACAGCGATGCGAAGCTGCGCTACGCCCTCGACAAGCTGTTTCGCCTGAATGCCCAGGGTTCGATGCGCCGCGTCGCGGCGACGCTCTATCCGGATGCCTGGAAGACGCGCATGGCGCCCTATGAGGAAATCGTCCAGCAGGACTACGACCAGCCCGATACGGTGCAGCAGTTGCAATCCTTCGAGAGCGGCATGATTGCCGATGCCAGCCGGCAGCTCACCACGCTTCAGGAACGCATCAACGGCGTCTCCGCACAGATCGATGCCGCCACTGCCTTGAAGACGATGATCCTCAGCATCGGCAACTCGCTGATGTACATCCTCACCATCATGATCTTCTTCCTGAAGACCAATCAGAAATAGCTCAGTCCTCGATCCCCAGCCGCTGCCGCAGGCCATCGGGAATCCGCCGCGCCCGGCCGCCGCCGACGCAGGCGACCTTGACCTTTGCCGTGACCAGAACCTCCTCGCCGCGCAGCACGCGCTGCTCGACATCCATGGTTGCGCCGCGTGCCGCCACGGAGCGGGTCTCGATGGTCAGGAGATCGTCCATGACAGCGGGCCTCAGGAACTCGATCGTCATCGTCCGCACCGCGAACCCCAGCGCCGTCTCGCCGTCGAAGAGTTCGCGCTGCTCGATGCCGAGCGAGCGGATCAGCTCGGTGCGGCCCCGCTCCATGAAGCGCAGATAGGAGGCGTGATAGACCACGCCAGAGAAATCCGTGTCCTCGTAATAGACCCGGACGGGAAGGCTGTGAGAGGCGGTCATGGCGACTTGGTCAAGGTTTCCTGCAGGGTTTCTTCATGAACGAGCCGCACTCATAGGGCTGCGACAGCGCCTCCCGCACGGGATAATCCCTGCCCTCGAAGCGGTTGACGATGTTGTCGATCCTCCAGGCCCCGCTCTCCTCGACCATAGGGAAACGCACGCTGACCGGTTGTTCAGGGTCGCCGAACGAAGCGGTCACGAGCGCCCTCCCGTTTGCCGGTTTTTCGGTCACCCTCACGCGCAGGCGCTCGACATGGCGCCGGCGGCCGATGAACGGGTCGACATCGAGATTGCCGATCTTGCCGGTTTCCCTTCGGTACAGCTCTTCACGCGAGAACAAAACGGCCAAGGATTTGCTCATGAATTTGTCGCGATGAGGTGCCCCCCAAGGCGGCGGAGCGTGACGCACATTTGGCGCGACCTGGCGGATGCTGACTGCGTAGGCTTCGCGGATGATTGCATCTGGAGAGATCGCGGCCGCTTCTGCAACAGAAGTCACGGCAAACACCAGCGCACCCAATCCAACGTACAGAGCATGTCGCATCCGCAGGGTCATATGATTGGGTCGGCTCATGACGATCAGCTCTCAATTGACACCACGCCCCCCCGTTTGCCGCGCCGCACACATGCGCCGCGGATCCCCGGTGCGATTCACGCCCAAAAATTCATGGCTTCTTGCAGGGCTTCTTCATGAAGGAGCCGCACTCATAGGGCTGCGAGAGCCAATTGCGAACCATGTGATCCTTGCCGTCGACGCGGTTGATGATGTCGTCGATGCGCCAGCGTCCATCCTCCAGCTTCATCCTGAAGGTGACGCGAACCGGGCCGAAGCTCATGAAATCGGAGAAGACCGTGGCGCGCTCGCCGGTTCGCTCGCCAAGCGTGACGCGCAGGTTCTTCACCTCGCCGTCCTGCCCGCTGATAAAGGGGTCGGCGGCGATATTACCCTGATCGCCGCTCTCCTTCATGAACAGCTCGTCGCGCGCAAACAGCGCGGAGAGTTCCTTCGTCATCAGTCGCTGGCGGTGCGGCGGCCGAAAGGGCGGCTGCACCGCCTTGCCCGAATCGATGCCGGCGAGTTGCCGGATGGTGATCGCGTAGGCCTCGCGGATGGGAGCCTCGGGCGAGGGCTCGGCGGCGGATGCGGGGCTGAGGCCGAACATGGCCGACAGCATCAGCCACGCGGCAAAATCGCGCTTCGACGCGGGCATGGTCGTCACTCCGCGGCGGCCAGCGTGCGGGTCGGCTGCGGCACGTCCCGGCCCAGTTCTCGGGCCGCCTCGATCCAGCACTGGATCGCGTCTTGCACATTGAGCCAGGCGTCTTCGGGGGTTTCGCCATCGGACATGCAGCCCGGCAGATCCGGAACCGTCGCGAAATACCCGCCGCCATCGTCCTTGGACAAGGGCTCGATCACGATCCGATACGCGAGCTTGGTCATGGCTGCCTCCCCGGTGCAGAGGTTATCACGGCCACTCACGCCTCCCCATCCCCGAACAGCCCAAACTGCGCACCCTCTCGCGTCGGCTCCGGCAGACCCAGATGCCGGAAGGCATGCGGCGTCAGGATGCGGCCGCGCGGGGTGCGCTGGATGAAGCCCTGCTGCAGCAGGAAGGGCTCGATGATCTCCTCGATCGCGTCGCGCGGCTCCGACAGCGAGGCGGCGATGGTCTCGATCCCGACAGGGCCACCGCCGAAATTGATCGCCACCGTGGTGAGGTAGCGCCGATCCATCTGGTCGAGGCCGATCGGATCGACATCGAGCAACTTCAGCGCCTTGTCGGCCACGGCCCGCGTCACGATCGCATCGCCATCGACGATGGCGAAATCGCGCACCCGCCGCAGCAGCCGCCCCGCGATGCGCGGCGTGCCACGCGAGCGCTTGGCAACCTCGTTGGCGCCGTCATCCGACATCGGCACACCCAGCACCCGCGCGCCGCGCGCGACGATGCTCTGCAGTTCCACGACGGTGTAGAACTGCAGCCGGATCGGGATGCCGAAGCGGTCGCGCAACGGAGTCGTCAGCAGGCCCGCGCGCGTCGTGGCGCCGACGAGGGTGAACTTCGGCAGGTCGATCTTGACCGAGCGCGCCGCCGGCCCCTCGCCGATGATCAGGTCGAGCTGGTAGTCCTCCATCGCCGGATAGAGGATTTCCTCGACCGCCGGATTGAGCCGATGGATCTCGTCGATGAAGAGCACGTCGCGCTCTTCGAGATTGGTCAGTTGCGCCGCGAGGTCGCCGGCCTTGGCGATCACCGGCCCCGAGGTCGAGCGGAAGTTGACGCCGAGCTCGCGCGCGACGATCTGCGCCAGCGTCGTCTTGCCCAGGCCCGGCGGGCCGACGAACAGGACATGGTCGAGCGCATCGCCGCGCGACTTCGCCGCTTCGATGAAAACCTGGAGATTGGCCCGCGCCGCTGCCTGGCCGGTGAAATCGACGAGCGAGAGCGGCCGCAGCGAGCTCTCGCTGTCATCGTCGCGCTTCTCGGCGGAGAGCAGCCCGGGGCGGCGGGGATCGCTCACAATGCGATCTCCAGTTCGAGCGCGTCATGGATCGGGATATCCATGTAGCCCGTCCGCACGATGCCCGGAACCACCGAGCGGAAGTTGTCGATCGCCTCCATGTGGAGGCGCGAGAAGCGGAAGCCGCATTTCTGGTAGAAGATCATGCCGGGCATGTTGTCGTTGGTCAGCATCGCCTTCAGCCTCACGGCCCCGCGCGCCCGCGCCGCAGCCTTGACCGCTTCGAGCAGCTGGATCGCCGCGCCCTGCCCCGGCGCGACCGAATGCAGCGCGCACAGGAGCGCGACATCATCATGCATCGTCCAGCTCGCATAGGCTAGGAAAGCCCCGTCCTTGCCGGCGATTCCCAGCAGATCGAGTTCCGCGCAATCATAGACCGTCAGGTCGATCATCATGCTGTGCGAGCCCCAGCTTGCCAGCATCAGCGCGAGGAACGCGGACTTGTCCTCGACCGGGCGGATGGTCAAAACGCCGCTGCGGCTCACTTCGCCAGTTCCCGCAAGCCCAGCTTGATCAGTTGCGCCGTCCCGGCTCCGTCGCCCGCCTCACGCGCCGCAGCCGCCACCGCCGCCACGGCCTGCGCCTGCGGATAACCGAGATTGCTCAGCGCCGAGACCGCGTCCGCGACAGGCTGCGGCAGCTTGCGATCCTCCAGAGCGCCGGCGAGCTGCGCCACGCCCGGATCGACATGGCCGAAGGCAGGCGCCTTGTCCTTGAGTTCGGCGCAGATACGTTGCGCCAGCTTGGGGCCGACGCCGGGTGCGCGTGCCACGGCGGCCTTGTCGTTGGTGGCGAGCGCGGTCGCGAGCGCGCCGGGCTCCAGCGTCGAGAGGATGGCGAGCGCGACCTTCGCGCCGACACCCTGCACCGCCTGCATCAGCCGGAACCAGTCGCGCTCATTGTCGGACATGAAGCCGTAGAGCCGGATCGCATCCTCGCGGACATGCGTCTCGATCGACAGCGCGGATGGCTCACCCGGTTTGGGAAGCCGCTGCAGCGTCTTGGCCGAGCATTGTACGACATAGCCGACGCCCTGCACGTCGAGAATGACGTGGTCCTCGCCATAGGAATCGACGATCCCCTTGAGCTTGCCGATCATCGTCCTCGTCCCCTCAGCCCACGCGCATCTGCGCCACCAGCGCGCGCATGCCGCGATGCTGGGCATGGCAGATCGCGACCGCCAGCGCATCCGCCGCATCGGCCGACCGGGTCTCGGCCTTGGGCAGCAGCACGCGGATCATCATCTGGACCTGTTTCTTGTCGGCATGGCCGACGCCGACCACCGTCTTCTTGACGAGGTTGGCGGCATACTCCGCGACGCTCAGCCCCGCCAGTGCCGGCACGACCAGCGCGACGCCGCGCGCCTGGCCGAGCTTCAGCGCCGATTGCGGATCGCGGTTGACGAAGGTCTCCTCGACCGCGACCTCGTCGGGGGAGAACGACGCAACGATCCGCGACAGCCCGTCATGCAATTGCCGCAGCCGCTCCGACAGCGGCAGTGTCCCATCGCTCTCGACGCAGCCGCAGGCGACGAAGCCGAGCTTGCTGCCCTCGCTGACGACGACGCCCCAGCCGGTCTTCCGAAGTCCGGGGTCGATGCCGAGAATGCGAATCGGTGGGTTCATGTCGGGCACAGCCTAAACCTTGGACACGCTTTGTTCCATGGCGTGTCCTAACGATCCCTCTCCAGCCCACAGCCATCGATGAGCGCTGCGCATCGGTCGCATCACAAGGAAAGGGGTTGCCCCTGCGCGCATCAGGTTGTTGGTGCAGATGCTCCTGCCTTCCCAGGGACCTCGTTCCCTTATTCCTCCGGCCGATGTCAGATCTCCTCGTCCTCCTCTTTCCCGGCGTCTCCATGACAGGCCTTGCCGTGCTGCTGGCGGCGACGCTGCTCGGCGGGCTCGTGCGCGGCTTCACCGGCTTCGGCTTCGCCATGGTGTTCATGCCGCTGGCCTCGATGGTTCTCGGCCCCGTGGCGGCACTCGGGCTGATCTGGTGCATCGATGCGCCCTTCGCGCTGCCGATCGCCGCCGGCAATGCCAAACAGGCCGAATGGCGCGAGGTGGCGCCCCTGCTGCTGACGGCGACGCTGGCCCTGCCTGCCGGCATCTGGCTGCTGATCTGGCTCGACCGCGAGACGATGCGCTGGATTCTCGCTGGGCTGATCCTCACCGCCGTTGCGGTGATGGCCTCGGGCTGGCGCTATCACGGCCGGCCGGGCATTCCGCTCTCGCTTGGCGTCGGTGTCCTGTCGGGCCTGTTCAACGGCATGGCCTCGATCGGCGGCATGCCGTTGGCCGTGTTCTGGCTCGGCGCCCAGCGCAACGACCGCCACAAGACGCGTGCCAACCTCCAGACCTTCTTCGGCATCTCGACGCTGGTCTCGGGCGCGATCCTCTGGCGCAACGACATCCTGACGATGACCGCACTGAAGATGGCATTGCCGCTGATGGCGGTCTATGGCGCCGGCATGTGGGCGGGCACGCATGGCTTCCGGCTGGCGAACGAGATCACCTTCCGCCGCATCGCCTATGCGGTGATCTTCGTCAGCGCGGTGGTCAGCCTGCCGCTCTGGGACGCGGTGGTCGGGCGTTAGAAGCCAAACTCGTCATGCTCGCCCTTGTGGCGAGCATCCACGTCTTGAACGCCGCCTTCGCCGAACGAAGACGTGGATGGTCGGGACAAGCCCGACCATGACGACGAGGGCAACGCCTCAGGCGCCGAGCTTCGCCATCACCTCGTCAGCGATCTCGAAATTGGCGAAGACGTTCTGGACGTCGTCGTCATTGTCGAGCGCTTCCATCAGCCGCATCATCGAGGCCGCCTTCTCCTCGTCGAGCGGGGCTGTCGTCGTCGGCCGCCAGACCGGCTTGGCGGAGGCCGGCGCGCCGAGCGCGGCTTCCAGCGCCTTCGAGACCTCGTTCAGCGAGTCGAAGGCGCACAGGATGGTGTGGCCGTTCTCGTCGGAGATGACGTCGTCGGCGCCAGCCTCGATTCCCGCTTCCATGATCGTGTCGGCATCGCCGGCTTCGGGCGGATAGCTGATCTCGCCGACGCGGTTGAACATGAAGGAGACCGAGTTGCTCTCGCCCAGCGCCCCGCCCGATTTGGTGAAGTAGGAGCGCACGGCCGATGCGGTGCGGTTGCGGTTGTCGGTCAGCGCCTCGACAATGACAGCGGCTCCGCCCGGCCCGTAGCCCTCGTAGCGGACCTCGTCGTAATTATCGCCTTCGCCGCCGGCCGCCTTGTTGATCGCGCGCTGGATGTTGTCCTTGGGCATGTTCTCGGCACGCGCCGCCAGCACGGCCATGCGCAGGCGCGGATTCATCGCGGGGTCGGGCATGCCCATCTTGGCGGCCACCGTGATTTCGCGGCCGAGCTTCGAGAACAGCTTGGCGCGCACGGCGTCCTGCTTGCCCTTGCGGTGCATGATGTTCTTGAACTGGGAATGACCGGCCATGGGTATTCTTTGCCTCTGATGCTGCGGCGTAATCTCCGGAAGCGGGCCTTATAGGCGTCGCCTCCGCCCCGGTGCAAGACGGGCCTGTGACAGAGGCCGACGCAAACGAGGCGCGGCTGCGACGGGCCTCAGCCCTGGGCCCAGGGCGGCACCGCCTCGGATAGATGCGGGCCGAGCCGCACCGGCCAGACTGCCTTCGCCAGCCCGGTGGCATCGTCGATCTCGACCGCGACGCCCGAGAGTGTGCCCTGGCCGGTGGCGGGTTCGAGCCGCGCGCCGGGCGTCTTCTGCAGGAAGCGCCTGATCGGCTCCTCCTTCTGCATGCCCAGGATCGAATCATAGTCGCCGCACATGCCGGCATCGGACTGGTAAGCGGTGCCGCCGGGCAGGATGCGGGTATCGGAGGTCGGCACATGGGTATGCGTGCCGACCACGAGGCTGGCGCGGCCATCGAGGAAATGACCCGCCGCCTGCTTCTCGCTCGTCGCTTCGGCGTGGAAATCGACGATAACGGCATCCGCCACCTCGCCCAGCGGGCAGGCCGACAATTCCCGCTCCATCGCCGCGAACGGATCGTCCAGCGCGTCCATGAAGATCCGGCCCATCACATTGACGACCAGCACGCGCGCGCCGTTGCGGGCCTCGATCACGGCCGCACCGCGCCCGGGCGTCCCCTTCGGATAATTCGCCGGGCGCACCAGCCTGTCCTGGCGTTCGATGAAGACCAGTGCCTCGCGCTGGTCCCAGGAATGATTGCCGAGCGTGACAGCGTCAGCACCGGCTGCGAGGAGCTCGTCGCAGATCGCCTCGGTGAGGCCGAAGCCGCCGGCGGCGTTCTCACCATTGATGACGACGCAGTCGAGCGCCCAGGCACGGCGCAGGCCCGGCAGACGATCCTGCACCGCAATCCTGCCGGGGCGGCCGACGACATCACCGAGGAAAAGCAAACGCATGAACGGGATTCCGGAGACGGCAAAGCCTCTCCGTCGCGCGAATGCCGCCGGGAATCAACCGCAGCGCGCGGATGATCCACCTTATGCGCCATCCGCGCCGTCATTCCGGACAAGCCGCGAAGCGGCGCCGATCCGGAATCCATCATAGAGCGCCGTCATTGCCCTATAATAGATTCCGGGTCTGCGCTTCGCTTGCCCGGAATGACGGCGGAGTGTTTGAAGTCGTCTTGTCCGCCTCAACCGCAGGCGATTGTCTCGCGTTCGGTCACGATCCAGTCGAGGCGCCGGTCATGCGGCTCGTCGGGCACCGCGTCGATCTCCTGCGCGGCATAGGCGATGCCGATGCTGATGAGGGGTCCGAGTTCGGTGAGCTTGGCGTCGTAATGGCCCTTGCCGTAGCCGATGCGGTAGCCGCGCCGGTCGAAGGCCGCGAGCGGCACGATCAGGATCGTCGGCACGACCTCGGGCTGCTCCGGCTGCGGCACCAGCGTACCGAAGCCGCCGGGCACGATCGGCTCATAAGGCGCCCAGCGCCGGAACAGCATGCGCTGGCCGACGATAGCCGGCAGGCAGATCGGCAGGCCCAGCGTGTGCAAGGCTTCGAGGATCGGGCGCGGATCGGCTTCCGAGCGCATCGGCCAATAGGCGGAAACGGGGCCGGCGCCGTCATTGAAGACCGGCAGCGCCAGCACGCGTTCGGCGATCAGCGGATCCCATTCGAGCCTGTCGTCGATCTCGAGCCGGTCGCGCAACGCCAGCGCGGCCTCGCGCAGGGCGGTCTTTTTCGGTGCGGCGCTGTCGGAAGAGGTATCGGTCATGGGGAAGTGCTGAGCCACCTTGGCCGTGGAGATTTCGATCCCGGGACACCTACTAAAGTAGGTGGGCGCCGTGTGTCTGGGTCCAGGGACCCAGTCAGGGACAGCTCCCTAGGGAGTCGTATGGGCCCGGGAATACACTCCTCGCACGCACCAGGCAGCCCAGCCCGACCAATGTAGGGAATGCGCCGGCAAAGCGCCAGTGGCGGTTTAGCCTACCGCGCTCGGAATCAGGCTCTTCGCGATACCCTCGATCCGCTCGGCCGCCGCCGCCAGCGCCTCGGCCGCCCTGTCCTCCACCTCGCCGAGGCGCCGGTCGGCCGCTCCGGCATCGCCCTGGATCGAGGCGAGGTCGGCCTCCAGCCTGGCGATGCGGCGCTGCAGCTCGGAGGCTTCGTCCGCGACCATCAGCGCCGCCATGACGTGCAGGCGCATGTCGCCGATCTCGCCGAAGGCCTCGCGCATCTCCTGGATCTTGCCGTCATAGACGCGGGCGAGACCCTCCAGATGCGGCTCCTCGCCCTCCCCGCAGGCCATGCGATAGGCCTTGCCGGCGATGGTGACATTGACTTGCGGCATGGCGCTCCCCGCTTGATTCTACCGAAGACCCGGCTCCCGGATATCCGGACCGGCTGCGGCCCGCTCCGGATAGGCTTCTTCAGGTTCGCCCAGTTCCTCGCCGGTCACGTCCTGCGGCTCGGCATCGACGTCGGGATCGGGCTGGTGACGAGCGATCACGGCGCCGATCACGTTCATGGCGCGCTGCAGGCGCTGGTCGACATCGGCGGCCGCCGTCTCGACATCGCCGAGCCGCGCGGTCGCCCCGTCGAGCTCGGCTGCCAGCCTTGCCCGGTCGTCCTGCATCAGCGCCAGTTCCGTTTCCAGATTGGCCCGTCCGCGCTCGGCCTCGACGCGCCGCCGCGCCGCGGCCTCAAGCTGCGCCAGCGCACCGTCGAGACGCGCCAGGGCATTCTCCAGCATCAGGCTCGCCACCGTCGCTCTCCTTCAGATCGAAGCCGGCTCACACGATTCGGGACCCTAGCCCATGTCGTCCAAAAACGGGAATCGGCTGGGAATCGCCGCGGCAAAGATGCCCGTCGATCCCAAGGGCTTGGACCCGCTTGCTGTCTTCGCACTTGCAGCAAGGCGAAAGCGGGGCAAGCGCACCCCGCACAGAGAACCGGCCGGGCGAATTGACTCGAAGCGGACCAGCGGCCTAATCGAGCCACCATTCGAAGCGATACAGCGACATCGGAATTCGGACCGCCCCCGGCCTGCCGCCCACGCAGGATGTGGCCGCGGCCTCGTCCTCCCGCCAGACGGAGCCTGAGACCATCATGACCACGATCGACCGCGCCCAGCACGACAAGCTCGCCAACGCCATCCGCTCCCTTGCGATGGACGGCGTCGAGAAGGCGAATTCCGGCCATCCCGGCCTGCCGATGGGCGCAGCCGACGTCGCGACCGTGCTGTTCACCCGCGTCATGAGCTATGATGCCGCCGATCCGCGCTGGCCCGATCGCGACCGCTTCGTGCTCTCGGCCGGCCATGGCTCGATGCTGCTTTACGCCCTGCTCTATCTCACCGGCGTGCCCGGCATGGAGCTCGACGACCTCAAGAAATTCCGCCAGACCGACTCGAAGACCCCCGGCCATCCCGAGAACTTCATGACGGCAGGCGTCGAGACCACGACCGGCCCGCTCGGCCAGGGTCTGGCCACGGCGGTCGGCATGGCGATGGCCGAGCGCATGCTCGCCGCCGAATACGGCAAGAAGGTCGTCGATCACCACACCTATGTGCTGGCCTCCGACGGTGACCTGATGGAGGGCATCAGCCACGAGGCGATCGCGCTCGCGGGCCACCAGAAGCTCAACAAGCTGATCGTGATGTGGGACGATAACGGCATCTCGATCGACGGCCCGCTGACGATCTCCGACAATGTCGACCAGGTCGCGCGCTTCAAGGCCTGCGGCTGGCGCGCGGAGCGCGTCGACGGCCATGATCCCGACGCGATCGAGGCCGCGATCCGCCGCGCCCAGAAGTCGAACAAGCCGAGCATGATCGCCTGCAAGACGGTGATCGGCTTCGGCGCGCCCAAGAAGCAGGGCACCTCCAAGGCCCATGGCGAGGCGCTGGGCGCCGAGGAACTCGCCGCCGCCAAGAAGAACCTCGGCATCACCGGCGGCCCCTTCGAGGTCGCGGCCGACATCCTCAAGGCCTGGCGCGGCTACGGCCGGGCCGGCGCCGGCGCCCATGCCGACTGGAAGGGCCGCTACGAGGCGCTGTCCGAGCGTAAGCGCGACGAGTTTGCCCGCCGCCTCGCCCACACCGTGCCCGCCAAGCTCGACAAGGCGATCCTCGCCCACAAGAAGGCGCTGATCGCCGCGCCGCAGAATATCGCCACCCGCAAGGCCTCGGAGCTGGCGCTGGAGGTGATCACGCCGATCATGCCCGAGCTCGTAATGGGCTCGGCCGACCTGACGCCCTCCAACAACACCCGCACCAAGGCCGCCCTGGACTTCACGCCCAAGACCCCCAAGGGCCGCTATGTCCGCTACGGCATCCGCGAGCACGGCATGGCCGCCGCGATGAACGGCATCACCCTGCATGGCGGCTTCCGCACCGGCGGCGGCACCTTCCTCGTCTTCGCCGACTATGCCCGCCCCTCGATGCGGCTCGCAGCCCTGATGGGCCTGCCGATCGTCTACGTCATGACACATGACTCGATCGGGCTCGGTGAGGACGGCCCGACGCACCAGCCGGTCGAGCAGATCGCCTCGCTGCGCGCCATGCCGAACATGCATGTCTTCCGCCCGGCCGACACGATCGAGACCGCCGAGGCCTGGCAGTTCGCGCTCGAGCATACCAAGGGCCCGACCGTGCTCGCCCTCTCCCGCCAGAACCTGCCGCAGCTGCGCACCGACGCGACCGCGACGAACCGCTCGGCCAAGGGCGGCTACGAGCTGCTGGCGGCCGAAGGCGGCAAGGCGCAGGTCTCGCTCTTCGCCTCCGGCTCCGAGGTCGAGATCGCGGTGGCCGCCCGCAAGCTGCTCGCCGAGAAGGGCATCAAGGCGCGCGTCGTCTCCGTGCCCTCGCTCGAATTGCTGCTGGCGCAGGACGAGGCCACGCAGGCCGCCGTCATCGGCACAGCCCCGGTCAAGATCGCGATCGAGGCCGGCGTGCGCTTCGGCTGGGATGCCGTGATCGGCCATGACGGCGTCTTCGTCGGCATGTCCTCCTTCGGGGCCAGCGGCCCCTACAAGGAGGTCTACAAGCATTTCGGCATCACGGCGGACGCCGTGGCCGAGGCCGCGATGAAGAAGCACAACGGCTGATATCGGCCAAGCGGGACGGGTATTCCCAAAACGAGCGGATTTTCCTGCAGAAACGCTTGCGTTCGGCCACGCTTTGGCCGAATTGCCCGCATGAATGGCGTGCAAGCGCCGTGATCCGGCGAAGGAGAGGTTTGAGATGACGGTCAAGGTGGCGATCAACGGTTTCGGCCGCATCGGGCGCAACGTCCTGCGTGCGATCATCGAATCGAAGCGCAAAGACATCGAGGTCGTGGCGATCAACGATCTCGGCCCGGTCGAGACCAATGCCCATCTCTTCCGTTTCGACTCCGTCCATGGCCGCTTTCCCGGCACGGTGACCGTCTCCGGCGACACGATCGATGTCGGCCGCGGCCCGATCAAGGTCACCGCCGTGCGCGACCCCAAGGATCTGCCGCACAAGGCGCTCGGCGTCGACATCGCGCTGGAATGCACCGGCATCTTCACCACCAAGGAGAAGGCCTCGGCCCATCTCGCGGCGGGCGCCAAGCGCGTCCTGGTCTCCGCCCCTTGCGACGGCGCCGACCTGACCGTCGTCTTCGGCGTCAACAACGGCCAGCTCACCAGCGACCATGTCGTCGTCTCGAACGCCTCCTGCACCACGAACTGCCTCGCGCCGGTCGTGCGCGTGCTTCATGACGCCGTCGGCATCGACAAGGGCTTCATGACCACGATCCACGCCTATACCGGCGACCAGCCGACGCTGGACACGATGCACAAGGATCTCTACCGCGGCCGCGCCGCCGCGCTCTCGATGATCCCGACCTCGACCGGCGCCGCCAAGGCGATCGGCCTCGTCATCCCCGAGCTCAAGGGCCGTCTCGATGGGTCCTCGGTCCGCGTGCCGACCCCCAACGTCTCGATGGTCGACTTCAAGTTCATCTCGAAGCGCAAGACCACGGTCGAGAAGATCAACGAGGCGATCGTCAAGGCCAGCAAGCGCGGTCCCCTCAAGGGTATCCTGGCCGTCACCGACCAGCCCAACGTCTCGATCGACTTCAACCATGATCCCGCCTCGTCGACCTTCGCGCTCGACCAGACCAAGGTCATGGACGACAAATTCGTCAGCGTCGTCGCCTGGTACGACAACGAGTGGGGCTTCTCGAACCGCATGAGCGACACCGCCGTCGCCATGGCCAAGCTGATCTGACCTGAGAGCATTGCGCGAAAAAGTGGAAACCGGTTTTTCGCATCGGCAATACTCTCGACACTAAAAGCCTTTCGAGGCCGCGCCGCAGCGGCACGGCCTCGTTCAACTCCCCTCGAATCGAACGGAACGACCATGGCCAAGATCGAGCCGACCGTCGCATCGACAGCCGACGCATCCGTACCGACGACCGTCACGCCTACCCCGACCGCCCCGACCTACGGCACGCCCTATGTCGTCGGCAGCGTCGCGCCTGCGAGCGAGGCCACGCCGGCCTCTGATCCGCGCCAGCTCGACCAGCTGTCTCGCATCGAGGAGAAGGCTGCGCGCATCGAGGAGAAGTTCGCCCGCTACGAGGCTGTCCTGACCCGCGCCGAAGCATCGCTGGAGCGCAGCGCTCACAAGGTCGACGCCGCCGCCGGCACCATGGACTTCGCTGCGATCCGCGGCGAGATCGCCAGCCTGCGCGACCGCGTCGATGCGACCCCACGCGTCGCCACCCTGTTCACCACCGCGATCGTCACGGCCGTCCTCACCGTCATCCTGACGATCCTGGTGCTGCGCTTCGGCGTGCCCGGCCTGATGCCGAAGCTGCTGCCGTGACCGCGTTCAAGACGCTCGACGACGCCGACCTAGCCGGCAAGCGCGCGCTTGTCCGCGTCGACCTCAACGTCCCCATGGAGGACGGCAAGGTCACCGACACGACCCGCATCGACCGCATCCTGCCGACCATCCGCGAGATGTCGGCCAAGGGCGCCAAGGTCGTCCTGCTCGCCCATTTCGGCCGGCCCAAGGGCCGTGACGACAAGAACAGCCTGAAGCAGGTCGTCCCGGCGCTCGCCCATGCGCTCGGCCAGCCCGTCACCTTCGTGTCCGATTGCATCGGCGAGGATGTGGCCAAAGCCGTTTCCGGCGCCAAGAACGGCGAAGTCCTGCTGCTCGAAAACACCCGCTTCCATGCCGGCGACGAGAAGAATGATCCGGAATTCGTGAAAGCGCTCGCCGCCAATGGCGACCTCTTCGTCAACGACGCCTTCTCGGCTGCCCATCGCGCCCATGCCTCGACCGAAGGCCTCGCCCATGTGCTGCCAGCCTTCGCCGGACGCACGATGCAGGCCGAGCTCGAAGCACTCTCGGCCGGCCTCGACAACCCAGCTCGCCCGGTCATGGCGATCGTCGGCGGCGCAAAAGTCTCGACCAAGCTCGAGCTGCTCGGCAACCTCGTCCGGAAGGTCGACGTCCTCGTCATCGGCGGCGGCATGGCCAACACCTTCCTCGCCGCGCGCGGCGTCGATGTCGGCAAGTCGCTCTGCGAGCATGACCTGGCTGCCACCGCCCGCGAGATCGAGGAGAAGGCGAAAGCCGCCGGCTGCGAGATCATGCTGCCGGTCGATGCGCTGGTCGCCCGCGAATTCAAGGCCCATCCCGGCCACCGCGTCATCCAGATCGGCGAGATCGCCGCCGACGAGATGATCCTCGACGCCGGCCCGCTCAGCGTCGCCGAGGTCGTGCTCAAGCTGAATTCGGTGAAAACGCTAGTCTGGAACGGACCGTTCGGCGCCTTCGAACTGCCTCCCTTCGACACCGCCACCGTCACCGTCGCCAAGGCGGCGGCCAAGCGCGTCAAGGCCGGCACGCTGGTCGCGGTCGCCGGTGGTGGCGACACCGTCTCCGCCATGAACCATGCCGGCGTCGCCGACGACCTCACCTATGTCTCGACAGCGGGTGGCGCCTTCCTCGAATGGATGGAAGGCAAGGCCCTCCCGGGTGTCGAAGCGCTGCGGAAGCGCTGACGGGCTTTCGCTCTGTCCTTGCGGTAGGGCGTGTTTATGCTATGTTCTCGCACATGAGCGAGAATGTGCAAACAGCGATGTTTGAAATCCTGAAGAAAGTTCAGGCAGACCTGACGTCGTTCAGGGTTGAAACGAATGATCGTTTCGCACTGCTCGAAGACCTCGTCCGCAAGCAGCGCCGCGACACCGCCGGCCTCCTCGTCATGGCGAAATCCGTCACCGGTAATTTCGACGAGGAACTGGCAGCCATCGAGGAGCGTGTGCGGGTTCTGGAAGCGCGCGGCCGCTGATTTTAAGGGCCTTTTCCGCTTTCGCTTTACCTTTGTCGCAGTTGGCTTTTAAACGCTCCCCATATCCATTGCCTCAAGGGGAGTACCATCGTGGCCCGCATCACGCTCCGTCAGTTGCTCGATCACGCCGCCGAAAACGACTATGGCGTGCCCGCCTTCAACATCAACAACATGGAGCAGGCGCTGGCCATTATGGCCGCAGCCGACGCCACCGACGCCCCCGTCATCATCCAGGCCTCGCGCGGCGCGCGCTCCTACGCCAACGATATCATGCTCAAGCACATGATGGACGCGGTCACTGAGATCTACCCGCATATCCCCGTCTGCGTGCATCTCGACCACGGCAACGAGGCCGCGACCTGCATGACCGCGATCCAGGCCGGATTCACCTCGGTGATGATGGACGGCTCGCTTCATGCCGACGGCAAGACCCCGGGCGACTGGGACTACAATGTCGGAGTCACCCGGCAGGTCGTCGAGATGGCCCATCTCGGCGGCATCTCCGTCGAGGGCGAGCTCGGCGTGCTCGGCTCGCTGGAATCCGGCGAGGGCGAAAAGGAGGATGGCCACGGCTTCGAGGGCAAGCTCTCCCACGACCAGCTCCTGACCAACCCCGACGAAGCCGTGAAGTTCGTCGCCGAGACCAAGGTCGATGCGCTCGCCATCGCCATGGGCACCTCGCACGGCGCCTACAAGTTCACCCGCAAGCCCGACGGCGCGATCCTGGCGATGAACGTCATCGAGGAGATCCACAAGAAGCTGCCGAGCATGCATCTCGTCATGCACGGCTCGTCTTCGGTGCCGCAGGATCTCCAGGACATCATCAACCAGTATGGCGGCAAGATGCCCCAGACTTGGGGCGTACCGGTCGAGGAGATCCAGCGCGGCATCAAGCACGGCGTCCGCAAGATCAACATCGACACCGACAACCGCATGGCGATGACCGGCCAGATCCGGAAGATCCTCTCCGAGAACCCCGGCGAGTTCGACCCGCGCAAGTACCTGAAGCCCGCCATGGAGGCGATGACCAAGCTCTGCAGCTTGCGCCTCAAGGAATTCAACACCGCCGGCCAGGCCAGCAAGATCAAGCGCATCGCGACCACCGCCGAAATGGCCAAGCGCTACGCCAAGGGCGAGCTTAACCCGACCTTCGGCTCGCCGAAGGCGGCTTGAGGCACGACACATCGCGGTTAGAGCGCGGGGAACCCCTCTCCTGTAAGGAGAGGGGCAGGGGAGAGGTGACGGCCGCTGAACCAGTGTGATCCCTGCCCCGAAAACAAGAGGCGGCGAGGTCACGGTCAAAGCGGCCAACGGCCGTCCCCTCACCCTACCCTCTCCCTATGGGAGAGGGTTCCTCGCGCTCGACCTTACAGGCGCAACGACAAGACCTGCCGCGTCAAACCCCGATCTTCCCGCCGCCCCTCCTGGTGATCGCCACCACGGACGGCCGCACCGGCATGTCCGGCTTGAAGTCGGGCCAGCGCGTCGAGAGATCCTCGTAATAGGAGCGGCGGCCGAAGGCCGGCCAGTCCGGGCCGTCGTCGCCGGGGTGCTGCACGGCCACGAAGGCCGTCGTGTCGTCGGGCGTGAAGCAAGGTCCGCAGAGTTCTGCGCCGTGGGGCACGCGGTAGAATAGCTTCGAGGTGCGCCGCGCAGCGCCGTCTGTATCCACCGCCCAGAGCCCGTCGGTGCGGCCGGTCACGTCGGGGCCGTTGCCGTCGGTCGAGACCCAGAGCCGCCCGGCGGAATCGACCACGGCATTGTCGGGCATGCCGAACCAGCCATTCTTCGTCGTGTCGGTAGAGAAACTGGCTCCGACTGTCGCGACAGCCGGATCGCCGCATTTCAGCAGGATCTCCCAGCGCCCCTTGGTCGCGGTGTGGTCGCCGCCATCCTCGCTGATCTCGATGATATGGCCGAAGGCGTTCTTCGCGCGCGGGTTCGCCGCGTCAATCTGTTCGTCCTTGCGGCTCGTATTGTTGGTCAGCATTACATAGACCTTGCCCGTGATCGGATTCGGCGTGATGTCCTCCGGGCGGTCCATCTTGGTGGCGCCCAGCAGGTCGCCGGAGCGACGGGTCTCGATCAGCACGTCGGCCTGGCTCTGGAAGCCGTTGGCGGCCGTGAGCGGCCCTTGGCCGAAGACCAGCGGCAGCCACTCCACGGCGCCGTCGGCCGAGAATTTCGCGACGTAGAGCGTGCCGGAATCGAGCAGGTCGAGATTGGCGGCGCGGTTGTTCGGGTCGAAGCGCCCCGTCGTGACGAATTTGTAGACATAGTCGAAGCGCTCGTCGTCGCCGAGATAGACGACCACCCGCCCGTCCCTGGCCACGACATTGTCGGCGCCTTCATGCTTGCAGCGGCCGAGCGCCGTGCGCTTCTTCGGCACCGAATTCGGATCGAAGGGATCGACCTCGACGACCCAGCCGAAGCGGTTGGCCTCGTTGGGCTCCTTCGAGAGCTCGAAGCGTTCCTCGAATCGGCCCCAGGCATAGGGAGCCGACGGAATCGCCATGCGCTTGTAATTGGCCTCTTCGCGATGGCCGTCCGGCAGCTTGCCGGAGAAATACCCATGCACGTTCTCCTCGCCGGTGACGAAGGTGCCCCAGGGCGTCATCGCGCCCGAGCAGTTGTTGAGCGTGCCGAAGACCTTGCGGCCGCTGGCGTCGGCGCTCGTCTTGACGCGGTCGTGGCCGGCGACGGGCCCCGAGAGCTGCATCTCGGTCGCCACGGTGATCCGGCGATTGTACTTGGAATCCTTCACCAGCGCCCATTTTCCGTCGGTGCGGCGGATCTCCGCGACGGTGGCGCCATGCGCCATCGCCTCGATCCTGAAGCGCTCGGGCGTCGCGTTCTTCAGCACCGGCTTGCCGTCCTTCATCTCGACGACGCCGGGGAACATCAGATGCGGGTTGGTGTATTCGTGATTGACGAAGAGCACGCCATGCCCGGATGGGTCGGCGGCGCCCGGCATCGGCAGGTAGCCGACGAAGTCGTTGTTGTAGCCGAACTGCTTGGCCTGGGCCTCCGGCGTCTGCTTTGCCGGGTCGAAGGCCGGCGCATCCGCCGTGATCGGATCACCCCAGCGCAGCAGCACATCGGCGTCATAGCCCTCGGCAACATGGTGGTCGGCATCGACGCCGACCTCGACCTCCTTGAAGGCGAAGGCGGACTTCGCACCTTGCGCCTGCGCCTGATCGGCTGTCTCAAGCGCCAGCGTACCCACCGTCGCCGAGATCGCCGAAACCGCGAGCGCGCCCTTGAGCAGCCCGCGGCGCGAGAAGCGCTGCGAGATCAGCTCGCCCATCGTCGCGTTGTCGCTCAGGTTCCGTGGCTCGGCATCCTCGTGCTCCAGCATGCTGGCGCCGAAGGTCGATTCGTATTGCGTCTCGTCGCTCATGGGGTCGTTCCTGACGAAGCTTCAGATTGGCATTGGAGGAAATCCAGCGATAGGAGGCAGCGGTGACGCTGCGGTGACAATTCCCGCCGCAAGGCGCGCCCGACATGCCGGCCTTCCGCCAGGGCCCTTCCGGCCGGGGGCGCTTTCTGATTGAAGGGGCACCCGCCTCGCCGCTTACCGCTGCTCCCGCCGCAAGTCTTGCCTGTCGATAGGTCTTGCATGTCGATCGTCTTCTCAGCGCTGGTCGCGACCTTCGTCGGCTTCTCGGCTTCCGTCGCGGTCGTGCTGGCCGCGACGCAAGCCGTCGGCGCGACGCCCGCCCAGGCGATCTCCTGGATCGCCGGCCTCGCTCTTGCCCAGGCCGGCGCCGGCATCTGGCTGTCCTGGCGCTATCGGATGCCGATCATCTGCGCCTGGTCGACGCCGGGCGCCGCGCTGATCGCCGCGACGAGCGGGCTCGACATGGCTGCCGCCGTCGGCGCCTTCCTGCTGGCGGCCGTGCTGATGATGCTGACCGCCGCCTTCCGTCCGCTCGGCGCGCTGATCGAGCGGATTCCGATGCCGGTCGCCGCCGCGATGCTCGCCGGCGTAATCTTCCGCTTCGTTGTCGCGGTCTTCGACGAGATGCGGCTTTCGCCCGGCCTCGTCCTGCCCCTGCTCGCGGTTTTTTTGGTGGCGCGGCTGATCAGCCCGTTCCTTGGTGTCATCGCGGCGCTCCTGACCGGCATTGCCCTGAGCTTCGGCCTCGGTCTGGCGAGCTGGCCTGCCGGCGCGTTCACACTCAGCGGCCTCGAATTCGTCACACCGCGCCTCGATATGGCAGCCATGCTCGGCGTCGGTATTCCGCTTTATCTCGTCACCATGGCGGCGCAGAACCTGCCTGGCTTTGCCGTGCTGCGTGCGGCTGGCTATCAGCCGCCGACAGCGGCCAGCCTCTTCGTCACGGGCCTCGCCTCCTTCCTGACGGCGCCGTTCGGCGCCCATATGGTCAATATGGCCGCGATATCAGCCTCGATCTGCACCGGACCCGACACGCATCCCGATCCGGCCCAGCGCTGGAAGGCCGGCGTGCTCTATGGGCTAGCCTATCTCGCCGTCGCCGCCTGCGCCGGGCTTTTGCTCGCCCTGATCGTCGCGATGCCCAAGGCGCTGATCGTCGCGGTCGCAGGGCTGGGC
Source organism: Allobosea sp. P2_B12 (assembly GCF_056404835.1). Classification (NCBI taxonomy): domain Bacteria; kingdom Pseudomonadati; phylum Pseudomonadota; class Alphaproteobacteria; order Hyphomicrobiales; family Alloboseaceae; genus Allobosea; species Allobosea sp. P2_B12. The sequence goes on along the minus strand of NZ_JBFUDG010000002.1, from coordinate 83,041 downwards.
CTCGTTGGCTCGCTCACCGGCGCGCTCGGCCAGGCGATGTCCTCCGACAGGGAACGCTTCGCCGCCGTCATCGCCTTTGCCGTCGCCGCCTCCAGCCTGACGCTGTTTGGGGTGGGATCGGCCTTCTGGAGCCTCGTTGCCGGCCTCGGCGTCTTGACATTGGACGCGGTCGCGGGCCGTTTGCGCGCATCATCATGACCACACAGAACCCACCCACCCGCCTGATGCTCGTCACCCCGCCTGTGGCGGATGCCGATGCGATGGCCTTCAAGCTGATGCAGGCCCAGGCCGGCGGCGATCTCGCAGCCGTGCTCCTGCGCCTGACCGAAGGCGACGAGCGCAGCCGCATCGAGCGCGTCAAGCGGCTCGCCGGCCCGGTCCAGGCCGCCAATGTCGCGCTGGTCGTCGAGGCCTCCGCGATGGTCGCCGCGCGCGGCGGCGCCGACGGCGTGCACCTGACCGGCGGCCCCGAGGCCATCGCCGAGGCGCGTTCCAGCCTGAAGGGCGAGCGCATCATCGGCGCCGGCGGCATTCGCGCCCGCCACGACGCCATGGATATCGGCGAGGCAGGCGTCGACTATGTCATGTTCGGCGAGCCGCGGCCGGACGGCAGCCTGCCGCCGCTGGCGGCTGTGATCGAGCGCGCCGGCTGGTGGGCCGAAATCTTCGAGACCCCTTGCGTCGCCTATGCGCCCGACCCTGAATCCGTCGCCGCCCTGGTCGAGACCGGCGCCGAATTCGTCGCGCTCGGGGCCTGGGCCTTCGAGGAGAGCCGCGACATCCGCGCCCTCGTCGCGGAGGCGAACGAGGCCATCGCAGCCCGCGTCGCGCGAAAAGCAGCCAGATGAGGCGCGCGCGCCGCGGCCTCGCAAGCCGTCTGCTATCGAGCGGCCTGCTGCTGCTCGCCGGCTTCTCTTCGCTGACACTTCCTGCGACCGCCGCCGAGCGCGATCTTGCCTATGCCGCCTACCAGACCGGCCATTACCGCCGCGCGCTGTCCGAAGCCCTCAAGCGCATCGAGGCCGACAGCACCGACGCCGCCGCGATGACGCTGGTCGGCGAGATCTACCGACAGGGGCTCGGCGTGCCGGCCGATCAGAAGGTCGCGACCGAATGGTATGAGCGCGCCGCCGCGCGCGGCGACATCAACGCCACCTATGCCCTGGCGATCGCGCTGCTCGACGACGCCAGCAGCCGCCGCGACCCGGCCCGCGCCGGCACATTGCTGCGGCAGGCGGCCGCCGCCGGCAATGCCGCGGCCAACTACAATCTCGCCTTGGCCCTGCTCGCCACCGGGCAGGCCGAGGATGACTCGCGCGCCGTGGCAAGCCTCGAGATCGCGGCGAAGGGAGGCATCGGCGACGCGATGTATGCGCTCGGCACGCTCGCCAAACAGGGACGCGGCCTGCCCAAGAGCGATGTCGTCGCTGCCGAGTGGATGGCGAAATCCGTGCAGACCGGCAACATCCCTGCCGAGGTCGAATACGCGATCATGCTGTTCAACGGCACCGGCGTCGCCCGCGACGAGACCGCCGCCGCCAGGCTCTTCCTGCGCGCCGCAGGCAAGGGCAACCCGATCGCGCAAAACCGCATCGCGCGGCTCTACCAGATCGGGCGCGGCATCCCGCCGGACTCGATCGAGGCCGCGGCCTGGCATTTGGCGGCACGGGCGCGCGGCCTCGACGACCCGGCGCTGGGACAGCTTTTCGACCGCCTCACACCCGAGCAGCAGAGCCGCGCCGCCCGTCTCGCCGCCGACCGCATCGAGGGTGCGGCCTTGACGTCGCCCTGACAGGCGAGCAAGTGACCGGTTGAACATGAAAAGCCCTCATCCTGAGGAGCGAGCCCGCAGGGATCGCGTCTCGAAGGATGCTCGCCGAGGCTCCGGAATCATCTGGAGCATCCTTCGAGACGCCGCTTTCGCGGCTCCTCAGGATGAGGGCTCGATTTTATGGCCGGCATCTCGTGCAGAGAGACCGGCCGGGGCGTCTGATGGGCGCGAACGAGGTTTTTGATGATCCGCTCCCCTCTGATGACCGTGATGACCGACGCCGTGATGAAGGCGTCCCGCTCGCTGAAGCGCGATTTCGGCGAGGTCGAGAACCTGCAGGTCCTCGCCAAGGGTCCGGGCGACTTCGTCTCGAAGGCCGACACCAAGGCCGAGGAGATCATCCGTGGCGCGCTGGAGAAGGCGCGTCCGGGCTATGGCTTCGTCATGGAGGAGGCCGGCAGCGTCGCCGGCACCGACGAGAGCAACCGCTGGCATATCGACCCGCTCGACGGCACCCACAACTTCCTGCGCGGCATCCCGCACTGGAACATCTCGGTGGCGCTCGAGCGCGACAACCAGTTCATCGCCGGCGTGATCTACGACGCCGCCAAGGACGAGCTCTTCATCGCCGAGAAGGGCAAGGGCGCCTATGTCAACAACCGCCGCATGCGCGTCTCCGGCCGCCGCGAGCCGACCGAGATGCTGATCGGCATGGGCGTGCCGCATATCGGCAAGGGCGGCCACCCGCTCTTCCTGCGCGAGCTCGGTGCCGTGATGACGCGCTTCTCCAATGTCCGGCGCATGGGCTGCGCCGCGCTCGACATCGCCTATGTCGCCGCCGGCCGCTTCGACGCCTGGTGGGAGCGCGACCTCAACACCTGGGATTTCGCGGCGGGCGCGGTGATGATCCGCGAGGCCGGCGGCACTTTCGGCACGCTCGACGGCAAGCAGCCGACGATGGCGCGCGACATCATCTGCGGCAACGAGATCGGCGAGCCGGCCCTGCGGGCGGCACTCAAGACGGCCTGAACGGCGCGGCTGCGACGCCGCCGAACGCCGCGCCGTCGACATCTCGTCATATGTCTTTGATCTTTCGCGCTTGATCATCGCGGCATGGGAAGCGACAGTCCCGACCCGGCAGGGTGGCGAACGGAAGACGAAGCATGGCGAATGAGGACTTTGCGGCCGAGAGAGAAACGGTCGCGCCGGCCCGGGAGGAGACCCGCTTCTCGCGGCCCCTGCGCTACGTCATCCGCTCGGTTCTGTTTCTCGCGCTGATCGGCTTCCTCGGCTTCATCCTGCAGGCCGGGCTGGTCACGGCCTTCATGACCAATCCGGGCCTGAACGGCCTGATCCTCGGCTCGCTGCTGGTCGGCGTGCTGATCGCGCTGCGCGAACTCTGGCGCATCCACTCGGAAGCGCGCGCCGTGACGCGGCTGGCTGCAGCGCCGGCCCAGGCGCTGATCAGGCGCGGGCAGGTCATCGCGCCGCTCGGCCCCGTCCTGGCGTCGCTTGAGACCCGCAGCCTGGCACCGTCCCAGGCCGCGACCGTGCTCGAATCGATTGCGATCAGGCTCGACGACGGGCGCGAGGTGCTGCGTTATCTCGGCGGGCTTCTGGTCTTCCTCGGCCTGCTCGGCACCTTCTGGGGCCTGCTCGACACGGTCTCCTCGATCGGCAACGTCATCAAGTCGCTGCGCACCGGCGCCGAGGCCGGCGTGCTGTTCGACGAACTCAAGGCCGGCCTCGCCGCCCCGCTCGCCGGCATGGGCCTGTCCTTCTCGTCCTCGCTCTTCGGCATCGCCGGCTCGCTGATCCTCGGCTTCCTCGACCTGCAGGTGGCACAGGCCCAGCGCCGCTTCCGCAACGAGGTCGAGAGCTGGCTCGGCACCCGCATCGCCACCCTCGCCGGCTCGGGGCTCCAGCCGCTCACCGGCGACCCGCTCGCCGACAGGCTCGACCGGCTCGGTGCCGCGATGGCCGAGAGCGGCGCCAACAACCGCGCCGCGACCCAGGCGCTCGCCAGCCTGGCCGAAGGCATCCAGGGCCTCGTCCAGCACATGCGCTCCGAGCAGCAGCTCATCCGCGACTGGGTCGAGGCGCAGGCCGGCCGCGAGAAGGATCTGAAGCGGCTGCTGGAACGTCTTACCGCCGACAACGTGATGGAGCCATGATCGTGCTTCTCCATCCTGCCCCGACTGTGCCGTCATCCCGGGCGACCGCAGGGAGACCCGGGATCCATTCCGGAACAGTTCAGGAATGGATCCCGGGTCTGCGCTACGCTTCGCCCGGGATGACGGCGTGCTTGAACTGCCGGGCGCGGCTCTAGGAGAGAGAACGACCATGGCCCTCTCCCGCTCCCACCGCCGCGACGAGGTCAATTTCTGGCCGGGCTTCGTCGATGCGCTGTCGACGATGCTGATCGGCATCGTCTTCCTGCTCTCGGTCTTCGTGCTCGGCCAGTTCTTCCTCTCGCAGGAGCTGACCGGCAAGGACACCGCGCTCGACCGGCTGAACCGCCAGATCTCCGAGCTGACCGACCTACTGGCGCTGGAGCGCTCCTCGAACCGGCAGGCGCAGGAGAACCTGACCCTGCTGCAATCCTCGCTGACCCGCGAGCAGAGCGAGCGCGGCCGCATCCAGGACATGCTGAACGCCCAGCCGGGCAACACGGCCGCCCAGCTCGGCGAGGCCCAGAAGGCGCTCGAAGCCGAAAAGCAGCTCTCGGCCCGCGCGCAATCGACCGTCGACATGGTCAACCAGCAGATCGTCGCGATGCGCCGCCAGCTCGCGGCGCTGGAGGAGGCGCTGGGCGCCTCCGAGGCCAAGGACAAGGAGCAGCAGGCGCGCATCTCCGAGCTCGGCTCGCGGCTGAACGTGGCGCTGGCCCAGCGCGTGCAGGAACTGGCGCGCTACCGCTCGGACTTCTTCGGCCGCCTGCGCCAGGTTCTCGGCACGCGGCCCGACATCCGCGTCGTCGGCGACCGCTTCGTCTTCCAGTCGGAGGTCTTCTTCGATGCCGGCCAGGCCGTGCTGAAGCCGGAAGGCCGCGGCGAGCTCGACAAGCTCGGCACCGTCATCGCCGATCTCGGCCGCGAGATGCCGCCCGACATCCCCTGGATCCTGCGCGTCGATGGGCACACCGACAACCGGCCGATCCGCAACAACCCGCTTTACCCGTCGAACTGGCACCTTTCGTCCGGGCGCGCCATCGCGGTGGTCGAGTACCTGATTACCAAGGGCATCCCGGCCGACCGCATCGCCGCCACCGGCTTCGGCGACAACCAGCCCCTCGACGTCGCCAACACCGACGACGCCTGGCGCCGCAACCGCCGCATCGAGTTCAAGATCACCGAGCGGTGAGGCACTTGATGCCTGACGATCGCGGCCATCGCCGGCGCTCCCCCCGCTGGAAGGTATTGGCGCTGATGCTCGCCCTTGCCGGCGGCCCCGCGCTTGCCGAGCCGCGCGTCTCGACCGTCGAGGATTGCGCCCGCTGCCATGGCGAGGACGGCATCGCCCGCGACACCGAGGTGCCCCACCTCGCCGGCCAGAACGAGCGCTACCTCTTCAACCAGATGATGGCCTTCCGCTCCGGCAAGCGCGTCCACAAGGAGATGCGCTACATGGCGCGAAATATGAGCGCCGAAGAGATCGCGGCACTCGCCGCCTATTATGCGGCATTGCCGCCGCGCTGAGCCGCGGCCACCACGAGAAACGGGGACAGATGCCATGCCGACAACCGAACCCGCCGACGCCGCGCAACGCCGGGCCATGCCCCTGACGGTCTGCTACCCCGTCGAGACCCTGCCGGCGCCGGACATGGCGCTGCTCGGGCGCGCCCGGCAGCACCTGACGAAGATCGACGAGGTCGTCGTCGCGCCGCGCGATGCCTCGGCCTTCCATGTGCCGAAGGGGCATTTCGTCCGCATCGTCAGCGTCGAGGGTCCGCAGGTCGGCGATCTCAATCTTTGGAATGCTAACGACCTTTCCGAGCGCTTCTTCAGCGGCAAGACCCGTGCCCTGCACGCGACCCATGTCACGACCGGGAACCGGCTCTGGAGCAGCCTGCCCTGCTTACGGCCGATGGCGACGATCACGCATGACACGCTCGGCTGGTATGGCTGGGACGACGATGGCGGCGGCATCCACGATGTCATCGGCACGCGCTGCGACCCCTACACCAATCGCCTGCTTTCAGGCGGCGACTATCACCATTGCTGCCATTCCAACCTGACGCGGGCGCTTGCCAAGGCGAAGGGAATGCCGGTGAAGGAGGCCGAAATGCATGTCCATGACGTGCTCAACGTCTTCATGTGCACCGGCTTCACCCGCGACACGCATCAGTACTTCATGAAGGCGAGCCCGGTCCGCCCGGGCGACTATCTCGAACTCTTCGCCGAGATCGACCTGCTCGGCGCACTCTCCGCCTGCCCCGGCGGCGATTGCAGCACCACGCATTCCAGCGACGCGGCCGCCTGCCACCCGCTCAAGGTCGAGATTTATCGAACCGAGCCGGAGCTGCTGGCGGGCTGGGTGTCGCCGGAGCCGAGCGCCTATCCACGCACGCATGGGATGACGGGGTGAACGAAGCCCTCTCCGTCATGGGCGGCCTTGTGCCGACCATCCACGTCACCCGTCGTAGAGCGATGTGACCAAGACGTGGATGCTCGCCACAAGGGCGAGCATGACGGACTCGCGCGCTCTACGCCGCCTCCAGCCCGAATTGCAGCGCCGCCAGCCGGGCATAAAGCCCGCCGCGCGCCTTGAGCTCGGCATGGGTGCCCTCCTCGACGACGCGGCCATCCTCCATCACCAGGATGCGGTCGGCCGAGAGGATCGTCGCCAGCCGATGCGCCACGACCAGCGTGGTGCGGCCCTTCATCAACGCATCGAGCGCATCCTGCACGGCGCGCTCGCTTTCGGAATCGAGCGCGCTCGTCGCCTCGTCGAGCAGCAGGATCGGCGCGTCCTTCAACACCGCCCGCGCGATCGCCAGCCGCTGGCGCTGTCCGCCCGACAGCGTCACGCCGCGCTCGCCGACGATCGTGTCGTAGCCCTTGGGGAGGGCACGGATAAAATCGTCGGCAGCCGCCAGCCGTGAAGCCTCCTCGATCTCGGCCTGCGAGGCGTCGGGACGGCCATAGGCGATGTTGTCGCGGACCGAGACGCCGAACACCGTCGGCTCCTGCGGCACCAGCGCGAAGCGCTGCCGCCAGGCCTCCGGATCGGCCTCCGGCCCGGCCACGCCATCGACGACGACGCGGCCGGAGGCTGGATCGAAGAAGCGCAGGGCTAGTTGCAGCACCGTGCTCTTGCCGGCGCCGGATGGCCCGACCAGCGCGACGCGCTCGCCCGGCCGCACCGTGAAGCTCAGTTCCGACAAGGCCCCGACACTGCGGCCGGGATAGCTGAACGAGACGTTCTCGAAGGCGAGTTCGCCGCGCAACGGCTCCGGCATCAGTCTGGGATGGGGTGGAGCGGCGATGGCCGGCGTCATCGCCAGGATCTCGCCGAGCCGGCCGGCGGCGCCGGCAGCGGCGGAAATCTCGCCATAGACCTCGGAGAGCTGACCGAGCGAGCTCGCCGCCAGCACGGCATAGAGCACGAACTGCGACAGCCGCCCGCCGGTCATGCGTCCCTCGAAGACCTCGGTCGCGCCGGTCCAGAGCACCCAGACGACGCTGGCGCTGACCAGGAAGATCGCGACGCCCGACAGAAGCGCGCGCGAGGCCGTCGCCGCACGCGAGGCGTCATAGGCCTCGTCCGATGCGGAGGCGAAGCGCGCGGCCGTCTGCCTGGAGGCCCCGAAGGACTGCATCGTGCGGATCGCGCCGACCGCCTCGGCGGCGAAGGCCGAGGCGTCTGCCAGCCGGTCCTGCGCCGCGCGCGCGCGCCTGCGCACCGACCGGCCCGAAAACACCAGCGGCAGCACGATCAGCGGGATCGCGCCGATCACGATCGCCGACAATTGCGGGCTGGTGACGATCATCAGCCCCAGCGCGCCGATGGTCATGATCGCGTTGCGCAGCGCGATCGAGGCCGTCGAGCCGAAGGTCGACTTGATCTGCGTCGTATCAGCGGTCAGCCGCGAGACCAGGTCGCCCGCCCGGCTCGAATCGAAGAAGGCCGGCTCCAGCCGCGTCAGATGCGCGAACACATCCGAGCGCAGATCGGCAACGATGCGCTCACCGACCGTCATGACCAGGTAGAACCGGGCCGAGCTCGCCAGCGCCAGCACGGCGACGACGCCGATCAGCAGGATGAAATAGCTGTTGGCGAGCCTCTGCTCGCCGGCCGAAAAACCGACATCGATGACCCGACGCACCGCCACCGGCAGAACCAGCGTCGCGACCGAAGCGACGACGAGTGCCAGCAGCGCCAGCCCGATGCGCCCCTTGTGCTTCAGCGCATAGGGCCAGAACGATGCCAGCAGGCGCAGATCGGCCCTCGGGGTCTTCTCGTCTTTTTCGGCAACGGCCACGCGTCTTTGTCCTGTCATGCTTGCGCTGTCGGCCGCTGTGAGATATGTGCTCGCGACTTCACGACAGGCTCATACGAATTATTCGACGGGCCGGGCAGGCTTGCCTGCTTGTCGCCCACGCCCGTTTATCGACGTTTGAGGATTTAGCCATGGCCAAGACCGGCATCCACCCCGACTACCACACCATCAAGGTCGTCATGACCAATGGCACCGAATACTTCACCCGTTCGACGCTGGGCAAGGAGGGCGACACCCTCAACCTCGACATCGACCCGACGACGCACCCGGCCTGGACCGGCGGCACGCAGCACATGCTGGACCGTGGCGGCCGCGTCTCGCGCTTCAACACGCGTTTCGCCGCGATCGGCTCGCTCGGCAAGAAGTGATCTGGCAGCGGGCGGTTTCGCCCGCACTGATCTGAATCAAGAAGGCCCGGTCGAAGCGACCGGGCCTTTCGTGTTTTGAGCTGTCGCTGGAGGGGCGGCGCTTCGTCGCAGACCGCTCAGAGCGCCACGCCGAGCCGCGCCTTCAGGCTCGCAAGCTGGTCCTGGACCGGATTGGCCTGCTCGGTGGCGGGCGCCTTGCCCGACATCTGGCCCTCGAGATGGCGAATCCGGCCCTGCAGCCGGAAGGAATGGTCCATCAGGTCGCGCAGGCCCTGCGGCAGCAGCACCGCCTCGGGCTGGGCCGGCGGCATCATCGGCTCGGGGATCCTGACCTTGTCGTTCTCGGCCCGCGCCTGCTCGGCGGTCATCTCGCCCTCGGCGACCGCCCGCTGCACCAGAAGCCAGGATGCGATCTGCATCAGCCGCGTCGTCAGGCGCATGCTCTCGGTCGCATAGGACAACGCGACCTCGCGCGGCAGCGCCGCCGATTCCTTGCGGCCGTCGCCGTCGAGATAGGCCGCCGTCTGCTCGACAAGCCCCATCCCCTCGCGAAACAGCGCCATGAAGGCATCCGACTTGACGAAGCCACGCGCAAACGAGATCGCGCCCTCTTCGGCATTCCGCTCCAGCATCAGCACGTCGTTCATTGCGGTGTCTCCCATCGGCACAACCCCGTATCCACATGGCACGCGTCACGGTTCATGCCGCCTATGTCGCAAGGATAGCGCCGATGGGCTGCTCCCGCGCCGGTAAGGTGTGGTTAACCTTAACGGAGATACAGACCACAAAAAAAGAGCCGCCCGGAGGCGGCTCGAAGGTCAACAGGGAGGCGTCAAACAGAGCGGGCAGGAGCCACTCACATCCAGACAATCTGGACGCCTCGATTCATACATTGGAATCGTTAATGACCCCTTAACGCCGGCCAGGCCGGCCGCATTTTTAGTCAGCATCCGTTTTCAGTCGGGCTTGCGGAAAAACGAATCCGCGGCCGAGCGCGACGCCGTCTTCTTGAGCCGCGCCTCGGCCAGGCGCTCGATCTCAGCCTGCAGCGCTGCGACCCGCAGGTCGATCTCCGCCAGCGACAGCATCGACAGATCCTGCCCGATCTCGTGGACCGTCTTGGGCTTCGGACGGTCATCGTCGGAAAAGAGCGACATCCTCGCCTCCATCTGCGCAAGAGCGCGCAGATTAATGCCGATGGCGCCGTGGCGCCACTGCCGGCCCCAGACGAAGCGACGTGCTTTTTCTTGGACAGCCGCTGTACCCTCGCTTATAAGCCGCGCCATCCTGTTCATCGTCGATGATTTGGATGGCCGGCCGAAAAGGCCGGTCGGCGTCCGAGAGCTATTGTCCGCGACATTCAGGAGACAGTCCGTGTCGAATCCCCCGCTGATGCCGAAGGCCACCGCGGTCTGGCTGGTCGAGAACACGTCCCTGACCTTCGAGCAGATCGCCGAGTTCTGCAAACTCCACCCGCTGGAAGTGCGCGGCATCGCCGATGGCGAAGTCGCCGCCGGCATCAAGGGCCTGGACCCGATCAATTCGGGGCAGCTCACCCGCGAGGAGCTCGAGCGTGCCGCGGCCAACCCCGCCCATCACCTCAAGCTCGCCGAGCGCAAGGTCAAGGTGCCCGAGATCAAGCGCACCAAGGGGCCGCGCTACACCCCGGTCTCGAAGCGCCAGGACCGTCCCAACGCGATCCTCTGGCTGCTGCGCAACCATCCCGAGCTGAAGGATGCGCAGGTCATCCGCCTGATCGGCACCACCAAGTCGACCATCGCCCAGATCCGCGACCGCACCCACTGGAATGCCCAGACCCTGACCCCGATCGACCCCGTCAGCCTCGGTCTGTGCTCGCAGATCGATCTCGACTTCGAGGTCGGCCGCGCCGCCAAGGATCGCCCGGCGGCGATCGTCGATACCGGCTCGACCCTGCTTCCGGCCGAGGAGACCACGGCGCCGGAGCCCGCGCCGCTCAACCAGACTTTCGCCGACATGGGCAAGCCCAAGCGCGAGGAAGAAGCGGCGATCGACGTCGATTCCGTCTTCTCCAAGCTGAAGCAGATGAAGCGTCCGGCCGAGGACGACGAGGCCTGAGACTGCTCCCGGAGGCTTTGCATTTGAGGCCTGGCGCTTAGAGCCAGGTCTCCGGATCGCGCTTTCCGTGGACGACGCGGACGATATCGACCCCGTCCGCCGCGTCCTGATACAAAATCACATAATGGCCGAGCGGAAACAGTCTCACCCGCTGGCCAAGCTCCGGCCGCGACGTGCCCATGCCCGGCATATCGCCAAGATTTGCGAAGCGTCGGTAGACCGCGTCGATCCAGCGCCGTGCCGCTGAAGGACTATCGACATTGATGCCGGCTGCGATCGCCGAGATATCGCTGATCGCCTGCGGCAGAACGCGAAAGCCCATCGTTGGTCACGCGTCCCGCATGCCGAACACATTGGCGCGAATGCGTGCGAAGGCCTCGTCGCCATCGACCGGCTCCCCGCTCGCGATTCCCTCCTCATAGGCCTGCTTCAACCGCGCCAACTCCAGCGCGCGAATCTCCTCGCGCTGTTCCCAGAGACGCAGCGCGTCGCGCACGACCTCGCTGTTGGAGGCATAGGCGCCGCTCTCGACGGCCTGGCTCAGCCGCGACAACTGCTTCGGCGACAGAGAGATGGTGAGGGGGCGCATGGCATCATGTTTCATGGCCGCAATCTAGCAAACCTCACAATCCCTCACAAGAACGCATAGGCGCTGAGGCGACGGGGTCTCTTGTCACGATCGAGTTATAGTTCAAGTCTGCGGATTCATGCCCAATCAGCCGCATGATCTGCCGATCCTTGATATAGAAGTAGAAATTATAGCACGATCGGCATGCCGGGCACTGGCCCCAGCATTTCTCGATTACATAAACAGCGTATCCCTGGAGTCTTGAAACAAATGCATAGTCACTTGGCCAGTCCATTTCGCTTTCTGCATCGTCATGCCATTCCATGACATCGCCAATTTGATAAAAATCATCCCGCCCATCGGACCGCACCCTGTCTGGACTGTGATATTTCGGCGTTCTAGACTGCGCCAAGAAATCGGACTCACTCGCGCAATTATCGCAAGTGAACCGAAATTTTATCAGAGTGATAATTCCCATGACGGCTCCTCGTTATACCAAGGCTGAGCGCAACAATCGTCAGCCCAATCCCCTCGCCTTCACCGCCACACCGATCTCGTCGAGCACCGACGCATCCTCGATCGTCGCCGGCATAGCGTAATCCTCGCCATCGGCGATCTTCTTCATCGTCGCACGCAGGATCTTGCCCGAGCGTGTCTTCGGCAGGCGCCCGACGGTCAGCGCCAGCCGGAAGGCCGCGACCGGGCCGATCTTCTCGCGCACCAGCGCCACGAGCTCACGCTCGATCACATCCGGGTTCTGCGTGACGCCGGATTTCAGCACGACGAAGCCGCAGGGCTGCTCGCCCTTGATCGCATCCCGGATGCCGACGACGGCGCATTCGGCGACGGCCGGATGCGAGGCCAGCACCTCCTCCATGCCGCCGGTGGAGAGCCTGTGGCCGGCGACATTGATGATGTCGTCGGTGCGCCCCATGATGAAGACATAGCCGTCGGCATCGATGAAGCCGGCATCCGAGGTGTTGTAGTAGCCCGGAAACGCCGCGAGATAGGATTCGGCGAAGCGCTCGTCGGCCTGCCACAGCGTCGGCAACGCGCAGGGCGGCAAGGGCAGCTTGAGCACGATCGCGCCCATCGTGCCCGCCGGAACCGACTGCCCGCCCTCGTCGAGACAGGCGATCTCGTAGCCCGGCATCGGCACCGTCGGGGAGCCCGGCTTCACCGGCAGCAATTCCAGCCCGATCGGGTTGCCGACGATGCAGGAGCCGGTCTCGGTCTGCCACCAATGGTCGATGACCGGAACCTTGAGGATGTCCTGCGCCCAGACCAGCGTGTCGGGGTCGGCCCGCTCGCCGGCCAGGAACAGCGCGCGGAAATGCTGGAGGTCATGGCCCGCCAGCAGCTTCGCGTCGGGATCCTCCTTGCGGATGGCGCGGAAGGCCGTGGGCGCCGTGAACAGTACCACCGCCTTGTGCTCGGCAATCAGCCGCCAGAAGGCACCGGCATCGGGCGTGCCGATCGGCTTGCCCTCATAGAGCACCGAGGTCGCGCCCTGGAACAGCGGCGCATAGACGATGTAGCTGTGGCCGACGACCCAGCCGACATCCGACGCCGTGATCATCACCTCACCGGGCTTCACCCCGTAAAGATTGTCCATTGTCCATTTGAGCACGACGAGATGGCCGCCATTGTCGCGCACCACACCCTTGGGTCGTCCCGTCGTGCCGGAGGTGTAGAGGATGTAGAGCGGGTCGGTCGCCGCAACCTCGACGCACTCCGCCTTGCGGCCATTGGCCTTGGCGGCGGCGACCAGCATGCGCCAGTTCCTGTCACGCGTCGCATGCATCGAGGCCTCGACCTGCGGGCGCTGCAGGATCAGGCAGGCTTCCGGCTTGTGCGAGGAGAGCGAGATCGCTGTGTCCAGCAGCGGCTTGTATTCGACCACGCGGCTCGGCTCGATGCCGCAGGTCGCGGCCAGGATCACCTTGGGCTCCGCATCCTCGATCCGCGTCGCCAGCTCCTTGGCCGCAAAGCCGCCGAACACCACCGAATGCACCGCTCCGATCCGCGCGCAGGCGAGCATGGCAAAGGCGGCCTCGGGGATCATCGGCATGTAGATGATGACGCGATCGCCCTTGGCCACGCCGAGATCCTGCAGGACGGCGGCGAGCGCCGCGACCTCGTCGAGCATCTGCACGTAGGAGTAGACCGTCTTGGTGCCGGTGACCGGGCTGTCATGGATCAGCGCGGGCAGCCCGCCGCGCCCGGCGGCCACATGGCGGTCGAGCGCGTTGAAGCAGGTGTTGCAGGTCGCGTCCGGGAACCAGCGGCCATAAGCGCCCTGGCTCGCATCGAAGATCGCGTCGGGCGGCTTGATCCAGTCGATCGCCTGGGCCGCCTCGCGCCAGAACGCCTCGGGATCGGCCTGCCAGCGCGCATAGGTCGAGATATAGCCATGTGCATGCAGGGCATTCATCGGCGGCGTTCCTCTTGCGTGCGTTCTGGCCTACACCGCGCTCCGGAACCGGCAGCGACGGAGGCTCATTTTGCGCGGGATCGTGGTCGTTCGACCCTGCAGGCGCAAGCGCCAGGCTGTCAGACTTTCGCCCAGCGGGAGCACGTGCGGCCGGTCCCCGCGTCGTCATGACGCGCCGTCGAACTGTCTCCAGCCGTGACATTCGACCTGACCTTCTTCGCCGTCATGGTGCCAGCCGTCATCCTGATGGGCCTCGCCAAGGGCGGCTTCTCCGGCCTCGGCCTGCTCTCGCTGCCGTTGATGGCGCTCCTCGTCCCGCCGATCCAGGCTGCGGCGATCATGCTGCCGCTGCTGATCTCGCAGGATGTCGTCACGGTCTGGTCCTATCGCCGCGAGTTCAGCCGCCGCAACCTCGCGACCCTGCTGCCCGGCGCGATCCTCGGCATTCTCGCCGGCTACCTGCTCGCGGCCAGGGTCTCCGACGCCGCCGTCGGCTTCGCGGTCGGGGTCATCTCGATCGGCTTCGCCCTGCGGCGCATGCTGGCCAGTGGCAAGACATCGGGACCCGTCGCGAGCGCCCGCTACGGCGCCGGCACGTTCTGGGGAGCAGTGTCGGGCTTCACCAGCATGATCGCCCATGCCGGCGGGCCGCCCTTCCAGATCTACATCATGCCGCAGCGCCTTCCGCCGGGCGTCTTCGTCGGCACCGGCGCGATCTTCTTCGCGCTGATCAACCTGATCAAACTTGGCCCCTATATCGCCCTCGGCCAGTTCTCGGCCCAGAACCTCACGGCGTCGCTGGCGCTGTTTCCCGTCGCCATCGCCTCCACCATGGCCGGCGTCTGGCTGGTCCGTCGCGTGCCGGCCGAACGCTTCTACACGATCATCTACTGGCTGCTGCTCGCCGTCGGCCTCAAGCTCATCGTCGATGGAGTGCGCAGCCTCCTCTAGTCCTCAGATGCGCCCAAAGCGCTCGCCCTTGCGCACCATCGGACAAAGGGATGGATTACGGTGAAAGCCCGCAGAGGCTAAGCCTGCCGCGCGAGGGGGACGAGCCGCATGACGATTTCAGCTTACGACACCGATCTCGACCGCAACCCGGCGAACTATCAGCCGCTGACGCCGCTGCCCTTCCTCGAACGGGCAGCCGCCATCTTCCCGAACCACACGGCGATCATCCATGGGCCGCTGCGGCGCAGCTATGCGGAGTTCTATGCAAGGTCGCGCCGGCTGGCCTCGGCGCTTGCCCGCCATGGCATCGGCAAGAACGACACCGTCGCCGCCATGCTGCCCAACACCCCGGCCATGCTCGAATGCCATTACGGCGTGCCGATGTGCGGCGCCGTGCTCAACACCCTGAACACCCGCCTTGATGCCGCGATCATCGCGTTCTCGCTCGACCATGGCGAGGCCAAGGTGGTCATCACCGACCGCGAATTCTCGAAGACGATGCAGGAGGCGCTTAAGCTCAGCCAGGCGAAGCCGCTGGTCATCGACTATGACGACCCGGTCTATGACGGGCCCGGCGAGCGGCTCGGCAGCATCGAATACGAGGACTTCATCGCCGGCGGCGGCCCCGGTTTCGACTGGCAGATGCCGGCCGACGAGTGGGATGCGATCGCGCTGAACTACACCTCCGGCACGACCGGCGACCCGAAGGGCGTGGTCTACCATCATCGCGGCGCCAATCTTCTCGCGACCTCCAACATCATCACGGGCAACATGGGCAGGCACCCGGTCTATCTCTGGACGCTGCCGATGTTCCACTGCAATGGCTGGTGCTTCCCCTGGTCGCTCTCGATCGTCGCCGGCACCCATGTCTGCCTGCGCCAGGTCCGGGCCAAGGCGATGTATGACGCGCTCGCCGACCATGGCGTGACCCATCTCTGCGGCGCACCGATCGTGATGTCGGCCCTGCTCAACGCGCCTGAGGACGAACGCCGCGATTTCCCGCAGACCGTCTCGTTCTTCACCGCCGCAGCCCCGCCGCCGGAGGCGGTGCTGGCCGGCATGAAGCAGGCCGGCTTCGAGGTCACCCATCTCTACGGCCTGACCGAATGCTACGGCCCAGCCGTGGTCAATGACTGGAACGACGACTGGAACGCCCTGCCGGGCCCCGAGCAGGCGGCGCTGAAGGCTCGCCAGGGCGTGCGCTATCCCGCGCTGGAAGGGCTCGACGTGCTCGACCCCGACACGATGGTGCCCGTTGCGCGCGACGGCACCTCGATGGGGGAGGTCATGATGCGCGGCAATGTCGTGATGAAGGGCTATCTCAAGAACGCGAAATCGACTGAAGCCGCCTTCACCGGCGGCTGGTTCCACACCGGCGATCTCGGCGTGCGCTATCCCGACGGCTACATCCAGCTTAAGGACCGCTCCAAGGACATCATCATCTCGGGCGGCGAGAACATCTCCTCGATCGAGGTCGAGGACGCGCTCTACAAGCACCCCGCCATCCAGGCCGCCGCCGTGGTGGCGAGGCCCGACGAGAAATGGGGCGAGACGCCTTGCGCCTTCATCGAGCTGAAGCCGGGCAAGACCGCGACCGAGGCCGAGATCATCGCCTGGTGCCGGCAGCATCTCGCCGCCTTCAAATGCCCGAAGACGGTGGTCTTCACCGAAGTCCCCAAGACCTCGACGGGCAAGATCCAGAAATTCCGGCTGCGCGAGATGGCGCGGGCGCTCTAACGCACCGCGCCATCTTCGTGACGCAGTAGCGTCAGGCTCCGGCGCGCCTGAGCGTGCCGTCGGGCGTCGAGCTGTCGACCGCCTGCGGCAGCACCCGCGACAGCCGCGCGAGCAGATCCTCGCGCGAGAGGCCGGTCTGCCGGGTCAATGCCTCGATGAGATCGGGGCCGAGCGCCTGCTCGACTTCGGGGGCCTCGACCGTCTGGTTTGGACCCTGCCGGACCCAGGAATCGGCCTTCTCGCCCTGGCCTGCCCGCTGGAACCGGTCGACCAGTTCGCCGACCATGCCACCGATGCCGCCGGCCCCGAGCATGCCGCCGAGATTGCCGAGAATGCCGCCCTGGCTTGCCGGTGCGCCGGTCTGGCCGGGCGCGGCATTGGCGCCGCTATTGGTCTGCGTCACGCCGCCAAGCCATTCGCCGATCTTGTCGCGGTTCTGGTAGCCGGCGACGGCCAGCAGGCCGAGCAGCGCCGTCAGCGACGGAAAGCCGCTATTCGAGTTGTTGTCCATGGACATGACTCCTGATGGTCGAGATGAAAACGGATCAGACCGTGCTCTTGCGGTTCGACAGCGCGGCCCAGACCACGAGAACGATGATCGCGCCGACGACGGCGCCGATCAGGCCTGCGCCCTCGCCCGGTCCGTACCAGCCCATCGCCTGGCCAAGATAGGTCGCGACGAACGCGCCGATGATGCCGAGGATCGTCGTCAGGATGAAGCCGGACGGCTCGTTGGAGCCCGGTGTGATGAATTTGGCGATGATGCCCGCCAGGAATCCGATGATGATTGTCCCGAGAATGCCCATGATGTCCCTCCGCAGCCGAGTTTCCAGCCTGCTGAACCGCCAGCGCAGCCCCAAGGTTCCGCCCGAGGCGAGAAGACGTACCGCAAAGGCATGAAGCCTCGACGACAGAGGGTCGCGCGAAACCGTCGCCTCAGTTCTTGATCGCCTTGGCGGGCGACCCTGCCCCCGGCGCGCCCGGCACCGACCAGGTGCTCGTCCAAGTCTCCGACAGCGTCCGGCCGCGCGCCTTCAGGAACATGCGCAGCTCTGCCGTCTGGCCATCGGGCAGCGTCGCATCGACGATGGCACGGAAGCCCTTTGCATCGGGGTTGGGCGAGAGGATCGTCGCGGTGATCGTTCCGCCCGTCGTGTTCGCGGCGATCTCGACGCGGCCCGGATCGGACAGGAAATAGGGCAGGTCGCCGCCGGCGAAATCGACGATGAAGCGCTTCTTGCCGAGCCCGTCGGCATGCCCGTCCTCGATATCGGAGCCACTGAAGCTGTTCTGCGTCTGGGCGTAGGCATGGAGGCGGTCCGTCGTCGACAGCGCGGTGATGCGGTAACTGAACTCGGCCGGCTTGCCGGCGGGCAGCGGGTCCTTCGGCGTCCAGCAGGCCACGATGTTGTCGAAGGCCTCGTTGTCGGTCGGGATCTCGATCAGCTCGACGCGCCCCTCGCCCCACTCGCCATGCGGTTCGACCCAGTATCCCGGGCGCGCGTGATAATGTGCCTCGAGATCCTGGTAATGGCCGAATTCGCGGTCGCGCTGCATCAGGCCGAAACCCCTTGGGTTCTTGTCACCGAAGCTCGAGACGCGCAGCGCCTTGGGATTCTTGATCGGGCGCCAGATCCACTCGCCGCTGCCGGTCTGCATCATCAGCCCGTCGGAATCATGGATTTCGGGCCGGAAATCGGTGCGCAGCGCCAAATCGCCCTCGCCGGCCTGGAACATCGAGGTCAGCGGCGCGATGCCGAGCCGCGCGATGCCCTTGCGCGGGATGATCGTCGCCGTGACCTCCACATTCGTCGTTTGGCCGGGCGTCACGACATAGCGATAGGCGCCGGCGACGGAGGGCGAATCGAGCAGCGCATAGATCACCAGCTCGGTGGAATCCCGCGACGGCTCCTCGACCCAGAGCGCCCGCATGAACGGGAACTCCTCCGGCTGCTCGCCGCCGACATCGAGCGCCAGCGAGCGGGCCGAGAGCCCATAGCGCTGGCCGCGCCCAATCAGCCGGAAATAGCTCGCGCCGAGGAAGGAGATGACCTCGTCCTGCACCTTCGGATCGTTAAGATTGGTCGTGATCGCAAAGCCAGCGAAGCCGAGCGACGGCGAGATCTGCTTGGGCACCGGCACCTTGCCGTATTCGTAGAGCCCCGTGGTGAACGGGATCGGCATCGCCGCGCCATAGCGGATGACGTGCAACTGCACCGGCTTGTCATGCAGGAAGCCAAGATGGAACGGCAGCAGCCGGAAATCGGAGCCTCCCTCCTGCCAGATCGCCTTGTCGCGTCGAAACCGGATCTCGCGATAGCTGTCATAGGTCAGCTTCGACAGCTCGGCGGGAATGGTGGCGCTTTCCGCGTCGAACGGCCGCTCGCCGAGAACGCGCGCCAGCCGCACCACATCGTCATAGCCGAAGCTCTTGGGCTGCGTGCCACCTGCCGGCGGGGTCTGCGCGGCGGCGGGGTACAGCCCGATGGCGCAGGAGGACAGCAACAGAGCCAGCGCGTTCCGGCGCGAACGGCCCGCGGGCGCGGGGGCGTTGGAGACCTTGACGACCTCCCCTGCCCCGATCGGGCGCTCGATGATGTGGCTTCGCATGGTCGCTCCTGTGCCTGCGCAGGCCCAACAAGGCCCCGCGTCAGAAGTTCCCGCGAAACGCCAAGGCCCGTCACCACGCCATCCCACATATGCGACAAAAAAGCCGGCCCCTTTCGGGACCGGCGGAACTCACGCAACAGAAACGGGCCGCATCTTGCCCGCTGACGCCCTCAATGCAGCGTTCGGTCCGGCATCGTCTGCCGCACCCGCTCGATCTCTTCCTTCAGCAGCAGCTTCTTCCGCTTCATCTCGACCACGGTGAGATCGTCCGACGAGGGTCGGGCCGCCGCCTGGGCGATGGCTTCCTCGAGTTGACGATGCTTGCGTTCGAGTTCGACGAGATGGGTCTGCAGCGACATCTGGATCCTCCTGATGAGCGGTTGACAGAAGCGAGTGTGACATAGAGCCGGCTTCACGTCTGCGGGGCTGTCTCGCAGTGCCGCATGACATTCTGTGATCGTAACCGGCCCCTTTCCGCGACAGCGCGAATACGACACACCGCGCAGGCGCCGGTCGTTCCCGCACTTGCGGGGCGCCCGGCGTCTCCGCATAGTCGCGGCCAATCGCGGCAATGATGGGACGGCAATGGGATTCGAGTTGAGCCCGGACGAGGTCGAGGCCTTCACCACGGAACTGGCACGCCTGCGCGAGGAACACCGCGACCTCGACAGCGCCATCGACGCGCTCGAACGCGTCGGCACGATCAACCAGATCCAGGTGCAGCGGCTGAAGAAGCGCAAGCTCTATCTCAAGGACCGTATCGCCCAGATCGAGGACGCGCTGACTCCCGACATTATAGCGTGATAGCTATTCAATCCTCGGCATCGGAGAACGATTTTATCCATCTAAATCGATTTACATCGCCCTAAACGCGCGGTAGAGCCCCACCGCCCCTATGCGCGACGTCCCCTTGCGGAAGGGCTCTTGCGGCACTCCGTTGCCGACCTTCCGCAGGTGCGCTACAGGCAACGTAAGAGATGCTTTCTTGGGATCAGACCATGGCCAGCCACGGACACCACGCCGACGATATTCCGCAGATGGATTATGCGGAGCATGAACGCACCTATGTCGGCTTCGTGCATTTCGCCGAGGTCGGCACCGTCGCCTGCCTCGCCTTCGTGGCGGCGCTTGCCGTCGGCGGCCTGAAGCACGCCTGGGGTTTCGCGATCATCGGCACGCTGTTGGCACTGGTTGGCACCGGTGTCGGCATCGCCTCGAAGTCGATCGGCTGGCGTGCGCCGGCGGTTCCCTTCGGGCTGCTGATGGCCGCGCTGCTGCTCCTGCCCGCAGCCCACTAAATCTGCTCCAAGCGTTCGAGAGGTTACGCCGCCATGCGCATCGCCGTGCCAGCCGAAACGCAAGGGGCGGAAACCCGCGTCGCCGTGACGCCGGAAACCGTCCGCAAGTTCTTAGGCCTCGGGGCCGAGATCGTCGTCCAGACGGGTGCCGGCCTCACATCCGGCATCGGCGACGCCGACTACCAGGCCGCCGGTGCGACGATCGCCGCCAATGCGGCTGAAGCGCTCGCGGGCGCCGCCATCGTGCTCAAGGTGCGCCGGCCGTCCGAGGCCGAGATCGCCGGCCTGCCCAAGGGCGCGCTCGTCGTCGGCATCATGGACCCCTATGGCAACGAGGCCGCCGTCGAGGCGCTGTCGAAGGCCGGTGTCGCCGCCTTCGCCATGGAGTTCATGCCGCGCATTACCCGCGCCCAGGTGATGGACGTGCTGTCCTCGCAGGCCAACCTCGCCGGCTACCGCGCCGTGATCGACGGCGCCGCCGAGTATGGCCGCGCTTTGCCGATGATGATGACCGCGGCGGGCACCGTGCCGGCCGCGCGCATCTTCATCATGGGCGTCGGCGTCGCCGGCCTGCAGGCGATCGCCACCGCCCGCCGCATGGGCGCGATCGTCACCGCCACCGATGTCCGCCCCGCGACCAAGGAACAGGTCGAATCGCTCGGCGCCAAGTTCCTCGCCGTCGAGGACGACGAGTTCAAGCAGGCCCAGACGGCCGGCGGCTACGCCAAGGAAATGTCGAAGGAATATCAGGCCAAGCAGGCGGAACTGACCGCCAGCCACATCGCCAAGCAGGACATCGTCATCACCACCGCGCTGATCCCCGGCCGCCCCGCGCCGAAACTGATCTCGGCGGCGATGGTCGAGAGCATGAAGGCCGGCTCCGTCATCGTCGATCTCGCGGTCGAGCGCGGCGGCAACTGCGAACTCGCCAAGCCCGGCGAGATCGCGGTAACCGCCAATGGCGTCAAGATCGTCGGCCATCTCAACGTGCCCGGCCGTCTGGCTGCGACCTCGTCGCAGCTCTACGCCAAGAACCTCTTCGCCTTCGTCGAGACCCTGATCGACAAGACCGCCAAGACGCTTGCGGTGAACTGGGACGACGAGCTGGTCAAGGCGACAGCCCTGACCAGGGACGGCGCCGTGATCCATCCGAATTTCGCGGCCAAGGCCGAGCCCAAGCCTGCACCAGAGCCCGCGCCTGAGCCCGTGGCTGTCGTCGAGGGGAGCGTCACCAATGGCTAATGCGACACCTGATCAGGCGCTCGACCAGGCGCGTTCCCTCGCCACCGCGACGCGACAGGCCGCCGAGCTGGCCGCCCAGCACGCCGACAGCCTCGCCGCCGGCGCCAGCGCCGCGACCGGTGGCTACGTCGATCCGACGGTGTTTCGCCTCGCGATCTTCGTGCTCGCCGTCTTCGTCGGCTATTACGTCGTCTGGTCGGTGACACCGGCCCTGCACACCCCGCTGATGTCGGTCACCAACGCGATCTCCTCCGTCATCGTCGTCGGCGCGCTGCTGGCGGTCGGGGTCGAGGCGGCACCCGCGCTCGGCGACGGGCCGGTCTGGGCCAAGATCTTCGGCTTCATCGGGCTGGTGCTCGCCTCGGTCAACATCTTCGGCGGCTTCCTCGTCACCGAGCGGATGCTGTCCATGTACAAGAAGAAGGGCTGAGCGCCGATGGCCGCGAACCTGTCTGCCCTTCTCTACGTCGTCTCCGGCGTCCTGTTCATCATGGCCCTGCGGGGCCTGTCGCATCCGACGACGTCCCGCCAGGGCAATCTCTACGGCATGGTCGGCATGGGCATCGCCATCGCCACGACCATCGTCTTCTTCCCACCGTCAGGCTTCTCCGGCTGGCTGCTGGTCATCGGCGGCATCGCCATCGGCGGCGGCATCGGCGCCTATATGGCCAAGCGCGTGCAGATGACGCAGATGCCGCAGCTCGTCGCCTTCTTCCACTCGCTGGTCGGCCTTGCCGCCGTGCTGGTGGCAGCGGCCGCGCTTTATGCGCCGAGCGCCTTCGGCATCGGCAATGTCGGCCGCATCAGCGGCGCGAGCCTGTTCGAGATGGGGCTCGGCGTCGCCATCGGCGCGATCACCTTCACCGGCTCGATCATCGCCTTCCTCAAGCTCGACGGGCGCATGAGCGGCAAGCCGATCATGCTGCCACAGCGCCACGGCATCAATATCGGGCTCGGCATCGCGCTGGTCGTGCTGCTGCTGATCTTCCTGAAGACCGAGAGCCATGTCGTCTTCTGGCTGATCGTTCTGGTGTCCTTCGCGCTCGGCGTGCTGCTGATCGTCCCGATCGGTGGCGCCGACATGCCCGTCGTCGTCTCGATGCTCAACTCCTATTCGGGCTGGGCCGCCGCCGGCATCGGCTTCACGCTCGGTAACATGGCGCTGATCATCACCGGCGCGCTGGTCGGTTCGTCGGGCGCGATTCTGTCCTACATCATGTGCAAGGCGATGAACCGGAGCTTCATCTCCGTGATCCTCGGCGGCTTCGGCGGCGACGATGCGGCTGCCGGCGCTGGCGGCGCGGTCGAAGCCCGGCCCGTCAAGCAGGGCTCGGCGGACGACGCCGCCTACATCATGAAGAACGCCGCCAAGGTCATCATCGTGCCGGGCTACGGCATGGCGGTGGCGCAGGCCCAGCACACGCTGCGCGAGATGGCCGACCTGCTCAAGAAGGAAGGCGTCGAAGTGAAGTACGCCATCCACCCCGTGGCAGGCCGCATGCCGGGCCACATGAACGTGCTGCTGGCGGAAGCCAATGTGCCCTATGACGAGGTCTTCGAGCTCGAGGACATCAACTCCGAATTCGGCCAGGCCGACGTCGCCTTCGTCATCGGCGCCAACGACGTCACCAACCCGGCCGCCAAGACCGACAAGGCCTCGCCGATCTACGGCATGCCGATCCTCGACGTCGAGAAGGCCAAGACCGTGCTCTTCATCAAGCGCGGCATGGCGGCAGGCTATGCCGGCGTCGAGAACGAGCTGTTCTTCCGGCCCAACACGATGATGCTCTTCGGCGACGCCAAGAAGGTCACCGACGACATCGTCAAGGCGATGGCGCACTGACGCCTTTTCGCTCCGTCATCAGAACGCTGCAAAGGGCCGGCTTGATGCCGGCCCTTTTCGTTTGTGGCGGTGGATTCGGACATGGCTCCGACGAAAAAGCATTCCTCCCCGTTTCCCACTAGGGACCTGCCATGATCGCGCTCATCGCGAGATATGGCCTGATCGCCAGCCTCTGCACCTATCTCGGCGTGCTGGCCATGCTCTACGTCAAGCAGCGCGAGATGATGTATCCGCGCAATCCCGCCCGCGCCGAGATTGCCGGCGTCGATCTTCCGGCTCTGGAGGAGGTCACGCTGACAGCCGCCGATGGCGAACGGCTGGTCGCCTGGGTGGTGCCGCCGCGCGAGAGCAAGCCCGTGCTGCTGTTCTTCCATGGCAATGCCGGCAATTTCGGCAGGCCGATCCGGCAGGCACGCTTCAAGGCGCTGACCGAGGATGGCACCGGCCTGTTCGCGGTCAATTATCGCGGCTATGGCGGCTCGACCGGCAGCCCGACCGAGGACGGGCTGCATCTCGATGCCCGCGCCGCCTATGGCGGCGCCGTCGAGCGCTTCGGGGCGGGCCGGCTGGTCGGCTATGGCGAATCGCTCGGTACTGGCGTCGTACTGAAGCTCGCAGCCGAGGTTCCCCTCGCAGGGCTCGTGCTGGAGGCACCCTATCTCTCCACCGCCGCCGTGGCGCAGGAGATTTATCCCTTCGTGCCGATCGGCCTGCTGATGCACGACAAGTTCCGCTCGGACACGGTGATCGGCAGCGTGCGCGTGCCGCTGCTCGTCATCCATGGCGAACGCGACGGGGTCGTCCCCTTCGCCCATGGCCTCGCGCTCTACGGCTTTGCAAACGACCCCAAGCGCTTCATCCGGTTTCCGCGCGGCGGGCACGAGGATCTCCCCGCCCATGGCTCCGTACCGGAGATCAGGCGCTTCCTCGCCGAGGTCGCAAGGGGCGGAACGTCAGGGTCCGAGAGCCGGGTTGTGGGGGAGTGAACCATCCATCATTCTCGGGCTCAACCCGAGAATCTCCGGCAAGAGATGCTCGGGTTGAGCCCGAGCATGACGGCCCTTGGCCTCAACTCCGGAACAGCCCGCCGCCGCCGCCCATGCGCGCCTGGCCGGAGCGCGCGGCAGCGTTGTTGCCGTCGAGGCTGAGCGCGCGCTGGTAGCTCTCGCTCGCTTCGGTCTTCTTGCCGAGCTTCTCCTGCGCGAAGCCGCGACCGGCCCAGGCATCGGCATTGCGGTTGTCGACATTGAGCGCGGCGGTGAAATCCTCGAGCGCGGCGTCAAACTTGCCGACCACGTTCAGGCTCTGGCCGCGCGCGATATAGGGCGGCGCGTTGTAGGGGTTGCGGTCAATCACCGAGTCGAAATCCGAGATCGCGTACTGGTGCTGGCCTTCCTTCTGGTAGACCAACCCACGCGCATGGAAGGCCTCGGCAGATTCCGGGTTCAGGCGGATCGCGGTGTTCAGGTCGGCCAGCGCCTGCTGGCTGTTGCCCTGGGCGCGCAGCAAGTTGGCGCGCGCGATATAGGCCGGGGCGTAGTTCGGGGAGGCGGTGGTCGCCTTGTTGAAATCCGCCAGCGCCGCGTCGTTGCGGCCGCTCTGGCGCAAGGCGAGGCCGCGATTCGTATAGGCCGAGGCCAGGTTGGGATTGAGTTGCACCGCCTTGGTGAAATCGGCGATCGCATCCGAGAAGCGGCCGACGCGGGCATAAGCGCTGCCACGCGTGTTGTAGGCGCCGGGATCGTTGGGGTTGCGGCTGATCACTTCCGAGAGCGAGCCGATATTGACGCTGGCATCCGCGGCCGAGGCGGTATCGAGTTCCGCGACCGCCTGCTGGCCTGTCACGCTGGAAAGGGTATCGCAACCTGCGAGCGCGAGCGCCATGCCCGCCGCCGCCAGCCAGTTCCTGCCACGCATCATGCTCTGTTCCATCGGTCCGGTTCCGTGCCTCATCTGCGCCGTCGCCCGAAGCTGGACCGCCGCCGCATCATTCGCGCTCCCCAGCCGACAGCGCCCCTCGAAAGAGAACGCCCGCTTTGTGCCAAGAGTTGGTTAACGCCGCCGGAAAAGCAACAGCGCCCGGAGCGAACTCCAGGCGCGGTCAAATCTTATGCTCTCGCCGCGTGGCTGAAACGCCGCCGCTAAACGATCGAAATCAGGGACGCTTCGGCTTCACCGGCGCCGGCAGCAGGCCTTCGCGCTGGAGCTTCTTGCGGTGCAGCTTGCGGGCGCGGCGGACGGCTTCCGCCTTCTCGCGGGCCTTCTTCTCGGAGGGCTTCTCGTAATGGCCGCGAAGCTTCATCTCGCGGAAAACACCCTCGCGCTGCAGCTTCTTCTTGAGCGCGCGGAGAGCCTGATCGACGTTGTTGTCGCGAACGAGAACCTGCACCGTGAGTGTCCGTCTTTAGCGGGTTGGTCTAAATGGTTTGGGCGGGCGACACTGCGACGCAGGCCTTCCGAAGGATCGTGCGGATACCAGAATTCAGTCTGGCTGTCCACGCTGGAAAAGCCGGAAAATCGCTGAAAACGACGTGCCCGCCACGTTTTACCAGCGAGGCTCAGCCAGCTTCCGGCCAAACCCGCGTGACATGACCCATCTTGCGGCCCGGCCGCGCCGTGCGCTTGCCGTAGAGATGCAGATGCGCGCCGGACTCGGCCAGCAGCTCGCGCCAGCGCAGGGCCGCCTCGCCAACCAGGTTTTCCATCTCGATGCGGCCGCGCCGCGCCGCCGACCCCAGCGGAAAGCCGCAGACGGCGCGGACATGCTGGTGGAACTGCGAGGTCTGCGCACCCTCGCTGGTCCAGTGTCCAGAGTTATGCACGCGCGGCGCGATCTCGTTTACGACGACGCGCTCGGTCGCGCCCTCGCCGACCACGAACAGCTCGACCGCGAAGACGCCGACATAGCCAAGCGCTTCCCCGATCCACCGGGCCGCCTCGATCGCGGCGACTTGCGTCGCGGCCGAAACCTGTGCGGGGACCCGGGTAAAGGCGAGGATGTGGTCGCGATGCTCGTTCTCGCAGAGGTCGAAGGCGGCAAAAGCCCCGTCGTGCCCGCGCGCCGCGACGACCGAGACCTCGCGCGCGAAGGTGACGAAACCTTCGAGCACGGCAGGCTGGCGGCCGATCGCCTCATAGGCCTCCGCGAGATCGGTGCCATCAAGGATCTTGACCTGGCCCTTGCCGTCATAGCCGAAGCGGCGCGTCTTCAGCACGCTGGGGCGGCCGAGCGCGGCGACCGCTGCCTCCAGATCATCAAGCGAATCGACGGCACGGAACGGCGCGACAGCAAGCCCGAGCTCGGCAACGAAACTCTTTTCGCTGAGCCGATCCTGCGTCACCGCCAGCGCCCGCGCTCCGGGATGCAGCGGCTTGCGCTGGCTGAGGAAGGCTGCGGTCGCGGCCGGCACGTTCTCGAACTCGTAGGTCACGACATCGACGGCATCGGCGAAGCGGGCCAGCGCCGCCTCGTCTTCATAGGCCGCGACGGTTCGTGCCGCCGCGACGTCGAAGGCAGGATTCTCGGTCTCGGGCGCGAAGATATGACAGGGTATGCCGAGATCGGCCGCTGCCAGCGCGATCATCCGGGCGAGCTGCCCTCCGCCGATGATGCCGAGGACGGCGCCGGGCGCCATGCCCTCGAAAGGCACGCCCTCGAAGGCCGGCATGCTCACGCCTCGTCCTTGGCCGGGCGCTCGGCGATGGCAGCGCTCTGGCGGGCGCGATAGGCGTCGAGCCGTTCCGCCAGCGCCTCGTCCGACAGCGCCAGCACGGCGGCCGCGAGCAGGGCCGCATTGACCGCCCCGGCCCGGCCGATGGCGAGCGTGCCGACGGGGATGCCGGCCGGCATCTGCACGATCGAGAGCAGTGAGTCCTGCCCCGACAGCGCCTTGGATTCGACGGGAACGCCGAAGACCGGCAGCGGCGTCAGCGAAGCCGTCATGCCCGGCAGATGGGCGGCGCCGCCGGCGCCCGCGATCACCACCTTGAAACCCGCAGCCTTCGCGCCGGTGGCGAATTCGACCATGCGCTGCGGCGTGCGGTGGGCGGAGACGATGCGGTCGTCATGACCGATGCCGAGCGCGTCGAGCGTCTCGGCGGCATGGCGCATCGTCGCCCAGTCGGACTGGCTGCCCATGATGATGGCGACGGGCGCAGATGTGGTGGCCATGACGGTAAGCGCTTCCGGAACGCTGGAGAGGAAGCGCGCGATCTAGACTGCTCGATGCCGCACAGGCAAGCGCCGAATCAGGTCTGGCGCCCTGAATGAACCAGAAAGAACCCCGCGCCGTCATCCCGGGCGCAGCGAAGCGGAGACCCGGGATCCATTCCGGAACGCTACTCCTGAAAGGCTCAGGAATGGATCCCGGATCGGCGCTGCTACGCAGCTTGTCCGGGACGACGGCGCGGCTACGACAAGCAGCGATGACTAACCCGTCGCCACCAGCCCCGCCCGCGCCATCGCAGAGGCCTGGTCCGCCGCCACGGTCTCGACCTTGAAGCCCTCGATCTCCGCCTCGAACAGGCGATGGAAGTTCAGCTCCGCATCGAGATGCAGGAAGACGCCGCCGAGCCCGATTGCGGCCCGGTCCATGAAGACGAATTCGCGCGGCACTTTCACCGGCCCGCGCTTCTTCAGGGCCTGATGCACCTCGAAGGCCTGCCGCCGGCCATATTCGGCCGGGCTGACGCCCTCGGCAATGCGCCTGACGCGATCCTCCAGCAGCGGCCCGTAGATGAAGCGCGCCCAGATGTTGAGCGTATCGACCAGCTCCTTGGTCAGCCCCTGGAAGCCCCAGGTCTCATAGGCATGGACGACGCGGGCATCGTCCCCCTCCAGCAGGCCGCGATAAAGATCGACAACACCGCCGACGAAGGAGGGCGGGAAGATGCGGATGCAGCCATAGTCGAGCAGGTTGATGCCCTCAGCCGCGCCGCCTTCCGAGAACACGGTGTAGTTGCCCAGATGCGGGTCGCCATGGATGACGCCGTGATGGCTGAAGGGCCGCCACCACGCCTTGAACATCGCCGTCGAGATCCGGTCGCGCGCCTGCTGCTCGTCCTGCTTGTGGGTCAGGATGCCGTCGCCCTCGAGCCAGCGCATCGTCAGGAGCCGCCGCGTCGACAGCGAGGCCTCCAGCGCCGGTACGCGCACTTCGGGCGTATCGCCCAGCATCTCCTGATAGAGCGCGATATGCTTGCCCTCTCGCTGGTAGTCGAGCTCCTCGCGGACGCGGGCGCCGATCTCCTTGGCGATCTCGCTGGTGTCGATCACCGGGTCCATCCGGCGATGCAGCGCAAAAAGGATGTCGAGCTGCGAGATATCGGCCTCGACAGCCGATTCCATGTCGGGATATTGCAGCTTGCAGGCGAGCGCCGCGCCGTCCTGCGTGGTCGCGCGATGCACCTGACCCAGCGACGCCGCCGCCGCCGGCTGCAATTCGAAGCTGCCGAAGCGCTCGCGCCAGTTGGCGCCTAGCTCCGCCATCATCCGGCGCTTGACGAAGGCCGCGCCCATCGGCGGCGCCTGCGACTGCAGCTTCTGCAATTCGGCGGCATATTCCGGCGGCACGACATCGGGGATCGTGGCGACGAGCTGCGCCACCTTCATGATCGGGCCCTTGAGCCCGCCCAGCGCCTTGGCCAGCGCCTCGGCATTGGAGGCATTGCGCCCCTCCATCCCGAACAGCCGGGCACCCGCGATCCGGGCCGCCACCCCACCGACATTGGCCCCGACACGCGCATAGCGCGCCGCACGGGCGGAAAAGCGGTTGGCTTCGGAGTCGTGCTCGGACATGGGGCTGGGCGCTTTCTGGTCGGGCCAGTCTCCTATGTAGGATCGGGCTGGCGCGGGGCCAATGTGACGGAGGGTCTCGCAGGCGATGACGGCCGGCTGCGACCCGACGCCAGCAGCGCGGAACAACCGCTCTTAGCGTTCTGGCCGCACAGCGGATGCTTTGACGCAGATCGCAGCATCGAAGCCACGTATGCTCTGGACTCTGACGGTTATCGGGCT
The DNA here is from genome assembly GCF_056404835.1 of Allobosea sp. P2_B12. Taxonomy (NCBI): domain Bacteria; kingdom Pseudomonadati; phylum Pseudomonadota; class Alphaproteobacteria; order Hyphomicrobiales; family Alloboseaceae; genus Allobosea; species Allobosea sp. P2_B12. The sequence goes on along the minus strand of NZ_JBFUDG010000002.1, from coordinate 53,604 downwards.
CCAGAAGCCGTGGCCTGCCAGAACAGCGATCGTTTTATCGTCGATGACGGTGACGGCGCGTGGGGCGCCTCCCAGATCCCCGATAAATTTCGACCACCATCGTCCAGCTTCTTCCTTGAAGAACATCGCATGGCCGGAATCCACATTGCGGTGGGTCAAACCGAAAAGAACGATCACGCCGTCGTCCCAGGGCAAGATCCCTTTGACGTTGCCGTCTGCAATCTTGAACTCTTGACCATCGAGCCCGCGAAACAGCAGCCGACCGATCCACTCTCCCCTGTCCATGCCGACCAGACGGCCACCTGGCACGTCCAGTTCCATCGGCGCCTTCCCTGTCAGCGTCGGAATGGTATAGCCGCGCCAGACCTGCCAGGTCTCGCTTTGGCAGGGTACAGGCTTCATCTGCGCGAGCGCCGGGACAGCGCCGGCGAGCAAGAGAAGCGCGGCGGTCTGCAAACGACGCACATTCATGAGCGATGTCATCGCGTCCTGCTCTCAATTAGTGATCTGCCGGTTCAGTGCTGGCGCCACAGGCCGCGCAGAAATTGGCCTGTGGGCTGCGCAAGGGCTTGCTACATACGCGACAGGGAGGCCCATGGCGGCTTATCCTGTGATGCCAGATCGCGTCCACGTCGCTTTCCCGAACGCCCGTCAGTTCGAAATAGCGGTCCAGCGCATCGCTGTCGGGAACCTTTCGCCGCGCTTCGGCGAGATCGACGCCATGGCTGGCCCGATAGCGTTGGATGTTCTCGACGTGCCACATCAGCAGGGGATGAATTTGCGCCCATTCCGCTTCGTTGAGCATCGGAATGTCGGCCCGGCATCGCCAGCAATAGAGGATTTTAGCCAAGCGACGGCCTTCCGTTGCACCGATGCCACCAAGCGACCGACTTTTAGTCGGTAATGTGCATGTTGAGAGATGGCGGCAGAACGGGCAAGATGCGCGCGCATCGTAACGGAGCCACGCAAGCCGCGAGATGACCGAAACAAGTCAGCCGACCAAACTCCGAAAGCGTCGCTATCCGTCGCCACGCGTGCATGGGCCGGACGACTTGGCGCGGCATTCCGCCATCGCGCGGCGGGAGTTCTCGCACGCCCATATGTCCGACACGAAATGGCGGAAGCTGTTTGTCGCGCTCCGGCAATGCTGGGGCTTCAGCAAAGCACATAGGGAAAGTGAGTTTATCGCCAAGTTTGTCACAAATCCCGAGCCGATGCCGATCGAACTGCCCTTCCTTCACCCACCGTGGGCATGGGTCGAAACGCAGTACGGCCAGACACCATTACGATCGATCGAATGGCTGGAGTTCGCGGCCGAGATCAGCATCCCCCGGCCAAACAACGTTCCGGCGCGCGTGGTTCGGCGGGACGTCGAGATCGTCGCCAAGGTCGCCGGGCAATTGGGCTGTCACGTCGTGCCGGTGGAGGGCGGAATCCGGATCATGGGATATAGCCGCTGAGCGCATCAGCGTCGCTACCCACCGGGCCCTCGACACCCCTACCGCCCAGCCAACTCTCCCCGCACCTCCGCCACCGTCGCCACGCGCCCGCCCGCCGCCTCGACCAACCGCACCGTCTCCGCCACCAGCGCCGCATTGGTCAGCCCGCAGCCGAACGGCGCATCCTCCAGCCCCGCCCGCACATGCACCCCGCGCGCCACCGCCGCCGGAATCAGCCAGGTCAGATCCACGCCGAGCCCCGCGATCATCACCGGAGCATCGGGCGCGTCCTCCGCCAGCAGCTTCAGATGCGCGTCGAGCGCCCAGTCGCGCGGCGGAAAGCCCCAGGCGAAGGCATCCGAGAACATCAGCCGGTAGATCGGCACCGGCAGGCCGGGATAGGCCTTGGCCAGCGCGGCGCCCAGCCGGGTGAAGCCGGGCTCGTAGATCGCATAGCTCGGATGGATTTTGTGGGCCTGCGCCACCGCCATGCCCTCGCGGATATGCTCGCCGGGGTTTTGGTAGATGAAGCCGGGCTCGCCTTCGGGAATGCCGGCAAAGGTCGTCCAGTTGCAGGAGCCGGGATCGAGCACGCCCCATTCGACCAGCCCGCGCTTCGCAAGCTCCTCCAGATGGGTATAGCGGCCCGAGCCGATCATGTCGCCGGCGTAAGCAGAGCCGAGGATCGGGATCGTCGGATAGATGATGGCGTCGACTTTCGCGCGGATGCCCTCGATCGCCTGCGCATAAAGCTCCCAGTCGTCGCGCTGCCGGCCGGTCTCGACGTCGTAGACATGCAGATGCACGATCGCTGCTCCGGCCTCGACCGCCGCGATTCCGTCCGCGACGATGTCGGGAATCGCGATCGGAATGCCCGGCTGGCGCGCCTTGCCCCAGGGCCCGTTGATCGCGGCCTCGATCCAGATCGGCTTGTTCATGCCGGCGCATCCTTGGGCCAGTTGTCGCGAAGCCAGCGCGTCAGCCCGTCCTCATCGACCTCGCCGGCAGCGAGCGCGAGGATGGCGGCGGCGGCATCCGCGTTCGAAACGGCAAGAGCGACACCGTTCAGACCGAGGAAGGTGACCATGGCAAGCAGCGCGACGCGCTTGTTGCCGTCGAAAAAAGGGTGATTGCGAGCAATGTCAAAGGCATAGCTTGCCGCCAGCGCCGCAAGTTCGCTTTCGCCGTAAGCAAAGCGGTTCATTGGGCGCGCTAGCGCGGATTCAAGCAGGCCGACATCACGAACGCCGTCAGGCCCGCCGAACAGAGCAAGCTGCTCGGTATGGATATCGACAACCGCCTCCAGCACGAGCCAGATGGGCTCGGACGCAGCGTTCATTTTGCGAGTTCGCGCAGCGCTCCCGCATATTGCTTCATGGCCTTGCGCGCGATCGCCATCGTGCGCGCATGCAGATCATCGTAGTGCTTCAGGCGGACACCACCTCCCGGCTGCAGGATGACCTGCAGCTTATCGCCTTCGGAAAATTCGAGTTGCGCCAGCAGTTCTTTAGGCAGGATTAGCCCGAGTGAATTCCCTATCTTGCGAATTTGCAGGATGGCGGCGGCGTCGGTTTCCGGCTTGGTGATCTCGTTCACGGCACTCCTCCAAACAGGTTATACATAACGTATAACACGACAAGATGGCACTTGTCATGATTGGCGTGGCGCATTCTCCCACCGTTGCCAATCCATCCTGTCGCACGTCTAATCACCCTCGTTCATGAGTCAGAGAAGCCGATGCTCGAACGCCGCGCGACCTATGCCGAGACCTTCGACAGCTTCCGCTGGCAGATTCCCGAGCGCTTCAACATCGGCGTCGCCTGCTGCGACCGCCATGCCGACGGCACGGCTAAGTCTGCGCTGATCTATGAGGACGAGGCGACCGGCGTCGCGACGCTCAGCTTCGACAACCTGAAACGTGCCAGCAACCGCATCGCCAACATGCTGCGCGGCCATGGCGTTGCGGGAGGGGAGAGGGTCGGCATCCTGCTGCCGCAGCGGCCCGAGACGGCGATGGCTCATCTCGCCGTCTACAAGCTCGGCGCCATCGCGCTGCCGCTGTTCATCCAGTTCGGCCCCGAGGCGCTGGAACACCGGCTCCAGCACAGTGGCGCCGCAGCCCTAATCACCGATGCCGAAAACCTCCCCAAGATCGAGGCGATCCGCGACGCATTGCCTGATCTGCGGATGATCTTCGTCGTCGATGGCGCAGGCGGTCATCTCGATCTCGCGACCGAAATGGCGAAGGCCTCCGACGATTTTATGCCGGTCGATACCCGCGCCGACGATCCGGCCGTGATCATCTACACCTCCGGCACGACGGGAAAGCCGAAGGGCGCGCTCCATGCCCATCGCGTGCTGCTGGGCCATCTGCCGGGCGTGCAGATGCCGCAGGCCTTCTTCCCGCAGTCCGGCGACCTGTTCTGGACGCCTGCCGACTGGGCCTGGATCGGCGGCCTGCTCGATGTGCTGCTGCCCAGCCTGTATTGCGGGGTGCCGGTGTTGGCCTCGCGCGCCCGCAAATTCGATCCGGAAACCGCCTTCGACCTGATCGCACGGCACAAGGTCCGCAACGCCTTCCTGCCGCCGACCGCGCTGAAGCTGATGCGCCAGGTCCGCGATCCCCGCCGCTTCGGCTATGCCATGCGCTCGATCGGCAGCGGCGGCGAAACGCTCGGCGCCGATATGCTGGACTGGAGCCGCGACACCTTCGGCTTCGCCGTCAACGAGTTCTACGGCCAGACCGAAGCCAATCTGCTGGTTGCCAACTGCGCCGATCTCTTCCCGATCAAGCCGGGCTCGATGGGCCGCGCCGTGCCGGGCCATCGCGTCGCGGTCGTTTCGCCCGAAGGCGATATCCTGCCGCCCGGCGAGGCCGGGCTGATCGCGGTCGCGCAGCCCGATCCGGTGATGATGCTGGAATACTGGCGTCAGCCCGAGGCCACCGCTGCGAAATTCGCCGGTGACTGGCTCCTCACCGGCGACACCGGCACCTGCGACGAGGACGGCTATCTCTGGTTCAAGGGCCGCGACGACGACATCATCTCCTCGGGCTCATACCGCATCGGCCCCGGCGACATCGAGGATTGCATCATCCGCCACCCCGCCGTGCTGATGGTCGCGGTCATCGGCGTGCCCGATCCGGTGCGGACCGAGCTGGTCAAGGCCTTCGTCCTGCCGAAGCCGGGCGTCGAGCCCTCCGACGCACTGGCGGCCGAAATCCAGGCCTTCGTCCGCGAGCGGCTGGCGGCCTACCAGTACCCGCGCGAGGTCGAATTCGTGACGGAACTGCCGATGACGGCGACGGGGAAGATCAGGCGCAAGGATTTGCGGGATATGGAGATCGAGAGGAAACTGGAAGACTGAAGGAAAAGCGCGGGGAACCCCTCTCCTGTAAGGAGAGGGGCAGGGGGAAGTGTCGGCCCCTGGACCAGCAAAGCGCTTCGCGACGACGCGGCGGTGAGGTCTCGGCCACTGTGTCCAACGGCCGACCCCTCACCCTGCCCTCTCCCTCCGGGAGAGGGTTCCCCGCGCCTCACAAACAAGCGGTCAGTTACCCCACCTCCAGCACCAGCTCGAACGTCATCAGCACCGGATTGTCGCCGCGGCTCAGGCGCCCGCTCGCGGTCGCCCCGGTGAAATCGACCAGCGCCACGTCAATCTCGGCCTGCAGGCCTTGACCATCATCCGCGACACGCCCCGAGGTGATCGCGACCTCCGTGGCGAAGTTCTCGACCACCCGGCCATCCTCGAACCGTGCCCCGATGGTCGAGCCGACGCCGCCATGGATCGTGGCGCGACGAATGCCGCGCTCGGTGCAGAACTGCTCCAGCGCGGTCGCGAGGTCGACGTTCGGCCTGACCCGCAGCGCGAAGAAACGTCCCTCCCGCGTCGCGCCGAGCAGCGGCGCCAGCACCGGGCCGAACAGCTTGAAATTCGTCTCGGGGTCGGGCTCGCCCACGAAACCCGCGCCATCGAGACCGACGGCCTCCAGCGTGATCTCTTCCGCCGCCATCGCCTCCTCGGGCAGGATATGGCCGCCGCTGCGCTTGCCCGAGGCTTCGCTCCAGAGGGCATGGCAGTGGAAAAATGGCAGATCGTCGCGTAGCCCGAAGGTCAGCGCTCCCGCCTCGACGCGCGTGATGCCGGGCGGGCGGAAGGTCTCGCTGTAGAAGGCGGCGTGCTCGGGTGTCTTCGACAGCGCCGGCATGACATAGGCGAAGGGGCCAAGCGCAAGACCGTCGATCCGTGCGACGCCGCTGGTGAAACCCGCCGCTGCGAAACTGCGCCTGATCGCCTCGAGCAGCGGCAGGCCGGCCTGAAGCGTCATCTGGAACCGCAGGCCATGGCTCTCGACGAAGACGATGCGCTCGGGCGCTGCGGGACCGGGCTGTTCGATGCGTCTCAAGAAGCGCTCCTCAGCCAGTCCAGTTGTCCGCGCGCCTCGAGTTCGTCGCGCACCAGGCGCTTGGGCACCTTGCCATAGCCCGATTTCGGCAGGGCGTCCCAGAAGAAGAAGCGCTTGGGCATCTTGTAGCGGGCGATCTTCTCGGAGAGGAAGCCGGCGATCTCGGCCTCGCTCGCTTGCGCACCGCCCCGGCAGACGCAGACGGCCACCCCGATCTCGCCCCAGACCGGATCGGGCAGGCCCAGCACCGCGACCTCGGCGATAGCGGGATGGGTCAGGATCTTCTCTTCGATCTCGCGCGGATAGATGTTCGAGCCGCCGGAGATGTACATGTCCGAGGCGCGCCCGGTGATGTAGACGAAGCCCTGCCCGTCGACATGGCCGAGATCGCCGGTGCGGAACCAGCCATCGCGGAACGACTTCGCATTGGCCTCCGGGTTGTCGTAATAGCCCGCGAAGACGGCCGGCCCGATGACGCAGATTTCGCCTTGGACGCCCGGCTCGACTTCTCGGCCCTCCTCGTCCTGGATCTGCACCTGCATCGCCGTGCGCGCGAAGCCGCAGCTGCCGATGCGCGCATGCGGCCCGTCCTCCGCATCGTGCAGCGAAGGCGGCAGCACCGTGATGTTGCCGGTGACCTCGCCCAGCCCGAAATACTGCACCAGCACCGGGCCGAGCTTCGCCAGCGCCCGCTTCTGATCCTCGCGATACATCGGCGCTCCCGCATAGATGACATAGCGCAGCGACGAATGGTCGTGCATGTCGACCGCCGGATGCTCGACCAGCATCTTCAGAATCGTCGGCACCGTGAACAGGCTGGTGACGCGGTGGCGCGCGATCAGCCGCCAGGCCTCGTCGATGTCGAAACGCTCCGTCGGCAAAAGGATCGAGGCCGCGCCGCGCGCCGCCAGCATCAACTGGTGCACGCCCGCGCCATGCGACAGCGGCGCCACCACCAGCGAGGAATCCGCCTCGGTCGTTCCGGGAACGAGATCGCAGAGATGGTTGGTGATGACGAAGCCCATCTGGCCATGGGTCAGCACGGCGGCCTTGGAGCGCCCGGTCGTGCCGGAGGTGAAGAAGAACCAGCAAGGGTCGTCATGCTCGACCGCCACATCCGTGACGCGCTCGCCGAGATGACGCGCGATCACGGCGCCGACCTCGTCCTCGCCGAAGCCGCCCGGCCCGATCCGCCAGGTGAACTCCGGCGCAGGCGAAGCGGCCGCGACGGCCGCTGCATGGTCCGGGAAGTCGCCATGGCAGAGGAAGGCCTTCGCCCCCGACGAGGTCGAGAGATAGGCGACCTCGTCGGGCAGCAGCCGAAAATTCGTCGGCACCCAGACGGCGCCCAGCCGGAACGTTGCGAACATCGACACGAACATCGCGTCGCAGTTCTTGGAGTGAACCAGGATGCGGTCGCCCTTGCCGATGCCGCGCGCCCGCAGGCCCGCGGCTAGCGCCGAGACCTGCGCGTCGAGATCAGCCCAGCCCAGCGTCAGGTCGCCCCAGACGAAAGCCGGATGCCCGGCGAACCGCCGCGCATTCTGCGCCGCGATATGGCCAAGATTCATCACCCGCCGCGTCATCGGGATGACGCCGCCGGGCGGAACGGTTGAAGACAACGATTCAGCCATGTCAGGCGCTCCCATGTCGAAATTGCTTCAGCTCAGCCCAGCCATCGCGAACAACCGCGCCGTCATCCCGGACGCAGCGAAGCGGAGATCCGGGATCCATGCCTGAACCGTTCCGGAATGGATCCCGGGTCTCCCTGCGGTCGCCCGGGATGACTCGCGCTTTGGGTCCAGCCCCGGCAGCGGTTCGAACCGATACGCTCCACCCCGTCATGCCCGCCTTGCCTCGATCGGCACAGCCGCGGGCCGGCCGATCCCGCCCGTCGTCTTGCGCCCCGACACGAACATCTCGACCAGCAACCGCTCCATCCGGGCGACCTCCTGCGCGAGATGACCGGCGAGTTCCTGCTGCCGCTCCGGCTGCATGCGGCTGTCGATCGCGGCCAGACTCAGCGCACCAGCGACGCGCCCGTCGGGATAGCGGAACGCCGCGCCGATACCCCAGGAACTGGCGACCAGCCGGCCCGGATTGACCGCGAAACCGCGCTGCCGCGCGAGCCCAAGATCGCCTCGGATCAGCTCCGGCGCGAAGCCCGGATAACGCGTCAGCAGGACCGGCGCATTGGCGGCGATGATCCGGTCCACATCATCGTCGGGCAGCGCCGCCAGCATGGCGAGCGAACCCGCACCGACCCCGAGCGGATGCTGCAGTCCGGCCTGAAGCGCATGGGTCCGCACCGGATAGGTGCCCTCCTCCCGATGCAGACAGACGGAGTAGTTTTCGCGCCGCACCGACAGGAAGCTCGTATCCATGGTAACAGTCGAGAGCCGGCGCAGGCTCTCCATCGCCAGTTCGAGCAGACCGTGCCGCCGCGCCGCCAGCACGCCGAGCACGAAAGCCTCCTCGCCGAGGCAGTAATGCCGCGTTTGCGGCTCCTGCTCGACCAAGCCTGCCCGCATCAGCGCCAGCAGCAGCCGTCGCGCCGTCGGCTTGTTGAGCCCGCTGCCGGTCACGATCTCGGCCAGCGGCAGCCCGCCAGCCGGCTCGCGGCCGATCAGCGCGAGCAGCCGCAGGGCGCGGTCGACGCTCTGCGAGCCGGACATTGCGGCGCGCGGCTGGTTGATGGCTTCCACCTTGGCTTCCTAAAGCCGATCCACGATATGGACCTTGTTCTTGTTTCTGAAGCCTAGATCGCCCCTTTGCGGATTGCAATGCGGTGCCTGTCGTGTAATCTCCGCGCCAACCTGATGTGATCTCGGTCACAGTATGGACCGCGCCGACGGCTGCTCGACAAGCCACCCAAGATCGGCGCGCATGGGAGGATGAACCGATGTCGACGCAGGCAACCCGCAAGGGCGCCGGCTCCGTGCCCGCCACCACTGCGCCGCTGGCTGACCTGATGGTCGGCACGCTCTGCGCCATCGCTCGGGGCTGAGCCGGACGATGGTCGACGTCGCCGACAGGATCGCCCTGCCCGAAGGGCTTGCGGATATCGAGGATGTCCGTCCCGGCTCCCCGATCATGCGCCCGGTCGAGTTCATCGCCGCGGTACTGGTCGCGCTGATCATCGGCGTGCTGCTGCTCGGCGTCACCTCGCGCTATGTCTTCTCGCTGCCGGTGATCTGGATCGACGAGGTCGCCTCGATCTCGTTTCTCTGGCTCGCCATGCTCGGCTCGGCCATCGCGATCGACCGCAACGAGCATCTGCGGCTGACGCTCTTCGTCGGCATGATGCCGGAGCGCCTGCGCGGCTTCGCCAACACCTTTGCGCTGCTGGTCATCGCCGCCTTCCTGCTGGCGATGGTCTATCCGGCGATCGACTATGCGATCGAGGAGAGCTTCGTCACCTCGGCGGCTCTGAACATCCCCAATAGCTGGCGCGTCTCGGCGCTGGCCACCGGCATCATCCTGATGACGCTGCTGGCGATACGGCATGCGATCAGGACCTCGACCCTGCGCGATCTCGTGCTGGCGACTGCGCTGGTCGTCGCCATCGGCATCGCCTTCTGGCTGCTGACGCCGACCTTCAAGGGGCTGGGCTACGGCAACATCCTGATCTTCCTGCTCGGCGTCGTCGCGCTTTGTCTGGTGGCCGGCGTGCCGATCGCCTTCTGCTTCGGCATGGGCACCCTCTGTTTCCTCGCCTTCTCCACCAGCGTGCCGATGATCGTCATGGTCGGCCGCATGGATGAAGGCATGTCGAGCATCATCCTGCTCTCGGTGCCGATCTTCGTGCTGCTCGGCTGCGTGCTCGATGCCACCGGCATGGGCAAGGCGATCGTCGATTTCCTCGCCTCGATGCTCGGCCATGTTCGCGCCGGCATGTCCTATGTGCTGCTCGGCTCGCTCTTCCTGGTCTCGGGCATTTCGGGCTCGAAGGTCTCCGACATGGCGACGGTCGCGCCCGCGCTCTTCCCCGAGATGAAGCGACGCGGCTACCAGCCCAAGGAGCTGATCGCCCTGCTCGCCACCGGCGCGGCGATGGCCGACACCGTGCCGCCCTCGATCGTGCTGATCGTGCTCGGCTCGGTCGCCGGCGTTTCGATAGCCGGCCTGTTCAACTCCGGCTTCGCCATCGCCATGGTGCTGCTGCTGGCCTTGGCGGTGCTCGCCCGCTGGAAGGCGCGCAAGGAGGACATGCAGGGCGTGCGCCGCGTCTCGCTGGCCGTCATCGGCAAGACCGCGCTGATCGCAGGCCCGGCGCTCGTCCTTCCCTTCATCATCCGCGGCGCGGTCGGCGGCGGCGTCGCCACCGCCACCGAGGTCTCGACCATCGCGGTGCTCTACGCGCTGATCATCGGCATGATCCTGTATGGCGGCATCAGCCGGCGCAAATTTTACGCGATGTTCGTCGAGACCGCCGCGCTGTCGGGCGCGATCCTGATGATCCTCGGCACCGCGCTCGCCATGGCCTGGGCCCTGACCCAGACCGGCTTTGCCCGCGACCTCGCGAACTTCATGGTGGGCCTGCCGGGCGGCTGGCTGACCTTCATGGCGGTGACGATCGTCGTCTTCATGATCCTCGGCTGCGTGCTCGAGGGCTTACCTGCCATCGTGCTGATGGCGCCGCTGATGTTCCCGATCGCCAAGAACCTCGGCATCAACGACGTGCATTATTCGATGGTGGTGGTCACGGCCATGAATATCGGCCTGATGACGCCGCCGATCGGCATCGGCTTCTACATCGCCTGCAAGATCGGCAACGTCTCGCCCGACGAGGCGATGGGCGCGATCTGGCCCTATCTGATCGCGCTCCTGGCCGGCCTCGTCATCATCGCGGTGGTGCCGGGCATCTCGACCTGGGTGCTGTGACGGAGACACGCGACACCGACGGCACCCGAACAACCACTTCCCGGCAACGACCGGGTGGATTCACGAACGACAACGCATTTCCGGGAGAAACGACCATGACCATTTCACGCCGCACCCTGCTGCAGGGCACAGCCGCAGCCTCCGCGATCGGGACCTTCCACATCGGCTCAGCCTCCGCGCAGACGCCCGAGTTCGCTTACAAGTACGCCAACAACCTGCCCGTCGCGCATCCGATGAACATCCGCGCCAACGAGGCGGTCGAGAAGATCAAGGAGCAGACCAAGGGCCGCGTCGCGATCCAGATCTTCCCGAACAACCAGCTCGGCTCCGACACCGACATGCTGAGCCAGGTCCGCTCCGGCGGCGTCGAGTTCTTCACGCTCTCGCCGCTGATCCTCTCGACGCTCGTGCCCAACGCCTCGGTCTCGGGCATCGGCTTCGCCTTCCCCAATTATGACGCCGTCTGGAAGGCGATGGATGGCGAACTCGGCGCCTATGTTCGCGGCCAGATCGGCAAGGCCAACCTCGTCGTCATGGACAAGATCTGGGACAACGGCTTCCGCCAGATGACCTCGTCCAAGGGCCCGATCAACACGCCCGACGACCTGAAGGGCTTCAAGATCCGCGTGCCCGTCTCGCCGCTCTGGACCTCGATGTTCACCGCCTTCCAGTCTGCTCCCGCCTCGATCAACTTCGCCGAGGTCTACACCGCGCTGCAGACCAAGATCGTCGACGGCCAGGAGAACCCGCTCGCGATCATCTCGACCGCCAAGCTGTTCGAGGTGCAGAAATATCTCTCCGTCACCAACCACATGTGGGACGGCTTCTGGTTCCTCGGCAACAAGCGCGCCTGGGAGCGTCTGCCGGAGGATCTGCGTGCGATCGTGGCGAAGAACCTCAACGACGCCGCCGAGCTGGAACGCGCCGATGTCGCCAAGCTCAACGCCGGATTGCGCGAGGAACTCACGGGCAAGGGCATGGTCTTCAACGACACCAAGGCCGATCCCTTCCGCGACGCCCTGCGCAAGGCGGGCTTTTACGCCGAATGGAAGAAGAAGTATGGCGACGAGGCCTGGGCAATCCTGGAAAAGGCCGTCGGCGGCTCGCTGAGCTGAGGCTTTTGAACACCCGCGCCGTCATCCTGGACGAGCCGCGTAGCGGCGCAGCTCCGGGATCCATCATAGGGCGACGTCGGCACCCTATGATGGATCCCGGGACGGCCTGCGGCCGCCCAGGATGACGGCTCGGTTCCACCACGACACGAAAGACTGCACCATGGCCGACCGGCTCAAGGGCAAGATCGCCATCGTCTTCGGCGCCGGCTCCTCCGGCGAAGGCTGGGGCAACGGCAAGGCGGCGGCCGTCGCCTATGCCCGCGAAGGCGCCCGCATCGCCTGCATCGACATCAGCCAGGAAGCCGCCGACGAGACCGCCGCGATCATCAATGGCGAGGGCGGCGTTGCCATCGCGCTGGCGGCGGACGTTACGCAGCAAGCCTCGATCGACGCCGTCGTCGCCGCCACGATGACGCGCTTCGGCCGCATCAACATCCTGCACAACAATGTCGGCGTGACCCATATGGGCGGGCCGGTCGAACTCTCCGAGGAGCAGTTCAAGGCGGCGATCGACCTCAATCTCGGCCCGGTCTATCGCTGCTCCAAGGCCGTCATCCCGCATATGCTGGCAGGCGGCGGCGGCGCGATCGTCAACATCTCCTCGATCGCCGCGATCCGCTGGGTCGGCTACCCTTATTTCGCCTATTACGCCACCAAGGCGGCGGTGAACCAGGCGACGGTCGCGCTCGCGATGCAATATGCCCGACAGGGCATCCGGGCGAACTGCATCATGCCCGGGCTGATCGACACGCCGATGATCTACAAGCAGATTTCCGGGCAATACGCCTCGGCCGACGAAATGGTCGCCGCCCGCGACGCGCTGGTGCCGATGGGCAAGATGGGCACCGCCTGGGACATCGCTAATGCGGCGGTGTTCCTGGCCTCCGACGAGGCCAAGTTCATCACCGGTGTCTGCCTGCCCGTCGATGGCGGCCAGACATGCTCGATCGGGGTCATGGGGTAGGTTTCGGCTTCAATTGACGCTCTGAAACACGCCGTCATCCTGGGGCGACCGGAGGTCGTCCCGGGATCCATCATAGGGATCGACATTGCCCTTTGATGGATCCCGGAGCTGCGCCGCTGCGCGGCTCGTCCAGGATGACGGCGAGGTTCCGAGCCAGTTTCTGGCCTCACCCCCGCCGAGCGATCCAGTCCGCCAGCGGCCCCGCCAACCCCGTGCTCTCCTTGCCCGCCGGCCGCCTGAAGCTGCCCTCGCGCGCCTTGAGCGGGCGCAGCAGCGCCAGCGTCTCGGCCTGCTTCACCGCTGCCTGGACCTGGTCGATCACGGGCACCGAGATGCGCTCGCGTACCTTCGCGGCGAGCCCCGCCAGCGGCGCGCCGGCCAGGATCACCACATCAGCCTGCGTGCTCGCGACAGCGTCGTTGGCGAGCGACACCAGCAGCTCCTCCTTCTCTTCCTGGACATCGGAGATCGAGCGGAAGGCGCCGTCCAGCATGCGGATGCCGGCGCAACGATCGGCCATGCCATGCATCTCGACGCATTCCTGGTACCAGGGCCCAAGCGCCGTCGCGAAGGTGACGATGGCGAAGCGCCGCCCGAGCATGCAGGCGGTCAGCATCGCCGCCTCCGCCATGCCGACGACCGGAACCTCGAACAATTCGCGCGCCGCCATCAACCCGGGATCACCGAAGGCGGCAATCACCGCCGCGTCATAGCTTCCCGCTTGCTCGGCCAGCATCTCCAGCGCGATCGCGCCGCCGATCTGCGCCTCCGCCCGCGTCGAGATATAGGGCACGCCGCGCGGCGCCGTCGCCGGCACGATCTCCGTGCCCGGCGCGACAACCTGCGCGGCCGCGTCGACGAGGAGCGTGGTCAGGCTCTCGCTGGTGTTGGGGTTGAGCAGCAGGATCTTCATCGGTCACCGTCCATGGCGAGCCGGCCGGTGCCGGCTGTCCGCGCCACGACAGACACCGTGCCACGCTTGCGCGCGAGAGTAGCAGCTTGCGTGCCATAACCGGCTCCGCCGGCTCGGACAGGCCGCCGAGGCCGCGAGCGATATTCCAGCCATGGAACACTTGATCCATTCCGCCCGCGCTGCCAGAACGGCAATGGACATTCCGGAGACCGGGAGACGCATTCTGATGGATGACGGGACGGCCCCCGGGCTCCCGCGCGATTTCGACGGGCTGAGGGCGCTGATCCTCAGCCGCCGCCAGTCGCTGCCGAAACGCATTGCCCAGGTCGCGGCCTACGCACTCGACAATCCCGACGAGATCGCCTTCGGGACCGCCGCCAGCATCGCGATCGCGGCCGGCGTCCAGCCCTCGACGCTGGTGCGATTCGCCCAGCATCTCGGCTTCGACGGCTTCACCAGCCTGCAGACGGTGTTCCGCGAGCGCCTGCGCGAGCGCAATTCGAGCTATGAGGAGCGCCTCAGCCAGCTTCGCGCCGATGTCGGCGGCAACGGCGCCAACCACCGCATCCTCGAAGGCTTCCTGACCGCGTCGGGCACCTCGCTCGACCTGCTGGCGCGCTCCCTCGACGAAGCGGCCCTCGACCGCGCCATTGCGGCGCTGGCCAGCGCCGAGACGATCTACATCCTCGCGCGGCGCCGCTCCTACCCGGTCGCGAGCTACATGGCCTATGCGCTCGGCAAGCTCGGCGTTCGCTACCAGCTCGTCGAATCGGCGGCGGGTCTCAGCCCCGAGATCCTGTCCTTCGCCACGAAGCGGGACATCGCGCTGGCGGTCAGCTTCTCGCCCTATGCGGCGGAGACGATCGACGAGGCGCGCGTGCTCTGCGAGCGCAATGTCCCGGTCATCGCCATCACCGACAGCGCCTTTTCGCCGCTGGTCCAGTTCGCCAGGATCTGGTTCGAGGTCGCGGAGGCCGATTTCGGCGGCTTCCGCACGCTGTCCGCGACGATGGCCCTGTCGATGGCGCTGGCCGTGGGCATCGGCGACGCCCGCCGCGACCGCAAGCCCGGCAAGGACCGCCGAGGCTGAACGGCGATCAGGAACAGACGTTCCGAATTGACTGTTCGGTAGAATTATCATTTCATAAGCACGACACCGCCGGAGCCATCGGGCAACCGGTGGGGCATGGGCATGGACAGCCGGGAGGACGATATGACGGGATCGCAAGGCGGACCATCGCAGGCGCTCGACGTCATCACCATCGGCCGCGCCTCGGTCGATCTCTACGGCCAGCAGATCGGCTCAAAGCTCGAGGACGTCACCTCCTTCGCCAAATCGGTCGGCGGCTGCCCCGCCAATATCGCCATCGGCACGGCCCGCCTCGGCCTGCGCTCGGCCCTGCTGACCCGCGTCGGCAACGAGCAGTTCGGCCGCTTCCTGCGCGAGCAACTCGGCCGCGAGGGCGTCAATCTCGACGGACTCAAGACGGATCCGACCCGCCTCACCGCGCTCGCCATCCTCTCGGTCGAGAACGACAAGAGCTTCCCACTGCTGTTCTACCGCGAGAACTGCGCCGACATGGCGCTGGAGGAGGACGACGTCGACGCGGCCTTCCTCGCCACTGCCCGCGCGGTCGTCGTCACCGGCACCCATTTCGCGAAGCCCAACACCGAGGCCGCCCAGCGCAAGGCGATGCGCCTGATGCGGGCGCAGGGCGGCAAGGTCGTGCTCGACATCGACTACCGCCCCAATCTCTGGGGATTGGCCGGCCATGCCGAAGGCGACACCCGCTACATCGCCTCGGCTGACGTCTCGGCCCGGATGAAGACGGTGCTGCCGGACTGCGATTTGATCGTCGGCACCGAGGAAGAGGTCCTGATCGCATCCGGCGAGAGCGAGCTTTTGCCCGCCCTGAAGACGATCCGCGCGCTGTCTTCCGCCACCATCGTGCTCAAGCGCGGCCCGATGGGCTGCATCGTCTATGACGGCGACATCTCCGACGATCTCGAGGCCGGCATCATCGGCAAGGGCTTCCCGATCGAGGTCTACAATGTGCTGGGCGCGGGCGATGCCTTCATGTCCGGCTTCCTGCGCGGCTGGCTCGGGGCTGAGACCCTGCAGACCGCCGCGACCTGGGCCAATGCCTGCGGCGCCTTCGCCGTCTCGCGCCTGCTCTGCTCGCCGGAAAGCCCGACCTTCGAGGAGTTGCAGTATTTCCTCAAGAACGGCAGCTCGCATCGCGCCCTGCGCAAGGACGAGGCGATCAATCACGTCCACTGGGCGACGACGCGCCGCCGCGACATCCCCTCGCTGATGGCGCTCGCCTGCGACCATCGCTCGCAACTGGAGGACGTTGCGCAGAAGGTTGGTGCCGATCCCGCCCGCATCCGCGATTTCAAGGTGCTCGCCGTCAAGGCCGCGGCCCGCGTCGCCGCCGGCCGGCCGGGCTACGGCATGCTGCTCGACGAAACCCATGGCCGCGAGGCGATGTTCGAATTCGCCCGCCACCCCTTCTCCTGGCTCGGCCGCCCGGTCGAACTGCCGGGCTCGCGGCCGCTGCGCTTCGAGACCAGCCAGGACATCGGGTCGCTCCTGCCGGAATGGCCGGTCGACCACTGCATCAAGGCGCTGTGCTTCTACCACCCCGACGACGCGCCCGAGCTGAAGCAGGCCCAGCAGGACAAGCTGCGCGCTTTGTTCGAGGCCGCCCGCAAGGTCGGCCGCGAATTGCTCATCGAGATCATCGCGAGCAAGAACGGCCCAATGCGCGACGACACCATCGCCCGCGCCATGCAGGAGCTTTACGCGCTCGGCATCAAGCCGGACTGGTGGAAGCTCGAACCGCAGGCCTCACCCGTTGCCTGGGCCGCGATCGAGGGCGTCATCATCGACAACGATCCCTGGTGCCGCGGCGTGCTCCTGCTCGGCCTCGACGCACCACAGGCGGAGCTCGAAGCCGGCTTCGTCGCGACTGCGTCGAGCCCCATCGTCAAGGGCTTCGCGGTCGGCCGGACCATCTTCATGACCGCCGCCGAAGGCTGGCTGTCGGGCAGCTTGACCGACGAGGCGGCCATCGCCGACATGGCCCGGCGCTTCGAGGCGCTCACCCGCCTCTGGCTTGCCACGCGCGGCCGCAAGGCGGCATAGCTTCCATGCGGCCGATCGCCCAGCGCGGGTCATCCCGGACAAGCCGCGTCAGCGGCGCCGATCCGGGATCCATTCCGGAACGCTTGCCGGAGAGGTTCCGGAATGGATCCCGGGTCTCCCTTCGGTCGCCCGGGATGACATCTGGTTATGCTGCAGAGATTCGGAATCCAAAATGACCGCCACCATCCGCCTCACCATGGCGCAGGCGCTGACGCGCTTCCTCAGCCGCCAGTTCACCGAAATCGACGGCCATCGCCTGCCGATCATCGGCGGCATCTGGGCGATCTTCGGCCATGGCAATGTCGCGGGCCTCGGCGAGGCGCTCTGGCACGAGCGCGAGCGCCTGCCGACCTTCCGCGCCCATAACGAGCAGGCGATGGCCCATGCCGCGATCGCCTATGCCAAGGCCAACATGCGCCGCCGCTTCATGGCCGCGACGACCTCGATCGGCCCCGGCGCGACCAATCTCGTCACGGCCGCGGCGCTTGCCCATGTCAACCGCCTGCCCGTGCTGCTGCTGCCGGGCGACGTCTTCGCCAACCGCATCCCCGACCCCGTGCTCCAGCAGGTCGAGGCCTTCGGCGACGGCACGGTCTCGGCCAATGACTGCTTCCGGCCGGTCTCGCGCTATTTCGACCGCATCACCCGCCCCGAACAGATCATCCCGGCGCTCGCCCGCGCCATGCAAGTCCTGACCGACCCGGCCGAATGCGGCCCGGTGACGCTGGCGCTCTGCCAGGACGTGCAGGCGGAAGCCTACGACTATCCCGAGAGCTTCTTCGAGGAGCGCCTCTGGTGCCCGCGCCGCCCGCGGCCGGACCGGAGCGAGCTCACAACGGCAGCCGCAGCGCTCAAGACAGCGAAGAAGCCGCTGATCATCGCCGGCGGCGGCGTGCTCTATTCCGGCGCCTGCGACGATCTCGCCCGCTTCTCGACCGCGACCGGCATCCCGGTCTGCGAGACGCAAGGCGGCAAGTCCGCGCTCCCCGACAACGCCCCGCTCAACATGGCCGCCGTCGGCGTCACCGGCACCACGGCCGCCAACCGGCTCGCCGCCGAGGCCGACGTCATCCTCGCCGTCGGTACGCGCCTGCAGGATTTCACCACCGGCTCCTGGGCCCTGTTCGGCGCTACCGACAAGACGCTGATAGGCCTCAACGTTCAGCCCTTCGACGCCGGCAAGCATCGCGCCTTGCCTGTTGTCGCCGACGCCCGTGAGGGCCTGACCGAACTCTTCGCCGCGCTCGGCAACTGGCAGGCGCCGGAAAGCTGGACGGACAACGCAAAGACCGGCAAGGCCGACTGGCGCAAGGCCGCCGATGCTGTCACCGCCGCGACCAACGCCGCCCCGCCCTCGGACGCGCAGGTCATCGGCGCGGTCCAGAGAACGCTCGGCTCCGACATCATCCTGCTGCATGCGGCGGGCGGCCTTCCCGGCGAGTTGCACAAGCTCTGGCAGGCCGGCCCGCCCGGCTCCTATCACGGCGAATACGGCTTCTCCTGCATGGGCTACGAGATCGCCGGGGGCTTAGGCGCCAAGATGGCGCGGCCCGACACCGAGGTCGTGGTCATGCTCGGCGACGGCTCCTATCTGATGCTGAATTCCGAGATCGCGACCTCGGTGATGCTGGGCCTGAAGCTCACCATCGTCCTGCTCGACAATCGCGGCTATGGCTGCATCAACCGCCTCCAGAACGCCACGGGCAGCGCCTCCTTCAACAACCTCCTCAAGGACGCCCGCCACGAGACTCTGCCGCAGATCGACTTCGTCGCCCATGCCGCGAGCCTTGGCGCCATCGCGACCAAAGCCGCCTCGATCGCCGAACTGGAAACCGCGCTGGCGCAGGCGAAGAGCAATCCGCGCACGACCGTCATCGTCATCGACACCGATCCGCTGATCTCGACGGAGGCCGGCGGCACCTGGTGGGATGTCGCGGTGCCGGAGGTCAGCGAGCGGGCGCAGGTGCGCGCGGCACGGGCGAATTACGAGACAAGCCGGAAGAGGCAGCGCGTCGGTGAGTGAACTGAGATTTGTTTTCGAGCCCTCATCCTGAGGAGCCTGCCGAAGGCAGCGTCTCGAAGGATGCTCCAGTCAGCTCCGACGCCTCTGGAACATCCTTCGAGACGCGCTTCTGCGAAGCGCTCCTCAGGATGAGGGCTGAGATTGATTGAAGGAACAACGACATGATCCGCATCGGCGCGAACCCCATCGGCTGGTCGAATGACGACATGCTGGAGATCGGCGGCGACACCCCGCTCGAAACCTGCCTGAGCGAGGCCCGCACCGCCGGCTTCACCGGCATGGAGCTCGGCAACAAGTTTCCGCGCGAGGCGAGCAAGCTCAAGCCCATCCTCGACGCCCATGGCCACGCGCTGGTCTCCGGCTGGTATTCGACCGAACTGCTGATCCGCGACGTCGCCGCCGAGATGGCCGCGGTCAAACCCCACGCGACCCTGCTACGCGACATGGGCTGCTCGGTGCTGATCGCGGCCGAAACCTCGAATGCGATCCATTCCGACATCGCCGTGCCGCTCTCGGCCCGTCCGGTGCTGGCCAAGGCAGGCTGGGCCGATTTCGGCGCGCGCTACACCCATTTTGCTGAAAGCCTGAAGGCCGAATACGGCCTGCAGCTCGTCTACCACCACCATATGGGTACGGTCGTGCAGACCGAGTCCGAGATCGACCGCTTCATGGCCGTCACGGGCGAGCCCGTCGGCCTCCTGCTCGACACCGGCCACGCCACCTGGGGCGGCGGCGACCCGGCCCGCATCGCCCGCCACTGGAAGCCGCGCATCCACCATGTCCACTGCAAGGACATCCGCGAGGATGTGATGTGGCGCTCCAACAAGGAGGACTGGTCCTTCCTCGAATCCGTGCTCGCCGGCGTCTACACCGTGCCGGGCGACGGCCTGATCGACTATGTCCGCGTGCTCCGGGAGCTTCAGGGCTATTCCGGCTGGATCGTGGTCGAGGCCGAGCAGGACCCGAAGAAGGCGGAGCCGGCGACGTACGCGAAACTCGGTCACGCCAACCTGACGCGCTTCATCAAGGAAGCGGAGTTGGGCTGATCCCATCCACAGCCCTCATCCTGAGGAGCCGAGAAGCGGCGTCTCGAAGGATGGTCCAGGAGGTTGCGGAAGCATCTGGAGCATCCTTCGAGACGCGCTCTACGAGCGCTCCTCAGGATGAGGGCTGAGTTTGAAAACGCTTCGAAGGAAGACCCGTGTCCCACCTCCTGATCAAGCCCAATGGCGTCCATGGCCATGTCAGCCATGTCACGCCGCAGAGTGCCGGCTGGACCTATGTCGGTTTCGATCTGCATCGCCTGAAGTCGGGCGAGACGGTCTCCGCCGCAACCGGCGATCGCGAGGCCTGCCTCGTCTTCGTCACCGGCAAGGGCGAGGTCACGGCTGGCGGGCAGGCTCTGGGCGAACTCGGCCAGCGCATGTCGCCCTTCGAGGGCAAGCCCTGGTCGGTCTATGTCCCGCAGGGCTCGGACTGGTCGGTCACCGCCACGACCGATCTCGAACTCGCGGTCTGTACAGCGCCCGGCCGAAGCGGCGGCCTGCCGGTGCGCGTCATCGCCCCCGACGATCTCGGCCAGGAGGTGCGCGGCAAGGGCAGCAACACCCGCCACGTCACCAATATCCTGCCGGAGACCGAGCCAGCGGATTCGCTGCTCGTGGTCGAGGTGATCACGCCGGCCGGCAACACCTCGAGCTACCCGCCGCACAAGCACGACCAGGACGACCTGCCGCGCGAATCCTATCTGGAAGAGACCTATTACCACCGGCTCAACCCGCCGCAGGGCTTCGGCTTCCAGCGCGTCTACACCGACGACCGCAGCCTCGACGAAGCCATGGCGATCGAGGATGGCGACGTCGTGCTGGTGCCGAGGGGCTACCACCCCTGCGCCACCTGCCATGGCTACGACCTCTATTATCTCAACGTCATGGCCGGGCCGAAGCGGATCTGGAAATTCCACAATGCGCCCGAGCATGAGTGGCTGATGAAGCTCTGAGAAGCCGGGCCACAATTGAGCCCTCATCCTAAGGGGCTCCTCAGACCGGCGCGACAAACCCTGCTCCCCCAAATGAATGATGCGAGGGGCGGGCACCCTTGCCATCGTCGCCGCAGCTCAAGTTCGGGACGCCGTTTGAGGTCGCAGGCGGCCGTCCCGCAAGCATGCGGAAACTCCGATGAAGACAACCTCTCTTCTGCTTGCCTTCGCGCTGTCATGGCTCGCGCCGGTCGCGGCTTCCTCCCAGGACCATCCCCTGCTCGGCCGCTACGCCGACTCGAAGCAGGTCGGCTACAAGGTCGATGCCTATGACGAAGCCCGCATCATCACCGGCCCCTTCGACGAGCGCACCAAGACGGAGCAGCAGGGGCCGGGCTGGACCCTGGTCGAGGGCAAGGTCACGACGCTCTACTACAGGCTGCCGGACGGCCGCTCGAGCCTGGAGGCACTGCGCAATTACGAAGCGAGCCTGAAGAACAACGGCTTCGAGATCGCCTTCACCTGCTCGACGGAAGCCGGCAACTGCTTCACCGAAGGCCAAGGCTATCCCGGCATCTTCCTCGGTCTGGCGCTCGACGGCAAGACCGACATGCCCAAGCTCCAGCTCGGCGATGTCGTCCGCAACTATTTCGGCAACGGCAATGGCCGCTATCTCTATGCCCGGCTGAACCGGCCGGGCGGCGTCGTCCATGCCAGCCTGGCCTTTTCCGACGATGCCAACCGCGGCCGCGTCGTGATCGCCCGGATCATCGAGACCGGCAAGATGGACACCGGCATGATCAAGGTCACAGATGCGAGCCAGCTCGGCCGAGACCTGAACGACAAGGGCCGCACCAATGTCTACGGCATCCTGTTCGACTTCAACAAGGCCGAGGTCAAACCGGAATCGCAGCCGCAGCTCGCCGCCATCGCTGAGCTTCTGACCAGGAATCCGGCCCTCAAGCTCGATGTCGTCGGCCACACCGACAACCACGGCGGGGCGGGCTACAACCTCAAGCTGTCGGACATGCGCGCCTTCTCGGTCGTCGCCGAATTGTCGCTGCGCTATAATATCGACCGCGCCCGGCTGAACCCGCTCGGCAAGGGCCTCGACCAGCCCGTCGCCTCCAACGCCGACGAAGCCGGCCGCGCCCTCAACCGCAGGGTCGAGCTGGTCCGGCGCTGAGCGGCCTGAGCAAAGGCGTCATTCTCGGGCTTGCCCCGAGGATCTCATGACCGATTGGCTAGCTCGTCACGAGACGGTCGGGTCAAGCCCGACCATGATGACGCGTCGGCCCCTTCACGTCCCGCATTTGTACACCGTGCCGGCAGTCGACGGCCCCTTCCATTTGATGTCGGCGACCGTGGTGAAGACATGCGTTCCGCCCAGATCGGCGGCCCGGATCTTCAGCCGCGCGATCGTCGCATCGCGCGCCTTGTCGAGCACCAGGATCGAATGGAGCTCGGCGGCGCCATCGATCTCGCCGAGCTTGGTGCAGGGCTCGATCACCGCCTTGTTGTCGGTCAACACCACGATGTTCGAACGCGAGGTCGCGATCGCACAGGCGCCCAGCACCGGGGCCAGCATCATCAAGGCGGGCAGCAGGAGATGTCGTGGCATCGGGAACTGTCCTCGAATGATGGCAAAAGCGGCAGGCGCCATGATCGACCGCTTTGCCGCAAATTCAAGGCTGCGCCAACCGAATCTCGATGCGCCGAACCTCAGCGTGCCGTCGGCCCACCCAAATGCAGCACGGCTTCCAGCAGCGTGCGCGCATAATCGGTCTGCGGCGCGCCGAACAGTGCCAGGCTCTCGCCCTGCTCGACGATTCGGCCGTTCTGCATCACCACCGTGCGCTCGCACATCATCCTGACGACGTTGAGATCGTGGCTGACGAAGAGCAGCGCCAGATCGTCCTCGCGCCTGAGCCTGTCGAGCAGTTGCAGGATCACCGCCTGCACGGAGACGTCGAGCGCCGCCGTCGGCTCGTCGAGGATGAGCAGGCGCGGGCGGCAGGCGATCGCCCGCGCAATGCCGACACGCGCCTTCTGCCCGCCCGAAAGCTGATGCGGGAAGCGTTCCAGCAATCCGCTCGGCAGGCCGGCACGCTCGGCGCATTCGCTGACGCGGGCGGTCAGCGCCGCGCCGTCCTTCATGCCGAGCAGGCGGCGCAGCGGATGGGCGATGCAGTCGAAGGCGCTGAAGCGCGGGTTGAGGCTGTCGGTCGGGTCCTGGAAGACGATCTGGATATCTTTCCGGAACGCCGAACGGTGGAAATCGCGCGCCGGCAGCGTGCCGATCGCCTGCCCGTCGAACAGGATCTCGCCCTCGCTGGCATCGATCAGCCGGCAAACCAGCCGCGAGATCGTGCTCTTACCCGAGCCGGATTCACCGACGAGACCGAGGCTCTCGCCGGCCCGGATCGCAAACGAGACATCGTTCACCGCGACGACGCCGCGGTCATAGCGCTTCACGAGGTTCTGGACCTCGAGCAGCAGCGGCGTGCCGGGCGCGCGCTTTTTCGATTCCCCACCCGAGCCCTCATCCTGAGGAGAAGCCGCAGGCTTCGTCTCGAAGGATGTTTCAGAGCGCACTGGAGCATCCTTCGAGACGGCCGCTGACGCGGCCTCCTCAGGATGAGGGCTGAGGGTCTCAGGCGCGAGGTCAGCAATCGTCGAGGTCGCGGTCGGCGAGGCGGCGACGAGGCGGCGCGTATAGGCGTGCTGCGGCGCGCTGAACAGCGAGAGCGGCTGCGCCTCCTCGACGACCTTGCCCTGCTCCATCACGCAGACGCGCTGGCAGTAGCGCGAGGCGAGGCCGAGATCATGCGTGATCAGGATCATCGCCATGCCGCGTTCGGCGGTGATCTTCGAGAGCAGGTCCATCACCGTCTTCTGCGTGGTGACGTCGAGACCCGTGGTCGGCTCGTCGGCGATCAGGAGCTTGGGCGCGCAGGCGATCGCCATGGCGATCATGACGCGCTGGCACATGCCGCCCGACAATTCATGCGGATAGGCGTCGAGGCGCTGCTCGGGATCGCGGATCAGCACCGCCTTGAGCAGATCGAGCGCCCGCGCCCGGCCCTCGCCCGCCGAGATGCGCTCATGCGCACTGAGCGCATCAGCAATCTGTTGGCCGACCGTGCGGATCGGGTTCAGCGCGCCGCGCGGGTTCTGGAAGATCATCGAGATTGCCGCGCCGTGCAGAGCGCGCAACTGCTTCGACGAAGCCTTGGTGATGTCCTCGCCGCCGAAGCGGATGCGGCCCTGGCTGACGCGGCCCGAGGCGTCGAGCAGACGCGTCACCGCGAAGGCCGTCACGGATTTGCCGGACCCGCTCTCACCGACGACGCCAAGCGTCTCGCCGGCGGCGACCGAGAACGACACGCCGCGCACGGCCTCGACCAGCCCGCGCCGGGTCGAGAAGGTCACATGCAGATCCTCGATCGCGAGCAGCGGCCCGCCTTCAGCCATGGTCATGCGTTCACGTCCGCATGCGCGGGTCGAGGATGTCGCGCAGGCCGTCGCCGAGCAGGTTGAAGCACAGCACGGTCAGCATCAGCGCCAGACCGGGAAAGGCGACCAGCCACCATTTCCCGGTCGAGATGAAGCGCGCTCCCTCCGCGACCATGATCCCCCATTCCGGCGTCGGCGCGGAAACGCCGAGCCCGATGAAGGACAAGCCCGCCGCGTTCAGGATCGCCCAGCCGAGATTGAGCGAGACCTGCACCGCCATCGCCGGCAGCACATTGGGCAAAAGGAAGCGCAGCACGACCGAGACATGGCTGTCGCCGCACGCGCGGGCAGCTTCCACCCACCCCGCATTTCGCCGCACATTCACCTCGGCCCGCGCGAAGCGGATATAAAAGGGCAGGTTGATGATCGCAGTCGCGATGACGATGTTCTCGACCCGGTTGCCGAGTGCGGCCACCATCGCCATCGCCAGCACGAACAGCGGAAATGCCATCAGCACATCGACGAAGCGCCCGACATAGCGGTCGAGCCGGCCGCCGGTATAGCCGCACAGCGCCCCGACCACCGCGCCGAGCGCAAACGACAAGGTCACCGCCGAGGCAGCGATGGCGAGGTCGAGCCGCGCCGCCACGATCAGCCGGCTGAACACGTCGCGGCCAAGCTGGTCGGTCCCGGCCCAGTACTTTGCGCTCGGCGGCTGCAGCGCGTTGGGCACGTCGGATGCGATCGGATCGAACGGCACGATCCACGGGCCGATGATCGCCAGCAGGCACAGGATGAACGCGCCGGCGGCCGCAATGGCCGTCACCGGGTTCCCGCGCAGGATCCAGACGGTGTGGCGGAGGGTTGCGGAGGTCATTCCACCGACACCCTGGGATCGGCGATGCCGTAGAGCACGTCTACCGTCAGGTTCACCACGACGAAGATCGAGGCCATCAGCAGCACGAAGCCCTGCACCGGCGCATAGTCCGAGGCGAGCAGCGCATCGAGCGCGTACGAGGCGACGCCGGGCCACGAGAACACCTTCTCGACCAGCACATTGGCGCCCAGCATGGTCGAGAACACGATGCCGGCAATGGTCAGCACCGGCAGAAGCGCGTTGCGCAGCGCATAGGTGACGATGACCTTGCGCGGCGGCAGGCCGAGCGAGCGCGCCGTTCTCACGAAATCGCTGCCGAGCGAGGCAAGCATCGCGGCGCGCGTGATCCGCGCCAGCGGCGCGACCACGAACAGCGCCATGGTGAAGGCCGGCAACACGAGCTGCGAGGCAGCGGCGCGCCAACCCTCCCAGTCGCCGGCAACAGCGAAATCGATCAGCAGGAAGCCAGTCACCCGCGGCGGCTGCGAGGTGAAGATATCGACGCGGCCGGTCGGGTCGGGCGCGATCCCCAGCAGGTAGTAGAAGGCATAGATCAGCAGCAGCCCCGAGACGAAGGTCGGCACGCAGACCCCGAGCGCGCAGATGAAGCGCACGACATGGTCGATCCACGAGCCCTGCCGCAGCGCCGCCGCGACGCCGAGCGGAATCGCGGTCAGGAGGGCGATCAGCAGGGCCGTGAAAGTGAGCTCCAGCGAAGCCGGCAGCCGCGATTTGAGATCGGCCAGCACCGGCTGCCCGGTCGTCAGCGAGCGGCCGAGATTGCCCGAGCCGATATCGCCAAGATAACGCACGAGTTGCTCCGGCACCGGCTTGTCGAGCCCCATCTGCTGGCGGATCATCGCGATCTCCTCCTTGCCGGCGCTGGGGCCAGACGCAAAGAACACCGCCGGATCGCCCGGCAGCACGCGCATCAGCAGGAAGGTGAAAACCAGCACGCCAAACAGCGCCGGCAGCGACGAGGCGAAGCGCCAGCCGGCCCGTTTCGCGGTGGTGGAGAGTTGGGACATCAGTTGTCTCGCTCGCCCTGCTTCAAACCCGCGCCGTCATCCCGGACAAGCGGCGAAGCCGCGCCGATCCGGGATCCATGCCGGAGCCTATCCCGAAATGGTCAGGCATGGATCCCGGGTCTTCGCTGCGCTGCGCCCGGGATGACGGCAGGTGGTTCGGTGTCAGTGGCGGAGGCTCATCACTTCCGGCTCAGATCGCGAAAATCGATCTGCCGGTGGAACTGATAGACGTAGCCGTCGATCGAGGACGCCATCACCGCGTCCTGCGAGGGCTGCCAGAGTGGGATTTGCGGCATCAGCTCGAAATGCCGCATATTCAGGTCCTTGCCCAGCGCGGCGTATTTCGCCATGTCCGGCTCGAAACGAGCCGCCTGCGCCCATTCCGTGATCTTTTCGTCATTCAGCGACGAATAATTCCAGCGGATCGGGCCGATGTAGAAGTTGCGGTAGAAGTAATCCATCGAGGGCAGCCAGGCGACGATGCCCTCGGTGAAGAACGGCACCTTCTTCTCGTTGATCAGCGTCGACATCTGCGCGTCCGGCAGCTTCTGGATCTCGACCTTGATGCCGATCTTGGCGAGCGATTCCTTCAGCAGCGCCGCCATCGGCTCGGCCGTGCCGGCCTGCCCGACATTGAACGAGAAGGTGGTCGAAAAGCCCTCGGGGAAACCCGCCGCCGTCAGCAGCTTCTTGGCCTCGGTGAGATCGGTCTTCAGCGGCTGCGGGATCGGGAAGGTCGCGCCGGTCGGCGCCTTGCCGTCCGCCCAGTTGGCGCCGTAGAGCGCCGCGCCGCGCCCAAACAGCGCCGCCTTGAACATGTCGTCATAGGGCAGCGCATAGGCGATCGCCTTGCGCACCTCGAGCTTGTCGAAGGGCGGCGTCTGGTTGTTGAACGAGACGAAGGTGATCGAGTTGTACTGCGGCGTCGAGATGACCTTGAGCTTGCCCTTCTTCTCCAGCTCGGCGGCATCCGTCGCCTGCAGGTCGATGACGATGTCGGCATCGCCCTTCTCGACGAGATTGGCGCGGGTCGCGGCCTCGGGAATGGTCTGGGTGATGATGCGCTTGAAGCTCGCGGGCTTCTCGGCCGAGCCGCGATTCCAGTCGGGGTTGCGGCGCAGGATCGTGGTCTCGCCGGGCTTGAAGCTCTCGATGATATAGGCGCCGGAGCCGGCGGTGTTCTCCTTCAGCCAAGCCAGCGCCCAGGGGTCTTCCGCCG
Organism: Allobosea sp. P2_B12; assembly: GCF_056404835.1. Taxonomy (NCBI): domain Bacteria; kingdom Pseudomonadati; phylum Pseudomonadota; class Alphaproteobacteria; order Hyphomicrobiales; family Alloboseaceae; genus Allobosea; species Allobosea sp. P2_B12. The sequence goes on along the minus strand of NZ_JBFUDG010000002.1, from coordinate 26,152 downwards.
TGGCCTTCGACTTGGCGAGCTTGGAGTTGAAGATCACCGGATAGACCACGGCGAGGTTGGCGAGCGCGAGCTTGTCGGGCTTGGGGAGCGTCACCTCGAAGGTGTGGGCGTCGATCACCTTGAACTGGTCGGCCGAGGTCAGCGATCCCGTCAGGAGCTGGCCCTTGCCGAGCACATTGGCGGTGACGGCGCGGTCGAGCGACCACTTGACGTCATCGGCCGTGACCGGCGTACCGTCATGGAACTTGGCGTCCTGGCGCAGCTTGAAGGTGATCTTCAGCCCGTCGGGGCTGACCGTGTAGCTCTCGGCGAGCTCCGGCTTGAAGCTGTCGAGATCGAAGACCCATTTGCCGTCGAGCTGCTTCTTGCCGAAGGAGAGCAGGCGGTCATAGGTCAGAAGCGACAGGCCGAAGGCCTCGCGGGTCGAGCCGGGGATGTTGGGGTCGAGCGTGTTGATCGCGGCGCCGGTGACATGGCGCAGCGTCTCGGCGCGGGTCTGGGCCAGCGCCGGCAGGGCCGTCGAGGCCAGGAGCGCCACCGCAAGGCAGGCCGTCCGTACGATGGTCATGCTTTTCCCCTCATTGTTTTTTGAACGCGATCGACAGGTTGGTTCCGAACGGGACAGGATGCAAGCGTGGTGCCATGTGCCCTCTCAGCCCTCATCCTGAGGAGCCGCGGCACGCGGCGTCTCGAAGGATGCTCCAGCTGGTTCGGGAGCCTCCTGAACCATCCTTCGAGACGCGATCCCTGCGGGCTCGCTCCTCAGGATGAGGGCTCGCATGCCGGCTTCCGCACCACAGCCTGCGGCTCGTCATAGGCCTGGAATTCCGCCCAGAGCCGCCCGGCATCGGCCCGGAACAGTCCGCGCGTCAGCCCCGAGACCAACCGCGGCACGGCGGTCGTCATGGCGTTGATCGAGGAGCCCGACGCGCCAAAACTCATCGTCGAGGCGATGCTGAACAGATGGATGTCGGCCATCCACGGCGTCTCGCCCGCGACGCGCTCGCACAGCGCGTAGTCGTCGGCGAGATAGGGGAAGCGTCCCAACCTCTCGTCCCGTTCGGTTGCGGGCGGCGTGTAGCGATCGGCCCAGGAGGCGATGTTGCCGGCAAAGCGCGCAAGCTCCGGCCGCGCCGCGAGATCGATGTCGATGCCGGTGGCGCAGATCACGAAATCGGCCACCACCGGGCCGGCCGGTGTGACGAGCTCGATCCCGTCCGGCCCGTCGATCGCGCTCAGCACCGGCGCACCGAGATGCAGGCGGAAGGCGGCATGGGTCGCACAGCGATCATAGGTCGCCTGCGGGAAGCCCTCGCGCAGCGCCATGATCGCGCTCATGAAGCGCCAGCGCCAGGCATCGTCGAGATCGCCGAGATGGCGCAGGAAGCCGCGGAAGGTCAGCCAGCGATAGGGCTGCACCACCTGCGCCTGCGGCCGGCGACAGAGCAGATGCACGCTCGCCGCCCCCGCCTCGAGCGCGGTCGCGGCATTGTCGAAGGCCGAGGCGCCCGCCCCGATCACCGCGACACGCTTTCCCGCGAGCGCGTCGAAATCGATCGCTTCCGCGCAATGCGCGCGGCGCGAAACCGGCAGGCAGGAGAGCGGGGCCGGCACGCTCCAGTTGCCCATGCTCTCCTGACCGGTCGCGAGCACCAGCTTGCGGGCACGCAGCGTCGAGACGCCGCCGCCCTCGCGCACTGTCAGCGCCAGCAGCCCGTCTGCAGGCGCGATGTCGATGACCTCCGCCTCATTGCGAACGGGGATACCGACGACATGGCGGAACCAGGCGAGATAATCCGCCCAATGCCCCTTCGGGATCAGATTGAGTTCGTCCCAGCTCTCGATGCCGAATTTCGCCTCGTGCCAGGACTGGTAGGTCAGGCTCGGCATATCCAGATCGGGGCCGGTGAAGTCCTTCGGGCTGCGCAGCGTGTGCATCCGCGCATAGGAGCGCCACGGCCCCTCTTGGCCCGCCGGCGCCCTGTCGAGCACCAGGATGTTGTCGACACGCGAACGCAGCAGGCCAAACGCGGTAGCAAGCCCCGACTGGCCGCCGCCCACGATGATGACGTCATGGGCCGGCGTGCCGTCGGGCCCCGTCACCGGCTTCAGCCAGGGCGCCCGCGGATGCGCCGTGCGGGTCAGATCGGCCGCGATGCGGCTTTCGAGGACGGAAAGGCCATCGTGAATCATGGCCGCGTCCGATGCAGCGTTCATGCCGCCAGCCAGCCGCCATCGACGACCAGCGTCGTGCCGGTGCTGAAAGAGGAGGCATCGCTGGCGAGATAAAGCGCCGCCTGCGCGACCTCCTCGGCCCGGCCGAAACGCTTCAGTGCGTGCCGGTTGCGCGAAGCCTCGCGCAGCGGTTCGAGATTGGCATGGCGGGCGAAACTCCGGCGCAGCATCGGTGTGTCGATCGCGCCGGGCGCGATCGCGTTGACCCGGATGCCGTCGGCCGCATAGTCCAGCGCCATCGTCCGCGTCAGCGAGAGGATCGCGCCCTTGGCGGCGATATAGGCGCTGTTGCCGCGCCCACCGGCGAGCGCGAGCTGCGAGGCGAAGGTCACGATCGCGCCGCCGCCGCGCGCCTGCATCAGCGGGATCGCCGCCCGCGCGAACAGGAAGGTGCCACCGACATTGGCGCGGAAGACCGCGTCCCAATCCTCGGGCGCGGTCGTCGTCACCGTGCCGCCGCAGGAGAAGCCCGCCGCCGTCACCAGCACGTCGACGCCGCCGAAGCGAGTCGCGGAGGCCTGCACGGCAGCATCGGCGAAGCCCGGCAGCCCGACATCGCCCGACTGGACAATCGCCTCCCCACCCGCTGCCGCGATCAGCGCCGCCGTCTCGGCCAGGCCCGCCTCGTCGCGATCGACCAGCGCCAGGCGCGCGCCCTCGCCGGCAAAAAGCTGCGCGATCGCCCGCCCGATCCCGGAACCGGCGCCGGTCACCAGCGCGATCTTGCCTTCGAGCTTCATCACGATCTCCTCATCCTCGCCCGTCAGCTCGCCACCAGGCGGCGAGCCGGTCGGCAGAATCCAGCCCGTCGGTTTTCGCAGACCAGCCGAGATCGCTGGCGATCCGCGAAACCGTCAGCGGCGCCCGGTCGGACGGCCCGTGGAAATCGATCGTCGCCGCCTCGCCGGCTTCCGCCAGCCGGCAGACGAAGCCGGGGAAGGAGGCCGCCAGCCGCGTCCCCCAGTCCAGCAGGGTGAAGCGCCGGCCGGTCGAGACATTGTAGACGCCGTGCCCGAGCGTCGATGCGCCGGCCACCGCCAGCACCGCGTCCGCGACATCGGGCGCATAGATCCAGTCGCGCAGGCCCGGCCGCGGCAGGATCGCGGACTCGCCCGCGACGGCAGCCGCGAGGATCTGGCAATGCGGGGAAAGCGTGTCACGCACGCCTGTGGCGCGTTCCCACGGGCCGAAGACGCCGCTGAGCCTCAGGCTGACAATGTCGAGCCCCCACAGCGAGCCCAGCCGCGCGCCGACCCGCTCGCTCGCCCATTTGGTGATGGCATAGAGCCCGACCGGATCGCCCGGAATCTCCTCGGCGAGTTCATCGACACGCTCGCCGGCAGCTCCATAGGCCGCAGCCGAACTCAGATTGATCACGCGGCGCGCGCCGGCCGCCCGCGTAGCCGTCAGAATCGGCACCTGCGCCAGCAGGTTGACCTCGAGGATCCGCCCTGGCTCGCTGGCATCGCGTTCGCGCCCCGCCGTGATCGCGGCGCCCATCACCACGAGATCGGTGCCGGGGCGAACCGCCTCGGTCACCACCGCCTTATCGGTCACATCTCCGAGAATGGTCTCGAACCGGCCGGGCAGCTGGGCAAAGGCTTTGGCTGCGGCATCCGGCACCGGCACGCGATCGAACGCTACGACATCATGCCCCGCACCCAGCATCGCCTCCGCGATGTTGAGACCGACGAAGCCGGCGCCGCCGAAGATCAGGACTTTCACGACAGGGCTTTCAAGGCAGGACGCATTTCAGGATTTGCAGGAACGGCACCTTGCCCGATGGGCCGATCCGCACGAGCAAAGAGCCTCGCGCAGGCTTCGGCAAGCCCGGAACCTGCAGGATCGACTGCGATTTCGGCTGGACATGCCGCATTGCACAGCGACCGCCCATGGTCTAGGCGTCGCGGCATCATCCTCCGGGCCCGCTTTTCGCCTCCGCCTCGCGCCATGCCCCGCGAGACGCCGTCGCGATCTCGCCGGGCGACACCGGTTCTGCCACGTCGAAAAGGAGCCGATCATGGCCCGCAAGAAATCCAAGCCCCTCGATGCCGAATTCGTGATGTTCGATGTCGTCTATGCCGACGGCTCGCGCCGGTCCAACCGCCGCGTCCCGACGGCTCTTCTCGGCGGCCTCGACGGCGACGAGCCGGCGCGCGACGCCATCATGGAGCAGGATCGCCTAATTGCCGAGAAATCCGGCATGCCGCCGCTCGATATCGTCTCGCTGGAGCGCTCGGGTACCAAGGCTATCGAAAAGCCGGCTCGCAAATTCGGCTGAGCCCACCTGTCAAACGGGTTGGCACTCATGTCGATTGATGCGGTTTTGCAGCATCTTCGCACATGGATTTAACCCAGACGCCGCTGTTTTGCTTGACCTGCCATGCCTCCTGCATTTTAGTCCGGGACAGCCATTGGGAGGCTGCAAAAAGGGACCACAAATGCGTACCATTCTGATCGTCGGAGCCTTGGCGGCGGTGCTGGCCGGCTGCCAGACTGCGCAGGAGTCGCTCGCCGATGCCGAAGTCACCTGCGAATCGCAGGGCTTCCGCCCCGGCACGCGCGCCTATCAGCAGTGCCGTTCGGCGAACTATGTCGAGAACCGCCGCACCTCGAACGAGACCGCCAGCGCGGTGACCGCAGGTGTTGCCGCCGGCGTCATCGGCGGCGCGATCGCGGCTTCGGCCGATCGCGGTTATTATGGCCGTGGCTACTACGGCCGCCGCGGCTACTGGTACTGAGATTTCGGCGCGGTCGCCGCTCGCGGCACCACGCACAACCAGAAAGCCCTGCCGCAGCGATGCGGCAGGGCTTTTTTGTGTCAGGCGGTCGCCCGCGCTGCGGTAGGTTGCTCCGCCTGACTGTTCAGCGCTTGGCCACGCGCTTGCGCGCCGGGGCCGGCTCGCTCGACGAGGTCAACAGCGACCCAATGAAATAGACCGCGATGCCGACGCCGAGCAGGGCAGCGATCGGCTCGCGCTCCGCACGCTTTGCCAGCAGGCGGCTGCCATAATCGGCATAGTCGCGCGCCTGCCCGGCATAGTCGCGGGCCGTATCGCTGTTGGCACGCAGCCATTTCTCACCGCTCTTCAACGCGCTCTCGCCGGTATCGGCGGCCTCGCTGCGGTAGCTGTTGAACAGGCTGCGCAGCCGGCCGTAATCGGGCTCATAGCGCTCGAAGCGCGAGGTCGAGGAGCCGCGCAGGCTGGCCCAGGCGATCAAGCCGACGCTCAGCGCACCGAGCCCGAAGGCCGCCAGCGGATGGCGCTCGACGGCGCTCCGCATCGCCTCGCCGCCCTCGCGGGCCAGCTCGACCGGATCGGTCTCGGTGATCGCATCCTTGGCTCGATAGTAGCCGTCACGGACGGTCTCGGTCGCCTTCTCGGCGAGATTGGAGGCCTTGGCGCGCACCGTACCGGCGGCGTTCGCGATCTCGTCGCGGGCCTCGTCGGAATCCTTGGGCACGTCAGGCGGGAAAGTGTTCATGGTCGCCATCGCGAAGTCTCCATTTGCAAGCGCGGTCGTGAGCTTGGAGCTCACTGAATTCTCATGAGAGTGAACGAGGCACCGCCACGAGAGTTCCGCGCCGGGCCGAGAAAGCTGCGGCCGGCGAAAACCGGAAACCATTCGGCCATCGATCCGCCTCCCGCAGCCATCACACGGCCAAGATTGGATGCGATTCACCTTCTCATCCGCTGACCAAGGAGACGCTCATGGAAGCCCAGCAACTCCTGATCAAACATCCATGCGTGATGTCGGATCCGGAATGGATCGCTCTCGAAAGCATTGACGAGCAGACCAACCACTTCGTTTTCGACGTGTCGGTGCTCCACATCCTCAAGGGCCGGGGCCTCGTCGAGTCTACCGGCGAGCGCTGGCACATCACCGAGCGCGGCCAGCGCAGGTTGCACGACCGCGACTGCTGAGCTGAGTTCGAGTCATTCTCCAACACCGCCGGCCGGCCGCGTTCCATCGCGCCGGCCGGTTTCGTTTTGGCTGGCGCCCTGCGGCCGATGGCAATCTGGAAATCCGCTTCCCCCGTCCCCATTCTGAACCTGATCGCAATTCGACCCGCTCAGGGAGCATCATGGCCAAGCCCGTCAGCATCACCGTCTCGCATGATCTTGGCCGCGAGGGCGCAGTCGCAAGATTGCGGGACGGCATCGACCGCATCCGCGACCGCCTCGGCATGGTCAAGATGCAGCTCGTCGAGGAACGCTGGGAGGGCGACAGCCTGCATTTCGGCGTGGCTGCGCTGGGCTACACCGTGCGCGGCCGGCTCGATGTCGAGCCATCGCTGGTCCGCGTCGAGATGCAACTGCCCTGGGTGCTCGCCGTCTTCGCCGAGAAGCTCAAGATCGGCGTCGAGAAGCAGGGCCAGATCCTGCTGGAGAAGCCCAAGGCCTGAGCAGAGGCTCTCTGCGACAGCCCCACGGTTGAAATCACGAGGCGCAGCCGGCATGGTCTGGCACGCTCCGCCGTCCGCTTTCATCGCGCATCCATCCGGGAGAACCATGCATCACGGCCCGCTGATTGCCATCCTCGTCGCGGGCCTTGGCCTTGCCTTCGTCTTCGGGGCGCTCGCCCAGAAACTCCGCATCTCCCCTCTCGTCGGCTATCTCGTCGCCGGTGTCGCCGTCGGGCCCTTCACGCCGGGCTTCGTTGCCGACCAGAACCTCGCCAATGAGCTCGCCGAAATCGGCGTCATCCTGCTGATGTTTGGCGTCGGCCTGCATTTCTCGATGAAGGATCTGCTCTCGGTCAAGGCGATCGCGGTGCCGGGTGCGCTCGTTCAGATCGCGGCGGCGACCTTGCTCGGCACGGGTCTTGGCCTTGCACTCGGCTGGAACTGGGTCGCCGGCGTCGTCTTCGGCCTGGCGCTCTCGGTCGCCAGCACCGTCGTGCTGCTGCGCGCGCTGCAGGAGCGCCGGCTCGTCCAGAGCGAGAAGGGCAAGATCGCGGTCGGCTGGCTGATCGTCGAGGACCTCGCCATGGTGCTGGCGCTGGTGATGATCCCGGCCGTCGCCGACGCGCTCAACGGCGCGCGCCCCGGCGTACCGTCGCCGCTCTCGGGCCAGTTCGATCTCGGCCTCTGGGGCGTGCTTGGCCTGACCCTGATGAAGGTTGTCGCCTTCATCGCCTTCATGCTCGTCGTCGGCCGCCGCGTCATCCCCTGGGTGCTGCACTGGGTCGCCCATACCGGCTCGCGCGAGCTGTTCCGGCTGGCAGTGCTCGCGGTGGCGCTCGGCGTCGCCTTCATCGCCGCGACCCTGTTCGGTGTCTCCTTCGCGCTCGGCGCGTTCTTCGCCGGCATGATCCTGAGCGAATCGCCGCTGAGCCAGCGCGCCGCGGAGGAATCCCTGCCGCTCCGCGATGCCTTCGCGGTGCTGTTCTTCGTCTCGGTCGGCATGCTGTTCGACCCGGCGATCCTGCTGCGCGCGCCCGGTCCGCTGCTCGCGACGCTGGCGATCATCCTGATCGGCAAGTCGCTCGCCGCCTGGCTGATCATGCGCGCCTATGGGCGCTCAAATGGCGTGGCCCTGACGATCTCGGCCTCGCTCGCCCAGATCGGCGAATTCTCCTTCATCCTGGCAGGCCTCGGCGTCTCGCTCGGCATCCTGCCGCAGCAGGGCCGCGACCTGATCCTGGCCGGCGCCATCCTCTCGATCCTGCTCAACCCGGTGCTGTTTGCCCTGGTCGACCACTTTATCGGCGAGCCGAGCATGGCGAAACCCAAGCCGACGCCGGGCGCAGCCGACCCCGAAACGAAGCCCGACCTCGACATCGTGCCAACAGCACTGTCCGACCACATGGTCGTCGTCGGCTATGGCCGGGTCGGCGCACTGCTCGGCGCCGGCCTGCTGGCGCGCGGCGAGAAGGTCCTGGTCATCGAGGAACAGGGCGATGCGGTTGCCGCGGCCAAGCGTCACGGCGCCGAGCTCCTGCTCGGCAATGCGGCCGATCCCGCCGTGCTGGCGGCCGCTGGTCTTGGCCGGGCGCGGCGGCTCTTCGTTGCCATTCCGCAGAGCTTCGAGGCTGGGCAGGTCTGCGAGCAGGCGCGCCGCGACAATCCGGCGCTGCCGATCGTCGCCCGCGCCCATTCCGATGCCGAGGTCGAGCATCTCACCAAATGCGGCGCGACGCTGACGATCATGGGCGAGGCCGAGATCGCCCGCGCGATGCTGGCCCTCTGCGCAGCCCCGGAGCCGCCTCCGGCGGCGGAGCCTCAGCCAGCCTGAGGACGCGCGGGAACGCGCGTCCTCAGGCGAAGCGAAGCGCAGACCCGAGAATCTCAGGACGAGAGGTGGCTGGTTTGCGAGATGCTCGGGTCAAGCCCGAGCATGACGACGGTGGTTCAGTCGCGAACCAGATCAGACCAGCTCGAACCTGACGTCCTGCGCGCCTTCCCAGAGCGTCCTGCGGCCGAGCGTGTAGAGGTTCTCCAGCCCCGAGGTCAGCGTGATGAAGTGGTTGCCGGCGAGCTGGCCCATCTTGCTGGCGAAATGCACGCCGCCATAGGCGAGCAGGATCTCGGTCTCGCTGATGCCGCCGGGATAGAGGATGATCTGGCCGGGTGCCGGATAGCTCGTATGGTTCTCGTAGCCGACGCCGAAATCAAGCTCGCCGAGCGGCATCCAGACGCCCTCGCCGCTCCAGCGCACATGCACGATCTTGCTGGCGAAGGGCATGTGGCGAAGGAAGGCGGCGCACGTCTTCGGCGCGGCCTCCAGCTCCAGTTTGGCCTCGAAGGTGAACGGGCCTGCGGTGACGATGAGCTGCTGGGACATGGGACGACCTTTCGCGTAGTTCGCCAGACCGGATAAGGCGAATGGGATGTGATCTTGAGCCCTCATCCTGAGGAGCCGCGAAGCGGCGTCTCGAAGGATGCTCCAGGAGGCGCCGGAACCATCTGGAGCATCCTTCAAGACGCGGGCTTTGCCCGCTCCTCAGGATGAGGGCTGGAGAGATATCGCCGCGCTATCTACGAGAACGCCGCCTTCAGGTCGAGCGTCCCGACCTTGCCGATCGCCTCGTAATTGCGCTTCAGCCAGCGCTTGGCCGCCGCCCGGCCGATATTGCGCAGCTGCAGCAGGAAATCCCAGTCCGAGTTCAGCCGCGACGACGAGGTCATCTCGGCCAAGGGCGGGCCGCCGTCGATGCGGTGCATCAGCACGCGCTTGTATTCGTCCTTGGGCAATTTGCCGCCGTCGATCAGACGGTTGACGAAGTCGATGGCTCGCAGCTCGCGCAGCAGCGAGGCGTTGAAGGTGATCTCGTTGACCCGGTCTTGGATATCGCGCGCCTTGGTCGGCAGGTCCCGGCGCAAGAGCGGGTTGATTTGAACCAGCAGGATGTCATCTCCCGCCGCCTCGTAGAACAGCGGGTAGAGCGCCGGATTGCCCATATAGCCGCCGTCCCAGTAAGCCTCCTTGCCGATCTCGACCGCCTGGAACAGCATCGGCAGGCAGGCCGAGGCCATCAGATGATCGGCCGTCAGCTCCGGGCCGTTGAACAGCTTGATCTTGCCCGAGCGGACATTGGTCGCGGCGATGAACAGCTTCAGCTGCGTGCAGGCCCGCACCTTGTCGAAATCGATGAGGTCGGCGATCACGCCGCGCAGCGGATTGATGTTGAGCGGGTTGACGTCGTAGGGGCTCGCCACTTTCGAGAACATCTCGAACCAGAGCATGCCGGGCGGGACGCCATTCGAACCGCCCCAGGCGCCCAGCAGCGTGTCGATCAGCGAGCGCTCGGAGCCGCCATACTTGCCATCGACGCTGATCGCCCGCCAGAACGCCTCGAGTTTGGCGCGGGCCCCATCTGCCCCGCCCTCGATCCAGCCCTCGGCCAGCACCACCGCGTTCATCGCGCCCGCGCTGGTGCCCGACAAGGCCTCGATCGCGAGCCGCCCATCCTCCAGGATCGCGTCGAGCACGCCCCAGGTGAAGGCGCCATGCGCGCCGCCGCCCTGCAAGGCCAGCGAGACGGACTTCTCCGCCTTCGGGCCGGCGAGCCCGAGCAGATGATGGGCCGCCTTCTTGCGCCCGGTCACGCGGCGGTCCAGCCGCCATCCATCGGCAGCGTCGTGCCGGTGATCGACTTCGCCGAGTCGGTGCACAGAAACACGGCGAGCGCCGCGACCTGCTCGACGGTGACGAACTCCTTCGTCGGCTGTGCCGTCAGCAGCACGTCGTTCATGACCTGCTCCTTGGTCATGCCGCGCGCCTTCATCGTGTCGGGGATCTGCTTTTCGACCAGCGGCGTCCAGACATAGCCCGGCGCAATGGCGTTGACGGTGATGCCCTTGGTCGCGACTTCGAGAGCCACCGTCTTGGTCAGCCCGGCAATGCCATGCTTGGCCGCGACATAGGCCGATTTGAACGGCGAGGCGACGAAGGCATGCGCCGAGGCCGTGTTGATGATGCGGCCCCAGCCCTTGGCCTTCATCTTCGGGAGCGCGGCACGCGTCGTGTGGAAGGCGGAGGTCAGGTTGATCGCGATGATCTGGTCCCATTTCTCGATCGGGAACTCGTCGATCGGCGAGACGAACTGGATGCCGGCATTGTTGATGAGGATGTCCACCGCGCCGAATTCGGCCTCGGCCTGCGCGATGAAATCCGCGATCTCGGCGGGCTTGGTCATGTCGGCGGCTGAAAACAGCACCTTGACCCCGAACTCGCTGGCGAGGTCCGAGCGGAGCTTTTCGGCTTCCGCGGGAGGCATGATGCCGTTGACGACGAGATGGGCGCCTTCCTTGGCCAGCGCTCGGGCATAGGCAAGCCCGATGCCGGAGGTCGATCCTGTGATGGCGGCCGCGCGGTCTTTGAGGAACATCGGCTAAGGCTCCTGACAATCGATGAGAAAATGCTTAGGTTCGGGTCCGAACAGGGCAATGCCGCCACCACATCAAGGCCATGGCGGCACGTTGCCCGATGTCCTATTGCAGCGCAACATGACCACAATGCAGCAAAACCTACACGCGCATGGCGCCCATGACGAGCATGTGCATGACGCGCACGACGCTGGCGGCGAGAGCGGCTGCCGGCACGCCCATGACCACCGCATCCACGCCGCCGAGGCGCTGGCGCGGGCGGAGCGTATCTGCCGGGAGCGCGGCCTGCGCCTGACGCCGATCCGCGCCAAGGCGCTGGAGGCGCTCCATGCCGACCATCGCCCGGTCGGGGCTTATGACCTCGCCGACCGGATTTCGCCGGCCGGTGGCCGGCGGCTGGCGCCGATCTCGATCTATCGCGCGCTCGATTTCCTGGTCGAGCAGGGCTTCGTCCACCGGCTCTCCTCGCGCAACGCCTATGTCGCCTGCCTGCACGGCCATGGCGCCGACGAGGTTGTCGCCTTCCTGATCTGCGAGGTCTGCGGCGGCGTCGATGAGGATTCCTCGCCGGCCATGAAGAAGGCCGTTGCGGCGATCGCCCAGGTCAGGCAATTCTCCCCCGTCCATCAGGTGGTCGAGATCGTCGGCCGCTGCGAGCATTGCCGGAACGCAAGCGCATGATCGGCAAAGACGAGTTGGGGCGCATCCGATGAACGAGCGGGCTTTCCCCTGCCTGACAGCGGAGCATTCCGGCCCGCTGGCGCGTCACCTCACCGTTCCCGTGATGGTCGGCAACGTCGCCGTCGGCGGCGGCGCGCCGATCGTCGTCCAGTCGATGACCAATACCGACACCGCCGACATCGCCGGCACGGTCGCGCAGGTTGCGGCACTGGCGCGGCAAGGGTCCGAACTCGTCCGCATCACCGTCGACCGCGACGAGGCCGCCGCCGCGGTGCCGAAGATCCGGGAGCGGCTCGACCGCATCGGTGTCGACGTGCCGCTGATCGGCGATTTCCACTATATCGGCCACAAGCTGCTGACCGATCATCCGGCTTGCGCCGAGGCGCTGGCGAAATACCGCATCAACCCCGGCAATGTCGGCTTCAAAGACAAGAAGGACCGCCAGTTCGGCCAGATCGTCGAACTCGCGATCAAGCATGGCAAGGCCGTGCGCATCGGCGCCAACTGGGGCTCGCTCGACCAGGAATTGCTGACCACGCTGATGGACGAGAATGCCTTGCAGCCTCGCCCGCTCGATGCCCGCGCCATCATGCGCGAGGCGATGGTGCAGTCGGCGCTGCTCTCGGCCGGGCGTGCCGAGGAGATCGGGCTCGGCCGGGACAAGATCATCCTCTCCGCCAAGGTTTCGGGCGTCCAGGATCTGATCACGATCTACCGGATGATGTCCGCTCGCTCCGACTACGCCATCCATCTCGGCCTGACCGAGGCCGGCATGGGCTCCAAGGGCATCGTCGCCTCCTCGGCCGCGCTCGGCATCCTGTTGCAGGAAGGCATCGGCGACACGATCCGCTTCTCGCTGACGCCCGAGCCTGGTGGCGACCGCACGCTCGAGGTCAAGGCGGCGCAGGAGCTGCTCCAGACCATGGGCTTCCGCGCCTTCGTGCCGCAGGTCGCCGCCTGCCCCGGCTGCGGCCGCACCACCTCGACCGTGTTCCAGCAACTCGCCCGCGACATCCAGGACTGGATCGCCGGCTCGATGCAGGACTGGAAGACGCGCTACCCCGGCGTCGAGGCGCTGAACGTCGCGGTGATGGGTTGCATCGTCAACGGCCCCGGCGAATCCAAGCACGCCGATATCGGCATCTCCCTGCCGGGCACCGGCGAGGAGCCGACGGCTCCCGTCTTCGTCGATGGCAAGAAGGTCAAGACCCTGCGCGGGCCCGGCATCGCCGCCGAATTCAAGACCATGGTCGATGATTATGTGGCGCAGCGTTACGGCAGGCGCGCCGATGCGGCCGAGTGAATTTCACAACCTTGCGTTGCGTGGCCCCGCAGCGGACACATGGCAGCGCCTTTGCGTGCTGACGGCATTGTGTTAGAGGCCCCGGCCTTTCGCTGCACCGCAGCGCGCGCGGAGATCCCCTATGGGGCATGACCAGACGAATCCCCCGGCTCAAAAAACGGAGGATTCCCGTTTCGGCATCGATGACGGCCATGCCGCCGAGGCCAAGAACGGCCATGGCAGCTATGCCGCGCTGGCGCTCGGCGCGCTGGGCGTCGTCTATGGCGATATCGGCACGAGCCCGCTCTATGCGCTGCGCGAGACCGTGCTGGCGGCGACCGCTGCCCATGGCGAGCTGAGCGCCGCGGTTGTCGGCGCGCCGGTGCCGCGCGACATCGTCATCGGCGTGCTCTCGCTGATCCTGTGGTCGCTCGTCATCGTCGTCACGCTGAAATATGTCCTGCTCCTGATGCGGGCCGACAACAATGGCGAAGGCGGCATCCTGACGCTGGTCGCGCTGGCCCAGCGTGGCCTCGGGCGGGCGCGCGGCGGCGTCGTGCTGTTCCTTGGCATGGCCGGCGCGGCGCTGTTTTATGGCGACGCGGTGATCACGCCGGCCATCTCGGTGCTCTCCGCGGTCGAGGGCATCAAGCTGGTGACGCCGCTGCTGAACGACTATGTCGTCACCATCGCCTCCGTCATCCTGATCGCACTGTTCCTGGTCCAGAGCGGCGGCACCGAGAGGGTCGCGAATTTCTTCGGCCCGATCACGCTGGTCTGGTTCCTGGCACTGGCCGGGCTCGGCATCTACCATATCGCCGACGATCTGAGCGTTCTGACCTCGGTCAACCCGTATTACTCCCTGCGCTTCTTCATCGACCATCCGACGGTGTCGCTGGCCGTGCTCGGCTCGGTCTGCCTGGCCGTGACCGGCGCCGAGGCGCTCTATGCGGATATGGGCCATTTCGGCCGCGGGCCGATCCGCAGCGCCTGGATCTGGCTGGTCTTCCCCTCGCTGTGGCTGAACTATCTCGGCCAGGGCGCGCTGATCCTTTCCGACCCGACCGCCATCGACAACCCGTTTTACAAGCTCGCTCCGGACTTCCTGATCCTGCCGCTGGTCATCCTGGCGACGATCGCCACCATCATCGCGAGCCAGGCGGTGATCACGGGCGCCTTCTCGCTGACGCGGCAGGCGGTCCAGCTCGGCCTGTTGCCGCGCCTGGAGATCCGTCACACCTCGGAGCATACCTCCGGCCAGATCTACATACCCCGCATCAACTGGCTGCTGCTGGTCATCGTCCTGATCCTGGTCTGGTCCTTCCGGACCTCGTCGAACCTGTCGCACGCCTATGGCATTGCGGTCTTCGGCACGATGGTGGTGAGTTCGCTGCTCGCCTTCATCGTGATCCGCCGCGTCTGGGGCTGGAGCCTGACCGCGACCGTAGCCCTGATCCTGCCCTTCCTGATCATCGACGTCGCCTTCTTCGCCGCCAACATGCTGAAGCTGTTCAGCGGCGGCTACATGCCGGTGCTGCTGGCGATCGCGCTGGTCATGCTGATGTGGACCTGGGTGCGCGGCACCAAGATCCTGTTCGACAAGACGCGCAAGACCGACGTGCCATTGCTCGAACTCGTCGGCATGCTCTCGAAGAGCCCGCCGGTCCGGGTCAAGGGCATGGCCGTCTTCCTGACGAGCGACCCCGAGACGGCCCCGGCCTCGCTGCTGCACAACCTCAAGCACAACAAGGTCCTGCACGAGCGCAACGTTATCCTGACCGTGCGCTCGGCCGACACGCCGCGCATCGCCGAGGAGGAGCGCGTGCGCCTCTCGCGCATCACCGACGACTTCTGGCGGGTCGATCTGGTCTATGGCTACATGGAGAGCCCCAACGTGCCCAAGGGGCTCGCGATCCTGCGCAAGCAGGGCTTCAAGTTCGACATCATGTCGACCTCGTTCTTCCTGTCGCGCCGCTCGATCAAGGCCTCGCCGCAATCGGGCATGCCGGTCTGGCAGGACAATCTCTACATCTCGCTGACCAAGTCCGCGACGGACGCCACGAGCTTCTTCCAGATCCCGACCGGCCGGGTCGTCGAGGTCGGGACGCAGGTCACGGTGTAAGGCAGAGACCGTCATGCTCGGGCTTGACCCGAGCATCTCGGAAACCAGCGCATTTCCTGCAAGAGATTCTCGGGTCAAGCCCGAGAATGACCGTAGGTCTCAATCGATCCGCGCCGAGCCCTCGGGCACGTTCCGCACCCGCTCGCGATAGAGCAGGTACAGCCCCGACGCGATCACGATCGCCGCGCCGACGAAGGTCCAGCGATCGGGGAACTGCCCGAAGACGAACCAGCCGAGCAGGATCATCCAGACGATCTGCGAATAGATGAACGGCGCCAGCACGGTCGCCGGGGCCAGCCGGTGCGCCAGGATCAGGAGCCAGTGCCCGAAGCCGCCGAACAGGCCGGTGCCCAACATCACGAGCCAGACGAACGGCGTCTGCGGCGTCGTCCAGAAGAACGGGATCAGAGGCAGCACGGCCGCCGTCCCGGCGACGCCGGAATAAACCATCGTCGTCTCCGGCTTGTCATAGGCCGCGAGCCGCCGGGTGGCCAGCGCATAGAAGCTGTAGCAGACGGTGCCGAAGACGCAGAGCAGGGCGGCGGGATGCATGCCGCCGATGCCCGGGCGCGTGATCACGAGCACGCCGAGAAAGCCGACGCCGATCGCCGCCAGCCGGCGCGGGCCGGGCCATTCGCCGAGCATCGGTCCCGCGACGAGCGCCACGAGCAGCGGTCCCGCGAACATGATCGAAACCGTCTCCGCGAGCTGCAGGTATTGGAGCGCGACGAAGTTCAGCGCCGTCGCGCCCAGCAGCAGCAGCGAGCGGACGCCCTGGAGCCAGGGCCGCTTGGTGCGCAGGACGCCGGGATGACTCCACGGGTTGAGCAGCATCAGGACGAGCGCCATGCTGCCGGCATAGCGCGCGAACACGACCTGCACCGGGTCCATATAGCCCGACAGCCATTTCGCGCTGGTGTCCAGAAGGGCGAAGAACAGAACGGCGCTACAGATCAAACCGATCGCGGCAAGGCGCGACCGTCCGGTTTCCGGAAGATGGGACGAAGCGACGGCCAAGGCAGATCCCGTCATGCGCGGGGAGAATGACAATGGCAGATTTAAACGATTTACCGCCTCTGACCAGCGGCCGAACGCATGAGCTCCATGCGCCCGTCAGGGCATGAACTGGACGGCATGGAGCGAAAGATCAGGAGTCGGTAGCGGCTCAGGCGTCGCTGTCGATCTCGTCGCCGTCGGCTTCCGGATCGTCGATCTCGACGCCGGCCTTCGACAGGCCCTTGGCCGCCTTGCGCAGCAGCCGGCGCAGCTGCTTGCGCTCCTTGCCGTCGAGCTTGTCGAGCAGCTCTTCCTCGACCTGGGTCCAGACGGCGTCGAGCGCCATGGACGTCTTGTGGCCGGCTTCGGTCAGCGCGACCTGCACGAGCCGGCCGTCGCGGCCGCCGCCCTCGCGCGTCACCAGCCCCTGCAGGGAGAGCCGGCCGATCGTCTTGGACACCGTCGGCGGCTTGACCCGCAGCAGCGTCGCAAGCTCGCCCATCGTCATCGGCGCCGGCTGCAGCGCCTTCAGCGCCTGCTCCTGCCCTGGAAACAATCCCAGCGCATTCAGCCGCTCGCCCATGCGGGCGCGGTGCAGCCTCGCCGTGACGAGCAAGGCTCGACCTACGCTCTTTTCGAGTGCCTTGGTCATCTCGCTCGATCCTTGGCTAGATGCTTGGACGGATAAGGAAGACGCTTCGCCGGCTGGCTGTTCGCCCGCCAAGATGACAACGTGATGACATGAATGCGAGCGGTGTCACAGAGAGCGCATCTTTTCCGCTACGGAGATCAGGAAGGCGGAACGGCGCTCCGGCGTCGCGCGATTCATGTCATAGAGCGCCAGGTAGCGCGGCCGCGCGGTGGGATGGCAGACCGCACGCAGGACCCGGCAGACCAGCTTGCGCGGCGGATCGCCCATCAGCAGGGCGCGCCAGCGCGATCCGCCATAAGTCGTCACCGCCACGAGCTTGCGGATCGTCCAGAGATTGGGCGCGACCTTGCCGTCGACCAGCTTGAACGAAACGCCGGGCAGGAAGACGCGGTCGAAGAAGCCCTTCAGGATCGCGGGATAGCCGAAATTCCAGACCGGGAAGCACAGCACCAGCGCCTCGGCAGCACGCAGCCGCGCGACATAGCCGGCAACGGGGAGTGTGTTGCCGGCAAGGTCATGATAGCCAAGGCGCTCCTCGCGGCTCAGCACGGCATCGAAGCCCTCGGCATAGAGGTCGCAGTCATCGACCTCATGGCCGCCCTCACGCAGGCTCTGGACGACCGCCTGGTGCAGCGCCGCGCCATAGCTCTCTGGGTTGGGATGCGCATAGAGCACCAGCACGCGCATCAGGGTGCCTCGGACACGGAATCGACCGGGACGAAACTGGCAGCAGCCACGAGATGATCGAGCTCGCGATGATCCGGCAGCGTCGTGTCGATGGCGCGGCCCTCGACAAGCACGGTGCGGTCGGCTTGGGGTCGCGCAAAGAACTCGGTCCAATCGCGGGCACGGGTCAGGATCAAATCGGCCGGGCCGCCGGGCGACAGCACGCCCAGACCTTCCGCCCCCTTGCCCTCCAGCCCCATGACCGCGGCCGGCGTGCGCGCCACCGCATTGGCCCAGTCCGTTCCGGCATGGTCGAGCTGGAGGATGCGGGTGCCCTCGCGCAGAACCTCGATCAGGTCGAGATCGCCATAGGCGTAGAACGGGTCGCGGGTGTTGTCCGAGGCGATCATCACCGGCACGCCAGCTGCCTTGAGCTCATGCAGCGCCGTGACGCCGCGCCAGCGCGGCGTGCGGCCGGGGGCACGGTCCTGCAGATACATGTTGCACATCGGCAGGCTGACGACCGCGATCCCGGCCTCCCGCACCTTGGCGATGATCCGCGCCTCGACGTCGGGCTCCTGCAACGCCAGCGAGCAGCAATGGCCGGCGAGGATCCTGCCCGCGAAGCGATGCCGGATCGCCGCATCGGCGATGTGCTCCAGCGAGCGGGCGGCGGGATCATTGGTCTCGTCGACATGGAAGTCGAGATCGAAGCCGTTCTCGAGCGCCGTGCGGAAGACAATGTCGAGCGCCGCGTCCAGCTCCGGGATCATGTAGCTGACGCAGCCGAAGATCCCGTCGCCATGCGCCTTCACCGCCGCGACGACATCGCGGATATGGGCCTGATCGAGCGCGAACTGGATGCCGAACAGCGGCGAGGCCTGGATGGCGATGCGCCCCGCCCACTCCGCCCGCAGTTCCGCCAGAACCGGCCAGGAAATCCCGATCTGCTTGCCGAGCGAGTCGATATGGGTCCGCAGCGCAGCCGTGCCATGGGCAAAGGCGCAGCGCAGGCCGAAATCCATCCGCGCCCGCACGTCGGATGCCGACCAGTTCGCCTCGCGGTCGGCCATGACGCTGTTGAGCGCTCCCATGAAACTGCCATCGGGATTGCGCTGGCGCGGCCAGATATGGCCCTTGTCGAGATGGACATGGCAATCGACGAGGCGGGGCAGCACGATGCCGCCATCGAGATGGTAATAGCTCTCGATTCTACCATCCATGTCCTGCGGCAGCCCCCACCAGCCCGGCTCGATCGCGGATATCATCCCGTTCTCGATCAGCAGATCGATCCGGGCTAGGCCATCGTCATCAAGCTGATATTCCGAGCTTGGGACTGTGATCAGCGACGCAGGGCATCGCGCCCCGGTGATCCAGTAGCGCGGGATGTTCGGAATCGGGGCGAATCCGCGCGTCACGGGGTGTGTGTCTCCATCGGCAAGGCCATGCACGATGGATACCGGCCGCCACGACCGCGGGCAAGGCAGTGACGGCGCGCTTCGGCATCCTCGCGTCGCATCCGGGCTTGTCGCGCGCGCGACGATCGCGCATGAGGGCGGCTCCACCGATGGAGACGCGTCCCATGCCGCAGGCCACCCTGATCGATGGCAAGGCCATTGCCGCGCAGTTGCGCGCGCAGATCGCCGCCGAAATCGCCGGCATCAAGGAGTCAAGTGGCCTCGTTCCCGGCCTGCATGTCGTGCTCGTCGGCGACGATCCGGCAAGCCGCGTCTATGTCGCCTCGAAGGAGAAACTGGCGGTTGAGGTCGGCATGAACTCGGTCGCCCACCGCCTGCCGGCGCAGACGACCCAGGCCGAGCTGCTGGCAAAGCTGACTGATCTCAACGCCGACGACGCGGTGGACGGCATCCTGGTGCAGCTGCCATTGCCGAAGCATCTCGACACCGCCGCGGTGATCGACGCGATCGATCCCGCCAAGGATGTCGACGGCCTGCATCCGATCAATGCCGGGCTGCTGGCGGGCGGCAAGGAGGGGCTTGTGCCCTGCACGCCGCTGGGCTCGATGCTGCTGCTGAAGAGCGTGCTGCCCGCGCTCTCGGGGCTGGAGGCGGTGGTGATCGGCCGCTCCGAGTTGGTCGGCCGCCCCGTCGCGCAACTGCTGCTCCAGGCCGACTGCACCGTGACGATCGCCCATTCCCGCACCAAGGATCTGCCCGCCGTGGTCCGCCGCGCCGACATCGTCGTCGCCGCCGTCGGCCGGCCCCATTTCGTCAAGGGCGACTGGATCAAGCCCGGCGCCACCGTGATCGATGTCGGCATCAATCGCATGCCCGACGGCAAGCTCGCGGGCGACGTCGATTTCGCCGAGGCAGTGGCGGTCGCCGGTGCAATCACGCCTGTGCCCGGCGGCGTCGGCCCGATGACCATCGCCTGCCTGCTTCGCAACACGCTGACGGCGTTCAAGGCAAGGCGGGGCGGCTAGGAGGTCATGGTCGGGCTTGACCCGACCATCTCAGGACGAGAAGGCGCTTACTCCTGAAAGAGATGCTCGGGTCCGCGCTGCGCGCAGCCCGAGAATGACGCTTCTGTCGCCGCGTGGCGCTCCTCACATATGGATCTGACGCTTGTCGACCGCCATTGCCGCTTCCTTGACCGCTTCCGACAGGGTCGGGTGGGCGTGGCAGGTGCGGGCGAGGTCTTCCGACGAGCCGCCGAATTCCATCAGCACCGTCACCTCGGCGATCAGGTCACCGGCATGGGGGCCGATGATGTGGCAGCCGAGCACGCGGTCGGTCGTGGCATCGGCCAGGAACTTCACGAACCCTTCCGTGTGCCGGATCGCGCGCGAGCGGGCATTGGCGGTGAAGGGGAACTTGCCGACCTTGTAGGCGGTGCCTGCGGCCTTGAGCTCTTCCTCGGTCTTGCCGATCGCGGCGACTTCCGGCGCCGTGTAGATGATGCTCGGGATCGCGTCGTAGTTCACATGCCCGGCCTTGCCGGCGATGATCTCGGCGACCGCGACGCCCTCATCCTCGGCCTTGTGCGCCAGCATCGGCCCGCGCACCACGTCGCCGATGGCATAGATGCCCGCGACATTGGTCTTGAAATGGTCGTCGATGACGACGCGCCCGCGCTCCATCGCGACACCGGCGCCATCGAGCCCGAGCCCGTCCGTGTTCGGCCGCCGGCCGATCGCGACCAGCACGATGTCGGCCGACAGCGTCTTGGCCTCGCCGCCGGCCGCCGGCTCGACCGTGACGGTCGCGCCCTTCTTGCCGGTCTCGACCTTGGTCACCTTCGAGCCGAGGATGAACTCGAAACCCTGCTTCTGAAGGATACGGCTGAACTGCTTGGCGATCTCCTCATCCATGCCGGGCAGGATGCGGTCGAGATATTCGACGACCGTGACCTTGGCGCCGAGCCGGCTCCAGACCGAGCCGATCTCGAGCCCGATCACGCCGGCACCGACGACCAGCAATTCCTTGGGAACTGAGGTCAGTTCGAGCGCGCCGGTCGAGGTCACGACCGTCTTCTCGTCAATCGTCACGCCGGGCAGGCCGGTGGCCTCCGAGCCGGTGGCGATGACGATGTTCTTCGTTTCCAGTTCCTGCGTCTTGCCGTCCTCGGCGGTGACCACGACCTTGCCGGCGGCCGGGATGCTGGCCGTGCCCATGAAGGGGTCGATCTTGTTCTTCTTCAGCAGGAAGGCGACGCCGTTGACGTTGGCATCGACCGTCTCCTGCTTGTGGACGAGCATCTGCTTGAGATCGAGCTTGGGCTTGCCGACGATCACGCCGAGCGCCGGGAAGGTGTGCGAAGCCTCCTCGAACATCTCGGAAGCATGCAGCAGCGCCTTGGAGGGTATGCAGCCGACATTCAGGCAGGTGCCGCCGAAGGTCTTGCGCTTCTCGACGACGGCGACCTTGAGCCCGAGCTGGGCAGCGCGGATGGCGGCGACATAACCGCCGGGGCCGGTTCCGATGATGACGAGATCGTAGGACATCTAAAAAGCCTCGCAATGCCCGTCATGTTCGGGCTTGTCCCGACCATCCACGTCTTCGGATGGCCGGTAGGAAAGTCGTGGATGCTCGGGACAAGCCCGAGCATGACGCCTGAATGGACCGCCGGTTAAAAGCGATCAGAGATCCAGCACCAGACGCGCCGGGTCCTCCAGCGCCTCCTTGATGCGGACGAGGAAGGTCACCGCCTCCTTGCCGTCGATGATGCGGTGGTCGTAGGAAACAGCCAGATACATCATCGGGCGCACCACGATCTGGCCGCCGACGACCATCGGGCGCTCCTGGATCTTGTGCATGCCCAGGATCGCCGATTGCGGCGCGTTCAGGATCGGCGTCGACATCAGCGAGCCATAGACGCCGCCATTCGAGATGGTGAAGGTGCCGCCCTGCATGTCCTCGATCTTGAGGGCGCCTTCGCGGGCTTTCTTGCCGAGCGCGCCGATCGCCTTCTCGATGCCGGCGATGGAGAGCTGGTCGGCATCGCGCACGACGGGCACGACGAGGCCCTTGTCGGTGCCCACCGCGACCGCGACATGGTAGTAGTTCTTGTAGACGATGTCGGTGCCGTCGATCTCGGCGTTGACGGAGGGGATCTCCTTCAGCGCCTGCACGCAGGCCTTCACGAAGAAGCCCATGAAGCCGAGTTTCACGCCGTGCTTCTTCTCGAACACGTCCTTGTACTGGTTGCGCAGCGCCATCACCGCCGACATGTCCACCTCGTTGAAGGTGGTCAGCATGGCGGCGGTCGCCTGGGCTTCCTTGAGGCGGCGCGCGATGGTCTGGCGCAGCTTGGTCATCTTGACGCGCTCTTCGCGCGAGGCGTCGTCGGGAGCCGACGGCGCGCGGACCTGAACCGGGGCGGCAGGAGCAGCGGTGGCTACGGCGGGACCGGTCGCGATCGCGGCCAGCATGTCGCCCTTGGTAACGCGACCATCCTTGCCCGAGGCGTTGGCGGTCGACGGATCGACGCCGCTTTCGGCGGCCAGGCGCGAGACCGCCGGGCCGGAATCGGCGGCCTTGGTCGCGGGCTTGATCGGGGTGTCGCCGGCAACCTCGCCGGTCTTCTTCTCGGCGGCGGCCGAGGTCGACTCGCCGGCCTTGCCGGAGGCCTGCGCCACCGCCGTGTCGGCCTTCTTCTCTTCGGCCTTGGGGGCAGCCGCGGCGGCCTTGCCGTCGCCGGCGGTGATCATGCCCAGCAGCGCGCTGACGCCGACCGTGTCGCCCTCCTTGGCGACGATCTCGCCAAGCACGCCGGCCGCCGGCGCGTTGACCTCGAGCGTCACCTTGTCGGTCTCGAGCTCGACCAAGGGCTCGTCGGCCTTCACGGCGTCGCCCGCCTTCTTGAACCACTTGCCGATGGTCGCCTCGGAAACGGATTCGCCGAGGGTGGGTACGCGGATTTCGGTCGCCATGTCAGGCCTCTGTTTCGTGTCTTTGTCTGGCGGTCAGGTGGCTGGACGGTCAGGCCGCGAAGGCCTCGTCCAGGAAGGCGTTGAGCTGGGCGAGATGCTTCGACATCAGGCCGGTCGCGGTCGCAGCCGAAGCCGGACGCCCGACATAACGCGGCCGCTTCGACTTCGATCCGGCATGGCCGAGCACCCATTCGAGATAGGGCTCGACGAAGGTCCAGGAGCCCATGTTCTTCGGCTCTTCCTGGCACCAGACGACGTCGGCGCCCTTGAAGCGCGCCAGCTCCTGAGCCAGCGACTTCAGCGGGAACGGATAGAGTTGCTCGACGCGCATCAGATAGACATCGTCGATGCCGCGCTTCTCGCGCTCCTCCAGCAGGTCGAAATAGACCTTGCCCGAGCACAGCACGACGCGGCGGATCTTCGAATCCTTGACCAGCTTGGTGGTCGAGTTGCCGCGCTCGGCGTCGTCATGCAGCACCCGGTGGAAGGTCGAACCCTCGGCCAACTCCGACAGATCGGAGACGCAGCGCTTGTGGCGCAGCAGCGACTTCGGCGTCATCAGGATCAGCGGCTTGCGGAAGTCGCGCTTCAGCTGCCGGCGCAGGATGTGGAAGTAGCTCGCCGGCGTCGAGCAGTTGGCGACCTGCATGTTGTCCTCGGCGCACATCTGCAGGAAGCGCTCGAGACGGGCCGAGGAGTGCTCGGGACCCTGGCCCTCATAGCCATGCGGCAGCAGGCAGACGAGGCCCGACATGCGCAGCCACTTGCGCTCGCCCGACGAGATGAACTGGTCGAACAGCACCTGCGCGCCATTGGCGAAGTCGCCGAACTGGGCTTCCCAGCAGGTCAGGGCGTTAGGCTCCGACAGGGTGTAGCCATATTCGAAGCCGAGCACGGCCTCCTCCGAGAGCATCGAATTGATGACCTCGTAGCGGGACTGGTTGTCGCGGATATGGTTCAGCGAGGTGTGGCGGGCCTCGGTCTCCTGGTCGATCAGCACCGAATGGCGCTGTGAGAAGGTGCCGCGCTCGCTGTCCTGGCCGGACAGGCGCACCGGGTTGCCGTCGAGCAGCAGCGAGCCGAAAGCCAGCGACTCGGCGGTGGCCCAGTCGATGCCCTTGCCGGTCTCGACGGCCTTGCGGCGGTTGTCGAGGAAGCGCTGAATCGTCTTGTGGACGTTGAAGCCCGGCGGCACCGAGGTGATCTTTTCGGTGATCTCCTTGAGCACGGTCGCATCGACGCCGGTGGCGCCGCGGCGCGGATCGTCCTCGTCGGCGCGGATCGCCTTCATGCCGGCCCAGCGGCCGTCGAGCCAGTCGGCCTTGTTCGGCTTGAAGGCCTGGCCAGCCTCGAACTCGACCTCGAGCTTGGCCTTCCAGGCGGCGCGGGCCTCGTCGAGTTCGCCGGGCTGGAGCACGCCTTCGGCCTCCAGCTTGGCGGAATAGAGCTCCAGCGTCGTCTTGTGCGCGCGGATCTTGCGGTACATCAGCGGCTGGGTGAAGCCCGGTTCGTCGCCCTCGTTATGGCCGAAGCGGCGATAGCAGAACATGTCGACCACGACCGGCTTGTGGAACTTCTGCCGGAACTCGATCGCGATCTTGGCGGCGAAGACCACCGCTTCCGGATCGTCGCCGTTCACATGGAAGACCGGAGCCTCGACCATCTTCGCCACGTCGGACGGATAGGGCGAGGAGCGCGAATAGCGCGGATAGGTCGTGAAGCCGATCTGGTTGTTGATGATGAAGTGGATCGAGCCGCCGGTGCGGTGTCCCTTCAGGCCGGACAAGCCGAGGCACTCCGCGACCACGCCCTGGCCGGCGAAGGCGGCGTCGCCATGCAGCAGCAGCGGCAGCACCTTGGAGCGCTCGACGATGTCGCCGAACTGGTCCTGCTTGGCGCGCACCTTGCCGAGCACGACAGGGTCGACGATCTCGAGATGCGACGGGTTGGCCGTCAGCGAGACGTGGACGTTGTTGCCGTCGAACTCGCGGTCGCTGGAGGCACCGAGATGGTACTTCACGTCGCCCGAGCCCTCGACGTCATCGGGCGCAAACGAGCCGCCCTTGAACTCGTGGAACAGCGCGCGATGCGGCTTGCCCAGCACCTGGGTGAGCACGTTGAGGCGGCCGCGATGGGCCATGCCGAAGACGATGTCGCGCACGCCGAGCGCGCCGCCGCGCTTGATGATCTGCTCCAGCGCCGGGATCAGCGACTCGCCGCCGTCGAGGCCGAAGCGCTTGGTCCCGGTGTACTTCAGGTCGATGAACTTCTCGAAGCCTTCGGCCTCGACGAGCTTGTTCAGGATCGCCTTCTTGCCTTCCTTGGTAAAGGCGATCTCCTTGTCCGGCCCCTCGATCCGGCCCTGCAGCCAGGCCTTCTGCTCGGGGTCCGAGATGTGCATGAACTCGATGCCGACCGTGCTGCAATAGGTCCGCTGCAGAATCGCCGTCATCTCGCGGATCGTCGCGAATTCGAGGCCGAGCACGTTGTCGATGAAGATCTTGCGGTCGAGATCGGCCTCGCTGAAGCCGAAGGCGGCCGGCGAGAGCTCGTCGGAATTGTCGACGGTCTCGATGCCCAGCGGGTCGAGCTTGGCGTGGAGATGGCCGCGCATGCGGTAGGCGCGGATCAGCATGATGGCGCGCACGGAATCGCGCGTCGCCTGCTGCACGTCGGACGCACTGATCGCGGCGCCGGCGGCCTGCGCCTTGCCCTTGAGCTTGTCGGAGACGACCTTCTCGACAACGGCCCAGTTGCCGTCGAGCGCCGAGACCAGTTCGCCATTGGCATGGACCGGCCAGTTCGGCTTGGTCCAGGACGCGCCCTTGGCGTTCTGGATGATGGCCGAGCCCTCATCCTTCAGGCCCGCGAAGAAACCCTGCCACTGCTCGTCGACCGACTTCGGATCGGCCTGATAGCGGGCGTAGAGATCCTCGATATAGGCCGCGTTGCCGCCATAGAGGAAACCCGTCTGCGCGAGAGCCTCGTTGATGTCCTGGCGAGCCATGGCTTGATCCGTCCTGTCTTGTCACCGCGTCATGCCCGGGCCTGTCCCGGGCATCGCTTGTCTGTCCGTCGTGGTCGGGCTTGGGTCCGACCCTATCTGGGGGTGGCTGGGCCGGGATGAAATGGCCGGGTCAAACCCGACCACGACGCCCGTGGCTGGCCTCAGCCTTTCAACACTTCGACCAAGGTCTTTCCAAGGCGCGCAGGCGAGGGCGAGACCTTGATGCCGGCGGCTTCCATGGCGGCGATCTTGTCCTCGGCGCCGCCCTTGCCGCCCGAGATGATCG